>NZ_JBOBHU010000002.1:0-545732 GCF_050587665.1 Rhizobium sp. Nf11,1 | reverse complement strand
GGTAACTCCTGCGATCATTTTGCGATGCGAACGCCGCCAATCCTACCGCAGCAGGCCTTCGTTCCCGAACTCGTCCCAACCGCTCAGCCCGGTCGCGGGGTCGTCATCGTTCGCATCAGCTTGTTTGACTTTTTCTTGTTTTTTCAGTGAACGCGTCAGCTTCGCCTGATAGGCGGCGCGTCGCCGGTTTTCCGCTTTCACCACCGCGTCTTGCTCGCGCCATTCGTCCACGGCCCCGCGGTCGAGCAGATCCTCTACAACCCGTGGATCAAATACGTGGAAGGTGATCCGTCGCGCTCGGCCTTGCAGCCGGACGGTTCTCGTTCCAGCGCTCGGAAGACGCCCATCCTCCAGCCAACGCATCCTTTCAGAGGCCGTGATCGTTAGGATGTCCTCGATCTCGCGAGGGATGATCCGAAGGTCTGAAATGTTCTGGAGGGCTTCGGTCACAATCGACGAGGTCGCGCGAAACGCCGTCTTCGAAGTCTCCGGCATGACGAGGGTAAGCTCGCCCGACTGCACATCCAGCGACTTTCTGACCGCCGGGGGCAGGCGGGACCGGATCTCCTGCAGGATTCCCTTCACCCTGACAGCCGATCCGAGCGTCGCCTCCACGGGGAGTGACCACTCCCTGATCAGCTCGGGATCATCGCTCTTATTTTTCGTCTTCGTGTTGGGCATACCGGAGCAGATGGGGTCGGAAGCGGCGAGCGTCAACCGGCTGCCTGTCCGATGCCCGCCTTTGGCGCTTCGCACATTCGGGCGATTTTGCTTGATCCACCAGGGCCTATGTGTCCGTTCTGTTAGCCAGGGCACCCACCCTGCCGTGAGGGATCACCCACTTTAAAGCGGCAGGGCCGCTCAAGTCCTTCCACCGCCAGCGGCCAGCGATTTGATCGGCTTGACTTCGTACTACATTGACGGGTTTTACCACAAGGAACGCGGCCATTCAGGACATCGCCAAGGTTCCGACCAACTCCCTCGAGTCTATGTCCACGTTGACGAGCGCCCTTGAAATCTGCGGTGAAAGGAATGCCCGCAACCTCGGCAGAAAGCCGCGAGTCAAGCCGCTGACGTGCGGTAGGTCGGACACTCGAGAGGATCGCCCGTACCGTGACAGACATCCAACTACCGGTCGTTGTCTTCCCCTCGCTTGAAATAGGGCAGCAGAGGTGGCGCCAATCAACAGAAAGGAGCCCGCGCCGGAAAGGGGTCCAAATCCCGGCAAGCGTATCGTCAGGGTTTAGGGCAAGCGACGGATGGGCGTCGGTGGGATTATCGGCCGCTCGAGAATGCACAATCGACTTGCTTCGGCACAGGCCTGAGATTGGGTCGGCCGAGATGCGCGAGAACAGACCGGCGGACGTCGCCACTCGGCAGCTGGGCAAAGCGCTCAGGCTTGATACCGTATTTTAGGGTGGACCATGTATTTGCACCTTACCTTTCTAGAGTTTCAGATGACCTGTTCCGGCGAACGATCTTTGCCGACATTTTCCGCAAGGAAATCTATGAAAGCGCGAATGCGGGCTGCGAGGTGCTCGTACCCGGCGAATACTGCGTGGATCAATTCGATGTCTTCAGGATTGTATTCTTCCAGCACGGGGGTGAGTAATCCAGAGTCGATCTCTGGCTCTACATGAAATTGGCCGATCCGAGCCAAACCAACGCCGGCAAGGCACAACCTGCGTATGGCCATTCCGCTGTTGACCGCGCTGTTGCCGGATACGGGCAACCGATACATCTCGGTCGATCCCGGCGCTCGAAAGGGCCACTCGTTGAGCGTTCGGCGGAAATTGAAAGTCAGGCAATTGTGGCCAGCGAGATCGGCCGGTGTCTTTGGTATGCCATGGGCATCCAGATAGGCCTGAGATGCAACAATGACGCGCCGGCTTTCAAGGAGTTTCCGGGCTTTCAGTGACGAATCTTCCATGGGGCCGGAGCGGATCGCAATGTCGGTCCGCTCTTCGATCAAGCCAATGACGCCGTCCGTAAGTGATATGTCGAGTTGCACTTCGGGATAGAGTTTGAGGAACTTCGGGACGAGCGGGAGGAGATAGCGTTCGCCAAAGCCAACGGAGGCATTGACCCTGAGAATCCCTCGCGGCGCGACTTTTCTGCCAGACGCGATGATCCGTTCAGTCTCCGCAATGTCGCCCAGGATTCGCCGGGCTCTCTCCAGATAAATTTCGCCTTCCGGCGTGAGCGTCATCGTGCGGGTTGAGCGGACGAGCAGTCGGGTCCCGAGCCGGTCCTCAATCCTGGTGACAAGCTTGCTCACCGCCGATGGCGAAAGTTTCAGGCGCCGTCCGGCCGCCGAAAAACTCTGCAATTCCGCCGCATTTACAAATACTTCCATTTCACCAGTGCGATTATCCATCGTGTTGTCCTGTGAATTCGATTCACATCTGTTTCCTCAATATTGCCGATTATCACAAAAGTCCCGTGCAATCATATTGCGGTCAACAACTTCGTCTGGCAGCGCTGCTGTCTTTGCAGCCGCCACCTTCAACGGCGAGCGGAAAGGAATTTATTATGCCTTTAGCAATCTTAGCCTTGACGATCGCGGCCTATGCGATCGGTACCACAGAATTCGTGATTGTCGGTCTTTTGCCGACCGTTGCCACAGACCTCAACATTACCCTGCCGCTTGCCGGGCTTATCGTCAGCGTCTATGCGCTCGGCGTCACCTTTGGCGCGCCGATCCTGACGGCGCTCACTGCCAAAATCGAAAGAAAGCCGTTGCTGCTCGGCCTAATGGCCTTGTTCATCGTTGGCAATACAATCGCGGCGTCGTCGCCGGGCTACGATCTGCTGCTTGTGGCCCGGGTGATCGCCGCCTTCGCCCATGGCGTGTTCTTCTCGGTCGGCTCGACCATTGCCGCCGATCTCGTGCCGGAGAACCGCCGCGCTTCGGCCATTGCCATGATGTTCATGGGCCTGACAGTTGCCATCATCACGGGCGTGCCACTCGGCACCTATATTGGCCAGATCCTCGGTTGGCGCGCGACTTTCTGGGCCGTTGCCGCACTCGGCGTCATCGCCTTCCTCGCCATTGCCGCCCTGTTGCCGCACACGCTCAAGAAGGCGCCGCCGGCAAGCCTGCTCGATCAGCTTCGCGTTCTTGGCTCCGGTCGTCTGCTCATCGTCTTCGCAATGACAGCGCTTGGCTACGGCGGAACCTTCGTCGCCTTCACCTTCCTGGCGCCGATCCTGCAGGAAATCACCGGCTTCTCCGAGGAGAGCGTCGGCCTTATTCTGGTTCTCTACGGCATCGCAATCGCAATCGGCAACATTGCCGGCGGCAGGATCGCCAACCTTAACCCGGTCAAGGCATTGATCTGTCTGTTCATCTTGCAGGCCATTGTACTTGTCATCTTGACCTTTACCGCGGCCTTGCCGGTTCTGGCGATCGTCACCCTTGCTGCGCTCGGGTTCCTTCAGTTCGGCAACGTGCCCGGCCTCCAGCTCTATGTCGTCAAACTGGCCAAAGAACACCGTCCGGGTGCCGTGGACGTCGCATCGGCTCTCAATATTGCCGCCTTCAACCTAGGCATCGCGATCGGCGCATGGCTGGGCGGCCTGGTGGTTGAATCGCCGCTTGGCCTCGGTGCGACCCCTTGGGTTGGTGCCATCCTGGTTGTCATCGCTCTGTTGCTGACCGTGTTGAGCGGCGCTCTCGACCGTCGCGCGGTTCCGGCCCTGAAGACAGCCTAACACAGCGACCCGGCGCGTTCGGCGCCGGGTCGCTCCCATAGGATCTCACCCAGGAGAATTCCCATGTCTACGTTGAAAGCCCGCGAGTTTTCCGCGCTTTCGGAGGACGCCTGACGCCCGGGGGGCGAAATTTCGTTTCTCGGCTGATGGCGATCAACGGGCGTGGTTTTGAGACGATCGCTGCCTTCATTGAGGGCCAGATTGTTTCCCCGACTGGTTACCGAAGGAGAATCCAAGAGATCTGCTGAAAACACGACTGCTGATGGCCGATGAACTAGTTGGCGGCTTTGGACGAATTGCAGATACCGCACGGAAACAAAACGGCAGCTATGTGGTTACTGATCAGACGCGCAGGAGCGTTTCCCTTGCGAGGAAAAGTAGCCGTAACGGGAGCAAGACGATGGACACAGCAGCACATTGGGCGCTTCTCCTTGGCATATTGACGTTGGCGAGCTGGTTGGCCGGAGGCTTCGCGGCTGTGCTTGGAAACGTGGAGCTTGGCCATCACGGGCAAAAGACAGCCGAATATCTGACATTCGGTCTGAGCGTCACCGGCTTCATCTCCGCCATCGCGATGGTATTGATCCTGGTGATCCGATGACCTCAATCACCCGACTGGCCATAGGGCCGGCCTTCCCGCGACCGTCGACTATGTGGCTGCGGGCTGGATGATCGTTCGGGGGAAGGAGCTCTGATCGATCTGCCTATCCGCTACCCCTGACGTCGCGCGGCGGTCTGCCCGGCGGCAGCAGGCGGACGACGAAAGATCGAGACCTGGTTGCGTCCGGCTTCCTTGGCGCGGTAAAGCGCCATGTCGGCCTCGTGCTGGAGATTGGCCAACGAAACATCCGTATCGAGTGCCGATTTGAACGCCACCCCGACGCTCAGCGTCACCGAGGGGCCAACGCTGGAGGCCGGATTCGGCAGGGCGGCCGCTTCCACGCTTTCACGTATTCGCCTGGCGACCGCGACGGCCTCTTCTTCATCGACATCAGGAAGCACGATGAGAAATTCCTCGCCGCCATGTCGAGAGACAAGATCGCGATCTGCGCGCACGCAGCTCTGGATGATGCCGGCAACCTTGACGAGGCAGCGATCGCCTTCGCCATGGCCGAGCTTATCGTTCAGCCCCTTGAAATGATCAATATCGCACATCAGCATGGCGACGCCAGTTTCGCGGCCGTTGCGCCAGAGGCCCTCGAGCGTTTCCATCATCCAACGGCGATTGGCGATCCCGGTGAGCGGGTCGGTTCGGGCCAGCCGCTCCAATCGGGCGTTCGCGTCGGCCAGCTCCGCGACACGGCGTTGATCCCTGCAGTCCAGAAGAAATGTCTTCTGCGCCAGGATGTTCATCGTTCGCCTGGCGACCACCGTCGCGATGATCCCACAGGAAAAGAACAGGGTCGCGGCGACGACACTGCCCGCTTCCAAGAGCGGGTTGTACCATTGGAGGATGAAGTAGAGACAAAGGGCATAACAGGCAATTGCAATCGTCCAGGCCAGCGGTACGCTGAAGATGGTGATTGCGCTCGTCGCGACGAACAACATGATGCTCAAATGCCGCTCGTAAAATTCGCCGCCGGCATAAACGCCGACGAGCCCGACCGAGAGGAGAATAAGGAACATTCCCACAAGCAGCGACGCCCGCTGAACGGCCGCCGGCCGCGGCTTGTTCCAGACGACCGCGGTCAAGATTGCCGCCGGCGGCAAAAGGCAGGCGGGGGCAATCATCGACAGAACGATCTGCCCGGGAAGCAGGAGTGCGTTCAGCGCCAGCGTCAGAACATCGACGAATGCGACCCAAATCATCCAGGAGCGGATGACCTTCGCGGTCTGCCGCCACAGCCTTTCGTCAAAACGGCGGCGCAGCTCGCCCGTCAGTCGGATATCGCGGGTTCGGCCCGATAAAAGACGTTCGACCTCATCCGCCATTGCGCCAGACAGCGGCCGTGGCGGAACACACCCCGCTGGAGAGGTTTCAGAGGAAGTGCTTTTGGCATCACTCATCTTTGATTTAACTAGCCGCGATGCAAAGCCCGGCAAGGCTTACGTACCCGCATCGGGATTCGTATGTTGATATTTTGTAAACAAGATTGCGCGCGCGGTCTGGGCCGGATCGTCTCGCTCATGCTACCAACCCTTTTCCGAAAGGGGACAGGATGAGGCTCAAACTGGTTGCAGTTGCGGTCGCGGCGCTGGCGCCGGTGGTTGCGATGCTCGTCTACAACGAAGTCGCGCTCCGCCACCAGCGCAACGAGGAAGTGCGCGCCTCCGCGGCGCAGGCGGCGAGGCAAGCCTCGTCGGAAGTCGAACGGATCATCGAGGGTCTGCACGCCCTTCTCGTCGCCGTATCCGCCATGCCTTCCGTCCGGCACCTCGACGTCCAGGCTTGCAACGATGCACTGAAGTCGGTTGTCGAAAGCATCCCCAACATCCGCACCATCTTCGTCGCCGGTCTCGATGGGCGGCCGATCTGCGGAAGCATGGCTTTTCCCCCGGGCGTGGTGTTTTCCGACCGCGATTACTTCCGGCAGACTCTGGAGACCAAAGACTTCGTCGTCGGCACCTATACGCAGAGCCGCCTTTCCGATCGCCCGGTGTTGCCGCTCGCGATGCCGCTGATGGAAGGCGATAGCATCAAGGCGATGATCATCAGCGGAATTCGGCTGGACTGGCTGCAGAACCGCATCACCGAGCGCGGTGTTGCTCCCGGCAATGCGGTGACGCTCGCCGACGCCAAAGGGACTATCATTGCGCACGTTCCCTCTCCCGAACAGTTCGTCGGTACGGTTATGCCCGAGGAATACCAGCGGCTGATCCACGCCGAACAGCCTGATGTCATCGAGATGACCGGCCAGGACGGAACAGCGCATATCGTCGGCTATCGCCCGATAGCCTTGCCTTCCAACCCACTCTATGTCAGCGCCGGCTTCTCGAAAGCGGAAGCCTTCGCGCCGATCGACCGGGCGACGCTGATGAATACGCTCGCCATCATCGGCGGCGCGCTTTTCGCCTTCCTCGCCGCGATTTTTATCGGCAACCGCTTCATCCTGATACCGATCTCCAGGATCGCGGATGTGATGGAAAGTTGGCGCAGCGGTCAGACGACGGCGCGGACCGGCATGAAGGGACCGGGCGAGCTGGGGCAGGTCGGCGCAACCTTCGATCGGCTGCTCGATGAACTCGAAGAGCGCAGGCGCCAAAATCAGCAGGCGGAGGAGGAACGAAGCCTGCTCGTCCGTGAGCTGGCGCATCGCGTCAAGAATGGCTTCACGCTCGTGCAGGCGATTGCCAGACAAACCTTCTCGCGGTCCGATCCGGAGAGATACAGTTCCTTCGCCGAGCGGCTCGCAGCCCTCGCCGGCACCTATGACCTCATCCTGTCGCGGGAGGGGTCGGCTTCGCCCATTCGGGATATCCTCTCCGCAGCCCTGCGGGCGCATGTCGCCTCGCAAGCCGAGCGCATTCATCTCGAAGGACCGGACGTCGTTCTTCCCGCAGACACCGCCCTGCCGCTCTCGCTCGTGATTCATGAGCTGGCGACCAATGCAACCAAGTATGGAAGCCTCGGCAGCGAAAATGGAACAGTCACCATCGAATGGAAACATGAGGATGGACGCGTCCAGCTTCTGTGGACGGAAGCCGGTGGCCCGCCGGTCTCGACGCCGACGAAAAAGGGCTTCGGCTCGGTGCTCATAGAACGTGCCTTCCCTTCGAAGGCGCAGGCGCGATCCCGGGTGGACTACCAGACCGAAGGCCTCATCTTCGAAGTAATATTTTCGATTGGGGAACCGGTTGCCAAAGGCGAAGTTGACCCTCCAAGCCGGGACGAAAAGCATACGAGCCAGACATGAAAACCAAGGTAGTCGTGGTCGAGGACGAAGCTCTGCTGCTGATGATGGCGGTCGCCATCGTCGAGGAGGCAGGCTTTGAGGCGCTCGAGGCACGCAATGCCGACGAGGCGCTGATGCTTTTCGAAAGAGTGCCCGGCATCCGGATCCTGTTTACTGATATCGACATGCCGGGCAGCATGGATGGCTTGATGCTGGCAAAGGCTGTCCGCGACCGCTGGCCGCCGGTGGAAATCATCATCGTCTCCGGCATGAAGCAGCCGGAGGCGGGCGCTTTACCCGAGCGCGGCGTCTTCTTCTCCAAGCCTTACGATACCCGCAAGCTCACCGATGCGCTTGTCAGGATGGCCGCCTAAAGCATGGTCTTCAAAAACGTCGCCGAGGCGTCTTCTGGAAGCTGAGCCATGCATCCTTTTGGAATCTTGTGCGTTTCCCTAATCCAACAGCAAAGGAGACGATCATGTCGAAACGTGACCTGGTAGATACGGGCACCGACAAGCGCTACGTCCGCCGCGACGATCGCGGTCGCTTCAAGGAATCCGACGACGTCGGCCGCTCGCTGTCGGCAGACAAGCGGCGGCGGGCAAAGAATGACACCAAGCCCGGGGAAGGCGACCGAGGCGACCATCACGCCAAAAAGCACTGAAGGCGCTGCGGCGGGAAAACCTCTTCATATCAGGAGGAGGACGCCTCACTTCTTCGCTGGCGAGGGACGCTGTAGATCGATGCGGCTCGTCACGACCGACTCGCCCGAGGCCGGATCTCGGTCAACCGTTTGCAGTCGCAACCTGTCTTGCCCGACTTTCTCAATCATCAGCGTGGCGTCTCGATCGCCATTGACGATCCGCGCCCAGGTCACGCGCAGGTTCAGTGCTTCACCGTTCCTGCTGCCGGCAAGCTTGGACGGCTGCCCCGATGGACCGATGTAATTGCCAGTGTAACGCTGCCCGGCTGCCTTCACACTCGCCGAGAAACTTCGGGTGAAAACCGCCAAGCCGCGGCATTTTCCGTTCATCGAGACGGCGGATGCGCTGGCATCTGATCTGAGGGTACACGAGACATTGAAATTGGTGCCGCCTATCTTGGTGAGCACCATTCCACCCCCGCTCCAGTCACCTGCCAAGGATTGCAAAAACCCTGCCTCGGACGCCTTTACGTTCGACGGCAAGCAGGAGAGCGAGAGCAAAGTCGCGATCAGGACGGCACGCATGATATCCCCCACGCTAGCGTGCCCTTACAACTGGCGAACGCGGCAGATTGTTCCCGGCGCCGAGGCGCTGGCGCCATCGTGGCAGCATCGGGCAGCCGCCTCCTTATTCAATCTGGGACGGCTCGCTGAGATACGACTTCGATCTTGCGGAGATTGAAGAAATAGCGACGGGGATCATTATCGACGCACATCATACCGGCCACTTCGTGATCTCCCATCCTGCGGAAATAGTCGGCGATAGGCTGCCTGTCGTAGACCATCGCAGCAGTGCTGACGTTGTCGAACGTCCGAAGCTTCAACGAGGCGGTCGTGCCCCGCGCCCGGAGTGCCTTCTGCAGATAGGAGAACCAGTTCCGGGCGATCCGAGTGCGGCCGAACGGCGCCGCCTTGATCGCCAGGCTGATTGGGATAATTCCGGGTTCGATCGCCACCAGCCGATCCGACCGCCACTGAAAGAGGAGGGCGTCCGCGCGCATGTCGGCGTGAAACCGCTTGCCGAACCAGCCGAGGTTCTCGAGAACGCCGTCGAGCGGGTGATCCGATGGTATGCCCGCACCTCGCCACAGGCCGAGCATCTCGGTCGGCTGGACCGGCGCCAGCGAAGAGAACCAGGCCTTCATTTCGTTCTGTCGCTTAGCGCTTTTCAGCGGCATCATGACCCCGGCTTCGTTGACAACAGGGCTTGCAGCGACACCGGCCTGAGGCCCTGCGCATCGACGCCGACATCGTACTGGCGGGGCAGGGGCTTGAGGCGGCCGTGGGAATGTCCGTGCAGATTGATCGACTTCTTCCCCATCTTCTTCCAGGTGCGGAAGGGGTAATGGCACAGGATCAGCAGATGATCGTCCAGCGTCATCTCACTGTAGTGCTGAACGCTTGCCCATCCCGTCGCCTCTGTCGTCGCCGGGGGATCATTATTCCCGATGATGAGGTGCTTCCGCCCGTTCAGCATCGAAAGGAGCTGGTCGCAGTCCCCGCCGCGGAACGACATGAAGTCGCCGAGATGCCAGATATCGTCCTGCGGGCCAATGATTTCGTTCCAGTTCTGGATCAGGGTCACGTCGTGGGACGTCATGTCGGGAAAGGGGCGTCGGTCGATGCGAAGGACGCGGGGATCTGCAAAATGGGTATCGCCGGTAAAATAGATCATCTGACAGAGATGGCGCAGCCCGCCTGCTTGGGAAGCCGCCGTTTTTGCTAATGGCCAGGTGTGGGGATCGAATGTTTCACGTCGTCAAGGGACGGGCTGTGCACGATGCGATAGCGCGCTTCGACGAGGTTATAGATCCCAAAGGCCGCCAGTCCGATCGCCACGGCGATATAGAGGATGGCGCCGAAAGGAAGCCGTCTCACCCATTCGAGCGCGTCCGCCATGCTGCCTGCCTGCTCAGGGTCAACACGAAAACCTGCATAGGCGAAAAAGATTCCGGTGATCACAAAGACGATGCCGCGGGCGACGAGGCCGTAGACGCAGACCGAGGTCACCACGCCGCTGGCGTCGGCGAGCCTGAGATAGCGCTCGAATTTCCTGGTGATGCCCTTAGCCGCCGTCACGACCCCGCCGATGATGAAGCCGAGACCGACGGCCATGGCAAGATAGGCGCCGAACGGCTGCGACATGATCCACTGGGCCAATCCCTTCTCACCCGAGCCTTCGCTTCCGCCGCCGCTGAAGAGTGCGTGCCCCAGCGCGTATCCGGCAAGCCCGAGATAGACAACGGCGCTGCCGAAGAAAACCGCGCGGATGGCGATGGCCTTAGTGTCGCGGCCATGGCCGTCGCTGTCGGCGAGCGACTGCGCCAGTCGCCAAGCGACGAAACCCAGAAGTCCGACGCCGATGAGCCCGACCCAGACGCGGCCGAAGGGCTGTTCGAGAAGCGTCGAAAGTGCCGATTTCGTTTCCGGCTTCCCCCCGGCAACGCCGGAGAAGAGAGCGAGGCCCGCCACGAGGAGGAACACGATACCGCGCGCCACATAGCCGCTCTTGGCAAGCAGGTCGAAACGAAATCCTTTGGGCATGATATTCTCCGCGCGTCTGTGTGGCTGTCAGCTCTAACGCGCCACCGCGCGGAAAGTTGTCCTCGAGGAAAGACCATGATCATTGAGGGAGTTGCCTATGCCGGTCCGTAGCGCCGGGCTTCTCATCTACCGCCTTTGCGAGAGGAAGCTGGAGGTCCTGCTCGTTCATCCCGGCGGTCCCTTCTGGGCAAAGAAGGACGAGGGCGCCTGGTCGATCCCGAAAGGATTGATCGAGGCCGGCGAAGACGAACTGTCGGCAGCGATCCGGGAGGCGCAGGAGGAACTTGGCGTCGAAATCAAGGGAAGCTTCGTCCCGCTCGGAGAATATCGCCAGCCTGGCGGAAAGGTGGTGGTCGTCTGGTCGGTGGAGGCGGACGTCACGCTTGATGTCGAGAAAGTACGGAGTTCGGAGTTTCAGATCGAATGGCCGCCGCGATCGGGTCGGATCCAAAGTTTTCCCGAGGTCGACCGCGCTGGGTGGTTTGCGATCGCAGAGGCTGAGATCAGGATTCTCAAGGGCCAGGCCGCAATGCTTGCCGATCTCGTAAAACAGCTCGGTCGAGACCAGTGAACGCGCTCAATCGCCTGAAGCACGCGAGGCCTTTAACCTCGATCGACTCCGGTGATCTCCGGAGTGAAAGCAATTACTTTTTCGCATATCCGGTTTTCGTCACCGCTGTTCGCGGCTAGCAGAAGCGCGGCGGCGGCTTCGCCCATCTGGCGCCGCGGCGAGATCGAGGTCGCAATCCTGACGGGGAGGGCACTGGCAACATCCAATCCGTTGAAGCCGGCGATCAGGATTTCGGCAGGGCTGGAAATGCCGAGTTCCAGGCATGCGAAGACGCCGCCCGTTGCCATGTCATCGTTGGAATAATAGATGCAATCGAGATCCCGGGTCGCGGCAAGCATGGACATCGACAGCCGCTTGCCGTGCGCCACTGAGGAATAGGCGGCGTTGAACCGCTCGTCCACGAAGGAAAGGCCGCTCTCGCGCAGCACTTTCTCGAAGCCGGCCTTCCGCTTGCCTGCGCGCAGATCTCTGTCGATCGCGCTGCCGATATAACCGAACCGCCGGCGACCGGCCGCCAAAAGCGCTTTTGCCATCTCTTCCCCAGCCTTGCCGTGCGAGAGGCCAACGTTGAAATCGATCGGTGTGCCGTCGAGGTCCATCAGCTGGATGACGGGAATGGCTGCATTCTGCAGCATTTTGACCGTTTCCGCCGGCTGATCGAGGCCCGTCACGATGATGGCGGCAGGCCGCCAGGAGAGCATGTCGCGGATGATCTCCCGTTCCTTCGCCATGTCATAGTCGGAGATGCCGAACACCGCCTGCATGCCGGATCCCCGCAGCCCCGCGGAAATGCCCGCCAGCATTTCGGGAAAGACGATGTTGGACATGCTGGGAACAACGACGGCGACGAGATTGGTGCGCTGCGACGACAGTGAGAGCGCCAGCCGGTTGCCGACATAGTTTAGCCGCTCGGCCTGTTGAAGCACCTTTTCGCGGGTCTCCTTGGAGACGTCGGCGGCGCCGCGAAGAGCGCGCGATGCCGTCATCTTGCTGACGCCTGCCGCAGCGGCAACCTCTTCCAGTGTGGATTTACGCATCGCACCGACCCCATCGTCGAACTGCCTCGCCAGCGGGCAACGTCAGACTCATAGGCTCTTTTCCAAAAAAGGAAAACACTCGCTACTTGACATGCACGGTAAAAATAGGCGCTGTTACCGATACCGGTATCGATACCACCGATCAGAAACGGGAGAAGAAGCCATGCGGGAGGTTGGTCCAGCTATGGTCATGGAGTCGGATTTGGCGGGCTGACGAGCAGGGCTTTGGAAGGTGACTTGACCCGCAGGTTGCAAACCTATCTGAATTCGATCGGGCATATGCCGATCGGGCCGGTTCAGATCGCGTCGCGAGCCGGGCAGGAGTGACCCCAAGGACAATACGACGGGCAGCGCGATCTTGACCGATGACAGTGGCCGACGGGAGGAAGAGCCGAAATGCATGTGATGATTTTGGGCGCGGCCGGCATGGTCGGCCGCAAGCTGGTCGAAAAGATCGCACGCGAGCCGCTGGTTTTTGACTGGCCCATCAGTCGACTGACGCTGGTGGACGCGTTTCAGCCGCCGGTGCCGGCATCGCTTCGGCCCGTCTCGACGGCACTGACGGTTGACCTTGCCTCTGCCGGTGCGGCCGACAGGCTGATCGAAAGCCGTCCGGATCTGATTTTTCACCTGGCCGCCATCGTGTCGGGTGAGGCCGAGGCAGATTTCGACAAGGGTTATGCCGTCAACCTTGACGGCACGCGCGCCCTGTTTGATGCGATCCGTCAGCTCGGCCTCAAGAGCGATTATGTACCGCGCGTCGTTTTTGCCTCCTCGATCGCCGTCTTCGGCACACCGTTCCCGGAGGTCATTCCGGACGAATTCTTCACAACGCCGCTGACGAGCTACGGCACCCAAAAGGCGATCGCCGAACTGCTGCTTGCCGATTATTCCCGCCGCGGCATCTTCGACGGCATCGGCATCCGGTTGCCGACCATCTGCGTGCGCCCCGGCGCACCCAACAAGGCGGCCTCCGGTTTCTTCTCCAACATTCTGCGCGAGCCGCTGGTCGGCAAGGAAGCCATATTGCCGGTCAGCGACAGCGTGCGGCACTGGTTTGCCAGTCCGCGCGCGGCCGTCGGCTTCTTCGTCCATGCCGCGACGATCGATACCGAAAAGATCGGCGCGCGGCGCAACCTCACAATGCCGGGCCTTTCCGCGCTGGTCTCCGAAGAGATCGACGCTCTGCGCCGGGTGGCCGGCGACAAGGCGGTCGCCCTCATCAAACGCGTGCCCGATCCCGTGATTGAACGCATCGTCGCCGGTTGGCCGACTCAGTTCGATGCGACCAGAGCCTCTTCGCTCGGCTTTACGGCGGAAACGAGCTTCGACGAAATTCTGCAGGTGCATATCGAGGATGAACTCGGCGGGAGGATTGCGTGAGCATATCGGCGGGAGGAGAAGCAAGGATCGCGCTTGTCACCGGCGGCGGCACCGGTGTCGGGCGTGCCATATCAAGGGGACTCGGCGCTGCCGGCTACAGGGTCGTGATTTCAGGGCGACGGGCCGATGTGCTTGAGAAGGCGGCGAGCGATCTTGGCAGCGAAACAGGGGCCGAGTTTTTCGCGGTTCCTGCCGATGTCGGCGATCCCGCTTCGGTGCGGGCTCTGTTCGACGCGATCTCGGAGAGATACGGACGGCTCGACCTCCTGGTCAACAATGCCGGGGTCACTGTGCCGGGAGTGCCACTCGAGGAGGTTTCCTTCGAGCAGTGGAGCGCGATCGTCGCCGCCAATTTCACCGGTGCCTTCCTCTGCACCCAGCAGGCCTTCCGGCTGATGAAGAGCCAGACCCCGCGCGGCGGCCGCATCATCAACAACGGCTCGGTCTCGGCCACAACGCCCCGCCCGAATTCCGCGCCTTACACCGCGACGAAGCACGCCATTACGGGCCTGACCAAATCCACCGCGCTTGACGGGCGCGAATTCGACATCGCCTGCGGCCAGATCGATATCGGCAATGCCGCCAGCGACATGACGACGAGAATTGCGGCCGGCGTGCTGCAGGCCAACGGCAGCATTGCCGCGGAGGCGACGATCGACCCGGCCCATATTGCCGACGCGGTCGTCTACATGGCCGGCCTGCCGCTCAGCGCCAACGTGCTGACCATGACTGTCATGGCGACAAAAATGCCCTTTGTCGGGCGAGGGTGAGAAGGCCTGCAGCTGCGGCCGAAGCGACCTATATGCAGTTATGCAGTGCTCATGATCTGGGAGGAGGGAGTATGGCAAACGTTCAATTCGCGGATGTCCGGAAATCATTCGGCGCGCATCCCGTCATCAAGGGGGTGGACATCGATATCGCCGACGGCGAATTCGTCATCCTCGTCGGCCCCTCCGGCTGCGGCAAGTCCACGCTTCTGCGGATGCTGGCAGGGCTCGAGAATATTTCCGGCGGCGAGATCAGGATCGGCGGGCGCGTCGTCAACACGCTGCCGCCGAAGGACCGCGACATTGCCATGGTGTTCCAGAATTATGCGCTCTACCCGCATATGACGGTGGAGCAGAACATGGGCTTCTCGCTCATGCTCAACAAATCGCCGAAGGCAGAAGCGGAAAAGCGGGTGAAATATGCCGCCGGGATCCTCGGTCTCGACAAGCTGCTCGACCGTTATCCGCGCCAGCTTTCCGGCGGCCAGCGCCAGCGCGTCGCCATGGGCCGGGCGATCGTGCGCAATCCGGAAGTCTTCCTGTTCGACGAGCCGCTGTCCAACCTCGATGCGAAACTGCGCGTCGCCATGCGCGCCGAGATCAAGGAACTGCACCAGCGCCTGAAAACGACGACCGTCTACGTCACGCATGATCAGATCGAGGCGATGACGATGGCCGACAAGATCGTCGTCATGCATGACGGCATCGTCGAGCAGATCGGCAGCCCACTCGAGCTTTACGACCGCCCCGCCAATCTCTTCGTCGGCGGCTTCATCGGCTCGCCAGCAATGAACATGATCCACGGCAGGCTCGATCCGGAGAACCCCAGCCAGTTCGTCGCTGCCAACGGCACGCGGCTGCCGGTCTCCAATCCGCCGGCAAGCGCTATCGGCCGTGACCTCGTCTACGGGCTGCGCCCAGAATATATCTCGCTCGATGCCAACGGGCTGCCGGCTGAGATCGTGGTAATCGAGCCGACCGGCTACGAGACGCATCTGACCGTCCGCCTCGGCGGCAGCGATGTCAGCTGCGTCTTCCGCGAGCGTGTCGATGCCCGTCCGGGTGAAGCCATCCGCGTGGCGATCGACGCCAAGCATGTGCATCTCTTCGACGCCGAAGGCGGCATGAGATTGACCGACTGACGCCATCCGGCGGGATAAGGGGAGAGGAGGAGTCTTCCGTTCCGCCGGAGCGCAAGCATTCGAGGGGTGAGCCCCACGGGAGCGCAAACCTCCCAGGGGAGCTTACGCCTCCGGGATGCCAGGCCGCCGTTCACCAAGCGGGAGGTGAATGCCGGAGAATTGCTCCCGCTGTTTCAATGAGGAGGAATCTCATGACGATCAAGAGACGTGAATTTCTTGCTGCATCGGCAGCCGTTGCCGGTGTCGCCGGCCTTGGCATCAAGCCGTCCTTTGCGCAGGCCGAACCGACCTACACGCCGGAAAGCGGCGCCAGCCTGCGGCTGCTGCGCTGGACGCCTTTCGTGAAGGGCGATGAGGATGCCTGGCTCGCCAATACCAAGAAGTTCACCGAGGCGACGGGCGTAGAAGTGCGTATCGACAAGGAGAGCTGGGAGGACATCCGTCCGAAGGCAGCGGTCGCGGCCAATGTCGGCTCCGGTCCGGATCTCATCATGTGCTGGTTCGACGACGCGCACCAATATCCCGACAAGCTGGTCGATCTCACTGAACTCGGCAACTATCTCGGCAACAAATACGAGGGCTGGTATGACGGCCTGAAGGGTTACGCCACCCGCGACGACAAGTTCATCGCCATGCCGCTGACAACAATCGGCAATGCCGTCGTCTATCGCGACAGCCATGTGAAGGCGGCCGGCTTCAACGAATTCCCGAACGATACCGCAGGCTTCCTCGAGCTTTGCAAGGCGATGAAGGCAAAGGGCACGCCCGCCGGCTTCCCGCACGGCAAGGCGGTCGGCGACGGCAACAACTACGCCCATTGGCTGCTCTGGAGCCATGGCGGCAAGATGGTCGACGAAAGCGGCACCGTGACGATCAACAGCCCGGAAACGCTCGCCTCTATCAACTACGCCAAGGAGCTCTACGCGACCTTCATTCCGGGCACGGAAAGCTGGCTGGATGTCAACAACAACCGTGCCTTCCTCGCCGGCCAGGTATCGCTGATCGCCAACGGCGTCTCGGTCTACTACACGGCCAAGAACGACCCGAAGCTCGCCGAGATCGCCAAGGACATCCGCACGACGAACTTCCCGATCGGGCCGGTTGGCAAGAGCGTCGAGCTTTTCCAGACGAGCTCGCTGCTGCTCTTCAAGCACAGCAAATATCCGGAAGCGGCCAAGGCCTACATCAAGTTCATGATGGAAGCCGATCAGATGAATGCCTGGATTCAGGGCTCCAGCGCCTATTGCTGCCAGCCCCTCAAGGCCTTCGCCAATAATCCGGTCTGGACTGCCGATCCGGTTCACGCGCCCTATGCGCGCGCCTCGGAAAAGCTGCGTCCGAACGGTTATGCCGGGCCGCTCGGCTACGCCTCGGCGGCGACCATGGCCGACTACGTGCTGGTCGACATGTATGCCGCCGCCGTCACCGGCCAGAAGTCGCCCGAGGACGCGATGAAGGAAGCCGAACGCCGGGCAAACCGCTACTACCGCGTCTGATCCGGAGCCGGGACCTGCGGCATGCCTGATATCCGGCATGCCGCGAGCCTCTGAAGCGCGTCACATCAGATTTGATCCATGCGCCGCGCTTTAGTTCCTTGTTTTTAGGCATGTCGTCGTCCCGGAACCGCTGCACACTTCCGGGCGACATGCATCAGGACTGAATGCAATCTGGAGACAAGCAATGTCGACCTTGGACTCAGGGGATAAGCGCGGCCCCTCGCTAATGCAGAACAACAACGTGCTCGGCTTCCTCTTCATGCTGCCGGCCGCCGTGTTTCTCGTCTGCTTTCTCACTTATCCCTTGGGGCTCGGCGTCTGGCTTGGTTTTACCGACACGCGGATCGGCCGGGACGGCATTTTCATCGGCCTGGAGAACTATGAATTCCTGGCCGATGACGCGGTTTTCTGGCTGTCAGTCTTCAACACCATCCTTTATACGGTCATCGCCTCGGCTCTGAAATTCGCTCTCGGCCTCTGGCTGGCGCTGCTCCTGAACCAGCATCTTCCGTTCAAATCCTTCTTCCGGGCGATCGTGCTCCTGCCCTGGGTGGTGCCGACGGTGCTTTCGGCGCTGGCCTTCTGGTGGATCTACGATTCCCAATTCTCGATCATCTCGTGGTCGCTGATGAAGCTCGGGCTGATCAGCGCGCCGATCAACTTCCTCGGCGATCCCACGAATGCCCGCATCTCGGTCATCGTCGCCAATGTCTGGCGCGGCATTCCCTTCGTTGCTATTTCGCTGCTCGCCGGCCTGCAGACGATTCCGGCCTCGCTGCAGGAGGCGGCCTCGCTCGATGGCGCGACGAGCTGGCAGCGTTTCCGCTATGTGACGCTGCCGATGCTGACGCCGATCATCGCCGTCGTCATGACCTTTTCGGTGCTCTTCACCTTCACGGATTTCCAGCTGATCTACGTGCTAACCAAGGGCGGGCCTGTCAACGCCACGCATCTGATGGCCACACTCTCCTTCCAGCGCGGCATTCCGGGCGGGCAGCTCGGAGAGGGCGCGGCCATCGCCGTCGCCATGATACCCTTCCTGCTCGGCGCCATCATGTTCAGTTTCTTCGGTCTGCAACGCCGCAAATGGCAGCAGGGCGGACAAGATTAAGGAGCGAACCATGTCGACCAATCTCAAAACGGCCGATGAGGTCCTGACCGACAATGCCGAGGGCATGAGCTACCTGAACCGCCTGCCGCGGCGCGTGGTGATGCTCTACCTGCCGATGGCCGTCTTCGTCTTCGTGCTGCTCTTTCCCTTCTACTGGATGGCGATCACCGCGGTGAAGCCGAACGAGCAGCTGACGGATTACAACAACTACAGCCCCTTCTGGGTGGTCGGCCCGACGCTTGACCACATCAAATACCTGTTTCTCGAGACATCCTATCCCGGCTGGCTGTGGAATACGATGCTGGTGGCTGTGGGGTCGACAGCGCTGTCGCTCGTCGCCTCGGTGTTCGGCGCCTACGCGATCGAGCGCGTGCGCTTCACCGGCTCCAGGCAGATCGGCCTCGTCATCTTTCTCGCCTATCTCATTCCGCCGTCGATCCTCTTCATCCCGCTCGCCTTCATCGTCTTCAAGCTCGGGATCTATGATTCGCGCCTGGCGCTGATCTTCACCTATCCGACTTTCCTCATCCCCTTCTGCACCTGGCTACTGATGGGCTATTTCCGATCGATCCCCTTCGAACTCGAGGAAAGCGCGCTGGTGGACGGCGCCAATCGCTGGCAGATCCTCGTCAAGATCATCCTGCCGCTTGCCGTGCCCGGCCTGATCTCGGCCGGCATCTTTGCCTTCACGCTCTCCTGGAACGAATTCATCTACGCACTGACATTCATCCAGTCCTCGGAGAACAAGACTATACCGGTGGGCGTCCTGACCGAACTGGTGCGGGGCGACGTTTTCGAATGGGGGTCGCTGATGGCGGGCGCGCTGTTCGGCTCACTGCCAGTCGTCATCCTCTATTCCTTCTTCGTCGACTACTACGTGTCCTCGATGACGGGTGCGGTGAAGGAGTAGCAATGATCGTTTCGGCGGCGGGTGGTGAGGATTTCATCCCCGCCGGCCGAAAAGATGCCGATCGGCTCGTCAACCGCTACCGGACGAACTGCCTCACGAAATCGGCGCCGAGGCCGACCTTCTGATAATGGGCGGCGCACATGTCGATCTTGGTGAAGACATCCTCGAAGCCGGTGTGATCGCCGTTTTCGTCGACATAATACATGCAGCCAGAAATGTTGAAGAAGGTGATCATCTCCTCGACGTCGTCGGGCACGGTCAGCGTATGGGTTTCGCCGGGCGGCTCGAAGACATAGGCTCCTTCGGTGGCCATCCAATCATGTTCGAGGTAGCGCCAGCGGCCCTTGATGACATAGCCGTGAACGGGTGCCGGATGGCGATGGCGGCTGAGGATACCGGCGCGGCGGACCCGCAGGAGATTGCACCATGCGCCCTGCAGCGTGTTCAGCATCAGCGGGCGGAACCAGACATCGGGGGCCTGGGGAACCCAGAGCCGTTCATCTTCGGGAACCGCCGCGACGACGATCTCGGGCGGCGACATAGGGTGGACAGATTGATAGGCCACGGAACCTCTCTCCTTTCAAGCTGCGGCATAACCGCCGTCGACCGGCAGGATAACGCCGGTCATGAAGCCGGCCGCTTCCGAGCACAGGAAGACGATCGGGCCGGCGACGTCTTCCGGCTTGCCCCAGCGGCGCATCGGCGTGCGCTGCAGGATAGGCTCTGCTCTGCTCGGGTCTTCATAGAGGGGACGGGTCAGCTCGGTGGCGATCCAGCCGGGGGCCACCGCGTTGACCCTGATATTGTCCGCCGCCCAGGCAACGGCCAGAGATTTGGTGAGCTGCGCCACGCCGCCCTTGCTGGCGGTGTAGGCCGGCACGACCGGTCCGCCGAAGAATGACAGCATGGAAGCGGTATTGACGATAGCGCCGCCTTTTCGAGCCAGCAGCGGCTTTGCCGCGACACAAACCCGCATCGTGCCCGAGAGATTGACGTCGATGACCTCCGAAAAGGTGGCGGGATCGAACTCCGCGCCGCCGCGCCGAATGAGCCCGGCGCAATTGACGACTGCATCGAGCCTGTCGAAAGAACCGACCAGCCTCTCCACGGAGGCCTGGTCGCGCACATCGAGCACGACGCCGGCAAGACACTCTCTCTTCGGCATGGCGCCGATTTCGGCGGCATCGATCCCCGTCGCCGTCACACGATAACCTGCGTCACGAAGCGCCAGGGCGGCGGAAAGCCCGATACCGCGGCCGCCACCTGTCACCAGTGCATGTTTCATACGCCAACCTCTTTGCTCAGGAATGCCAGAACGTCGCCTCTCCCAGTTATAGGCGCTGCGGCCTCGAACGAAGCGCACCATCGACCCTGTCGCTGTGACCTGTGGTATCGACCGTCTGCACCTTCGCCTGGAATGCGGATGCGTTCGCTCGCGGACGCGACGAATGCGCCATGCAAGCCCATCTTCAGCACGAAGAGTGGTCTGCCAAGCTTCGGCTAAAAATTCACGTTAGCATTCGTGTCGTCAAGGGCCGGTCAGGCGGTCGCATTCTCCAGAGTAGCGAAGATGACATTACAAAGCGAGTGATCGAATGGGCGATCGCGCGAGTACGCTCGAGCGGAACGCATCTGGCCGGCGAAGGCTCTCTTCGGACCATCCGCGCCCGCTTAACATCAGAAGACGCAGAAAGCCGACATCACGAGCGAGGCAGGATACGCTGACAATGTCCCCGATGCTCGGGTATTGCGTAAATTGGATAGCACCGCCACCAGGAAGTCATCGGGCCGTTCAAACGCCGCTGGACCAACTCGCGAAGCGCTGCCGTTTCGGCGGTCTCGCTTTCCGTCCTTTGGCGGAGAAGCTCCAGGCCCTGCTGAAGAACGGAATTCATGCTGGAATCCCGGCCGCTCTCCACCAGCGACCGGGCAAACGCGTCCTGCTGGTCGGTTAGCGAGATCGACGATTTGACACTCATCGGTTTTATCTCCATCGAGCCGAGTTTGCTACTCAGTTGCACATTTGTCGATCTACCGAAAGCCTTCATCTATCGTCATGGCAGGCCCGCTATTGGTAGTGTTTGCTACCAACGCCGCACTTTTCCAGAGAAACGAGTTCATCTGCTTTACGGCCACTGGCAAATGGCCATTGTGGCCAAGAAGAGGGCTCCGCACCGACCGATACGATCAGCTCTTTACAACTAACATGTCAGTCTGCTACACCTGACTCATTAGCTGGGAGGAACAAGGTTGACATCAAGATTCGGGCTCTCCGTCGCTCTCGCCACGCCGTTCGACAGTGATGGCAATATTGCGATCGAGGCGATGATCGCGCAAGCGCGGCGGTGCCTTGCCGCCGGGTGCTCCAGCGTGACGCTGTTCGGGACGACAGGTGAGGGATCTTCCATCGGGAATGGCGAACGGGAACGCATAGTGGCCGCCTTTCTCGATGCCGGCATTGCGCCCGGCAACATCATCGTCGGCGTGCTCGTCGATGCCGCAGAGGATGCGGCGATGCAGGCCGGTCAGGCCCTGTCCAATGGCGCCCGCAACATCCTTCTTGCCCCGCCGTCCTATTTCAAGAACGTGAGTGACGACGGCGTCTTCCAGTGGTTTTCCGCCGTATTCTCCCTGCTGGGCGACACGGCGCGGGATATCATCGTCTATAATCTTCCTTCGGTCACCATGGTGCCGCTGAGCGTGTCGCTGATCGGCCGGCTGCGGACCGCCTTTCCCCATATCGTCACAGGCGTCAAGGATTCCTCCGGCGACTGGCCCTACACCGAAGCGCTTCTCAAAGCGCATCGTGATCTCATCATCCTGGTCGGCGACGAGCGGCACCTCGCAAGGGCCGTGCGGCTCGGCGGCCAGGGCGCCATATCGGGCATGGCGAATTTTGTGCCTGGCGAACTCAAGCCGATGGCCGAAGAGGGCAGGGACGATAACCGCGTCGCCGATTTCGTCGTCGAATTGCTGAAACATCCGGTCATTCCGGCCGTGAAGACGATGGTGGCGTGCACGACGTTGGAGGACATCTGGGTTGCGGTTCGTCCGCCGCTCCTCCCATTATCCGCCGAAGCGCAGGAACAGCTTGCGATTGCTTTTGACCGTCTTTTCCAATCGAAGGCGGCATAGTTAGCCATGTTTGCGGGGGAGGCGATGGACGAAATGGAGGAGCAGCCGACGCTACGGGAAAAGGCCTATGCAAGTTTCACGCGCCACCTGCTTGCCCGTGACGTGCGTCCCGGCCAATTCGTGTCGCAGCGCCGTCTCGTCGAGCTGACCGGGCTGACGCTTGGCGCCATCCGAGAGCTCATCCCGAGGCTTGAAGCGGAGGGGCTGATCAAGACCGTGCCGCAGCGGGGTTTGCAGATCGCTCACATCGATCTCAACCTTATCCGCGAGGCGTTCCAGCTGCGTGTATTCCTAGAGAAGGAAGCTGTGGCGCTCTTCACACAGACAGCGTCGGACGAAACGATCGCCGGGCTGTTGAAGCAGCATCGGGATATCGCCGACGCCATCCGAAACGGCAACGTGTCGCATGAGTTGGAACTGCACGCACAGGCCGTCGATTGGGGCATGCATGATGCCTTTATCGACGCGCTTGGCAACACCATCATTTCGAACGCCTACCGCGTGAACTCGATCAAGATGCGCCTGATCAGCCAGGACCGCTTTCGCATCGACGGCCATGTCGGACCCGTCATGGGCGAGCACCTGAAAGTGCTCGAGGCGATCGAACGACGATCGGCCGAAGACGCCGTCAACAGCCTTGTCGCACACATCAATCATGCAAGGGATCGTGCGCTCAGGATATAATCGAGAATAAACCGCCGGGGGTGAGGAGATCACCGGCAAAAGAGGAGGATAGACATGCCATCATTCTTCAACCCGACGCGGCGCGGATTTCTGGCGGGCACCGCCGCTCTTGGCGCCAGCAGCATGTTCGGCATGCGGCCGGCAGCCGCTGCGGTCGACTGGAAGCGCTTCGCCGGCACCACGCTCGAAGTCAACCTGGTCAAGAGCCCGCGCAGCGAAATCCTGACCAAGTACCTGTCCGAGTTCGAGGAGCTCACCGGCATCAAGGTCAATGCCGAAGCAACGCCCGAACAGCAGCAGCGACAGAAGACGACCATTGAGCTGAGCTCCGGCAAGCCGAGCTTCGACGTTGTGCACCTGAGCTATCACGTCCAGAAACGGCAATTCGAGAAAGGTGGCTGGCTTGCCGATATCAGCGGCTTTCTCAAGGACGCCTCGCTGACCGATCCCTCGCTGGTGGAAAGCGATTTCGCCGAAGCAGGCCTCGCCTTCGCCAAGGACGCCAACGGCGTTCTGCGGTCGCTGCCTTTCTCGGTCGATTACTGGATCATCTACTGGAACAAGGCGCTGTTCGAGAAGAAGGGGCTTGCCTACCCCACGAGCTTCGAAGAACTGGCAAGTGCCGCAGAGGCGCTCACCGATGCCTCCGCCAACACCTACGGCTTCGTCGCCCGCGGCCTCAAGAATGCCAATACGCCGGTCTGGACGACATTGCTGCTCGGCTATGGTTCCAGCCCGCTCGGCCCGGACGGCAAGCTGCGAACGACATCGCAGGAAGCGATCGAGGCGGCCAAGCTTTACCAGAGACTGATGACCAAGACCGCGCCTCCCGGCGTTTCCGGCTTCAACTGGGCCGAGGCGCAGTCGGCCTTCTTGCAAGGCAAGATCGGGATGTGGCTTGATGGCGTCGGTTTCGCCCCACCGATCGAGAATCCGGAAAAGTCGCGCGTCGTCGGCCAGGTCGGTTACGGCGTCATGCCGAAAGGACCGAAGGCGCAGGCCGCGGGCACCTTCGGCGACGGCCTCGGCGTCGTCGCGGCAAGCCAGAAGAAGGAAGCAGCCTATCTGTTCTGCCAGTGGGCGATTTCGCACGACATGGGTGCACGCCTGCTGCAGGCCGGCGCCGGCGTTCCGTTCCGCCAGTCCGTCCTTGCGGATGCGAAGGTCCGCGAAGGCGTCAAGATGCCCGGCTCATGGCTGGATGCCGTTGCCGGCTCCGGCAAGATTTCCCAGCTCGCCCTGCCGGTCATCATTCCGGTCACCGAGTTCCGTGACATCTATGGCGTCGGCCTCACCAACATGATCGGCGGCGCCGATCCGGAAACCGAACTGAAGAAGGCGACGGCCCAGTTCGAACCGGTCCTGGCGAAAAGCGAGGGATAATGGCCTCGGCAGGCATCGAAACGGCCGCTATGGCCAAGGCGTCGAAAGGTGGGAGCAAACCGGACCGGTTTGCTCCCAACTACTGGCCCTTCGTCATCCCGGCGCTCATCGTCATCTCGGGCGTCATCGTCTTTCCATGGGTGTTCACGGTGTGGATGAGCGTCAACAGCTGGACGCTCGGCCAGTCGCAGGTCTTTGCGGGGCTGGACAATTATATCAGACTCGCCACCGACATGCGGTTCTGGGAGTCGCTGTGGCATACGGTGCTCTATACGGCGCTCTCCGTGCTGTTTCCCCTTTTTCTGGGGACGCTCGCCGCACTAATCTTCGATGCCAGATTCCCGCTGCGCGGCCTCATTCGAGGCATATTCGTGATGCCGATGATGGCGACCCCCGTCGCCATCGCGCTGGTGTGGACGATGATGTTCCACCCGCAGCTCGGCGTGCTCAACTATCTCCTCTCCTTCATCGGCATCGGCCCGCAGGAGTGGATCTACAATCAGGCGAGCGTCATTCCCTCGCTGGTCCTTGTCGAAAGCTGGCAGTGGACGCCGCTCGTCATGCTGATCGTGCTCGGCGGCCTGGCGGCGGTTCCGCGCGAACCTTATGAGAGCGCCGAGATCGACGGCGCCAATGTCTGGCAAAAATTCCGCTATCTGACTCTGCCGATGATCGCGCCCTTCCTGATGATTGCGGTGATCATCCGCAGCATCGATGCCGTGAAGAGCTTCGACATCATCTATGCCATGACCCAGGGCGGCCCCGGCACCGCCTCGGAAACGATCAACATCTATCTCTACAACACCGCCTTCGCCTATTACGACATCGGCTACGGCTCGGCCATGGCGGTCGTCTTCTTCATCCTCATCGTGCTGCTCTCCTTCGTCCTCATGATGATCCGGCAGCGCGTGAACTGGTCTGACGGGGAGGCACGCTGATGAAGCGCAAGACGCTCGATCGCATCGGACTGCTGTTCGTTGCGCTGGTGATGATCTCGCCGGTCGTCCTGTTTTTCCTCTGGATGATCTCGCTGTCGCTGAAATATGAGATCGACAACGGCGCCTATCCGCCGATCTTCATCCCGGAGCGTTTCGCCTGGTCGAACTATGTGAAGGTCTTCGAGGAGAATAATTTCTTCCTCTATCTCTGGAATTCGCTGCTGGTGACCGGCAGCGCCACGCTGCTGGCGCTCTTGATCGGCGTGCCGGCCGGCTATGGCATCGCGCGTCTGAAGGCGGAGAAATCGGCGATGGTCATCATGATCGCGCGCATGACGCCGGGCCTGTCCTTCCTCATTCCGCTCTTCCTCTTGTTCCAGTGGCTGAACCTGCTCGGCACGCTGATGCCCCAGATCATCATCCATCTCGTCGTCACCGTGCCGATCGTGGTATGGATCATGATCGGCTATTTCGAGACGACGCCGATGGAGCTGGAGGAGGCTGCAAGCATCGACGGCGCGACACCCTGGCAGGTTTTCCGTCTGGTCGCCCTGCCGATTGCGAGGCCCGGCATCGTCGTCGCCTTCATCCTGTCGGTGATCTTTTCCTGGAACAATTTCGTGTTCGGCATCGTGCTCGCCAGTCGCGAGACGCGCACGCTGCCGGTCGCCGTCTACAACATGCTGTCTTTCGAACAGGTCAGCTGGGGACCGCTCGCGGCCGCCGCATTGATCGTCACCTTGCCGGTCCTGATCTTGACGGTGTTTGCGCAACGGCAGATCGTGGCGGGCCTGACGGCGGGCGCCGTCAAGTGAGCAGGTGAGACAGAGATTTTGACGGCTTCTTCCGCCTTCGAGCCGCCTCCCGGTCCTGCGCGCCGCGTGCTCTGCGTCGGCGCGGCGGTGCTCGACACCTTGTTCCGCGTGCGCTCGCTGCCCACCGGCCAGGGCAAGATCCTGCCCTATGAAATGCTGCAGATCGCCGAAGGCATGGCGTCGAGCGCGGCATTCGCCGTCGCTCGGCTTGGCGGCCATGCCAGCCTCTGGGGCGCGGTCGGCGACGATGCCACGGGCGAACGCATTATTTCCGATCTCGCGGATAGCGCCATAGACACGAGCGGCATGACGGTTGTGCGGGGCGCCCGCTCGGCGGTCTCGACGATCCTCATCGATGATGAGGGCGAGCGCCTGATCGTGCCCTTCTACGATGCGCGGCTGCACGATACCGTCAAACCGGTCACCGAGCAGGATGTCTCCTCCTTCGATGCGGTTCTCGTTGACGTGCGATGGCCAAAGCTTGCGCTGGCGACGCTATTGGCGGCGAGGGGGGCGGCCAAGCCAGCCATCCTCGACGGCGACGTTGCGGGCGAGGGCGTCATCGAGATGCTGGCGCCGGCGGCGAGCCACATCGTCTTCTCACAGCCGGCTGCCGAGCGGCTTGCCGGGACGGCGGATCTCGTCGAGACCGTCGGCCTGCTGAAGCGGAAATTCGAACATGCCTTCATCAGCGTCACGGCTGGCGAAAACGGCTCCCTGTGGTTCGACGATGCAAGCGGCGACATACGTCACCTCGCCGCGCCGAAAGTGAGGGCCATCGACACGCTTGCGGCCGGCGACATCTTCCACGGCGCTTTCGCGCTGGCCATCGCAGAAGGCCTGCCGATCGAAGAGACGATGCGATTGTC
This sequence comes from Rhizobium sp. Nf11,1, assembly GCF_050587665.1. Taxonomy (NCBI): domain Bacteria; kingdom Pseudomonadati; phylum Pseudomonadota; class Alphaproteobacteria; order Hyphomicrobiales; family Rhizobiaceae; genus Rhizobium; species Rhizobium sp. Nf11,1. The sequence continues at coordinate 518,697 of NZ_JBOBHU010000002.1, read as the reverse complement.
GTCCATGGCGGCGGCGCTGAAATGCCAAGTGTTCGGCGGCCGCATCGGTGCACCCACGCGAGCCGAAGCGTGCGATGCTCTACGGGATTGGAACGTCCGCGTTTCCCAGAAGGCGAGCGATATCAAGTTCAGATGAGGCCGGACATCGTATCCTCGCCGACCGCGAGTCGCGCCTCCGCGGTTCGTATGCGGCGGAGCAAAAGGGGAGATGCGTGGCTTCCTTGAGCATAATGCGCGCGCCGGAACGCGTTATATGCGTCATCGCCACGATCATGAACATCCCGCAGGTCGTCGCCCTCTTCAGGGACGGCAGCGGCAAGACGACGATTGCCGCGCGTCTTGCCCAGCATCTTGCCGTGGCGGTCACCGGCTTCTTGCCGTCAATCTCGATGCGCAGCGTCCCTTTCTCCCACACGGCTTTCACCCGGAGGTCGAGGGCGACGTCAACACACCAATCCAATGCTGCGCAGCATCGAGATCTCCAATGCGGCGATAACAAACCACGCACAGAAGTTTACTGCAGTAAACAATGAGAACGAGCCCGTAGCGACCAGAAACAGCATATCATCTATGATGGAATTGGCGTTTGGTGCGGCCACCCGCAGCATCGCTACCTTGGTTGCCAAAGCCGATGCCGACAAAGGCGATCGAAGGGCAGCTGGCGAGCGGGAGACGGTGATCGATTTCGCCCATACGCTGATCGAAGATCCTTTCCTGCAGGAGGCCCGGTTCTGTAGGCCTGCCAGAGATCGGCGCCTGTGGACCATAGGGCGCGGTTGGGCGCGATCTGATGGCAGCGGCTACGTCGTGCGTTCCAAGCTCGAAGTGAGCCCCTTTGCCTAGGCCTACAAGGCAAGGATCTGATCGACGATCGGTCGGCGTTTCCTGGAGAAACGGCGCGGTTGGAGTTGACGCGAAAGGGTTTTTGACGATACGGCGCTGTGGCGTATGGGCGGAAATCCGCTGAAGAGGCAATGGAAGAAGTACGGGGCATGGGCTTGAAACGCGCGGTGGATTTTTTCCTGGCTTTGTTGGCTTCGGTCATCCTGCTCGTTCCGATCCTTGTCGTCGCTCTCAGTGTCCGGCTGACGTCGCCAGGACCGATCCTCTACTGGTCAAAACGTATCGGGCGTTTCAATCAGATCTTCCTGATGCCAAAATTCCGCAGCATGCGCGTCGACACGCCGACAGTCGCGACACATCTGCTCGAAAATCCCGAGCGGTTTCTGACGCCCATCGGCTCGTTTCTGCGCAAATCCAGTCTCGACGAACTGCCCCAGCTCTGGTGCATTCTGGCGGGCAAGATGAGTTTCGTCGGGCCGCGCCCGGCGCTCTACAATCAATATGACCTGATCGCATTGCGGACGGCCCACGGCGTCGACAAGCTCCTGCCGGGATTGACCGGATGGGCGCAGATCAACGGGCGTGACGAATTGCCGATTCCGGAGAAGGTGAAATTCGATGTCGAATATCTTGAGCGACGCTCCGTCGGTTTCGACATGCGCATCCTGTTTCTGACGGCCGAGAAGGTCGTTCGCCGGAAGGGAATAAAGCACTAGCTTACCTACTTCTGATAGATAAGCGGTGCGGAAGGCTTTGATTTCCGATTATTTCAGTTGCGCTCGTTGCAGAAAATGACAAGAAGGTGGTTGTCTGATTGATCCGCGAGACGCTGGGAAGCAATGCCTGAAAATACCCCCACTGAGACGCCACGCGCGAGATGGTTCTTGGTGCCGATGCAGGCGCTCGTCGCCCCTCTGCTGGCCATGCCGCGTGCTGCCAAACGCGCTCTCGCCTTGCTGGTGGATTCCGGTCTTTGTGTCCTGACGATCTGGCTGGCCTATTGCTTCCGTCTGAACGAATGGACGGTGCTAACTGGCGTGCAGTGGTTACCGGTCTTCGTTTCCTTGTGCATGGCGCTTCCCATCTTCATCGTCATGGGCATGTATCGGGCGATCTTCCGTTATGCCAACATGGCCGCTTTCATTGCCGTTCTAAAAGCAATTGCGATTTACGGCGTCGCCTTCATGACGATATTTACGGCGCTCAGCGTCCCGGGCGTTCCGAGAACCGTCGGCATTCTCCAGCCCTTCCTGCTGCTGATTGCGATCGGCCTGTCACGGTTGGGCATCCGCTATTGGCTCGGGGATACCTATCAGCGTATTCTTCACCAGAATACGCTCGATAAGGTGCTGATCTATGGGGCGGGAAATGCCGGGAGGCAACTCGCCGGCGCTCTGACGAACAGCGCTGAACTCAATGTCGTCGGCTACCTCGACGATGATCCCCGCCTTAAGGGCGGCATCATGGGCGGTTTGCCGATCTATGACCCGTCGGATCTTCCGGTGCTCGCCGAAGCACTTGGCGTGCACAACGTGCTTCTTGCTCTCCCATCCGCGTCGCGGCAGCGTCGCAATGAAATTCTCGAGCATATCCGCAAAGCCAGGGTGAACGTCCGGACATTGCCGGATCTCACCGCGCTGGCTCAGGGACGAGTCGCGGTCTCCGATATTCGTGAGCTGGAGATCGAAGACCTGCTGGGCAGGGAAGCGGTTGCGCCGCGGCAAGAGCTGCTCGACAAGGCAATGCGCAACAAGGTGGTCATGGTCACGGGCGCCGGCGGCTCTATCGGCGGCGAGTTATGTCGCCAGATTCTGCGCAACGCGCCTTCGAGCCTTATCCTCATAGATCAGAACGAGTTTGCGCTTTATAATATCCATGCCGAATTGCTGAAGCTGGCCGAAGTTTACGAGCATGAGAGCCTGCAGATCGTGCCGATTCTTTGTTCCGTCCGCGATGAGGATCGCATGGAACATATCATGCAGAGCTGGCGGCCTCAGACGCTTTATCACGCCGCCGCTTACAAGCATGTGCCTCTCGTCGAACACAATGCCGTCGAAGGCATCAAGAACAATGTCATGGGGACATTGATCACCGCACGTGCGGCAAATAGATGCGGCGTCTCGAATTTCGTGCTGATCAGCACCGACAAAGCCGTGCGTCCGACCAATGTGATGGGCGCCAGCAAGAGGCTGGCGGAGATGGTGCTGCAGGCGCTTGCGGCAGAGCTGACCGCTGACAGACTGCGGACAAACTTCTCGATGGTCCGCTTCGGGAACGTCCTTGGTTCGTCCGGATCCGTCGTGCCACTGTTCCGGCAGCAGATCAAGGAAGGCGGTCCGGTTACCCTGACGCATCCGAAAATAACCCGCTACTTCATGACCATTTCGGAAGCCTCGCAACTTGTCATCCAGGCGGGCGCCATGGCCGAGGGCGGCGATGTTTTCCTGCTCGATATGGGCGAGCCCGTCCGCATTGCGGATCTCGCCCGCAAGATGGTCGAACTGTCCGGATTGACCGTCCGGGACGTGGATAATCCCGAAGGGGACATCGAGCTTTCCGTTACGGGCTTGAGGCCCGGCGAGAAGCTTTATGAAGAATTGTTGATCGGGGATAACCCCGAGACAACCGAACATCCGCGGATCATGAAGGCGCGCGAGGACTTCCTGTTGTGGCCGGAACTTTCGAAGAAGCTCAATTCGCTCAATGCGGCATTGGATCGAAACGACATGATCGCGGCCCGCGCGACCCTGGCAGAACTTGTTTCCGGCTATTCCTCAACGGGTGAAGTTTCCGATCTTGCGTTCACCGGCGGCGAAACCAGTCCGGCGCATGAAGATGTCAACGCGCTAGCCTCGGGCGCAGGAAATCAGCTTCGAACGACAGGTGCATAACGCGTGCTGCCCCGGTCCGCGCAAATAAGAGCGACCATATAGGCGAAGATCGGATCCAGCGCTTTTTGGTTGAACATGATACCGAAGCTGCCGGTTATAATGTAGCTGCTGGTCAGCAGGAGAGCGAGCGCTATGGCTAGATCCCGGCCAGGGCCAGGTTCCTTTTTCCACGCACCGATCACGGGTGCCAGGAGCAGCAATGAAAGCGCTGCGATGCCGACAAGGCCGGCGTCGATTCCCGCTGTGAGAAAGCCGTTATGGACATGTGAATAGGGCAGTTGCGGCCTTAGGCCCTCGGGGACTTCTGCCAGGACAGCAGCCATCCGGTTTTGCGGGCCATAGCCGGTGAACGGATCCTTGGTGATTGCCGATAGGGCGCCCTTGTAGAGAGCAACCCGCGCGCTCAGCGAGGTGATATCGCCATTGGTGCTTTCGAGCGATGACAGATTGTCCTGGAGCTCACGGACGCGATAGACAACCTGGTCGCTGCCCAAGGCGAGAAGTCCCAGCAACAATACCGAGCCGGTGATGGCGAGGCTGCGCAGACTGACATGAAATCGGTTTTTGGGAAAATACCAGAGGAAGATGACCAGCTGGACGGGGATGACCAGCCAGGCCGAGCGCGTTCCGGAAAGCAGCGCGCAGCCCAGACCCGCGGCATATCCCAATATCGCGATCTTTTGCTCCATGCTTTTGGGAGATTGAAGATTGAGTAGCGCGACGCCGCCGAAAAGCACGCCGATAACGCCCAGCAGCGCCGCGTTCGAGGTTCCCGCCTCCGCCCTGGGCATCAGGAATAGGACCTGAAGCAGACTGAAGAAAAAAGTAACGATCATGCCGAGACCCGCGCCGAGGATAAAGAGCGGCACAAGGCGGCCATCGGGAGATTGACGCATGCGCGGCAAGATCAGCCAGATCGAAAAGAACGGCAGGAGCCGGAAAATCCAATCCAGTTCTTCCGAGAAAGGCGGATTGACGAATATGCTGACGATCATCACCACAGGGTAAATCGTCATGCAAATGGCAACCACTCGGTCGGACTTCGACAGGTTCAAAGGAAAGTGGGCTCTTGCCAGGCAATAGAGGCCGGATAGCATCGACCCGAGTAGGATGAAGGAGTTGAAGTTAGGTGAAAGTCCGGGCAGGATTGCAAAGAGAAAGACCGCAATGCCATTGGTTCGATCAAGCGCGCTTCCAGACCCGTTCCCGGGATGTAGCACCGCAATCACGAGTTGCCTGAAATAATTCACTTGGTAGCCCTGACGTGTCGCTTTCCAGCCTCGCTAAGGACCGTTGTCACCGCTGTCAAGCCGTGAAGGCAGGAGTAACCTGCGCTTTTTTCACTGTCGTATTCCGGCAACAGCAGATTCGGATGCTCGTTGCTTCTGCTCGACGACGGTCGCAACAGTCTGCAATAGCAAAGCTGTTCCGAACAGAAAACACGTCTGAGGTGCGAGCCTATTGAGAAGCTTTGTCATCTGGCGGCGCATTCCCGCTATCAGGGAACGCCTGCAGGTACAGGATCTGAATCTCTCGCCATTCCAACCGAACTGGCCGGCGGTTATAGGACAGCGACGCGCCAGTCGCGCAGCCACTTTTGGTACCTGGAGCTATCGCCAATATGGACGCGGCGCGCTTTCCAACGATGACCGGCCGAGGAAATAGCCGAATCCGAATGCGAGAATACCAATAGTGAGCAATGCGCTTGCGGTGTGCGGGTGGTTTCTAGCCCCCGCCGTGACTGCATAGACCTCACGTTTCACCCCGCTGGCCGCCGATTGGGCAACTTTGGCCAGTCCTTCCGGCGGCTCGACGGGTGTGCCGGTAAATCCGGCGTCCAAGTCCTTTTTATCGACCATATCGGGAGACCTTTCCTGCATTGAAGACAGCAACTTATTCCTGCTCGCGTGTGCCGGGTGAGGCTTCGCGTTGGTCCGCGTCTTCGAGATCCGTCTTGACCAGGAAGGCATCGCTATGTTCGCGTGCGGCCTCTCGCAGCGCTTCGAGCTTGGGAGGATTGTCGGCCCCGCCATATTGCGCATTGAGCTCATGCTCGGCCCGAATCCAGTGATCCCGATGCCTGCCCTCCGGCCTGCCTTCCTTCTCCCACAGCGCATGTGCTCTTTTCCGGATCTCCTCCTCGCGGAGCACCGCCGGGCCGGTATCGTGTGTGGCTTTCCGCGCCATCTTCCCTTTCCGCGCACCGGCGAGGGAAGATTTCTTCAGCCGCGTGTCGTCGGTCGTGTCTTCATTTTTTGTGCGTCGTACCGGGTTCTTCATCGGCGCCTCCTTGATTGGTTCTCAACCAATTCGGCTGATCTAAGTTCCAACCAACAGTCTCGACCAGCATCGAAACGCATGGTCAAACGACCCCCAACCTCCAAATGTAATCCATTCCTTCGCAGGCCTTGGCAGGGTGTCGCAGCTAATATACTAGTATGCCAGAACACGATCACTGGTCTCGACTATGCGGCAGTCCTCGGAAGCCCAAGCGCTTGCAGTTTCGATTTCCCAGGAAGTCGGCCCGAAGTTGCGCCGCGTCACCACGGCCGGTGCCATATACGAACGTCTCTATGCCGACATCGTCTCGCTCAGGATGCCGCCTGGCCTGTTGCTGCAGGAAAAGCGGATCGCCGAGGATTTCGGGGTGAGCCGCACACCGGTGCGCGAGGCACTGCTCAGGCTCTCCGAGGGCGGGCTGGTCGACATCTATCCGCAGTCAGGCACGGTCGTGTCGCGTGTGCCTGTCGCGTCGATCCCCGAGGCGGTGGTCGTGCGCAAAGCGCTCGAAGGTACGACCGTCGAGACTGCGGCCGAAACCGCCAGCGCTGCCGATATTGCTCATCTGGATGCGATCATCTTCCGGCAGCGGTCGCATGGCGCGGCCGGCAACGCCTCGAACTTTCATGAGGAAGACGAGGCCTTTCATGAGGCGATCGCTGAGATAGCAGGTTATCCCGGCATCTGGGCAATTCTGAAGACGGTCAAGGTGCAGATCGACCGGGCGCGGCGGCTGGCGCTGCCGGCGCTTGGACGCATGGACAATGTGGTCCGCGAACACATCGTCATTCGCGACGCGCTCGCCGCCCATGATGCTGCGGCTGCGCGCGGCGCGATGATCCATCACTTGAGCGCCGTCATTCCCGATGTCGATGAGCTGCGCTCGCGTTACCCCGATTATTTCTGCTGACGGCAGAATCACCGCGAAAACGAAGAGGCGAGGGAAGGAAGAAGGATGCGACAGGGTTGGAGATGGTTCGGACCGGAAGCGCCGGTGACGCTGGATGATGTCCGTCAGACGGGCGCGACCAATATCGTCTCGTCGCTCCATCAAGTGCCGATCGGCAGGGCCTGGACGGAAAGGGAAGTGCGCGAACGCCAGTCTCTGATCGAGACGACGCCGGCGGACCGCTCGCCACTCGTCTGGTCGGTCGTCGAAAGCATTCCGATCCCTGATGCAGTCAAGCGCAGAGGCGGGGAGGCGAAGGCTGAAATCGAGGCGTGGATCGCCAGCCTCGAAGCGGTCGCCGCCTGCGGCATTCCGATCGTCTGCTATAATTTTATGCCTGTCGTGGACTGGACTCGCACCGACCTCGATTTCGTGACGGCGACAGGGGCCACCGCCATGCGCTTCGATCATGAGCGTTTTGCAGCCTTCGACCTCTTTATTCTGGAACGGCCGGGTGCGGCCCAGCAATATTCCGATGAGGATCGCGAACGGGCGCGTGTCGTCTATGAGGCCATGTCGGAGGAGGAGGTCGCCGACCTCACCCGCATTATCGCCTCGGCTCTTCCCGGCTCGACGACCGAGCCCCTTACCATTCCGGCCTTCAGGGAAAAACTCGTCGCCTATAGCAGCATCGATGCCGCAAGACTGCGCCGGCACCTGATCGAATTCCTCGAAGCCGTGACGCCGGCCGCGGAAGCACGCGGCGTCAAGCTGACGCTGCATCCCGACGATCCGCCGCGCTCGCTCTTCGGCCTGCCGCGCATCGCCTCGACGGCCGATGATTATGCCGCTCTCTTCGATGCAGTGCCGTCGGCGGCGAACGGTATGTGTTATTGCACCGGCAGCCTCGGCGTGCGCGCCGACAACGACCTGCCGGCGATCGCCCGGCGGTTCGCTTCGCGCATCCACTTCGCGCATCTGCGTGCAACGACGCGTGAAGGCGACGGTCGGACGTTCCACGAAAGCGCGCATCTGGAAGGTGATGTCGACATGGTCGCGGTTCTCCGCGAACTGGTTGCAGAAGACCGCCGCCGCGCTCCCGAAGACACCATCGTCTTCCGCTCGGACCATGGCCACCGCATGCTTGACGATCTCGACAAAACGGTCACGCCCGGCTACCCCGCCATTGGCCGCATGCGCGGCCTTGCCGAGCTTCGCGGCATCCTGCATGCGCTGGACGCCCCGCCGACCTGAGGGGATCGGCGTCGCCTGGCACAGAAAATCATTGCGCTCTGGAGCCCAAGCGACACTTCAGAGCGCGCAACCCTTCAGGAACAGATCCGTGCACATCTTCGCCCTGGCGGCGATCTCCTCGATCCCCGGCGGCTGTTGCTGGCGCAGCATCGCGGCGCGCTGCGGCTCCATGATCATCATCCCACGGAGCATCCCGCAGGCGGCATGTGGATCGTCGAGTGCGATCAGTCCGCGATCGATCTGTCTACGCAGCCAGTCTTCCATCAGCGCGTTGGTCCTGACGATCGCTTTCTCATAGAAGGTCGTGGCGATCTCTGGAAAGCGGTCGGACTCGCTGATGACGAGCCGAGTCACGGTGATCGTGTCCAGCGAGAGCGTCAGCATGCCATAGGCCGTCAGCATGCGCTCCAACCCTTGCCTGAGGTCCAATACCGCAAGCGTTCCGGGATCGAGCGACATGAGGAAGCGCCCCGTCCGCTCGATGATCATCTCGGAAAACAGATCCGCCTTGGTCGGAAACAGCCGGTAGAGCGTCTTGGTCGAGACACCAGCCCCTTGCGCGATCGCGGCGATGCTTGCCGCGGCATAACCATTCTCGTGGAACTGCCGGTTAGCCGCCTCGATGATCACGCTTCTCGTATCGTCGTCGCAGCGGACTTGCGGTCGTCCTCGCGGTCTCTTCTCGATTTCGTGATTTTGGACCATGACTATTTTCCAAATTCTTGTTGACACCGATTTTATAGAGCATATTTTGGAAAACAACAAGTTTCCAAAAGTGGAACTGACGTGAATTTAAAGGCCGCAGCCGGTAGCGACAGCGACCAGTAATAGGAGAAAGGCAATGTCCATTAGTACGCTGCAGGCCCTGAACAACAACGCGCCTGTCACCGAAACCACGGCGGAGGCCGCGCCGGCAACCCTTGATGCCGGCAACACGCCACGCATCGTCGAAGCTGCCCCCGTTTTGGAGCCTCCCGCCCGCAAGCGCCGTGGCCGCGGACTGTTGCTGGGCGCGACGGCCATCGCCCTTATCGCCGCCGCCAGTTATTACGGCCATAGTTACTGGACCGTCGGCCGCTTCGAGATCTCCACCGACGACGCCTATGTGAAGGCCGACAATACGACTGTCGCGCCAAAGATTTCGGGCTACATTGCGGAAGTGCTCGTCGGCGACAACCAGGTGGTCAGGGCGGGTCAGCCGCTCGCACGCATCGATGATCGCGATTTCCGTGCCGCTCTCGATCAGGCCAAGGCCGATGTCGCCGCTGCCGAGGCGACGCTCAATGCCAAGCAGGCCTCGCTCGATATTCAGCAGTCGACGATTGCCGCAGCCCGCGCCACGGTCGAGGTCGACAAGGCAAACGAGACCTTCGCCGAACAGAACAACAAGCGTTACGCCAATCTCGCCACCAGCGGTTATGCGCCGGTTCAGACGGCGCAGCAGGCCGCTTCCGCCATCGCCGCCGCCCAGGCGGCCATTGTACGCGATAATGCTGCGCTGGATGCCGCCGTCAAGCAGGTCGACCTTCTCAATGCCGAACTCGCCCAGGCGAAGGCGACGCTCGCCCATGACCGGGCCGTCCAGCATCAGGCTGAACTGAACCTCTCCTATGCAACGATTACCGCCCCTGTCGACGGCACCGTCGGCAACAGGACGCTGCGGGTCGGCCAGTACGTGCAGGCGGGCACCCAGCTGATGTCGGTTGTACCCACGAGCGCGGTCTACGTGATCGCCAACTACAAGGAAACGCAGCTGACCGATGTTCGCGCCGGCCAGCCGGTGGATATCGAGGTCGATACTTTCCCAGGCCGCATCTATCGGGGCCATGTCGATAGCCTTGCTCCGGCAAGCGGCCAGGAATTCGCGCTTCTTCCTCCCGACAATGCGACCGGCAACTTCACCAAGGTCGTTCAGCGCATTCCGGTCAAGATCGTGCTGGACGGCGAAGCCGCCAATGGCGACCTGCGACCCGGCATGTCCGTTCAACCGAGCATCGACACCAAGGCCGATGCCGACCGCAGTTAGGCGCGGGGATTAGGAGATCGTGTCATGTCCACCATCGCAGCAACAGCCGCCCCCATATCGCAGCCGGGCGCCGGCACCAAGGAATGGATCGCCGTTCTCGCCGGCATGATCGGCGCCTTTATGGCGATCCTCAACATCCAGATCACCAATGCCTCCCTCCTCGACATCGAGGGTGGCATCGGAACGGGCGTCGACAACGGCGCCTGGATATCGACCTCCTACCTGATCGGGGAGATCGTCGTCATTCCGCTGACGGCCTATTTCAGCAATGTCTTCTCGTTCCGCCGCTATATCCTCGTCAATTCCATTCTCTTTCCGCTGTTTTCAATGGCTTGTGCCTTCGCGCATGATCTCGGCACGATGATCCTGCTGCGCGGCCTGCAGGGCTTTGCCGGTGGCGTACTGATCCCCATGGCCTTCACCATGGTGCTAACCAAACTGCCGAAGACCCAGCAGCCGCTGGGGCTCGCGATCTTCGCGCTGTCGGTAACTTTCGCCCCGGCCATCGGCCCGACGATCGGCGGCTACCTGACGGAGAATTATGGCTGGCAGACGATCTTCTTCATCAACACGATCCCGAGCCTCGTTATGGCGGCCGCTCTCGCCCTGACGCTGGAAAAGCAGCCAATGCAGCTCCACCTTCTGAGGGAAGGCGACTGGGCCGGCATCTTTACCATGGCGGTCGGCCTCTCGGCGCTGCAGACCGTGCTGGAGGAAGGCAACAAGGAAGACTGGTTCTCCTCGCCCTTCATCGTCAAGCTCAGCCTTGTCGCCTTCGTCTTTCTCGCCGCCTTCATCTGGATCGAGCTGACGGTCAAGAAGCCGCTGGTCAAGCTGCGGCTGCTCACTCAGCGCAATTTCGGCATCGGCGTGCTGGTCAACGTCCTGGTCGGCGTCGCGCTCTTTGGCACAGTCTATATCCTGCCGCAATATCTCGGTCAGGTGCAGCGTTATAATGCCGAGCAGATCGGCAACGTGCTCGCCTGGACCGGCCTGCCGCAGTTGTTGCTTATTCCGCTGGTGCCTGTTCTCATGAAGCGTTTCGACGCACGCTATATCGGCTTCCTCGGTATCTCGATCTTCGCGATCAGCTGCTTCATGAACATCATGCTTTCGGCCGACAATGCCGGCGACCAGTTCTGGATCCCGAATATTGTCCGTGCCGTTGGCCAGGCCCTGGTGCTGACCCCGATCACAGCCATTACGACGGCCGGCATTGCTCCATCAGATGCCGCCGCCGCCTCTGGCCTGACCAACATGCTGCGCAATCTTGGCGGCGCGGTCGGCACCGCCTCTCTCGGCACCATCCTGACGAAGCGCGAACAGTTCCATTCCAATATCATCGGTCAGTCGATTACGCTGAGCCGTGACGAAGTTCGCGATCGCCTGGGCAAGCTTTCCGGCTACTTCATCCAGCATGGCGTCACCGATCCGGCTGTCGCATCGCAAAAGGCGGTCGTTGCGATTGGCCAGATCGTCAAGCGCCAGGCATTGATCTTGGGCTTCAGCGATACTTTCGCTGTCATCGGCGTGGTGCTTGCAGTGGCGGCATTTGCCCTGCTCCTCACCAAAAAGCCTCAGGCCGGCGGCGGTGCGGGCGCCCATTGAAACCCGGACACCGCAGGAAGATCCTCCGTGGGGAAAGCCCTCCTTTGCACGCCATGCGAAGGAGGGCGTTCACACGTGAACGCTACTGGCCGATCTCGACCGTGAAGGCGAAACGCGCAACAGCGCCCGGTGCAAGCAGCGTCGTCGAGGGCCGTTCCGAGAGTTCGCTCGAAGCTCCGGCCTGCGCAGCCGTCCCGTGCCACGGCTCGACGCAGAGGAAGGGCGCGCCCGGCTTGGTCCAGAGAGCGAGGTTGGGCAGGTTTTCGAAGCGGAACCGCAGGCTTGGCCCGCCTTCGGCCCCGTAGCGCAGCCCTTCGCCCGCACCCTTGGGGAAGATCATCGCATCCTGCTCGAACATCGCGTGATCCAGAACCAGACGTCCGGCATGAAACGGCGAAGGCAGCGCTGGGGGATTGATAAGGCCGCCCGCCAGCCGCACGAGTTCAGGCTCGCCCTGGTTGTCGAGCGTGATGATGTGGGCGCGTCCGGTAGCGCCGGGCAGCGGCCAGGCGAAGGCGGAGTGGAATCCAAGCCCGAAGGGCATCGTCTTCCGGTCGCGGTTGGTCACCTCGGCGCTGACGGTCAGCGCCCGGCCTTCTACCGCATGCTCCACGGCCAGCAGGAATTCGAACGGATAGACCGCCCGGGTACTCTCCGAGGCGGCAAGCTCGTACCGGCACATCGTTGCCGCGGATGCCGCGAGGGAAAACTCGCTGCGGCGGGCAAAACCATGCTGGGCCATCGGATAGATCGTGCCGTCGATTGCGATCTTGTCGTCCGGGGCCTTGCCGACGATCGGAAACAGGATCGGCGAACGCCCGGTCCAGAAGGCGGCGTCGCCCGTCCATAGCCAGGAGCGTCCGTCGCTTGATTTAAGCGCCTGCATCTCGGCGCCGAGGGAGGAGACATCGACGGTGAGGTCCTGATTGCCGATCCGGATTGAGGCTGGCATCGCAATTCCCTTTCGTAGGTTGGTACCAAGTCATCTCATTTCCGCACCGTGAGTTTCTACTCAATCGGTGAGGTTGGTAGTCACACGCCAGCTGCTGCTCATTCGTTACTTCCGTATCGCGCCCAACCTTGCGATCACTTCGTTCGGAATTCCATAGCGCTGAATGGCGTCGCGGTTGTTTCTCATTCCGCAGATTTCACGCTGGATGAAGAATGCCCAGACCGCATCGGAGGCGTCATTGAGAAGCTTCTCGCGTTCCTGCCCGCTTTGGCGTTCGCCGGTCCAGGCTTTCAGGGCGGCGAGGGCCGCCTCCACCTTCAGCCCGTGACGCCCGAGTGAATCGGCGCGCTCCGACATCAGCTCGTATTCGAGGACGTTGAGGCCGTTCCTATCCTCCTGGGATTGTCTGAAAGATTGCGGCGGCCGAACGCTCATGGGCACGGATTCCTTATCAGCGCAGGCGACAACCTTATCCAATCCGGTCTTCGAGATCGAGAGGGCAGGGGAATGGACCTTTCCCGCCATTTCCGCGCGTGGTAAGGCGCCGTAACTTTCTTTCAGGCCCATAGCAGACCATGATTCGTATCGAGAATATCAGCAAGCAGCTCAGCCACCGGATCCTCTTTATCGAGGCGTCGGCCGCTCTCAACAAAGGCGAGAAGATCGGCCTCGTCGGCCCGAACGGCGCCGGCAAGACGACGATCTTCCGGATGATCAACGGCGAAGAGCAGCCCGACGAGGGCCAGGTCTCCTGCGAGAAGGGCGTCACGATCGGCTATTTCAACCAGGACGTCGGCGAAATGGCGGGCCACAGTGCCGTCGCCGAGGTGATGAACGGCGCCGGGCCGGTCAGCGTCGTTGCCGCCGAACTGCGGGAGTTGGAGGCGGCCATGGTCGACCCCGAGAGAGCCGGCGACATGGAGGAGATCATCGAGCGCTACGGCGAGGTGCAGGCGCGTTACGAGGAGTTGGACGGTTATGCGCTCGACGGCCGAGCCCGCGAAGTGCTTGCGGGCCTGAGCTTCAGCCAGGAGATGATGGACGGCGATGTCGGTGCGCTGTCGGGCGGCTGGAAGATGCGTGTGGCGCTTGCCCGCATCCTGCTGATGCGCCCTGATGTCATGCTGCTCGACGAACCGAGCAACCATCTCGATCTCGAAAGCCTGATATGGCTCGAAGAGTTCCTGAAGGGCTATGAGGGTGCGCTGCTGATGACTTCGCACGACCGCGAGTTCATGAACCGCATCGTCAACAAGATCCTCGAGATCGATGCCGGCTCGCTGACCTCTTATTCCGGCGACTATGAATTTTACGAGCAGCAGCGGGCGCAGAACGAAAAGCAGCAGCAGGCCCAGTTCGAGCGCCAGCAGGCGATGCTCGCCAAGGAAATCAAGTTCATCGAGCGGTTCAAGGCGCGCGCTTCGCATGCTTCGCAGGTGCAGAGCCGGGTGAAGAAGCTGGAGAAGATCGACCGGGTGGAGCCGCCCAAGCGCCGCCAGTCGGTCGCGTTCGAATTCCAGCCAGCGCCGCGCTCCGGCGAGGACGTGATCAGCTTGAAGAACGTCCATAAGAAATATGGCAGCCGAAGCATCTATGAGGGGCTGGATTTCATGGTGCGGCGGCGGGAACGCTGGTGCATCATGGGCATCAACGGCGCCGGCAAATCGACATTGCTGAAGCTGGTGACGGGCACCACAACGCCCGACGAAGGCAGTGTCGCTCTCGGCGCCAGCGTCAAGTTGGGTTATTTCGCCCAGCATGCGATGGATATTCTCGATGGCGAGCGCACGATCTTCCAATCGCTGGAAGATCGGTTTCCCCAGGCCGGGCAGGGGCCTTTGCGGGCGCTCGCCGGATGTTTCGGCTTTTCCGGCGACGATGTCGAGAAAAGGTGCCGGGTGCTGTCTGGCGGCGAGAAGGCCCGATTGGTCATGGCGATGATGCTGTTCGACCCGCCGAACCTGCTCGTGCTCGACGAACCGACCAACCATCTCGACCTCGACACCAAGGAAATGCTGATCAAGGCGCTGTCGCAATATGAGGGCACCATGCTGTTCGTATCCCACGACCGGCATTTCCTGACAGCGCTCTCTAACCGGGTGCTGGAGCTGACGCCGGAGGGCATCCACCAATATGGCGGCGGCTATACGGAATATGTAGCGCGCACCGGCCACGAGGCGCCCGGACTTCGGAGCTGAACGGCTATTTTTCCGCCGGCTGTGAGGCCGTTCATGTGAGCGAAGAATAGCGCCGGCCGATATTGCCGGCTCTCTGCCACGATGATGACCAATTTCCGTGGTGTTCGAGCCTTCTTAAAACAATCGGGGCGGGCACATCAGCATGGACTGGATCAATCGTCATATCGATCAGCCGTTATTGAACGGCGCGGCAGGCTTGCTGCGGCAGTGGCACATCCGTACGCGGCAGTCGCCGGAGCTGCTGGAGCCGACCTGGAATCTCGTCGTGCTATCCTTTCTCCTGATTGCCAGCGGACAGGTTATGACAGGCAAGCCTTTCGCGCTCAGCATCGCCGCGCTGATCATGCTGGCCCTGCCTTCAGCCAAAAAATTGCTTTCGGCGGTCAAGGCAGGCGGAAGCGCTTATGGCGCCCGGGAATACAAGTCCTCGAGGGCGCGGGCCGTCGCCAAACGGGAGGCGGAATGGTCGGTGCGGATCATCGTGCTGTTTTCATCCGCCTGCCTTCCCTTCATCGCCCGCATCGATGATCCGGTGGGCGCCTGTTTCATGCTGGGGGCAAGTGTCTGGTTCGTGCTGACCGGGCCGCTCAAGACGTATCTCGATGCGGCCGAACCTCCCGAACCGACTGAAGGCGACCGGATGTACAGCGGCGTCTTTCATTTCGGCTGAACGACGCCGATGCGACGTTCCATCTGCCAGCCATGAGGGTGAGGGAACCAAAACGGGCGGTCGCCGTTATCTCCGCAGCAACGTAAAAGGAGATTGCGATGCTTTACTACGCTCTGGTGTTTCTCGTTGTGGCCTTGATTGCCGGTGTCCTCGGATTTGGCGGCATCGCAGGGGCTTCAGCTTCCATTGCCCAGGTTCTGTTCTTCATTTTCCTGGTGTTGTTCGTCGTCTCGCTTGTCATGCGCTTCATGCGCAGAGTATAGTGAAGATTGATCAAGTATAAAGCCCGGTGATATCTATCACCGGGTTTTGCTTTTGTTGACGGCCCTCACCGGCCGGCGGAAACTCGCCTCGAGCGAATGTGCTTTTTGTGCAACCATCCCTAACAAGATCGTGAAAGGCCGCATGCAAGTCGCATATGCCTTCGAAATGTCCCAATGGGGCTGAACCGTGGGGCGGTCGCTTGCGCCCTCCCACGCGCTTTGACACGCGATGCGAAAACGGCGCCGTCCGGGATTGCTCCGCGGTCCCCTGCGATATCCGGTGCCGCCAGCCGGGTGTTCCCGTCACGATTTGAGAAGGAGAGACTTATGACAAAAACTCTTGCGACGGCGTTTGCCGCGGTATCGTTGACGTTTGTCGGCGCGGGGGCGGCCAATGCCGCCGACCCCGTCACCAGAACCTATGAAGAGCCGGACCTGCGCAATGGCGTGAAGATCGGTTATCTCACTTGCGATATCGGCGGCGGCACGGGATATGTGCTCGGTTCGTCCAAGGAAGCCGATTGTGTCTTTCAGTCAATTGTCGGCAATGAGCTTTTCGATCACTACACCGGCGAAATTCGAAAGCTTGGCGTCGATCTCGGCTTCACCACGCGCAGTCGTCTGATCTGGGCGGTGTTTGCGCCAACGGCTGGTTATCATCGCGGGTCGCTCGCCGGACTTTATGTCGGTGCCAGCGCAGAGGCGACGGTTGGTGCCGGCGTCGGCGCCAACCTCCTGGTCGGTGGCACCTCCGGTTCAATCCATCTGCAGACGGTTAGCCTGACCGGCCAGCTGGGCCTGAATGTTGCGGCCGGCAGCGCGTCGATGACACTGACCCCGGCGGATTGACGGGTTTTGTCGCCCCCTGCCGCGACGCAGCGGGGGCGTCACGCGATTATTGGATTGGGCTTGCTGGCGACGAAACGATGGATATCCGAGTTGCTACGCCCGACGAGGATGAGATCCTGGTCGGGCACTATCTGAAAATCTGGGACAGCTATGGCACGCCGCCCGAACATTACAGGCCGGATGCGGTGGCGCGGATATTGTCGTTCTTGAGAAGCGGTCGCGAGGAGCGGCGCCTTGCCTCGTTCCTGGCCATTGTGGACGACGAAATCGCTGGTTCCGTATCTTGCCAGCTGCACCAATCGCCGTTTCCGGAAGTCATTCGGCCGGAACAGCGGTTGCACGGTTACATCTGGTCCGTCTATGTCGCCGAAGCCTTCCGTCGGCGCGGCATCGCTTTGGCGCTGACGAATAAGGCCGTCGATTATCTGAAATCCATCGGCTGCACGACTGCCGTCATTCATGCCTCGGATGTGGGGGAGCCGGTCTATCGGAATGCTGGCTTCGAACTGGCGAAGGAAATGCGGCTGAAGTTTCCTATGGAGTGAGCCGCGTAGCCGAAGCACCTACAGGCGGCTGAGGAATGTGCGCGGCGGCGCGTTTTCTGTTTACGCTTTCGGCTTGCCGGGTGCGATAAAGGCGTTGATCGCCGCCTCGTCATGGCCGGCTTCGCGTAGGAAGCGGCTCGCGAATTCGATGGCAGGACTTCTCAATGCATCGTCCGGCCGGATCAGGTGAAAAGCGACATGGGAATCGAGGGTACGCTGTGACACTGCGACGACGCGCCCGGCGGCTAGCGCGGCATCCGACAGCGGCGGCCGTGCAAGCGCAATGCCGAGCCCTTGCGCGCAGGCGTCGACCACCAGATTGTAATCCTCGAAGCGTCGGTCCTGGCCGCGCGGCGTATAGTCGACACCCTCACGCGCTAGCCAGCGGCGCCAGCCTTCGATATTGGAGTCGTGAAGGATCGGCAGATCGAGCAGCGAAAGAGCATCCGAGCGTTGCCCGAGTTGTGCTGCCATTGCCGGTGAGGCGATCGGAAAAGATTTCTCCTGCCAGAGCGGCAGGGCGCGCACACCGGCCCATGGTCCCTTGCCGCAGCGGATGGCAAGGTCCGTGCCTTCGCCGAAGTCCGCCAGGCGGTGTTCGAGCGTCAATTCGACGTGCAGCTCATTTCCTTCGAGCTTTGCCAGGCGCGGAAACAACCATAGAGAGGCGACGGACGGAGTAACTGAAAGGCGCACTACCGCCTTGTTCGGCCGTGGCAGCCAGCGCTCGCCGGTGTTACCGAGCAGGGAAAGGGCTTCCTCGGCACGGACGAAGAAGCGCATTCCCTCCGGGGTGAGGCGCACACCGCGAGCTTCACGCGCGAAGAGCCGCACACCCATCCAGCGCTCGAGCCGCGAGACCTGCCGCGATACGGCGCCATGGGTGATTCCGCTTTCCTCGGCCGCGGCCGAAAACGATCCGAGCCGAGCGGCGCGGGCAAAGGTCTCGAGCGTATCGAGCGGGGGGAGCACTGGCGAGCTGTGAACCATGCTCACATTTGATCATCGATTGCGGTGCTTTTCAAGCATGCATCGAAAGCCTTATTCATTGTCGCAAGCACATATGGAGGTGAACATGGGCATGGCGGCAAGCGCACCAGTTTCGGCAAAACAGCAAAGCGCCTTCGATCTGATCGCCTTTGCTGCGATTGTCGTCACCATTCTCTTCTGGGCCTCTTCCTTCGTGGTGATCCGTATCTGTCTCGGGCCGCTGACGCCGATCGAACTGGCAACGGCGCGTTATGTGGCGGCAGGCGTCCTCGCCCTTTTCTATCTCGCCACCTACCGGCCGATGCCGGAAAAGCGTGATTTCCTCCGCCTCTCGGTGGCTGCCGTCCTCTTCATCGCTGCCTATGCGGTTCTCCTGAACACCGGCGAGCAGACTGTGGCGGCGGGGCCGGCGAGCTTCATCATCAATACCATGCCCGTCTTCACAGCCCTGATTGCCACATTCGTGCTTAGCGAGCGCTTCGGCCGCTGGGGGTGGGTTGGCACCGCGGTTTCCTTCGGCGGCGTGGCGCTGATTGCGCTTTCCTCCGACGGCGGCTTCAAGCTCGATCCGAACGCCGTGCTGATCCTCGGCGCAGCGCTCTGCTCGGCGATCGCCAGCGTGCTGCAGAAGCCGCTGCTCGCCCGCCTGCCGGCGCTTGCCGTCACCGCCTGGATCCTGTTGATCGGCTCCGTGCCGCTGTTTCCGGCCGTTCCGTCAACGATCCGCGCGCTGGCCGCGGCGCCGGCAGAGGTCAATTGGGGCGTTGCCTATCTCGTCATCTTCCCGACTGCGATCGGCTATCTCACTTGGGCCATCGCATTGAAGCGGCTGACGGCCGCTCGCGCCTCGAATTTTCTCTACGGCGTCCCGCCGGTCGCAACGCTGATCGGGTTCGTCTGGCTGGGCGAGACGCCGACGGCACTCGGTGCTGCCGGCGGCGTGATGGCGATCCTCGGCGTGCTCGTCGTCAATGTGATGCGGAAAAGATAGGTGCATCGGACCGCCGCCACATCAAGGTGACGAAGTCTCGCTGACAAATAGGCATTGCGCCGCCGTTCGCTTTATTTAAAAACGAAAGCAGAGCGAAAGGGGCACCGATGTTCTTGACCGACCGACAAACTGAAATCGTGGCGATTGCGAAATCGAGCGGCAGGGTTCTGGTCGAGGAGCTTGCCTCCCGCTTTTCGGTGACGCCGCAAACGATCCGCAAGGATCTGAACGATCTCTGCGATGCCCAGGTGCTGACACGCATCCATGGCGGCGCCACGTTTCCAAGCGGAACGGAGAACGTCAAATACGAGGCGCGGCGGCAGATTGCCGCTTCCGAGAAGCAGGCAATCGGTATGGCGGCAGTCGAGCTGATCCCGAGCGGAGCCTCGCTCTTCATCAACATCGGAACGACGACGGAAGCGGTGGGCGAGGCGCTCGCCAATCATCATGAGCTGATGGTGATCACCAATAACATCAACGTTGCGAACAGGTTGCGTCTCTTTCCGGCAATCGAGGTGGTGATCGCCGGCGGCGTCGTACGCGGCTCTGACGGCGGCATCGTCGGCGAAGCGGCGGTCGATTTCATCCGCCAGTTCAAGGTCGATTATGCCGTCATCGGCGCATCAGCGATCGATATCGACGGGGCGCTTCTCGATTATGATTTTCGCGAAGTGAAGGTCGCCCAGGCGATTATTGCCAATGCCCGGCATGTCATCCTCGTTGCCGATTCGACGAAGTTCGAACGCACCGCGCCGGTCCGGATCGGCCAGCTTTCCCAGGTCCATACCTTCATCACCGACCACTGTCCGGTAGCGTCGATTCGTAATCTCTGCCTCGAAAACAATGTGAAGCTGATCGAAACGAGCACCAGATCGCGTTAGTCATGCGAATGGAGCAAACATTCGTTTGACATTCGCATTCCTTTCGTTTTAACTGTTCTCACTTTCGCAATCGCGCAGAGTTTGTGCGATGCGAAATTGGCAGCGGGCTCGGAGGGGGCAATTGGGCCGGGAGATACACGACATATTCGTCATCGGCGGCGGCATCAACGGCTGTGGCATTGCGCGCGACGCCGTCGGGCGCGGCTATTCCGTCGCGCTGGCGGAGATGAACGATTTCGCCTCCGGCACCTCGTCCGGCGCCACCAAGCTGATTCATGGCGGCCTGCGTTATCTCGAGCATTATGAATTCCGCCTGGTGCGTGAATCGCTGATGGAGCGCGAGATCCTCTGGGCGATGGCGCCGCACATCATCTGGCCGCTGCGCTTCGTACTGCCGTATCACAAGGGCGGCATTCGCCCGGCCTGGCTGATCCGGCTCGGCCTTTTCCTCTACGACCATCTCGGCGGCCGCAAGCTGCTGCCTGCGACTTCAGTGCTCGACATGCGCAAGGACCCGGCCGGCAAGCCGCTGAAGGCGCTGTTCACCAGGGCGTTCGAATATTCCGACGGCTGGGTCGATGATGCCCGCATGGTCGTGTTGAACGCCCGCGACGCTGCCGACAAAGGGGCGACGATCATGCCGCGCACCAAAGTAGTGTCGGCGCGACGCGAGAATGGACTCTGGCACATTGAAACGACCGATACGGTCACTGGCCGCAATGACAGCCATCAGGCCCGCATGCTGATCAATGCCGCCGGTCCCTGGGTCGATCATGTCATTCGTTCCGCCTTCGGCCAGAACGAGGCCCACCACGTTCGTCTCGTTCAGGGTAGCCATATCGTCGTCAGGAAGAAGTTCGACGACCCTCGTGCCTATTTCTTCCAGAACCCCGACAACCGCATCATCTTCGCCATCCCCTATGAGGGCGATTTCACCCTGATCGGCACCACCGACCGCGACTACACCGCCGATCCCAAAGATGTCCGGATCTCCGAGGAGGAGACGGTCTATCTCTGCAATGCCGCGTCGGAATATTTCAAGGAACCGGTCAGGCCGGAGGACATCGTCTGGACCTACTCGGCAGTCAGGCCGCTTTTTGACGACGGCGCCTCAAAGGCGCAGGAAGCGACGCGCGATTATGTGCTGAAGCTGGAGGACGAAGCCGGGGCCGCGCCGCTGCTCAACGTCTTCGGCGGCAAGCTCACCACCTATCGCCGGCTTTCCGAACATGCGCTGGAGAAGATCGGCGCCGCGATCGGTGTCAAGGGTGCTCCTTGGACAGCCAAAAGCCATCTGCCCGGCGGCGACTTCCCGGTCCGTGGCTACGAAGCGGAGGTCGCCGGTCTGAAGCGGCGCTATCCGTTCCTTGCCGATGCACACGCCCGCCGGCTGGTGCGCCGCTACGGCACCCGGGCTGTGACATTGCTCGGCGCTGCCCGCGGCCATAACGACCTCGGACGGCTGTTCGGCGGCGATCTCTACGAGGCCGAGGTCAAATATCTCGTCGAGCATGAATGGGCCCGGCACGCCGAAGACGTGCTGTGGAGGAGAACAAAGGATGGTCTGCGCCTATCGAAGGAGCAGGCCCAGTCACTGGAGGAGTACATGGCTGCCATACCGGCGATGGCCGGATAGGCGGCATGTGGTCCCCGCTGCGTGGAGGCAGGGGAATCGGAATGCTGGAACTGCGAAACGCCGCCAAGATGGTGGGCGCGGACTATCATATCTATCCGACCGATCTGGTCCTTGAGCGGGGCACGTTGAATGTCCTGCTCGGGCCGACGCTGTCGGGCAAGACGTCGCTGATGCGGCTGATGGCCGGGCTTGATCGTCCGACCGCCGGCTCCGTCCATTTCGACGGCGCCGATGTCACCAGCATGCCGGTGCAGAAGCGCAATGTCGCCATGGTCTACCAGCAGTTCATCAATTATCCCGCACTGACGGTATACGAGAACATTGCTTCGCCGATGCGCATCTCGGGCAAGGATGCCGCTACCATCGACCGCGAAGTGCGCAAAGCGGCCGAACTTTTGAAGCTGACGCCCTATCTCGATCGCACGCCGCTCAACCTGTCCGGCGGTCAGCAGCAGCGCACCGCGCTGGCGCGTGCGCTCGTTAAGAATGCCAGCCTCGTTCTGATGGACGAGCCGCTTGCCAACCTCGATTACAAGCTGCGCGAGGAACTGCGTGAGGAACTGCCGAAGATCTTTGCCCAATCCGGCGCGATCTTCGTCTATGCGACGACCGAACCGTCAGAGGCGCTCCTGCTCGGCGGCAACACGGCTACACTGAACGAAGGCCGGGTAACCCAGTTCGGGCCGACGATCGATGTTTACCGCCGCCCCGCCGATCTCACCACAGCCGGCATTTTTGCCGATCCGCCGCTGAATATCCTCGACGTGACCAAATCGGACAACGTCTTTACGCGTCCGGGCGGAGCGGCACTTCCGGTTCCCCCGCATCTGGCTGCCGTGCCGGACGGGCCGGTGACTGTCGCATTTCACCCGCATCACCTCGGCTTCAAACCGCAGACCGGTGAGGCTGCCCGCCTGCAGGCGCGCACGCTGGTTTCCGAGATCACCGGCTCGGAGAGCTTTGTTCACCTGGACTATGACGGCGTGCGCTGGGTGATGCTCGCACATGGCATTCACGACATCGACCCGGACATGGAGATAGAGGCCTTTCTCGACACGCGCCACCTCTTGGCCTTCGGCGCCGATGGCGGCGCCATTGCCACGATTGGCCGCGCTACCGCTGAAGCCGGAAAGGTATAGGAGAGCACAATGGCACGCATTACGCTCGACCATATCCGCCACGCCTACGGAGCTAATCCGCAGACGGAGAAGGATTATTCGCTGAAGGAAGTCGACCACGAGTGGAACGACGGCGGCGCCTATGCGCTGCTCGGCCCCTCCGGTTGCGGCAAGACCACGCTGCTGAACATCATCTCGGGTCTGCTGCAGCCCTCGCACGGTCGCATCCTCTTCGACGGCAAGGATGTGACGAACCTGTCGACGCAGAGCCGCAACATCGCCCAGGTCTTCCAGTTTCCGGTCATCTACGACACCATGACCGTTTATGATAATCTCGCCTTTCCGCTGCGCAACCGCGGCGTGGCGGAGGCCGATGTCGACCGCCGCGTCCGCGACATTCTCGAGATGATCGACCTTGCCGGCTGGGCCAAGCGCAAGGCGCAAGGGCTGACGGCCGACCAGAAGCAGAAGATCTCTCTCGGCCGCGGCCTGGTGCGCAACGACGTCAACGCCATCCTGTTCGACGAGCCGCTGACCGTCATCGACCCGCATATGAAATGGGTGCTGCGCTCGCAACTGAAGCGGCTTCACAAGCAGTTCGGCTTCACCATGGTCTACGTCACCCACGACCAGACCGAGGCGCTGACTTTCGCCGAGAAGGTCGTCGTCATGTATGACGGCCAGATCGTTCAGATCGGCACGCCGGCCGAGCTTTTCGAGCGGCCGAGCCACACCTTCGTCGGCTATTTCATCGGTTCGCCCGGTATGAACGTCATGCCCGCCAGGGTCGAAGGCAGCGCCGTCAAGGTCGGAGACGAGGTTTTGACGCTGGATTACGCGCCGAAGACCGCTGGCAGTTCCAAGACCGAGCTCGGCATCCGCCCCGAATTCATCCGCCTCGGGCGGGAAGGCATGCCGGTCAACATCACCAAGGTCGAGGATATCGGCCGGCAGAAGATCGTCCGCGCCCGCTTCGCCGGCCAGCCAATTGCGATCGTCGTGCATGAGGATGCCGACATCCCCGCAGATGCCCGCGTCACCTTCGATCCGTCCGCCATCAGCATTTACGCCGACAGCTGGCGCGTCGGCAGGGAGGCCTGAGCCATGCAGAAGACGTGGAACAACAAAGCTTGGTTTCTGGTCCTGCCGGTGCTGCTGCTCGTCGCCTTTTCGGCCGTCATCCCGCTGATGACTGTTGTCAACTATTCGGTTCAGGATACGTTCGGGAATAACGAGTTCTTCTGGGCAGGCACCGACTGGTTCGTTCAGACGCTGCATTCCGACCGCTTCTGGGAAGCGCTCGAGCGCAACCTGCTCTTCTCCTTCATCATCCTGGCGCTGGAGATTCCGCTCGGCATCTTCATTGCTCTCAACATGCCGAAGAAGGGCATCGGCGTTCCGGTCTGCCTCGTTCTGATGGCGCTGCCACTGCTTATCCCGTGGAATGTCGTCGGCACCATCTGGCAGGTCTTCGGCCGTGTCGATATCGGCCTGCTCGGCCATACGCTCGAGGGGCTCGGCCTCGATTACAACTACGTCCGCGATCCGGTCGACGCCTGGGTCACGGTCATCGTCATGGATGTCTGGCACTGGACGAGCCTCGTCGTGCTGCTCTGCTATGCCGGCCTCGTCTCGATCCCGGACGCCTATTATCAGGCCGCCAAGATCGACGGCGCCTCGCGCTGGTCCGTATTCCGTTACATCCAGCTTCCGAAGATGAAGCGGGTGCTGCTGATCGCCGTTCTCCTACGCTTCATGGACAGTTTCATGATCTATACCGAGCCCTTCGTCGTCACCGGCGGCGGTCCCGGCAACTCGACGACCTTCCTGTCGATCGATCTCGTGAAGATGGCCGTCGGGCAATTCGATCTCGGCCCCGCCGCGGCGATGTCGATCATCTACTTCCTGATCATCCTGTTGCTGTCATGGATCTTCTACACTGTCATGACCAGCAGCGACGCCAACGCCTGAGAAAGGAGAGATCCATGGGTTCGACAAGGAAATACAAGCCCGCCGGAAACCTCTCCTGGGTGGTTACGACGCTCTACATCCTCTTTCTGCTCCTGCCGATCTACTGGCTGATCAACATGAGCTTCAAGGAGAATGCCGAGATCACCGGCGCCTTCTCGCTGTGGCCGCAAAACCCGACGCTCCGGAACTACGCCGTCATCTTCACCGATCCGTCCTGGTATAACGGTTACATCAACTCGATCATTTACGTGGTGATGAACACTGTTATATCAGTGCTTGCGGCGCTGCCGGCGGCCTACGCTTTTTCGCGCTACCGCTTCCTCGGCGACAAGCACCTGTTCTTCTGGCTGCTCACCAACCGGATGGCGCCACCGGCGGTTTTTGCGCTGCCCTTCTTCCAACTCTATTCCGCCTTCGGCCTGATCGATACCCATATCGCCGTGGCGCTTGCCCACTGCCTGTTCAACGTGCCGCTGGCGGTCTGGATCCTCGAAGGCTTCATGTCTGGCGTGCCGAAGGAGATCGACGAAACCGCCTATATTGACGGCTACTCCTTCCCGCGCTTCTTCGTGAAGATCTTCATGCCGCTCATTGCAAGCGGGATCGGTGTCGCCGCTTTCTTCTGCTTCATGTTCTCGTGGGTCGAACTGCTGCTGGCCCGCACGCTGACGACGACCGCGGCAAAGCCGATCTCGGCGATCATGACGCGCACGGTTTCGGCGGCCGGCATGGACTGGGGCGTACTGGCGGCAGCCGGCGTGCTCACCATCATCCCCGGCGCGCTCGTCATCTATTTCGTTCGCAACTATATCGCCAAGGGCTTTGCCCTGGGCCGCGTCTGAGGAGGAGACGGCCATGAATTTTACCTGGATGGCCTGGACGCTGCCGACGGCGCTCTTCTTCCTGACGATCCTTACGCTGCTCATCGCCATGAGCGTCTGGGAATATTTTTCGCCGGGCGGCACGCCGCGCACGGGCGTGCTGCGTTTTGAGACGACGCGCGGCGACCGGCTCTTCATTTCACTGCTTGGCGCAGCGTTCATTCATCTTGCATGGCTTGGGCTCGCTGGGCCCAACCTGTGGTGGGCTCTTGCCATTTCCGTAGTCTATGCCATCGGCGTGTTCCGCTACGTGTAACGGCAAGGAGAAGACAGATGGCCGGGGGTACTGGCCGCCTGAGACGTAACTGCAATCGCAAACCCTGGGAGGATATTATGCGACGGCACTTATTGACGACGACAGCAGGCTTGCTGCTGGCGATGACAGCATCGGCCTATGCCGGTATGGACGAGGCCAAGACGTTCCTCGACAAGGAAGTCGGCGACCTCTCGACGCTTTCCCGCGCCGACCAGGAAAAGGAAATGCAGTGGTTCGTCGATGCCGCGAAGCCCTTCGCCGGCATGGACATCAAAGTCGTTTCCGAAACGATCACCACGCATGATTATGAATCGAAGGTGCTGGCTCCGGCCTTTACCGCGATCACCGGCATCAAGGTCACCCACGATCTGATCGGCGAAGGCGATGTTGTCGAAAAGCTGCAGACGCAGATGCAGTCGGGCGAAAACATCTATGACGCCTATATCAACGACTCGGATCTGATCGGCACCCATTGGCGCTACCAGCAGGCCCGCTCGCTGACCGACTGGATGGCCAATGAAGGCAAGGATGTCACCAATCCCGGCCTCGACGTTGACGACTTCATCGGCAAGTCGTTCACGACAGCGCCTGATGGCAAGCTCTACCAGTTGCCGGACCAGCAGTTCGCGAACCTCTATTGGTTCCGTTACGACTGGTTCAACGACGAGAAGAACAAGGCGGACTTCAAGGCGAAGTACGGCTACGATCTCGGCGTGCCGGTCAACTGGTCGGCCTATGAGGATATCGCCGAGTTCTTCACCGGCCGCGAGATCGACGGCAAGAAGGTCTACGGCCACATGGACTATGGCAAGAAGGACCCATCGCTAGGCTGGCGCTTCACCGATGCCTGGCTGTCGATGGCCGGCAACGGCGACAAGGGCATTCCGAACGGCAAGCCGGTCGACGAATGGGGTATCAAGGTCGACGAGAACTCCCGTCCGGTCGGTTCGTGCGTCGCGCGAGGCGGCGATACCAATGGCCCGGCAGCGGTCTATTCGATCCAGAAGTATCTGGACTGGATGAAGGCCTATGCACCGGCCGCCGCTCAGGGCATGACCTTCTCCGAATCCGGACCGGTCCCGTCGCAAGGTGAAATTGCCCAGCAGATGTTCACCTACACGGCCTTCACGGCCGACTTCGTCAAGGAAGGCCTGCCGGTCGTCAATGCCGACGGCACACCGAAATGGCGTTTTGCCCCGAGCCCGCATGGCGTCTATTGGAAGGACGGCATGAAGCTCGGCTATCAGGATGCCGGCTCCTGGACGCTGATGAAGTCCACGCCTGTCGATCGCGCCAAGGCCGCCTGGCTCTATGCGCAGTTCGTCACTTCCAAGACTGTCGACGTGAAGAAGAGCCATATGGGCCTCACCTTCATCCGCCAGTCGACGCTGGATCATAAGTCCTTCACCGATCGCGCGCCGAAGCTCGGCGGCCTGATCGAATTCTACCGTTCGCCGGCCCGCTTGCAGTGGTCGCCGACCGGTACGAACGTTCCTGACTATCCGAAGCTCGCGCAGCTGTGGTGGCAGGCGATTGGTGACGCCTCCTCCGGCGCCAAGACGGCACAGGAAGCGATGGACTCGCTTTGCTCCGAACAGGAAAAGGTGCTGCAGCGCCTGGAACGCGCAAAGGTCCAGGGCGATATCGGCCCGAAACTCGCCGAAGAGCATGATCTCGCTTATTGGAACGCGGATGCGGTGAAGAAGGGCAACCTTGCACCGCAGCTGAAGATCGAGAACGAGAAGGAAAAGCCGCAGACCGTCAACTACGACGAGCTCGTCAAGAGCTGGCAGAAGAAGTAAGGCGGACCGTGGCCGGAGGCGACCAGGTCTCCGGCCATCACTTCCTGCCACCGGCTTCAAGCCGGTGGCACCTCACAATCTTTCTCTCATCAAACCTGGCGTCCTGCCGCTGAGCGGCGGGCTGAGTGGTTTCGTGCGAGCTGGAGATGGATGTATGAGCGGCTATATTCTTTCGATCGACCAGGGCACGACGTCTTCACGCGCCATCATCTTCGATGGCGACATGAAAATGGTCGGCTCGGCGCAGGCGGAGATCACCCAATATTATCCGCAGCCCGGATGGGTGGAGCATGACGCCGCCGAAATCTGGCAGTCCGTCATCGACACGGTGCGCAAGGCGATCGCCGATGCCGGCATCGACGCCGCCGTGATCGCGGCGATCGGCATCACCAATCAGCGCGAGACGGCGGTCGTCTGGGATCGCAGGTCCGGCACGCCGCTTCACCGCGCGATCGTCTGGCAGGACAGGCGCACCGCCGAAATGTGCGAGAGCCTGAAGGCTGACGGATATGAGAAGCTGTTCAGCGCCAAGACCGGTCTGCTGCTCGACCCCTATTTCTCCGGAACGAAGCTGCGCTGGCTGCTCGACAATGTCGATGGCCTGCGGGAGAAGGCGGAGGCAGGCGAGGTCTGCTTCGGCACGATCGACAGCTGGCTGATCTACAAGCTGACCGGCGGCCGTGTGCATGCCACCGATGCGACCAATGCCTCGCGAACGCTGCTCTACAACATCGATGACGGCGCCTGGGACGAGGAGCTTCTCGGCATTCTCGGCATTCCCTCAGCCATGCTTCCCGAGGTCAAGGAATGCGCCGATGATTTCGGCCGGGTCGACGAAGCTCTGTTCGGGGTCGCGCTGCCGATCCTCGGCGTCGCCGGCGACCAGCAGGCGGCGGCCGTGGGCAATGCCTGCTTTGACCCCGGCATGATGAAATCCACCTATGGCACCGGCTGTTTCGCTCTGCTCAACACCGGCCGGGACCGCGTTTCCTCCTCCAACCGGATGCTGACGACCATTGCCTGCCGGCTAGACGGCGAGACGACCTATGCGCTCGAAGGCTCGATTTTCATTGCGGGTGCGGCCGTGCAATGGTTGCGCGACGGCCTCGGCATCATCAGCCAGGCTTCCGAGGCTGGGGTTCTGGCCACCAAAGCAGATCCCGGACAGCAGGTCTATATCGTTCCGGCCTTCACCGGCCTCGGCGCGCCCTATTGGGATCCGGCCGCGCGCGGCGCGATCTTCGGCCTGACGCGCAACAGCGGCCCGGCGGAATTTGCCCGCGCGGTGCTTGAATCCGTCGCCTATCAGACGCTCGACCTGCTGGTGGCGATGAAGAAAGATTGGGGCGCCAACCAGTTGGAAACCGTGCTGCGCGTCGATGGCGGCATGGCGGCGTCCGACTGGACGATGCAGTGCCTGGCCGACATCACGGGAAATCCCGTCGACCGTTCGGCGATCCGCGAAACGACGGCTCTGGGCGCCGCCTGGCTCGCCGGCTCGAAAGCCGGCATCTGGCCGGACAGGCGGGAGTTCGCGCGGGCCTGGGCCTGCGACCGCCGCTTCAATCCCTCGATGGAGGAGGGCGAGCGGCAGGCCAAGATCATCGGTTGGAAGAACGCCGTGTCGCGGATGATTTCGGACACAGCGGCGGGATAGCGCCGGATCGGGTTTGGACTGTCTGACGCGGCATCAGAAGGCCTTCGGCACCTGGCAAGGCCGCCTGTCATCATCTGTCAGGCGGCCTTATCTTTGTTATTTGTCCGTCGTCTCCTGAATGTCGGCAAGATCAATGCCATGGGTGTCAAACCACCAATCCGCATTCATGACGGAATAGCGGTCACGAAGGCGCAGATATTTAGCGCGGAGCCGCTTCTGGCGTTCGACCTCGCCCTTGAAAAAGGGATGGTCGAGCATGCCGCCCATCTTATGGATGCGGCGGAGCAATTTGCGCAGAACATACCCCTGCTCCTTGTTGCCCGGCCGATAACCGCTCTCCACGATCGTCATGACCGTCTCGCGCAATGTCTCAAGCGCATCGCTTTGCGGCGTGCCGTTGACGATCATGTCGAGACGTTCCGCGCCGAAGCCGACGTCTATGCAGCTTTCAAGGGGGTTGACGATGTTTCCGATCTCGACGCCATCCTTGTAGAATTCGGTGCAGTATCCGGTAATGCTGCCATCGCTCCAGATGCATTCCGGATCTGGAACGATGGGCACCCGCCCGTTATAGAGCGGCGTCCATTCGGTCAGACGGTCTGGATGGATCGTCACGTGATCCGGCGCCAGACCCAGCGTTCCCAGAAACGCAAGCCAGAAGTCGATAGCATCGCCAACTGTCATTTCTCTGAAGGAGAAAAGGCCGAGCATGGTGAAGTGGAGAAGATGAGTTCCGTCGCCGATCTCATCGAGGTCGCCCATGCGCAGGCAAGCCTGGCTGTTTGCGACGGTTCCACGGTAGGAAGGATCGGAGAAGAGAGATTTGTACTGCTGCATTCCAGCGCTGCAGAAGAGCGTTGTATCGTCATGCGGCCGTACGGATTCAATGCGTGTGAAATCAATGCCCTTGGAAAGGCAGAAGTCTTGATAGTGCTGGATCAGGCGTCCCGCGATGACATAGGCAACCTCCTTTGCTGTTCGTGCCTTTCTGCAAGATAGCGGTATGACGCGCATGCAGCAACCTGCTGCCATCAAGACAGGCTCTTGAACATTGGCTCATTTGAGACTAAATATAACCTCAAGTGAATTGGAGCCATTGTCATGACCGGATTTGCAGTCGTTGCCGATGTTCTCGGCTTGCCAGCCAGGGAGCCGGCTTCGCGTTCGGCCTTCGGGCTGCTGTCCAGCATCGAGGAGGGATTGCCGGTCAAGGCGCTTGACCGGATGGCGCTGCTTCTCGCCCCGAGCGATGCGCAGTTCAAGTACCGACTGGTGCCGAAGGCCACCTATGAGCGGCGCAAGTCCAAGCATCGGCTTTCCTCCGACGAGGGCATAAAGCTCGCTCGCCTCGCACGCGTCTGGGGGCTGGCGCTCGATGTCTGGCAGAGCGAGATCGAGGCCCGAGATTTCCTGTTCCGCCCCCATGCAATGCTGGAGGATAGGCGGCCGATCGACGTCGTTATCCAGAGCGAAATCGGCGGCGAACTCGTTCTCGATATCCTCGGAAGCCTGAAATATGGCAGTGCTGCGTGAGCGCACAACGCCTGGATCGCACGCTGACATCTGTCCGCATCGGAGATCCTGACGGAACCTACCCGATCTTCGACGCCACCGGCTCGACCATCGCGCCGGGGCGGTGGAATACGCCAGGCAGCCCGATCATCTATACGAGCGAACACTATTCGACGGCGCTTCTCGAAAAGCTCGTGCATGGCAGCGGGCGGCTGCCGCCCAACCAGCATTATGTCACCATCACCATACCGCGCGGGGTCAGCTACGAGGTTTTCTCCGAACCCGCGCTGCCGGGCTGGGACAGCATGCCGGCAACGGTCAGCAAGGACTTCGGTGAAGGCTGGTGCCAGAAGAAGCGCAGCGCCATTCTGCTGGTGCCGAGCGTCGTTGCCCGTGTTGACCGCAACGTGCTGATCAATCCGGCGCATCCGGAATTCTCCTCGATCACGGCGAGCCTCCACGAGCCAGTGTTCTGGGATCGCCGTCTGTTCGGCATGTGACGCGGCAGCAGGAAACGTTTCCCGCGAGCAATGGCGCTGCCCTCCTCCCTGATGTTGCAATCAGGTCTTCTGACGCGGCGAGCGGGCCATCAGCCTCGCATAGGCGATGGCCGACAGCATGTTGACGTGGTTGGCTTTCCCCGTACCGGCGATATCGAAGGCGGTGCCGTGATCGACCGAGACACGGTCGATCGGCAGGCCGAGCGAGACGTTGACGGCCGTCTCGAAGGCAACCAGCTTGATCGGGATATGGCCCTGATCGTGATATTGGGCAATGACCAGATCAAAGGCGCCGTTATAGGCGCGGGCAAACACCGTGTCGGCGGAGATCGGGCCGACAACGTCGATGCCCCTGGCCTGCGCCTGCTCGACGGCCGGCGCCAGGAATTCCATGTCCTCGGTTCCGAACAGGCCGTTTTCGCCGCAATGCGGATTGAGACCGGCGACCGCAATGCGCGCCTTCTTGCCCAGGCGCAGGAAATGCCTGTGGCCGGCTTCGATGGTCGCCAGCACACGCTCTGTCTTGGCGCGTTCGATTGCGCCTTTCAACGAGACATGAGTGGAGACGTGGATGGTATTCAGCCGCTCGGAAGCAAGCAGCATGAAGGAGCTCTTCGAGCCTGTGAGATGCGCGAGAAGCCCGGTATGGCCGTCATGGTGATGGCCGGCGAGGTTCATCGCTTCCTTATTGATCGGCGCGGTGACGATGACATCGGCTTGTCCCGACATGGCGAGATCGACGGCGCGGGTGATGTAGCGCACCGAGGCATCGCCGGCGACCGGGCTGACCTTGCCGATTTCGGGCAGGGCGGCGCCGAGCGGCACTTCGTCGACGGCGATCCTATCGCCGCCGGCGGCCTCGGCGGGGCCGAATTTCAGGCCCGAGCCGGTAACGCGATCGGCCCGCTCCAGCGCCTCCACATTGCCGACGATGACGAAATCGCGGCGCTCTTCACTTGGAAGAGCCGCCAAGGCCTTTACGATCACTTCGGGGCCGACGCCGGCGGGGTCACCGAGTGTCACGGCGACTTTCGCATTCCTGTCCATCAATCGAGTTCCTTCTGAAACCGTTGCTTAGGTCCGAAGCATGATGTCGTCCGAAAACCGCCCAGACTTTTCGGGATCATGCTTTAAAAGGCGGCCGCGTAAATCGAGCGAATGTCGGCGCGGGTGAGATCGCGCGGATTGTTGTCGAGCAGCCGGCGAATGGCAAAGGCGTCCTCGGCCATCGCATCGAGATCGCTTTCCGGCACGCCTAGACCGGAGAGCTTCATTTCGATGCCGAGTTCGGCGCAGAAAGCGTAAGCCGCATCGAAGACGGAGGCGATATTTTCCGCGGTTTCATAGCCGAGCGCCGCCATCACCGCTTTCGTCTTCTCCGCGGCCGCGGGCGTGTTGAAGGCGAGAACATGCGGGAAGATCAGAGCATTCGCGGCACCATGCGCCACGTGCCAGCGCGTGCCGAGAGGGTAGGCGAGGGCATGGCCGCCGGCGGTGTTGACCGGGCCGAGACAGAAGCCGCCGTAAAGTGAGGCAAGTGCGAGACCGGCGCGCGCCTCCGCGTCGCTGCCGTCCTTGACGGCACGGGCGAGATATCTGCCGACGAGCCGCGTTCCCTCGATTGCATAGATATCGACCATCGGATGAGCTTTGCGGTTGGTGAAGGCCTCGACGCAATGTGCCATGGCGTCGACGCCGGTTGCGGCGGTGGTGCGCGCCGGCACGCTGAAGGTCAGCGCCGGATCGACGACGGCGATGTCGGCCAGCATATGCAAACTTTCAACGGCAAGCTTCGCCATTGTGTTGGGATCGGTGACGAGCGCGCGGATGCCGGCCTCGCTGCCGGTGCCGGACGTTGTCGGCACCTGGGCGAGCCCCACTTTGCGTGGGCCGTTGACCTTGTTCGGACCGACAACCTCGTGCAGCGTCTGCGCCGAGCCGGCAAGAACGGCGGCGAGCTTCGCGAGATCCATGGCGCTGCCGCCGCCGAAGCCGACGATCAACTCGGCATCGACGGCGTTGGCCACTGCCAATACGTTGTCGAGATTGGCCGTGTCCGGCTCGGGCGTCACCTCGGAAAACACCGTGACCTCGCCCTTCAGTTCCAGCACGTCGATTCGCGAAGCGTTGAACGCATCCGAGATTACTAGCGTGCGCCTGTAGCCTTTTTCGGCAGCCCATCTGCCGAGCTTCCCCGCCGTGCCTATACCGAACTCGATCAAATGCGGCCGAACTATCGTGATTGGCGAACCCAAGCTGGCCATGAACCAGTCCTCCCTGCGGATCTTGCGGCAACAGTGTCGCCCTCTTTAATGTAAAGTTGTAATGTCAATGTCAAGTCGGCATTCCCGAGAGCTGAGAATTTTGTCGCCTGATATCGGAACGTTGAAGCTCTCATGCGGGAAGAATACGCATAAACGTCGGATAAATCAGTGAGATATCGGATCTTCGTCGCTGAATTCCGATCGTCCGTACAGGCCGAGCCTGCCCGCCGTATGTTCGAGGAGCCAGCCGAACTTGTTATCAAGCTCACGTCGTTCGGCCAGCCGAGGCCGTTGAAGCTCGCGTCCTTCTCCCTTTTCAGACGCAGATTTACAATTGCCCAGCCGCCGCTTCGCTTACGGCGCGGATTGCGGGGCGAGGCGCACATATTTGATGGCGCGCCGATAGTATGTGTAGGCGATATGGAGTGTGCCGTCGCCGCCTTGGACGACAGAGGGATAGGAGAATTCGCGGTTCAGCGAATCCTTGGAATTGTTGCTGAGGCAGAAGCCGTCGCCGGTATCAAGATCCGTGCGATGCGGAAAGCTCTTGCCGCCATTCCTCGATATCGCAAGGCTCAGCGGCGCACGCGGGACACCCCAGACCGCCTTGCGGCCGATATCGGGAGCAGGAATAGTAGCGGTTTCTCCAGCCTCGTCGCCCTCGATTTCATCATAGAGAGACTGGCGCCGTGCATCCGACATGGCTGCATTCGAATGATTGTAAACCATTGCAATCGCTCCATCATGCAGGACCGTTGCCTGGATTGAGGAATTGTTGTTCGGCAGTGCCGTGGGCTCGGGAGCGCTCCATGTCCTGCCGCCGTCATTCGATCGGCTGGAAAGAACGGTCTCGGCGAAACGGTTGCGGTAGAAGGCGATCATCTCGTCACCGCCGAGCGGGAGGATATTCATGTGCACGGCTCCGACGCTGTCGGGAACGTCGTTCATTTGCCAGGTCGCGCCGCCATCGCGCGAAATCAGCACCGCTGCCGTATCGGCGTCGCCGCTCCAGCGCCTGCCGTCGAGGCCAACGCAGCGGAAGATCGGAAGCAGCCATTCGCCTCTGTCGTTCACGACGATCGGCTGGCGAACGAAGGTGCCGGGGCTGTCGCAGAGGATCCGGACCGAGCCGAACGTTCGGCCGCCATCATCGGAGACCCGGCATTTGACAACGGAGCCGTCCTGATTGCCCGAGGTCTGCGAGGTATAAAGCAGCCATGTCTTTCCGTCAGGAGCATTGAAAATCAACGGGTTTTGCTCGGATTTCTCCGGATCGTCGCTCATCTTCTCCGGCTCGGACCAGCGATCGGCGCCCGGTGTCAGCCGCGACATGTAAATGGAGATATCGCCCATGCCCTCCATCGTGCCGCCGAACCAGACGCAGGTCAGTGTGCCGTCGGGCAGAAAAGCGAGATTTGCCGCGTGGTTCTGGATGCAGGGCGAGGGCAGATAGGCATCCGCGCGAGCCTCGACAGTGGGGTGAGGGGTGATGGCCCCGGTCATCAGGGCGGGAACGGCTTCGGGGGACAGTCCGGTAGAGCGCATGGCGGGTCTCCTCAGGGCAGCTTGGCGTAGCTCTCGGTGAGTGCGGCATAGTCCGCTTCGCTGAGCGGCATCAGCGGTGCGCGGGTGCGCTTCCAGGCGGGATTGCCTGTCTTCAGCCCGATCATTGCCTTGATGGTCGGGATCTGGACATAGGAGTTGGACAGTGTGCGGTAGGCGTTGATGCGCGCCTGCGCCGCCTCGACTTCGCCAGCGCGCCTCTCGTCGTGGACACGGTCGTAGACGGTGCGCAGCGAATCCGCCACGAGATTGGAGGTCGCCGTGATGCAGCCCGCACCGCCGGCTTTCAAGAGCGGCAGCAGCAGTGGATCGGCGCCAGCCAGGACGGAAAAGCCGGGGTAGGCGGCGATAATGGCCTGCATGTTATTGAAATCGCCGGCCGATTCCTTGATACCAACGATGTTTTCCGGAAAGGCGGCAATCAGCCGCCCAATCAGCGGAATGGAGAGCGGCACACCCGAGACCTGCGGTATATGGTAGAGGATGACCTGCAGCCGCGTGTCGGCGACTTTCTCCAGCACCTGCGAATAGGCGGCAAAGAGGCCGTCGTCGGAAACGCCCTTATAGTAGAAGGGCGGCAGCATCACGACTTTGGTGACGCCGAGCGACAGGGCATGCCGGGTCAGCTCGACAGTCTCCGGAATGGCGACGACGCCCGTCCCCGGCAGCAGCTTGTCAGCGGGAATGCCTGCCTCCAGCGCCGCTTCCAGAATGGCGCGCCGCTCGCCTCCGGAAAAGGAGTTCGCCTCACCCGTCGTGCCGAGCAGGGCTATGCCATGACAGCCCTCGGCCAGCAGCCGTCGGCAATGGTCGGTGAAAAGGCCGAGATCCGGCGCATTGTCTGGGGTCAGCGGCGTTGCGGCCGCGCTAAAAACGCCCGTAATCTTGTGATGGCTCATCCCGCCCTCCCTTCGGCGCGCCTTGCCGTCGAACCGTCCGGCAACGCATGCAATTGTCATTTGCCTGTAGCGATGAGTGCAAAGAACTTTTCCATCGCGGTGCTTTTGTCAAGAAGACAAAATGGATGACTAAGGAGACTGAATCCCATCTAACTGTAATCACAGAGTTATTTCTATTAGATAATTTTCGTCGGATTGAAATCGCGTTTTTTTGTTGACATATTTACAATAACGAGGGAACGATATGGCAGGGATTATGCTGCGCCTGGGAGGGTGCAGGGAGAGTGCTGCCGTATTAATCGTGGGAGGAATGCATGTCTTTTGATCAATCTGACAAAACCAATCTATCACGTCGCGATGCATTGAAACTCGGCCTTGCCGCCGGCGTCGGCCTTACCGTCTTCGGGATGAATGCCCGCATCGTGCTGGCGGACGAAGGCCAGGTGCTGAAAGTCGCGCATCCGGCTTTCGACCAGGACTGGTCGCCGCTGCGCGGTGGCGGCAGGACCTTCCGCTGGAACTCGATCTGGTGGGCGTCGCCGATGTATTTCGACAGCCAGGGCAATCTCAAGCCCTATGTCTTCACCAGCTGGGAATCCCCCGACAACACCGTCTGGACCTTCAAGATTGATCCCAAGGCCGTGTTCTCCGACGGCAGCAAGATCACCTCGGCCGACGTCAAGGGATCGTGGGAAGTCGCCTCGATGCCGAACACCAAGAGCCAGCGCGCCGACCAGGTGCTGAGCAAGGTCAAGGGTTATGCCGAGATCGCCGCCGGCTCCGGCAAAGAGCTAACCGGTGTGGCGACACCCGACGAAGGAACGGTCGTCGTAACGCTTACCGCCGCCGATCCGATCTTCTTCATGCGGCTGGCAAACCACATCGCGCCGATCACCAAGGGGTCGCAATCACGCGGCAGCGACGGCGAGGAGATCATTGATTGGTACAAGCCCGACAGTAAACCGGCCTTCTCCGGGCCTTTCAAGCTGACGAGCCTCGATATCGACGCAGGCAAGCTCACTTTCGAACCGAATGAGAATTTCTTCGGGCCGAAGCCGAAGCTCGCGCGCATCGAGATCACCTCGATCGAGGACAACGTCACCGCGACCTCGCTAATCAACTCCGGCGAATTCAACGCGCATACCGAGCTCGTCACCTCTACCATTATTCAGGATCTCGGCCCGGAATTCTCGGCCGGCCCGCTGATCCCGACCAGCCAGCATTTCTGGTTCAATATCTCCCGCGCTCCGATGGACGATCCAAAGGTCCGCCAGGCGCTGATCATGGCGGTCGATCGTGACGGCCTGTTCAAGGCTTCTTATCCCGATGGGCCGCACAAGAAGGCCGACCAGATCCTCAACTCGGTTCCTGGCGCTGAGAATTCTGGTTTTGAACCTTTTCCCTATGACCCGGAAGGTGCCAAAAAGCTGCTCGCGGAATCGAGCTACGGCGGTCCGGAGCGGCTGCCGAAGATCATGTTCGTCGGCATTTCGGCGCCGGCGATTGAAGCGGCAGCCCAGTTCATTGCCGAGCAGTGGCGCCAGAACCTCGGCATTACAGCGGTTGACATGAAGCCGCAGCAGGACGCCTATGCCGGCCCGGACCAGAATTCGGTCCAGATCTTCCGCGACGACGTCGGCACCCGCGTTCCCGATGCCGTCTCCTATCTCACGGGCTGCATAGCCTCGACCTCGTCGAATGCGCAGAACAAGCTCGGCGGATACAAGAACGACAAGGTCGACAGCGCCCTTGCCGAAGCGGCGACCAAGGCTGCGGACGATCCGCAGCGTATTGCTCTCGCCCAGCAAGCGCAGAAGGCCTTCCGCGACGATTGGGCCTTCATTCCGTGGTATTCTCAGGCGATGTCGCGCTGGGCCACCAAGGAGGTCAAAGGCCTCGACAAGAACCTGGACTGGCAGGTCGTCGAACCTTGGAACATCTCCATCGGTTGATCCCGGAAAGCCCTTTTCGAATTTGACAATGAGCGCGCGAGGGCCTTGCGGTCTTCGCGCAAGTTTCAAGAAGAGATGCGAACCGTCAGGCTGATGGGGGAAACGCATCGCATAACAGGTGGGAGGTGGCCTTGCTGCGCTACGTGCTAACCCGGTTTGCCATCTGGATTCCGTCCGTTCTCGTGGTCATGCTGGCCGTCTATGCGCTGGCTTTTTATGGCGCCGGCGATCCGATCAAGCTGATCTTCCTGCGCGCACCGGGCGACGTCGCCTACAATCCGCAGCGTATCGAAGCCATTCGCGAAAGTGCGGGTCTGAACAGGCCCTTCATCGAGCAGTTCGGCCTTTACATCTGGAACCTGTTGCACGGCCAGTTCGGCAACTCGCTGACATCGGGCCGCGCCGTCTGGGCGATGGTCTCGGCCGCTGCGCCCGTCTCCTTTCAGCTTGCCCTCTGTTCCATCATTCTGACCGCCGTCATCGCGATCCCGCTCGGGATGATCGCCGCGCTGAACCAGAATTCGCGCCTCGACTATGCCATTCTGGGCTCGGCGCTTTTCCTCTGGGCGATCCCGGCCTATGTCGCCGGACCACTGCTGATGGTCGGCCTCATCGTGCTGCTGCCGGGCGTGAAAGTGCCTTATGGCTGGGGTGGCATCCTCGATATCAGAATCCTGCTGCCGCTGATCGTCCTTTCCTTCCAGCCGATCGCGCTGATCGTGCGCCAGACCCGGGCCGCCGTCATCGAGGTGCTGTCGGAGGATTTCGTCCGGACCGCCCGGGCCAAGGGCGTGCCTGAGATCGTCGTGGCGCTGCGCCATATTCTGCGGCCGGTGCTGACGCCCGTCGTCACGCAGCTCGGCCTGATCATGATCACCATCGTCAACGGCGCGATCTTCGTCGAACTCGTTTTCGGCCTGCCGGGTCTCGGCCGCCTGACGGTGCAGGCGCTGATCAACTCCGATTATCCCGTCATCCTGGCGATCACGCTGATCGGATCCTTCCTCGTAATGGTGTCGAACCTGTTGGTGGATGTGCTCTATCCGCTGCTCGACCCGCGCGCCAATGATTCAAGAAGGAGCCGCTGACCATGTCTGCAATCCCTCTTTCCACCACAGAAACCGTGGATGAGCCGCCGGTCAGCCTGTGGCGCGACGCCTGGCATCGCCTGCGGCGTAACAAGCTTGCCGTTTTCGGTCTCATCGTCGTTCTAATTCTCGCTTTCACGGCGATCTTCGGGCCATATCTCACGCCCTATGATTATCTGAGCCAAGACCTCAATGCCCGCAACGCGCTGCCGTCGATGAGCCATCTCTTTGGAACCGACGATCTCGGCCGCGACGTCTTCAGCCGCGTCGTCTTCGGCACGCGGACCGCTTTCCTCGTGGCCGTCATCGTCACCTTCTTCGCAGTGGTGATCGGCTTGACGCTCGGTGCGGTCGCCGGCTTCTTCGGCAATCCCTTCGACCGCGCCATTATGTGGCTGACCGACGTGACGATGTCGGTTCCGAACCTGCTGCTCGTCGTCGTGATCAACGCGTCGCTGAAATCGCCGATCACCCGGTGGATGGAGGCGCGCTACCTCGAGACCCTCAACCCCTTCTACCGCCAGACCATCTGGGTGGATTTCATCCTCGTCTTCGGGTCGATGGCGCTGATCTCCTGGCCGCCTTATGCCCGACTCGTGCGCGCCCAGGTGCTGTCGATCCGCAGCCGGCCATATATCACTGCGGCCCAGGCGCTCGGCCTTTCAAACTGGATCATCATCAAGCGT
Organism: Rhizobium sp. Nf11,1; assembly: GCF_050587665.1. Lineage (NCBI taxonomy): Bacteria > Pseudomonadati > Pseudomonadota > Alphaproteobacteria > Hyphomicrobiales > Rhizobiaceae > Rhizobium > Rhizobium sp. Nf11,1. The sequence goes on along the minus strand of NZ_JBOBHU010000002.1, from coordinate 478,782 downwards.
TATGTCGTGCCGAATGCGCTCGGGCCTTTGATCGTCTCGGTCAGCGCCGGTCTCGGCACGGCGATGGTGCTGGAAAGCGCTTTCAGCTTCCTCGGTGTCGGCGTCAATCCGCCGACGCCGAGCTGGGGCAACATGATCTCGGACGGCCTTCGCGTCTGGCAGCATTATCCGCATCTTCTCGCCGCTCCGGCGGCCGTGCTCGGCCTTGCCTCGGTTGCCTTCAGCTTCCTTGGTGATGGTCTCAACGACGCGCTCAATCCGCGGGGCAGCAAATGATGGACACGAAAAGCACAGAACGCCTGCTCGATGTCAGGGGTCTGACCGTCGAGATCGATGGCCGCAGCGGCCCGGCCGTCGTCGTCGACGGCATCGATCTCCATGTCGATAAAGGCGAGACCCTCGGGGTCGTCGGCGAATCCGGCTGCGGCAAGAGCCTCACCATGCTGAGCCTGATGCGGCTCCTGCCGAACAAGATCAAGGTCGCTAAGGGCTCGGCCACCTTCGACGGCCGCGACCTGCAGACGATGTCAAACAGCGAGCTGCGCAAGGTGCGCGGCGGTGATATCGGCTTCGTCTTCCAGGACCCGATGACCTCGCTCAACCCCGTCATGCGCGTCGGCGATCAGATCTGCGAGCCGCTGATCTATCACCGCGGCTTGAAGAAGGCGCAAGCCCGCGCCCGCGCCGTCGAGCTCCTACGACTCGTCGGCATTCCCGGCCCAGAAGAGCGCCTACAGGCATTTCCGCACGAACTGTCAGGCGGCATGCGCCAGCGGGTGATGATCGCCATCGGCCTCGCCTGCAATCCAAAGCTTCTCATTGCCGATGAGCCGACAACGGCGCTCGACGTCACGATCCAGGCCCAGATCGTCGATCTTGTGAAGGATCTGCGCGCCAAGCTCGGCATGTCGGTCGTCTGGATCACCCATGATCTGGCGCTGATCGCCGGTCTCGTCGATCGCGTCGCCGTGCTCTATGCCGGCACGGTCGTGGAAGATGCGCCGGTCGACGAACTCTATGCCAGACCGAGCCATCCTTATACGCGCGGCCTGCTCTCCTCGATCCCGAAACTGTCCGATCCACCGGCAAGCCGGCTGAGCTCGATTGGCGGCACGCCGCCGGAGCCCGGCCGACGGCCGAAGGGCTGCCCCTTTGCGCCGCGCTGCCCACTAGTCGAGACGATCTGTCACGAGAAGGTGCCGCAGCTCGAACCGCTCGCCGGCAGCAGCAAACACCGCGCCGCCTGTTTTGTCGTCCAGAGAATGCAGGAGGCCGCGTAATGGTTGCTCAACCGCTGCTCAAGGTCGAAAACCTGGTCAAGCATTTCCACGTCAAGCTCGGCGCTTTCGGCGAACGCTCGGCGACCGTTTATGCGCTCGACAATGTCGATCTCGACATCATGGAAGGCGAGACGCTGAGCCTCGTCGGCGAATCCGGCTGCGGCAAATCGACGACCGGCTTCACCATCCTCAACCTCTACAAGGCCACCAGCGGCAGGGTTGTCTACAAGGGCCAGGATCTCGCGGCGCTCGACGAGACGCAGATGCGGCCCTTTCGCCGCGACCTGCAGATCGTTTTCCAGGATCCCTATTCGACGCTCAACCCGCGCATGACCGTGGGCGAGGCGATCGGCGAGCCGATCCTGTTTCACAAACTCTGCGGCAAATCCGAGCTCAAGGAGAGGGTGGCGGCTCTGCTCACCGATGTGGGCTTGCCCACACGCTTTGCCCAACGTTACCCACACGAGCTTTCCGGCGGCCAGCGCCAGCGCGTCGTGATTGCCCGCGCGCTTGCCTGCCAGCCGAAATTCATTGTTTGCGATGAGGCAATCTCGGCGCTCGACGTGTCGATCCAGGCGCAGATCATCAACCTGCTGCTCGATCTGCAGGAGAAATACGGGCTGACCTATCTTTTCATCGCCCATGATCTTGCCGTCGTGCGCCACATCAGCACCCGCGTCGGCGTCATGTATCTCGGGCGGCTGGCCGAACTGGCCACCCGCGAGGAACTCTTCGACAATCCGCTGCACCCCTATACCAAGGCGCTGCTGTCGGCCGTTCCGGAGACCGATCCGGAACTGGAGCGCACCCGTCAGCGCCAGATCCTGCAGGGCGACGTGCCGAGCCCGCTGAGCCCGCCGTCCGGCTGCCGTTTCCATACGCGCTGCCCGATCGCCATGGATGTCTGCAGCAAGGTCATCCCCGCCTGGAAGGAAGCCAGGCCCGGCCATCTCGTTGCGTGCCACGCCGTCAATACGGAGCAAATCGCATGACGCTAAAGGTTGCGATCATTGCCGACGATCTGACCGGCGCGCTCGATACCGGCACGCCCTTCGTCGAAGCCGGCCTTTCGGTCGCCGTCGCCATCGATATAGAGGCGGCGCGGGAGGCGGTCGCTACCGCCTGCGATGTCGTCGTCATCAACACCGCCTCCCGCGCACTGGATGAGCGCGAAGCCGCCGAAAGAGTACAGTCGGCGGCGACGGTCTTTCGTGGCGAGAAGCCTGCGGTCGTCATGAAGAAGATCGATTCCCGGCTGAAGGGCAATGTCGCGGCGGAAAGCATGGCGCTGGCGAAGGCATTCGAGCTGAAGACCATCCTCGTCGCGCCCGCCATTCCCGATCAGCAGCGGTTGACCTACCGGGGCTGTGTCGTCGGCCGCGGCATCAACCGGCCGCTGCCGATCGCCGAGCTGTTCAAAAGCGGTGCGGACCGCGTCGTCGTTGCCGATGCCGGGGACGATGCCGACCTTGACCAGATCGCTGCGGGACATGACTGGCAGACGACCCTTGCCGTCGGCGCCCGGGGTCTCGGCGCCGCACTTGCCCGCCACCTCGGCGAGGCAGGTCAGTCGACTAGGAGGGAATTTGCGGCAAGCCCGCGGACCCTGTTTGCCTTCGGCTCGCGCGATCCGATCACTGCCGCTCAGATGAACCGGCTTGAAGGCACGGGTGCCTTGCGCATGGTGGTGGATGCGCCGATGGGCGAGATCGAATGTGGAGAAGGTCTGGCGCTGCCGATGCTGTTGCGGTGCACAGGCGATATGGCTGCCGATGCCGGGCTCGTCGCCCGCAGCTTTGCGGCAGGCGTCAAGGCTGTCATCGACGACACGAGGCCGGATATGCTGATGGTCGGCGGCGGCGATACGGCTCTTGCCGTTTTCCGCACATTGGGTGTGAGGGTATTGGCGCCCAAGGGGGAGATCGAAGCTGGTATTCCCTGGTTCGATGTGAGGGCCGCCGATGGCCGGCGTTTTCGGTGCGCCGTCAAGTCGGGGGGCTTCGGTAAGCCTGATAGTCTGCTAAAACTGGTTCTTCGGAATCAGGCGGCATAGAACAGGATGGTTTAGGCTCAACCAGCCTAAACCATCCTGTTCTAAATTCTGTAGTGAGAGCATGATGTCGTCCGAAAACCGCTCACACTTTTCGGCATCATGCTCTAGTAAGATACCGTCGGGGAGAATGACGTGGTTGAAGTGAACGGCGAATCTTTGAACGCGGAAGCCGGCCCGGCGGGCAAGCCCGAACGCGGCAAGGCCGTCAAGCTGGTCGATCGTGTCTTCGACCAGCTGCTCGAGCGGATCCGCGGCGGGAACTACCCACCGGATTCACGCCTTCCCGGCGAACATGAACTTGCCTCGATGCTGGGTGTTTCCCGGCCGATCGTCCGCGATGCGCTGGCGCGCCTGCGTGATCAGGGCATGGTCTATGCCAGGCAGGGGGCCGGCACCTTCGTCAGCGCGCATGGATCGCCGACGACGCAGCTTGCCTATTCGCCGGTCAAAACTATTGCCGATATTCAGCGCTGCTACGAATTCCGTCTGACCATCGAACCGGCCGCGGCCTATTTCGCCGCCAAACGCCGCAATGAGCAGGCGATCCAAAAAATTGCCAGCGCCCTTGCCGATCTGCGCGAAGCGACCAGCCATCAGCTTCACCGCACCGACGCCGATTTTATCTTCCATCGCGCGGTGACGGAGGCTGCCAACAACCATTATTACACCGCCTCGATAGATGCGCTAAAAGCCCATATCGCCGTCGGCATGCATCTTCATGGTCTTTCCCTGCTCGGCCCCCGCCAGGGGCTGGAACAGGTCTATGAAGAGCATAACGCCATCTACAAGGCGATCGCTGACGGCCGGGCTGATGATGCACAACGGCTGATGAAGGCACATCTCGAAGGCTCCCGCGACCGTCTGTTCGAGGGCAGGGTGCTGGATCTTTCCTTCTGACGGCTCGGGATTGACTCGAACAATTCGTAACGGGGAAGCAATCCCGTCGGCTACCGTCGCGACAGAATGCCGGCAAAGAGCTGGCGAAGAGTACCGGCAATGACACCTTCCTGATGCGGATCTCCCGTCATCAAGGCCGATGTGAGGTTCCGCATCTGCTCGAAGGTGATGTGCGGCGGCAGCGGCGGCACTTCGGGGTCGGTCTTCACCTCGAGGATGACGGGGCAATCGGCGCTCAGGGCTTCTTCCCACGCGCCGCCGAGCTGAGCCGGCTGGTCGACGAAAATGCCGCGCAATCCGATGAGTTCGGCAAACTTGTGATAGGCTATGTCAGGGATGGACTGCGACGCGTCGAATTTCGGATCGCCCTCCATCACCCGCTGCTCCCATGTCACCTGGTTCAGATCCTGGTTGTTGAAGACGCAGATGACGAAAGTCGGATCGGCCCAGTCCTTCCAATATTTGGCAACGGTGATCATCTCGGCGAGATTGTTCATCTGCATAGCGCCGTCGCCGATCAGGCCGACGACGGGGCGATTGGAATGAGCGAATTTGGCGGCGATCGCGTAGGGGACGGCAGCTCCCATCGATGCCAGGCCGCCGGAAAGCGAGCCCTTCATGCCGCGGCGCATCTTCAGGTCCCGTGCATACCAGTTTGCGCAGGAGCCGGAATCACTGGTGACAACGGCGTTTGCCGGCAGCCGCGGCGAAAGTTCGGTGACGACGCGCTGCGGATTGACCGGATTGGCGTCGACGTGAGCGCGCTCGTCCAGCGTCTTCCACCAGGAGGCGACGTCTTTCTCGATCGTTTGCCGCCAGCTGGTATCAGGATTTTCCCGCAACAGAGGCAGCAGCGCGCTGAGCGTTTCGGCCGCATCGCCGGTCAGGTTGAGCTCCATCGGATAGCGTAGCGACAGCATGTCGGGATTGATGTCGATCTGCACGCCGCGCGCGCTGCCTTCCTCCGGCAGGAATTCGGAATAGGGAAAACCGGAGCCGATCATCAGCAGGGTGTCGCAGTCGCGCATCAGGTTCCATGAGGGGTCCGTCCCGAGAAGGCCGATCGAACCCGTCACCCATGGCAGGTCATCCGGCAGCGCGGCCTTGCCGAGCAGGGCTTTGGCAGCGCCCGCCTGGAGGCGGTCCGCAACGGCAATGACCTCGTCCGTGGCTTTGAGCGCGCCGGCGCCGACGAGGATCGCCACTTTCTTTCCCGCGTTCAGAATATCGGCCGCGGCCTGAAGATCGTCTCCGTGCGGAAAGACTCGCGGCGGGCGGTAACCCGGACCCGAATGCACGGTTCCATGCTTTCGCGCTGGCTCCTCATAGGGCATTTCCTGCAGATCGTTCGGCAGAATGATCGCTGTCACCGTCCGGTTTGCAAGTGCGATGCGAACCGCGCGGTCGATCAGATGGCGCACCTGCGCCGGGGTGGAAGCCTGCTGCACGAAATCGCTGGCGACATCCTTGAAGAGGGCGGCAAGGTCGAGCTCCTGCTGGTAATGTCCGCCGAGCGCGCGGCGCGCCTGTTGGCCGACAATGGCGAGAACCGGCTGATGGTCCATGCGAGCGTCGTAAAGACCGGTGATCAGATGGGTGGCGCCGGGTCCCGAGGTTGCGATGCAGACGCCGAGTTCGCCTGAGAACTTCGCATAGGCGGCTGCCATGAAAGCCGCCATTTCCTCGTGCCGTGCCTGGATGAACTCCATCTTGTCGGATGCGCGATGGAGCGCCCCGAAGACGCCGTTGATGCCGTCGCCGGGATAGCCGAACATACGTCGCACACCCCATTCGCCAAGCCGTGCCACAAGAAAATCGCCGACAGTTTTCGCCATGGATGCTGTTCTCCCGGAATCGTGTGGAATGTGCTGGAAGCGGATCTACTCCGGATCGAGCCTGTTTCAGCCGTGGGTTTAATCGCGGAGGCGGCCCCAAGACGGATCCCATTCGACGTCCTCGACAAGTTCGACGAAGACGGGCTGGCTGCTGTTGCCTCTATGGGACTCGGCCAGTTTGAATGCCGCCTCGGGCTCCATTTCCTCGCCGGGATAAACCGTGTCATCCAGGTCGCCTTCCGCGACCTTGCGGACATATCCCCTGATCTGGTCGCTCGATCGATAGAGTTTGATGATCAGCGACCCTGGCGGCGCAGCGCCGTGAGAATATCGGATGTATTCCCGATCATCTGGGGCCGGGTCAACTGTGTCGTCGCCCGCTCGATACCAATGTGCGAGGTCCTGACCTTCGGGCCGTCCCTCGCGTTCCCAAATCCGGTAGGCGCGGATCCTTCTTGTCTCCTCATCGATCATCCTTGCCTCCCAGCGGGCCTCATGATCGCCTTGACCATGCGGTCTTGCCGCTTACTTGTTGAGTTCCTCGGCCATCTGCAGATGATGTTCCAGAGCGGGGCGCGTGCTTGCAGCCCATGCCTTCAGTTCTGGATTGTCCCCTTCGTCGCCATAGCGCTTGAAGAGATCGACCGCGTCCTCATGGGCAGATTCCTGGTCGGAGTGATATTGCTTGTTGAAATCGGCTCCTTGCAGGCTGTTCAGCTTGTCGAGCATGCTTTGCTGATCCGACGTTATGGCGCTCGGAAGCGCTGCCTTGACCTTGCCGCCGGAAACTAACGCCTTGAGTTCTTCGCTGGTCTTCTGATGGTCGGTGAGCATCTGCTGCGCGAAGGCCTTCGTCGCATCGTCGCCACGTTCGATCGCAAGCTTGCTGGAGGCGATTTCGAACATGTCGCTTGCGGCTGCTTCCTTGACGAAATCTTCCGTTTTCGGCGGCACGCCGATCAGGGAATTGACCCCGCTCTTTTCGGCAGCCGATTGCGCAAAGGCCGGAACAGCAAGCGAGAGGGCGAGCGAAGCGATAACAAAGCGTTTCATAAGGATCTCCTGGGTTGGTAATCGCCAAACTTGCGGACAGGCGCAGAGTTCCCGCCTTATCGCGTTGTTGATGATCGCTGTTCGTTCGACAGAGGCCGGGGCTTAGAGCCCAAAGGGAAAAGTTTCCGGATCCGATGTACCGGACTCCGGTGCCATAAGCGGTGAAAGCGCTCGAGTTTGATCGAACCAGAGAAATGCATCATATTGCCGCGACAGCGATGTCGACATGTAATGGCTCAGCCGTTCCGTTTCCGGCCGGTAGATGACGCCGATGAAGCGCTGAAGCCGCTGTTCGACGAGGCTTGCATGCAATTCTTCATCGGCCGCGAGGTCGAGGAGAAATCGCGGCTTTCCGGAATCGTGACAGAGACGCTCGTAGCTTTGCGGCAGGGACGGATTGACCTGCTTCTTCTCGGCCTGTCCATCCCAGTCGTTTGCCGCGATCACCTCACCGGAATGCGTTCCCAGTCCTATGAGGCTTGTCATTCCATCGAAACGCTGCCGGCACAGCTGGCCAAGGTTCAGTTCGTCGCGGGCGGCTGCCATATCGGTATAGCGAGCATCGCCGATATGCGAGTTGTGCGCCCATATGATGATCTTTGCCGTCGGACCGTGGAAGTCGAGGAGATGCTCGATGGTATCGGCCATGTAGGTGTCGCGGAGATTCCAGGCCTGAGAGCCGCCGTAATACATGATCCGGTAATACCGCTCGGCTGCGGCTAGCAACCGCGCCGACTGGGCGGCGTTCAGAATGTCATCACCGTCTGAGGCAGCGTCGTCCAGGGAGCGCGCCAGCAGCTCCGTGCATTGCCTTAGCACCGCCTCCTCGCATGATCTATAGGCATCGGTAAGCACGGCCCGGCCATAAGTCGCCGGATCGCTCTGCCAGGGGCTGAGGCAGCCATAGCGTTCCCTGGCAATTTCGGCGGATTCCGGGCTGACATTTTCGAGATAGTCGAGGACGGATCGGATCGATCCCGACATGTTGTAGAGATCCAGACCGTAGAATCGCACCGGATCGGCGTGTAAAGCCTTGCGACGCTCGTTATCTCCTTTCAGCCAGCCGAGGAACCGCGAAAATTCCAGGTTCCGCCACATCCATCTGGGAAAACGGCTGAACGGCCGATCGCCTTTCGACGGCTGACCGTTTATCCAGCGGTCGATCGCCGCGGCATCCGGCCAATCCGCTTCGACCGCCACCATATTAAACCCGTGATGTTCGATCAGGTGACGGCTGATGGCGGCACGTGCTTCGTAGAATTCGGCGGTGCCGTGGGTGGATTCACCCAGCAGAACGATGCGGCTTTCGCCAAACCGATCGAAAAGGGCGGCAAAGCTCCGGTCGTCGACCGAGGGAAATTCTTCCGCCACGGCCGCGATGAGTTTGTAAGGAGTTTCCTCCAAGAGCGATGACGGGGCTGCCGCCGTGTACATCGGATGTGCGGCAGTCCAGGCATCCTCGCCGATCAGGGGAACGAAGAAGACGCCGCCGAGATCCTCCTCCTCGAAGGTGGTTGCACCGGTGCGCGTGATGCGTTTCAGGCGCTGTTCTTCACCTCGGCCGACCGGGATGACGAGCCGCCCACCGAGATCCAGCTGCTCCTTCAAGGCGGCCGGCACCTCGGGTGCGCCCGCGGAAACGATAATGGCATCGAAGGGAGCGGCTTTGGCCCAGCCCTTGCTGCCGTCGCCGACCCGGACGTCGATGTTGCGGTATCCGAGCTTGTCGAATCGCTCTCGGGCCTGAACCGCCAAACTTTCATGCCGTTCGATGGAATAGACGTGTTTTGCGATCCGGCTGATGAGGGCCGAGGCGTAGCCGGAACCGGTTCCGACCTCCAGAACCTTGTCGCCGGCGTCCAGATCGGCTTTTTCGATCATCAGTGCGACGATGTAAGGCTGCGAAATTGTCTGCCCCTCGCCGATCGATAACGGGGCATCCTCATAGGCGAATTCCTCGAAGCCGGGATCGACGAATTTTTCGCGCGGCACCATCCGCATCGCCCTGGTGACGCTTCGATCGCGAATGCCGCGACGCATGACATGATGTTCGACCATGTGGTCTCGGCTGCGGGTCATATCCATGGATCACCTCCACTCTCAAGGAGAACAGCTGAATGCAGGCGGTTGTTCCGGGGCAATGGCGCTATTGCGGCTTCGGCCCGCTTGCCGCCATGGCTTGCGCGGGCAACCGGATTGCCGCGCCCGTCAGCTCGGCATTGATTTCCTGCGCGCGTCTGAGATGATCGAGCACGATTGGCAGCATCGACGCCGCCAAACGTTGCATTTCGGCGTCTTCGCCGAGGGAGATTTCCCACGCCAGCAGTTGCGCCGTCTTCTGATGGTCGACGATCTGTGCCTTGATATAGGCAATATCGAACGGCGTGCCGCTCAGCTTGTCCAACTGATCGCGAACCACTTGATGATCCGCATCGAGCGTCTCGGGAAGCGGAATCTTGGCAGCCTCAGCCAACTCTTTCAGCTTGGCGTTAGCCTCCGTGTGATCGCGGACCATCATCTCCGCGAATTGTTTGGCGGCATCCGCTTTCGCTCTGCTGGACGCCATCCTGCCCAGTTCGACCTCCGCCAGCCCGCCGGCGGCTGCGAGCTGAGCAAACAGCCTGTCCTGGTTATTAGTCTGGTGCGGAGCGGGAACGCCGGGCTTCGACATCTTTGTGTCGGCGCCCATTCCGGCCGGATTGCCGATCTGAGCGAAAGCGGTGCTGCTGAGCAGCATGATCGTGGTGAGCACGGCGATAGGGTTGCGATACATGGGCCTCTCCTTCATGCCTCACAGCGTCAACAGGTAGGCGACAAGATCCTCCTTCTCCTGTCCGGTCAGTTTGACCCCGAGGACAAGATTGAAGAATTCGACGGTGTCGGCGAGCGTCATCAGCCGTCCGTCATGCAGATATGGCGGCGAATCCTTGATGCCCCGCAGCGTGAAGGTTTTGATGGGGCCGTCAGGCAGCGTGACGAGATCATTGTAAGCCTGGCCGATCCTGTAAAATCGTTCGAGCTTCAGGTCATGCATGTTGTTCTCCATGAACTCCGTCTGGGGAACGTGGCAATCGGCGCAGCGTCCCTTGCCCATGAAGATTTTTTCGCCGGCCAGTTCCTGGGAGGTGGCGAGCGCGGGATCCAGCCGACCGAACGGGTCGAGCTTCGGAGCGGGTGGGAAATCGATGATATTTTGCATCTGCGCCATCATCGCGACCTGGTTCGGGCGGTCGGGAAGATTAACGCCTTTGCGTGTCGCGCTGACATGGTCGCCGTTGAAGTAGGCCGTTCGCTGTTCGAATTCGGTGAAGTCTTCGACCGACCGCAGCGAGCGCTTCGATCCGTGAATCTGCTGGTTGAAAAGGCCGCGCAGGCTTGTCGTATCTAAGCGGAAACGGTCCGCTTGCGGGCGAACATCCGGGGTCAGGTGAAAGGCTGCATTGGTGTGGAAATTGGCATGACAGTCGAGACAGGCGACGCCCATGCTCTGGTCCGCGACCTTCCTGTCCTCGGTCTGGTTGAACTCTTCCTGCGGAAAGGGCGTCAGAAGCAGCCGCAGCCCTTCCATCTGAACCGGCGTGATGATGCCGTTCATGATTTCGTAGAAGTTCTTGATCGTCAGCAACTGGCCACGGGAAACGTCGCCGAGCTCCGGATGGGTAGTCAGAAAGACAGGTGGCGGGAATTCCGGGGTGAAGTTGTCGGGAAGGTCGAAATCGACGTCGAAGCGGCGGAGATCCCGCATTTCCCTCGCATTTATCTCATCGATCTGGCGATTGGGAAAGACTTGCCCGCCGGTCGCCTGCTTCACATGCGGCAGGGGCAGGAAGCCTTCCGGAAGCAGGTTCTTCTCCTTGATCTCTGCCGGTGTCATGTCCGCCAGCTGATCCCAGCTCGTGTCCGCCGGAAGCTTCACGCGGATGCCATCTTGCACCGGCTTCATGCCCCCCGACATCATGACACCCGGCATCGGCTTGTCCGCCAGATCGTAACGCCGCTCCAGAAGGGTGCGCTGCCGTTGAGCGACCTCGGGTTTCTGCGCCTCGTCGATTTTCCTTGCCTCGGAAAACGGCATGGTCGGCAAAGGCCGATAGGTAGTGTCGGGCGGTAAGGGGTCTGACAAGGCGCCGGCTGCAAGGACGCCGACACCGGCAAAAGAGGCCGCGTAAAGCAATCCAACAGCATGAGATTTCCGCATGTCCCTCTCCTCTGCTCGCGGGTTGAGCTGGCGTCCGAACTGCACGCGGAACTAATTGTTCCGCACAATTCGCGTGCGGTCTGCAGTTTCTGGTGGATCGGTTCGGGGGCAGCGGACTGTCTCGTGCCGGGAATAGCCTATGCCGCGGCGCCGGGAACCCGAGCGAGCGCCGATTGTTGGTTACCGCCGTCAGCCCCGGGATAGGAATAGAAATGAACCTCGCGACTTTCCTGTTTGGTCGGCGTCTCGCCAATCGCGAGCACGAAGACAAGAAGATCGGTTGGATAGAGGCAGTGCCCGCAATGGGGCTCGATGGCTTGGGATCGTCATCTTACGGCCCCGAGGCAGCGCTCACCATTCTCATGCCGCTGGGGGCGCTCGGTCTGACCTATATCGGGCCAGTGATGGGCTGCATTGTCGCTCTGCTGACGATCCTGTATTTCTCCTACCGGCAGACGCTTGCCGCCTACCCGACGAATGGCGGCGCCTATGTGGTGGCGAAGGAAAATCTTGGGGAATATCCGAGCCTGCTTGCTGCTGCGGCGTTGATGATCGATTACGTCTTGAATGTCGCTGTGGGCGTTTCGGCAGGAATCGGAGCGCTTGTCTCGGCGTTACCGGGCCTTCATCCGTACATTCTGCCTCTCTGCCTCGTCGTCGTCCTCATCGTCATGCTCGCCAATTTGCGCGGAACGGGAGAGGCCGGTTGGCTATTTGCACTGCCGACCTATCTCTTTATCATCTGCTTCCTGGGCGTCATCGGCTACGGCCTGATCGCGATGGCCCTGGTGGAGAAACCTGCACCCGTCGTCTCCCCGCCTCCGCTGAACCCGATAGCACAGGGCGCGACCATATGGCTGCTTATGCATGCATTCGCCAGCGGCTGCACGGCGATGACCGGAGTGGAAGCCGTTTCCAACGGGATGGGATCGTTCAGGCAGCCCGTCCTGCGCAATGCCCATATCACGCTCACCGTCATCGTTGTCATCCTCGGTCTGCTGCTCGGCGGTATCGCCGCCATCGCTACCGTCTTCGAAATCGGCGCAATGGATCAGACGAAGGAGGGCTACCAGAGCGTGCTGTCGCAGCTGATCGCCGCCGTCGCTGGCCATGGCGCCTTCTACTATATCGCGATGGCAAGCCTTCTCAGTGTCCTTTGCCTGTCGGCCAATACCAGTTTTGTGGGCTTCCCACGTCTTTGCCAGATGGTCGCCGCCGACGGCTATCTTCCCAAGGCCTTCGCCCAGCCGGGACGCCGGCTGGTATTTACTGTCGGCATCCTCTTTCTTTCCGGCTTCGCCGCGCTGCTTCTGACCGTCTTCGGAGGAATCACCGATCATCTGATCCCGCTCTTTGCAATCGGCGCATTTTTGACGTTCACGATTTCTCAGGCAGGGATGACCGTTCACTGGCGCCGTCAGCCCAAGAGGTACACTGCAAAGCTGACGATGAATGCGGTCGGCGCGATTTCGACAGGTGCGGCGCTCATCATCATCCTGATCGCCAAGTTTGCGGAGGGCGCGTGGATCACCCTCATCACGGTCCCGGTGACCATTGCCATTCTGAAATCGATCAAGAGCTATTACCGCTCGCTTCAACGCGAACTCAGGACGCCTGGTCCTATCACCGTCGAAGATATCGAGCCGCCAACCGTTCTTGTCGTAACCGAAACATGGAACAGGTTGAGCGAACGCGCCATCAAGTTCGCACTGACGATCTCGCCCGATGTTGTCGCCGTCCATTTCATCCGTCTCGGTGGGCCCGATCGGGAGGAAGGTGAAAAAGCGCTTCGCGAGGAATGGCGCATCGAGGTGGAAGAGCCGATCGCCGCCCGCGGGCTGAAGCCGCCGCGGCTCATGCTCATCCCAGCGCCTTATCGGCAACTGCATGAGCCGCTTTTGCGGCTGATCGAAAAGCTCGATGCCGATAGTCCGGAGAGGCGGGTCGCCGTTCTGATCCCTGAAACGGTGAAAGACAAATGGTGGCAGAAGCTGCTGCACATGAACAGGGCAGGACGGCTAAGGGCAAAACTGGTCAAGCTTGGAGGTCCACGCCTGACGGTGGCGACGGTTCCCTGGCGGCTATATCGGGAGGAGCAGGCGGCGGCGTGAGGGGCCTTTGCGCCGCCCCGTGGCGGAACTTAGTGTGCGGAGGGAAGTTGGACAGGCATCAGCAAAGAGGCGCCGATGTCCGCGAATCCACTTATGACAGAACCGGTCGAAGAGCTTGCCACCCGCCTCGAGGCGATGACGGACGACGAGCTGTTCTTGACCATGAGCGCGCTGGAAAAAGCGAGCAATGCCGCCAAGAACGATGCGACGGCAGAGGTTCTCTTCCGGATAGCTTTGACCGAGGACGAGATCGAGCGGCGTTATCCTGGCCAAGTGCTCGCGCCCTATCGTGACTGGAAGCAAAGACAACCGCTGCTGTAACCGCGTGAGCCATGGCAGCACCATCGCTCAAAACCAAGAGGAATGGAGGCTTCAATGAGCAGTTCCGAGACAACGACGGATCACAAGAAAATCCGCAAATGGGCGGAGGAAAGGGACGGCAGGCCGGCGGCTATCCGGACTCGCGGCAAAGGCGGCGTTCTCCGGATCGATTTCGGCGAAAAGGAAGAGGAATTCGACGAGATCGACTGGGATGAATTCTTCAAGATCTTCGACGAAAACAAGCTCGCCTTTCTTTACCAGGACAAAACCAAGGACGGAAAGACGAGCCGCTTCAACAAATTCGTCGAGCGCGACTGAGCGCTCGATCTCATTGGCTTTGGTCGCTGCCGTGATGATGGCGGCGACCAGTCGTTTAGGCAAGCTGCCATCTATTTTGTGCCCGAACCGGGCTTTGCCACCTTCGAATGCTGATGGGCGAGCACGCTTGCCGGCGTGACATTGGCAACGGCAGCTTGGAGCTTGTTCTTCCAACCGCTCACAACATCGCCTTCGCCGTCCATCATCGCATCATAGCCGATGCGCGCGACTTCGCCGGCGTCGTCCTTCTTCGACTGACCGATCGCCGTATCCAGAAGACCGGCGCGTTTGAAGAACTCGGTTTCCGTCGCCCCCGGCATGAGGCAGCTGACGGTGACGCCGGAATCCTTCAACTCCTCGCGCAAGGCGAAGGAGAAGCTGTTGATGAAGGCCTTGGTGGCGTTATAAACGGCCTGGTAGGAGCCCGGCATAAATCCGGCGATCGAGCCTGTCAGCAGGATGCGGCCCCCGCCGCGGCTGCGCATCTGGTTGCCGATCTGATGGATCAGGTAGATCGTTCCGGTGATGTTGGTTTCGATGACCTTGCGCGCTTCATTGAAATTCTGGTCGAGGAAACCTTCGCCGATGCCGCGCCCGGCATTGGCCATCAACAGATCGACCGATCGGCCGCTCGCGGTGATGCGCTCGGTCAGCCGGTCGACACCTTCAAGCGTTGAAAGGTCGGCCTCGACAGCTTCGACTGAGGTGCCGAACGCCTTGAGATCGGCGGCTGCCTGGTTGATCCGTTCCTCGTCGGCGGCAAGGATGAGATCATAACCGTCCCGGGCCGCACACTTCGCCAGTTCGTAGCCGATGCCGGTGGAGGCGCCGGTGACGACCGCCAGGCCTTTGCCTGATTGACGATCAGCCATCATGTTTCTCCTTAAGGTTTTAGGACGACCTTGATGCAGCCGTCCTGCTTGTCGCGGAACGTCTTGTAGAGGGCCGGACCGTCTTCCAGGGTGCCGCGATGTGTGATGACGAAGGACGGATCAATGTCGCCCTTTTCAATATGCTCCATTAGGACCGGCAGATAATGCTGGACCGGCGTCTGGGCCATTTTGAAGGTCAGGCCCCGGTTGATTGCCGAACCCATCGGGATCTTGTCGAGAAAACCGCCATAGACGCCGACGATCGAGACCGTGCCGAAGTTGCGGCAGCAGTGGATGGCCTGACGCAGCACATGCGGGCGGTCCGTGCCCATGAACATGGCGACCTTGATGCGGTCGAGGCGCGAATCCCAGCTGGCGGCTGCTTCGGCTTCGGTTCCGACGGCATCGATGCAGGCGTCCGCACCTCGCCCGTCGGTCAATTCCATGATCTGCTCGTAGACGTCCTTGTCCATGAAATCGAGGGTGACGGCGCCGGCCGCTTGCGCGAGCGCCATCCGCTCGGGCACTGCATCGATGGCGATCACCCGTTCGGCTCCGAGCAGGAAGGCCGAGCGTATTGCCATCTGGCCGACCGGGCCGCAGCCCCAGATCGCGATCGTATCGCCGGGCTGGATGTTGCAGAAATCGGCCGCCATATAACCGGTTGGGAAAATGTCCGAAAGAAAGAGCACCTGCTCGTCGGAAAGCCCTGCCGGCACCTTGATCGGCCCGACATCGGCATAGGGCACGCGCAGATATTCCGCCTGTCCGCCGGCATAGCCGCCGAGCAGATGCGAGTAGCCGAACAGGCCCGCCGGCGAGTTGCCCCAGAGTTTCGCGACCTTGGCTCGATCCGGATTTGAGCGCTCGCAACCGGAATAGAAGCCGCGCTTGCAGAAGAAACATTCGCCGCAGGAGATGGTAAAGGGCACGACGACGCGGTCGCCGACCTTGAGCTTGGTATTGTCCTTGCCGACTTCCACCACTTCGCCCATCGTCTCATGACCCATGATGTCGCCGCTGTGCATCTCCGGCATGACGCCGTCGTAGAGATGCAGATCCGATCCGCAGATCGCGCAAGCCGTAACCTTGATGATGGCATCGCGCCCGTCCTGGATATGAGGATCGGGGACGCTGTCACAGCGGATGTCATGCTTGCCGTGCCACGTCAGAGCTCTCACGATGTTTCCTCCTCGCCGGTCGCCAGCGCATCGGTCCGAAAATTGGAATCGATTTTCGGAAAGGCCGATGCGCAGATCCAAGGTGTTAGAGCGCTTTTGAGCGTCCGAAAGGACGCGCAGCGCTCTAATGGCGCTTCAACCTCAGCTTCGGAGAAATGTTCCCGACGATGCAGGGCTTTCATGGTCACGGGTTCTGGGCCGCCTCAGGGGAACCGGGGACCATCCAGTGAGTTCACTGCGGAAGGGTCGCAACGTTTCAAGGAGACAATCATGACCTCCCCCAAACATGCCAAGACCACGAAGCCAAGCGATATCGACCTTACAGACGATCCGGGCATCAGCCGTTCGCGTGGCATCGTCTCGCCGCCGGACGACGAAGCGATGCAGGCTGAAAACACCGTGGAAGGCGACACGGCCAACGACACGACGCCTCAGGGCGGTGTGAATCCACGCCATCGCGGACGCACCAACAAATAATCGTGACAGTTGGGCCAGTCAGAGATCAAGCAACGCGTAAGTCTTGCCGGTGGGTTTCTCGATATGGGCCGCGACATTGTAGACGGGGGCGCCGCCCGGTGTGCGGCCCTCATAGGATCCCCGGTGGGCATGACCGTGTACGACCGCATTGACGCGGAATCGGTCGATCGTTTCGGCCAGCCGTGAAGAGCCGAGAAACGGATAGATTTCCAGGGGTTCGCCCGCCACTGTTTCGGCAATCGGCGCGTAGTGCAAGATGACGAGGGAACGATCGGAGCGGACCTGGCGCATCGCGTTTTCCAAGCGCATTGACTCCTCGACGCTTTCGGCAACCATCGCCTTGATCGCCGCCTCACCGAACGAGCCGAGCATGTGTCGCCCGAAGCCGCCGGCAAAGCCCTTGACGCCGACGAAACCGACGCCGGCGACTTCGGCCGCCTGGCCGTTGAGCAGTTTCACGCCGGCATCCGTCAGCACCCGGCAGACGTCATCGACCTGGCCGCTCTCGTGATCATGGTTGCCAAGGACGGCGACTGTCGGCACGGTGCAATGGCGCAGATCGCTCGCAAGCAGTTCGGCTTCCTTGGGCTTGCCGAGATCGGTGAGGTCGCCGGCGATGACGAGAACGTCGGCCACGGAGGAAATCTCCGCGAACAGATCCTTGTAGGACTTGGCGCCGTCTTCGGTCACATGAAGATCGGCCACCGCCGCAATTCTCACGCTCTTTCGCTGTTCATCCATTACGGTTCTCCTAATCTCCTCGCAATTCACCTTCGCCGCCGACATCGGCAAAACCCCATTCCTTCACGTCGATTTCGAAATCCACGCGGGAATACATCCGGCCGCGGCATATTTTCATTTGCGGCAATGGCAGCTCCTGCTGCGCCTTGAGCCGATCCAGCAGTTCGTCCAGCAGCCATTGCGGAATCTTGTCTCGCTCGGTCGGGTAGATCCACCTGAAATTGAGAAGATGGATGAGGAGGACTTCCCAGTGGACTTCCAGATAAGCCAGCAGCTTGCGCCAATCGATGGAGTCATGTGCCTTCAAAATGACGTGCGCGATATCGGCGCCATCATAGCGGTGGCGCAGTTGGACAAAGCACTTCGACCAGACCAATTCGGTCGGGCTGACGATCCTGACCGTGTGGCCGCACATCTTGACCCTGCGCGCATCCTCGAACCAGTCGTCGCCGACCGGCATCGTTCCGTTGGAGGAGGCAAAGATGACGTCAAAGAAATGGTTGCCCTTGAAGACCTTTCCGAGCCAGCGCTCGTCTTCGACTTCGACCGTGTAGCCCTTGGATTTGAAATGGCCGAGGATGCGCGCGTAGTCGCCCGCTTTGCAAAATATGTCGAAGTCCTTCGTCTGGCGCGAAATGCCCGTATAGGCGCAGACGGCATAGGTGCCGGCGGCCAGAAACGGGATCTGCGATCCGACGAGCTCTCGGACGGCCTGGGTCACGAACGGCTCGGCGTCTGGATCGATGAGTTCCGGAACCGCCTTCACTTTCATGAGCGTGTTGTTGTTTTTGTCTCTTTCGGCACTTCGAGCGGTCATCGTCGATCCCAGTGATTGATACGCAAAGCAACACTTGGATGGCTTCTATGTTCCGCCGCGCTCCATCCCGACGATGAGCTCGGAGAGGACATGCCATGACAACCCCGCGTCATTTCGGAACTTCGCCAGCGCCGCGTCGTTTGGCCAAAGGGCGCGTAACCGTCCTCAGAATTGAACGGAGGCTGTCATGGACAGAAAAGCAAAAATATCGACCGGCACGAATGACAGGCCCAGAAACGAGACGATTGCTGAAAGCGGCCCCGGCATTCCCGATGATAGCGGCCGGACGGTTGAGGTGCCGGATGCGGAAGCAAGGCGCATGAAAGCGTCGCTGCTGCGCAATCGGCTCGACGAACTCAAGGAGAAGCTCGATGAAGAGACGGAGCTTCCGCAAAGGGGCGCGCCATGAGCGAGGTGAGGAAAGGCGGCTCTTTCCCTTCAGGAATGAGCCACGATAACTCCCAGCCGCCGCGGCGCATGATGATATTCGTCGTCTCCATCTTCCTGATCGCCTGCCTTGTCGCACTCGCATTCACATGGATGACGCATCCCGGCGAACCGGACGAGAAATCACCTGCCGCGGCGACGGAGCAGACACGATGAGCGATGGGGATAAGGATCCAGTTCAGTGGCCGTCGTCATCTTCCGTGGGCAAGCGCACGAGGCTCAATGCCGGCAGGATAGCACTGATCCTGGTCGGCACGGTCGCCGTCGTCGCATTCACCCTTTATGCGACGATAGTGCTTTACGGCCTTATCAAGGGCTCCTGATCGATTACATGCCGGCGCCGTAGATACCGTCGATCGCCTCCGCCACTGCGATAAAATTCTCACACGCGGGGTCGTAGCGCTGGCCTCCGGCGAGCTTTCTTGCCCAATCCACGGCAGCCCTTCCGCCCCAATCGTCCGGGGGGAGGGCCAGAGTTTCGCTCGAAGTGCCGGACATCCTGACGGCCGTAAAATCGTAGAATGAGCCATCGACATTCCTGAAGGAGGCCCCTCCCTCGGTTCCGAAGAAATCGGCTCCGATCTCGGCGTCACAGCCGGCATTGAGACGCCAGGAGCATGTCAGTCGGATGATTTCGCCGCCGGCAAGCGTCAGCGTTGCGGCTGCAAAATCTTCGACCTGACCGTTGTGTTCGAGCCTTTTCCCACCGGCTCTCAAAGCGCTCGTGACATTGGTGACGGAGGGAAAATCGAGGCACCATAAGGCCAGGTCGACGAGGTGAACGCCGAGATCAATGACGCAGCCGCCGCCGGACTGGCTCTTGTCGTAAAACCAGGGTTTATCCGGGCCATAGGCGTTGTGGAAGGTCAGATCGGCCGCAAAGATCTTTCCAAGGGCATGCGAGCGGATGAGCTGCCGGATCTGCTGCATGCCTTGCGTGTGTCGATAGGAAAGATCGACGCCTAGCAGCCTGTCGGCGGTTCTGGAAGCATCGACAACGGCCCTGACCTCGGATGCGGTTCGGCCAAGCGGCTTCTGGCAGAAGACGGCAAACCCTGCCCCGAGGGCGCGGATGGACTGTTCGGCATGTGTGGCGCTTGGCGTTGCGATCACGACGCCGTCGAGCTCCTGCTCCAACAACCCGTCCAGATCGGCGACGATCCTGGCATCCGGGGCAAGCGCCAGGGCCTCTCGGGCCATATTTGTTGAGGGGTCGGCGATGGCGACAGCCTCGGCCACGCCGCTCCCGAGGATCGCTTTCATCCGATGCCGGCCGATCCAGCCTACGCCGAGAAAGCCGAGCTTCAGCCGTTTGGCGGTCGCCGCATTAGCCTCGGAAATCAATTCATTCATGAATATTGCACCAGAGCCTTGAGAAACCCGTCCGGCCGGTCGCGCGTCGTGTTGAGGGCGTCGTCCAGCCTCTCCAGCGGATAGGCATGCGTGTAGAGCGGCTGCGGATCGATCCGGCCCTGGCGCACGGCTTCTATGGCGTCGCGAATACCTTTGATATAGACGGCCGGCTCGCGCTCGTGGGCGTTGATGACGTCGAGCCCGCGCCAGTTCCAAAGCTGCATGTTGATTTGACGGGGCCCGTCCTGGTGATAACCGGCGATGATCAGTCGCCCCCGTTCCTTCGTAAGCTCGCCCGCCAGGTCGAGCGGCCATTGTTTGCCGACGGCTTCGATGACGCAATCGCAGAATTTTCCGCCCGTGAGTATTTTGACGCTCTCGATGATTTGCCAATGATCGTCCATCGGAATGGTCTCGGCCGCTCCCATCTCTCTCGCCACCTCGAGTGAATAGGGCCGGCGCGAGATGGCGATCACCCTTGCGCCGGCTGCCGCGGCAAGCCGGGTGAGGAGGGCGCCCAGGAATCCGATGCCGATAATGGCGACGGTCTGGCCGCTCTCGATGTTGCTGCGGCCGAAGATGTTCATGGCGCATCCGAGCGGTTCGCCCGGAAAGGGCTTGCCATCCAACTCCTTCGGCAATGATGCGACCATCGAGGCATCGGCAATGTCGTGCGTGGCGTAGGCATGGTAGGAAAGAGAGGCAACCCGCTCTCCGATCCGAATCCCCGTGACATCGGGGCCAATGGCGTCGACAATACCCCAGCCTTCATGGCCTAGCCCACCTGCCTCGGTGGGGAACGTCATCCAGTCCGGTCCGGCCCAGGGCGTGAGGTTCGAGGCGCAGACGCCGCATCCTTCCAGTTTCACCCTGACCTGGCCCGAACCGGGTTCGGGCAGGGGGCGGGTCTCCACCGAAATATGTCCGGGGCCGGTGACGATGGCAGCCCGCATGAGCCCGGCCTTCTGTATCGCCGCAATGTCCATGAGATGTCCTCCAATGTGGCACCCCTAGAACAACAGGCCTCCAGAAGAGTTCCGGTAGAGCTCAAAGAAGTCATTGATGATGAAGTCAATAAAGATGTCATTGAAGAAGGAACTTTTCCATCCGCGTTCGGTTCGGCGCCTATCTCCGAAGCAAATTATTCAACCGGACGGATCTCATAATGACGATTTTGATAACTGGAGGATGCGGCTTCATTGGTCGCCACGTTGCTGAAGAACTTCTGGAAAATGGCTATGACGTGCGCATTCTCGATGCGCTGATCGATCAGGTGCATGGCGATGCCGAAGTCAGCGTGCCTGATGGAGCCGAGATCATCCAAGGCGATGTCAGAGACAAGGACGCTGTGCGCGCGGCGCTTGCCGGTGTGAACGGCGTCATTCATCTCGCCGCCGAAGTCGGCGTCGGACAGTCGATGTATGAAATTGCCCGCTATGTAGGCTGCAACGACCTCGGCACCGCGGTGCTCCTGGAAGCCATGATCGGCCTTCCCGTCAAGACAATCGTCGTGGCCTCATCGATGAGTGTCTATGGAGAGGGGCTCTATCGGACGGTGGATGGAAAGCGGCTCGGCTATGTCAAGCGGCGCATGCAGCATGTCAAGCAGGGCCGATGGGATCCGCTTGATCAGGATAACCAGCCGCTGACACCGGTCGCCACCGATGAGGAGAAACCGGTCGATCTGGCGTCCATCTACGCTTTGACGAAATATGCCCAGGAGAGGCAGGTTCTGATTTTCGGCGAAGCCTACGGGCTGGATGCCGTCGCGCTGCGTCTCTTCAACGTTTTCGGAGCGGGCCAGGCGCTTTCCAATCCATACACCGGCGTACTCGCCAATTTCGGTTCGCGCCTCGCCAACGGCCAACCGCCGATGATCTTCGAGGATGGCAGGCAGCGGCGCGATTTCGTCCATGTTCGCGACGTGGCGACGGCCTTCCGCCTGGCTCTGGAAAAACCCGCGGCAGCCGGTCACGTGATCAACATCGGCAGCGGCCAGGCCTATTCGATCGCCGATGTCGCGACGCTGCTTGCCGATGCCATGGGCGTGCCCGAGATCGGCCCTGACATCATGAACAAGGCGCGTTCGGGAGACATCCGAAATTGCTTCGCCGACATTTCCAAGGCGCGCGAACTGCTCGGCTTCGAACCGAAATATCGTCTCGAAAATGCGCTTGCCCCCTTCGCCGAATGGGTGCGGCAAACCGGGGCGGTCGACCGCGGCGCCGAAATGAAGCGGCAACTGGAAGAGCGGGGGCTGGTTTCATGAACAAGGCCGGTGCTCGAGGATCCGATCATCAGGAGACGAGGCAATTCGGTTTCGTCGAATGGTTCCGGCCTGGTGAATATGAGCGAGCTGAGGTCGCGCTGCCGGATATTCTGGGAAGCGGCGCCAGTTATCTCCGTACGCATCTTTCCTGGGCCGAATATCTGGCCCCCGGCGGCCGGCAATGGTTCGATTGGCTGATCCCGCGTATCGGCAGCGAAATCGATCTTCTGCCGTGTATACACTATACGCCGCCGTCTCTGTCCCGGACTGGCAAGTCTTCGGGCGCGCCTGTCGATCTCAAATCCTATGCCGACTTCGTCGATCATATCCTGACGCGCTATGGCCGCTATCTCAGTCATATCGAGCTCTGGAACGAGCCGAACAACCTGCTTGACTGGGATTGGCGCCACGACAGCGACTTTCTGCTTTTCTGCGAAATGGTCGGAGGCGCCGCCTACTGGGCGAAGCAGAGGGGCTATAAGCCGGTGCTTGGCGGCCCGTGCCCCTTCGATCCCCATTGGCTCAATCTGATGGGCACGCGCGGCGTGCTTGGCGTCGTCGATGCCGTCGGCTTCCACGGTTTCCCTGGAACCTGGGACAGCGAGGAGGCAAGCTGGGGCGGCTGGGACATGCATCTCGGAGAGATGCGTGGGATTATCGATCGTTATAATGCCGATGCAGAAATATGGATCACCGAAACCGGCTACTCCACCTGGCGCAATGACGAGGTCGAACAGGCGCGGCGCTTCATCAAGGCACTGAACGTGCCGGCCGATCGCATGTACTGGTATTCATGGCGCGACGTGCCGCCGGATGTTCCAGTTCAGGAAGGCCTGTGGTTCGATCCCAGGCATTATCATCTGGGCGCTGTCAGCCACGACAATAAACCGAAGCTGCTTGCCCGCCTTCTTATGGAAGGAGGCGTCAAGAGGCTGGAGGAGGTCGCGGCCCTTGCCGCTCCCAACATCGCCTCTGGCGCCGCGCCGATCATCGTCACCGGCGGCAGCGGGTTTGTCGGCTGCAATCTCGCCGACCGCCTGCTCAGCGACGGCGAGGACGTCATCATCCTCGACAATCTGGCACGATCGGGAGTCGATCAGAATCTCTCCTGGCTGAAAGAGCGGCATGGCGGGCGGGTGCATCCGGTGCTCGCTGACGTTCGTGATCTGCTGGGCATCGAAGCAGCCTTCAGGGATGCCAAGGCCGTCTTCCATTATGCTGCCCAGACGGCGGTGACCACCAGCCTCGTCGACCCGCTGGAGGATTTCGAAACGAACGCGCGCGGCACGCTCAATGTGCTGGAATCGGTGCGCAGAGCAGGCAAACGGGCTCCCGTCATCTTCGCCAGCACCAACAAGGTCTATGGTGCTCTCGACGAACTCGGCATGATCGAACTCGACGATCGTTATCTTCCCGAAGACGAGACCATCAGGACGCAAGGGATCGGCGAGGATCGGCCGCTCGATTTCTGCACGCCGTATGGATGTTCGAAGGGCGTGGCCGATCAGTATATCCTCGACTACGCGAAGTCCTACGGCATTCCTGCCGCCGTCCTGCGGATGAGCTGCATCTACGGACCGCGCCAGTTCGGCACCGAGGACCAGGGCTGGGTGGCGCATTTCCTGATCCGCGCGCTCGGCGGCGAGCCCATTTCCATCTACGGCGACGGCAAGCAGGTTCGGGACATTCTGCATGTCGATGATGCCGTCGCTGCCTATCGGGCGCTGTTTTCCAATATCGAGCGGGTCAGCGGCAAAGCCTTCAACCTCGGCGGAGGGCCGCGTAACGCCGTCAGCGTGCTCGCGGTGCTGCGCGAGATCGAAGTGCTTGCGGGCCATCCTGTCGAAACCAGCTTTGGCCCATGGCGCGCCGGCGATCAACTCTATTTCGTGGCCGACACGACGAGACTTGAACAGGAAACCGGCTGGCAAGCCGGAATCGGATGGCGTCATGGTTTGCGGCACCTCGCCGAATGGCTGATCGCCAATCGTTTCGGCGGCCGGCAGATCCGCGGGGAAAAGCGGAAGGTATCGGCATGAGCGGACATGAACGGAGCAACAGGCACCGCCGCGTGCTGATGACGGTTGATGCCATCGGCGGCGTCTGGCGTTACGCGATGGATTTGGCCGCAGCCCTGAAATCGAACAACATCGAGGTTGTCTTTGCGGGGCTGGGGCCTTTCCCGACAGACGACAAGGTTGCGGAGGCCGGCCGGGCCGGCAAGCTCGTCTGGCTGGATGCGCCGCTCGACTGGACGGTCGAGAATGAAGAGGCAGTTGCCGAAGTTCCGGGGCTGATCACCGATCTCGCGCGCCGGGAACAGGCCGATCTTCTGCATCTCAATCTGCCGTCGCAGGCGGCGGGCATTGAAACAAACCTGCCGGTTGCGGTGGTTTGCCATTCCTGTGTCGTCACATGGTTTGCCGCCGTCCGCGGACGTGAAGTGCCAAAGGACTGGCAATGGCAGTACCGGCTGAACCAGGAGGGCTTTGCATGTGCGGACGCGGTGATTGCGCCAAGCCACAGCCATGCGAAAGCGATGGAAGCGGCCTATGGAACGATCGGAAATCTCCAGGTCGTTCACAACGCCAGCGCCCTTGAGGCCTCCGACGAGCCCAAGCAGGAGTTTGTTCTTGCCGCCGGGCGCTGGTGGGACGACGGCAAAAACGGCGCGGTGCTGGATAAGGCTGCAGCTATGACGCGATGGACGGTGGCGGCGGCCGGCGCGACCACCGGTCCCAATGGCCAGACCATGCGATTTCGCCATGCCGATTACCGCGGCGAGCTTTCGCATGAGCGGATGAGCGCCTTGACGCGGCGGGCGGCCATCGTCGCCTCGCCGTCCCTCTACGAGCCTTTCGGTCTAGCCGCTCTCGAGGCGGCGCGGGCGGGCGCGGCGTTGGTGCTTTCTGATATCCCAACCTATCGCGAGATATGGGACGGGGCTGCTCTTTTTGCCGAGCCGCATCGCTCCGATGCCTTCGCCGATGCTTTCAATAGGCTTGCCGACGATCCGCAGCTGCGGGCAGCGTTCGGACGAAAAGCGCGTGCCAGGTCCGCCGCCTTCAGCGTCGAGGCTCAGGCAGAGGCGATGTGCGCGATCTATTCCGGCATGCGCGCGCGTGGCTTTTCAACAGCAGCGGAGTGATCATGAAGTTTGTTTTTTACACCCATTCGCTGGTCTCCGACTGGAATCACGGCAATGCTCATTTTCTTCGCGGCGTCATGCGCGATCTCCAGCGGCGCGGTCATGAGACGCTGGCGCTGGAGCCGCAGGATGCCTGGAGCCGGGCCAATCTGGTGCGAGACCAGGGGGCGGCTGCGGTCGAGGCATTTCACCGGGCATTTCCGCAGCACCGTTCGCAGACTTATGGTGTCGCGTTCGACCACGAAGCAGCGCTTGCCGACGCCGACGTCGTCATCGTTCACGAGTGGACGGAACCGCAATTGGTCGAGAGGCTCGGCCGCATCCGGCGCGATGGCGCGACCTTCACCCTGCTTTTTCACGATACGCATCACCGGGCTGTCTCCGCCGAAGGCGATATCGCGGGGCTGGCGCTTGACGACTATGATGGTGTGCTGGCCTTCGGGCAGACGCTGCGCGACCGTTATGTCAGAGCCGGCTGGGGAAAGTCGGTCTTTACCTGGCACGAGGCGGCCGACGACGCCCTGTTTCGGCCGCTGCCGGAGATCGAGAAAACGGGAGACCTCATCTGGATCGGCAACTGGGGCGACGATGAACGGTCGGCCGAAATCGGCGAATTCCTGATCCGTCCCGCGAGAGATCTCGGCTTGAACACGGTCGTTCGCGGCGTGCGCTATCCCGGCCATGCATTGGACGAGCTGCGCAAGGCCGGCATCGCCTATGGCGGCTGGATCGCCAATGCCGACGTTCCCGCGGCCTTCGCCCGCCATAGGGTCACCGTACACATTCCGCGCCGACCCTATGTCGAACATCTGCCGGGTATTCCGACCATCCGTGTCTTCGAGGCGCTCGCCTGCGGAATACCCCTGCTCTCGGCGCCCTGGAACGACGTCGAACATCTGTTCGAGACCGGCAGCGACTATCTTGTCGTTAGCAATGGTGAAGAGATGAAGAAACGCCTTCGCGATATTCTCTCCGACGCCGATTTGGCTACGAGCCTTGCCGCTGCCGGCCTCGAAACGATCAAGGCCCGTCACACCTGCCGCCACCGCGTCGACGAGCTTTTCGCCATCCTGGCGCGCTGCGGCACGCATAGGGTCACCGCAAACCTGCAATCCAGGGAGGCCGCCGAATGAAGATCGCCTTTTACGGATCGAGCCTCGTTTCCGCCTATTGGAACGGCGCCGCCACCTATTATCGCGGCTTGCTGCGAGCGCTGGCGGAGAAGGGTTACGACATCACCTTCTACGAGCCCGATGTCTATGATCGGCAGAAGAACCGCGACATGGATCCGCCGGACTGGTGCAGGGTCGTCGTCTACGAAGGGACGATCGATGCCCTCAAGGCCGTGACAAGCGAGGCGGCCGACGCTGATATTGTCATCAAGGCGAGCGGTGTCGGTTTCGAGGACGACCGATTGCTGGAAGAGGTGCTGGGCAACGCCCGACCCCATGCATTGAAGATCTTCTGGGACGTGGACGCGCCCGCGACGCTTGCCGAACTCAGGGCCGACCCAGATCATCCTTTGCGCCGGGCGCTCGCCGGGCTTGATCTCGTGCTGACCTATGGCGGCGGCGATCCTGTCGTGAGCGCATATCGTTCCGTCGGAGCCGCCGAATGCGTGCCTATCTACAATGCGCTGGACCCGCAAACGCATCATCCGGTGCCGCAGGACTACCGCTTCGCCGCCGACCTCGGTTTCCTTGGCAACCGCCTGCCGGATCGCGAGGCCAGGGTCGAGCATTTCTTCCTGGAACCGGCGTCGCGTCTGCCGAACCGGACATTCCTGCTTGGCGGATCCGGCTGGCAGGACAAGCCGATCCCTTCAAACGTCCGCTATATCGGCCATGTCCCGACGTGTGATCACAACGCTTTCAATGTGACGCCGATGGCGGTCCTCAACATATCGCGCGCCAGTATGGCGGAGAATGGTTTTTCCCCTGCGACGCGGGTCTTCGAGGCGGCTGGCGCCGGGGCTTGCCTTATTACCGACTACTGGGAAGGCATCGATGTCTTTCTGAAGTCCGGCGAGGAGGTCCTGGTCGCGCGCGACGGACAGGACGTGGCTGCCTTGCTCGGCGGCTTGTCCCGCGAAGCCGCACGGGAAATCGGAGAAAGGGCACGCCGGCGCGTTCTGGCCGAACATACCTATATCAATCGCGCCGAAACGGCGGACGAGATTTTTCGCGCCCGTCTTGGCGCGCGGGAGGCGGCCGAATGACGAGATCGCTCGACATCGTCTTCCTCGGCCTCTCTCTTTCCTCTTCCTGGGGAAATGGCCATGCCACGACCTATCGCGCCTTGATCAAAGGCCTTAGGCAGGCGGGCCATAGGGTCCTGTTCCTGGAGCGGGACGTGCCGTGGTATGCCAGCCACCGGGACCTGCCTTCGCCTGATTTCTGCGAGCTCGCCTATTATTCCGATATAGGAGCAATGGTCGAGCGTCATGGCAAAAGGCTCGGCAAGGCCGATGCCGTCATCGTCGGATCCTACGTTCCCGATGGTGTGCCGCTCATCGACGGGCTCGGGGCGCTGGAGCTGAAACGGCTCTGCTTCTATGACATTGACACGCCGGTCACCCTCGCCAAGCTCGATCGCGGTGATGAGGAGTATCTTGCGCTGCGCCAGATTCCTTTATTTGACACCTACTTCTCCTTCTCCGGGGGAAGGGTGTTGACGCGGCTCCAACAGAGATATGGCGCGCGCAGAGCCATCGCGCTCTATTGTTCGGTCGACGAGGACCGCTATGCCAATACCGGCGAGGCCGATTGCTGGGATCTCGGCTATCTCGGAACCTATAGCCCCGAGCGCCAACCGACACTGGAGCGGCTTCTGCTGGAGCCGGCGAGCCGGCTGCCGTCGATGCGCTTCGTTGTCGCCGGGCCGCAATATCCCGCCGAGATCAAATGGCCGGCCAACGTCGAGCGCATCGAGCATCTGCCGCCTGCCGATCACGCAAGCTTTTACAGCCGGCAGCGGTTCACGCTGAACGTGACCCGCGGCGATATGATTGCCGCCGGCTGGTCTCCCAGCGTGCGGCTGTTCGAGGCTGCCGCCTGCGGGGCGCCTATCATCAGCGACTTCTGGCAGGGTCTCGATGAGCTACTGCCGGACGGTAAGGCCTTGTTCATTGCCCGCGCGCCGGAGGATGTCGTGGCGCTGCTGACGGAGCTTCCCAACACCGACCGTCTGGCGGTCGCCGCCGCAGCGAGAAACCTGGTGATGAGCAGTCATACCGGTGCCGCACGCGCCGGTGAGCTCGTCCGGGCTCTTTCCGACCTGCCCGCCAATCCAGCTTTCGACCGTATCTCAGCGTGAAGGAGAGTATCGATGCTTCAAGTCAATCGTCGCGGAAAAGGCAAGACTGTTCTGGTGGCAGGAGGCGCCGGTTTTGTCGGCTCGCATCTCTGTGATGCTCTTCTCGGCCGTGGCGACAGCGTGATCTGCGTCGACAGCTATCTCACCGGCTCGCCCGACAATGTCCGACCGTTGATGAATCACCCGGGTTTCCGGCTGATTGAACAGGACATCTGCAAATTCCTCGAAATCGACGAACCGCTCGACCAGATCTATAATCTGGCCTGCGCCGCCTCGCCACCGCAGTACCAGGCGGATCCCGTTCACACGATGATGACGTGTGTCGCCGGCACGGGTAATCTGCTGGCGCTCGCCGAGCGGCACCGGGCCGCCTTTCTTCAGGCATCGACGAGCGAAGTCTATGGCGATCCGGCCGAGCATCCTCAGAAAGAGGACTATCGCGGCAATGTCAGCTGCACGGGACCGCGCGCCTGTTATGACGAGGGAAAGCGCGCCGCTGAGGCCCTTTGCTTCGACATGCTGCGTGGCGGCCGCGTCGACGTGCGGGTCGCCCGCATTTTCAACACCTATGGGCCGCGAATGCAGGCGAATGACGGGCGGATCGTCTCCAACCTGATCGTGCAGGCTCTCTCGGGCAAACCGCTGACCATTTATGGAAGCGGCCTGCAGACGCGGTCCTTCTGCTACGTCAGCGATCTTGTCGGTGGCCTCATGGCGCTGATGGACGTGCGGCCGAACCCTGGCGTGCCCGTCAATCTCGGCAACCCGGGCGAGTTCACCATCAACGACCTCGCGCAGATGATCCGCTCGATGGTGCCGGTGCGGACGGTGGTTGCCTATCGGCCTTTGCCGAAGGATGATCCTCAGCGCCGCCGCCCCGACATTTCCCGCGCCACGGAACTTCTCGACTGGCAGCCGACGGTGCGCCTCGCCGAGGGGCTAAGATATACGATCGATTGGTTTGCCGCCAATTTGGATGATCGCCCCCGAAAACGCGTCGCGGCGGCTCGTCGTCATCGGGGCGCGGTGGCCCCGCAGGCTGCTCCCTTGGACAACTAAGCGAGAAGCGGATTCAAGCGATGACGAACCTGGCTTTGAAGCAGCGTATCAACGAACTCGGCCCATGGTTTCAGAATATGCGGCTCGGGGAGTTCGAAACCGCACCGGATCACTTTCTCGGTGACTATCCGGCATTCAAGTGGGAAGGCTTCAAACATGTCGTGCCCAAGGACCTGGAAGGGCGGAGCGTTCTCGATATCGGCTGCAATGCAGGCTTTTATGCGCTCGAAATGAAGCGCCGCAACGCCGGTCGGGTGTTGGGCATCGACAGCGATCCACGTTATCTCGAGCAGGCCCGTTTCGCCGCCGATCATTTCGGCCTCGACGTCGAGTTCAGACAGATGTCGGTGTATGAGGTGTCGAAACTCGGTGAGAGGTTCGATCTTGTGATCTTCATGGGCGTGCTTTACCACCTGCGCCATCCGTTGCTGGCGCTGGATCTGCTCCACGAACATGTGGTTGCAGACCTCATGCTGTTCCAATGCCTGCAGCGTGGTGAAGAGCGTATTGCCACGCTGGAAGAGGATTACGACTTTTCGGAATGGAAGGTTTTTAACCGGCCGGATTTTCCGAAGCTGTTCTTTGTCGAAGAGCGCTATGCTGCCGATCCCACCAATTGGTTCATTCCCAACAAGGCGGCGGTCGAAGCGATGCTGCGCAGCTCGGGTTTTGTCATAGAGGCCAATCCCGAGCGAGAAGTTTATCTCTGCCGCCTGGGGCGGCGGCCATATATGGTCGAGCCGCCGCCTGGTTGAGGTGTTCATGCAGAGCGATTGAGCTTTCCATGAAAACGCGAAACCGCTCTGAGTTGTCGTTCGCAACTCCGGACGGAAAACTGTTTCACGGTTTTCCCGGGATTGCTCTAGCGGGTCCAGGATGGTGAAAGGTGCCCGATTGTTTTCGACCGCTGTCGCCGCGGTCCTCCTTGTCTGCCTCGCAACCTGGCTGCTGACGAGGCCGCATCCACGCTTCGCTGCCGGCGATCCCACGCTGACGCCGGGGGACGTCGAGCGCGGCAGAGTGGTCTTTGCTGCAGGCGGCTGCTCCTCCTGTCATGCTTCCCCCGGTCAGCCGGACCGCTTAAGGCTCGGAGGAGATCTTGCGCTGGCCTCGCCCTATGGGACCTTCAGAGTTCCCAATATCTCGCCCGACCCGGTTGCCGGTATCGGATCGTGGTCGGTTGCCGACCTTGCCAATGCGCTGATTTCAGGGGTCTCTCCCTCAGGGCAGCATTATTACCCGGTATTCCCCTATCCCAGCTACACGGGGATGACTCTCGGCGACGTCAGAGATCTCTACGCCTTTCTGCACTCGCTTTCGCCCGTGCCGGAGCGCCCGCAGCCACACGATATTTCCCCCTTGTTTCGCATTCGGCGGTTTGTCGGCTTCTGGAAACTCCTGTTCTTCCGCGAAGGCAGATCGGCAGCAACGCCGAGCGGCGATCCCGTGCATGATCGCGGTGCCTATCTCGTGGAGATCCTCGGTCATTGCGCCGAGTGCCACTCGTCCCGCAACATTTTCGGCGCCGTAAAACCCAAGACGCGGTTCGCCGGCGGAGTGAGTTCTGAAGGTGTCGGTTTGAACCCTAACATCACGCCGACAGGTATCGGCTCGTGGTCGGAGCAGGATGTCGCCGAAATGCTTCACAGCGGCAGGACGCCGGGTCACGGCTATGTCGGCTGGTCCATGGCGGATGTGGTCGAGAATACGGCGGAGCTCCCGGAGGCCGACCGGATGGCTATCGCCCGATACCTGAAGTCGCTGCCGCCGCGCCCGACGCCCCATCCTTGATGCGTATCGCCGATCGAGCGATATTGAAGAAGGCGAGAACGGGGGTGATTAAGCTATTATTGATGCAACGTCATCAGGTTGGGCGACGGAACAGTGCAATGGCGGCAACGTTTTGAGTGAACAGGTATAATGTGAGAGGCAGATCGTCATGAATACGGCTTTTGACGAACTCGCGCAAAAGGCTGTCTTGGTCGTTGAGGACGATTACGCTCTCGCCAGCCAACTCGCATCGAAGCTGACCGCAACTGGAATCAAGATAGTCGGGCCTGCACCGAGCGTCGAACGAGCGTTGCAATATATTGCAGATTCCCAAATTGAAGTGGCCATTTTGGACATCAATCTCGGTGGAACGATGGTGTTCCCTGTCGCCGATGCGCTGGCTAAGCGCAATATCCCGTTCTTCTTCGCAACCGGCTACAGCCGTGATGTCGTGCCTCCCCGCTTTGCGGATCGGATTTTCGTCGAAAAACCGCTGGACACGAGCGCGATTTATACTGCCCTTTCCGAGTGCCGAGGTTCGACGGCGAAGTCATCAGGCGGTCAGAAGAATCTCGTTCTTTCCGCTCTTTCTCCGCGAGAAAGTGATCTTATCCGGCCGCTTCTCAAGCAGGTTCAGCTGATTCAAGGCGAGGTTCTTGAAAAGCAGTTTGGAGAGATCACGACGGTTTCCTTCATTGAAAGCGGGACGGTCTCGCTGATCGCCTCGTCCCTGGATGGCTCACAGGTAGAGGTTGGCCTTATCGGGCGTGAAGGGGTAACCGGCACGGGGCTGTTGGAGGGCGATTGGCGCACTCCCTACAATCTTGTGGTGCAGACCGAAGGAACCGCGCAGCGCACCGACATCGACAGCTTCCTTCGTCTGACGCAGAGGGCACCGCAGTTGCGATCGCTTTCATCAACGTTTTCAAGGACGCTCGCAATTCAATTGGGTTATACGGCCCTCGCCAACAGCCGATATTCCATCGAACAGAGACTGGCCCGTTTGCTGCTTATGCTCGATGATCGATCGGAAAGCCAGGTGCTGCTTCTGACCCACGAGCACATGTCTTCCATGCTCGGCGTCCGGCGTTCCGGAGTTACGGGCGTGCTTCCTATTCTAGAGGGCGAAAAACTCATCAGGTCGGTACGAGGAAAGGTAATCGTCGTCGATCGCGAGGGCCTCATTCTCAAGGCCAGTGGCTCTTATGGCATTCCGGAGGCGGAATACGAGCGGTTGATGGGGTTTTCGTTGCGGGGCAGCGAGAATGTTAGAAGGGCGAATAACCAATCACGTCCTTACTTCTACAGCCCCCAAATGCCGGGCAGAGATAGCCGCTCATAAATCTCAGTGGCGAAAATTGCTGAATTTCGTCACAGACGAGGATCCCATCGAAGGGGCAACTTTTGCATGCCGCAATCCTTCGACCCCCACCCGCGTTTTTGGGACGCGCAAAGACTTTTGTAACAGTTTGAAGCGAGGCCGTGCTCGTTGGAAAGGCGCACTTGGCTCGCCGGCATCCTTTGTCGCAATCCGTCGCTTCGAGCCGGTACCCCCGTCGGAATGATTCCGTTTGCGCTCACGCACAAGGGAACCATATGGAGCATCGGCTGTTGGGATGACATGAAAGGCGAGATGATGTCTTCCAACGCCACCAAGGATATTATTGCCATCGGAGGGTCGGCGGGGAGCAGAGCTGTCCTCAAGACCCTTTTTGCCGATTTGCCCGCCGATCTTCCGGCAAGCATTTTCGTCAGCACTCATATTCCTGCAAACTCTCCCAGCCTGCTGCCAGCGATTCTTGCCGACAGTTCCAGCCTGCCCGTGAGGCAGGCGGTCGACGGGCAGCCGATCGAGCGAGGCCACATCTATGTGGCTGCACCCGACCGTCACCTTCTCCTCATGGGTGAAACGATCAAGTTGGGAGCGGGTCCTCGCGAGAACATGGTCCGTCCGTCGATCGACCCGATGTTTCGATCTGCCGCCTTGTCGTTCGGTCCACGGGCAGTAGGGATCGTCCTGACGGGGATGCTCAATGACGGAGCGGCGGGGCTGCATGCGATCAAGTCCCATGGCGGGACGACCGTGGTGCAACATCCACTTGATGCCGAGGCGGATCAAATGCCCTTAGCGGCGCTGGAAGCAGTGGAGATCGATCATGTGGCCTCGGCAGCCGAACTCGGTGGGCTTCTTGTCAAAATCGCCGGAAGCGAGGCAGGGCCGGTTCCTGATGTGCCCTCCGACGATCTGCGGCTGGAGGTCGAAATTGCGGCTGGCGACCGGCTTGGCAGTGCGGCACTTGGCAAGATTGCGTCTCCCAGCGTCCTGACTTGCCCCGATTGCCATGGCGTGCTTTCCGAGGTTCGCGGTTCGCGGCCGTTGCGATTTCGGTGCCAGATCGGCCACGCCTATACCGCCGACGTCCTTGCCGGGCACACTGACGAGCTTGATGAGGCGATCAGAATCGCCATGCGCATCATGGAGGAGCGGCTGACGCTCGTGGAGCGGATGGCACGCGACGCTCGCGCCACTGGCCGCAAGGCCGTTGCCGAACTCTACGAGGCAAGGGCGGCGGAGTATCGGCAATATTCCGCGACCCTGCGTGACGCCGCTCTAAGTTCACTGCGCCACGGTCGCGCGTCGCCGTTCCAGGACATCTGATAAAGTTGTATCTTTCTGCCGTGCGGAAGGTTTAGAATCGTCCGCGGCAGAGGCATGAATCGACGATGGCGTACGACGAACGGGAAGACATGGAGCAACAGGCAGGCGCGGCTGAGCGGGATCAGCACGAACAGCCTCTCGTGATCGTCGGCATAGCGGTGTGCGCTCGCTCACTTCATTCGCTCGAGCAGATATTCTCCGACATCGGCGTCGACCTCGGCGCATCCTATCTCGTGGCGGTACGCCAGGAGGAGGGGCTCACCGCAGCTGCCGTCCTTGAAATTCTGGGACAGCAACAACGACTGGCGGTGACGGTCGCGATGGACGGAGAGCGGATCCTTCCGAACCATATCTACGTCGGCGGCTCCGACGATATGATGACCGTCGAGGACGGTCATATCCGCATTAGGCCTGCCTCGGAACCCGTCGGCCATCGTGGCACGGTCGACACGATGTTGATCTCGCTGGCAGAACATGCCCATGAGCGCGCGATCGCTGTGGTTCTGGCGGGTCTCGACAATGACGGCATTGCCGGGGTGGCGGCAACCAAGAAATTCGGCGGTCTGTCGATCACGGAGATAGACGACGGCGACGCTCAATCTGCTGAGGAGGGAGGGGCGTTGGCAATCGCTGACTTGCGACTGCCGGCGAAGGGCATCGCAGCCCACATCGCGCTTTATGCCGGCAATGTCCTCGAGGAGGAAGACGCGGGCCTGGATGAGGAGCCTCCGAGCGCTATCGAGGCACAGATCACGCAGATTGCCACGGTTCTTCGTAATGTCACCAGCCATGACTTCCACGGATACAAGCGCGGCACCTTCACGCGGCGCGTTCAGCGCCGTATGCAGGTGCTGCAAATCGGCGATATCGATACCTACATCGAGCGGCTGCGCGCCAGCCGCGACGAAGTTCAAAACCTCTTTCAGGACCTGCTGATCGGCGTTACCCAGTTTTTCAGAGATCCCGCCGAATTCGAAGCGCTGGAGCGTGAAATTCCTAGGCTGTTCGAGGGCAAGGAACCTGGTGATCAGCTGCGCGTCTGGGTGCTGGGCTGCGCGACCGGGGAGGAAGCCTATTCGATCGCGATGCTGCTGCGCGAGCATATGGCGACAATGGATTACCCTCCCGACGTGCAGATCTTCGCGACAGATCTCGATGCACGCGCGCTGGGGATTGCGCGTGCCGGACGTTATTCCGCAGCGATAACCTCCCAGCTCCAGCCGGACCGGCTTGCCCGATGGTTCGTGCGTGAGGGTGACACCTATTGCGTCGTCAAGGAACTGCGGGAAATGTGCATCTTCTCCCCGCACAACATCGTCAAGGATGCGCCATTCTCTCGAATCGACATCCTCTCCTGCAGGAACCTGCTGATCTATCTCGACAGCGAGCTGCAGAACCGGGTCATCCCGATCTTTCACTTCGCCCTCAGGCCGAGTGGTATCCTCTTTCTGGGTTCTTCGGAAAACGTTACCCGCCACACCAAGCTTTTCGCGCCTGTGGACCGAAGGAACCGGCTGTTTCGGAGGGTGGAGACGGCAACGCGGATCATTCCGGACTTCCCGCTCACCCCACGCCCTCGAAGCCCCGACCATGCGCTTTCGGCGCCGGCGCCGATGCTGCAGACCGGCCGGCTGTCGGCCACGATCAGCCGCCAGGCAGAGGTCGTCGCAGAGCGATTCGCACCGGCCTATGTCGTCGTCGATTCACATTATGACGTGCTGCACTTTTCGGGACGCACGGGCCGCTACCTCGAACCGGCTTCGGGGACTGCGACCCTCAATCTCCTGAGCCTTGCCCACCGAGATCTGCGGCTCGACATGCGATCGGCCTTGCAGCGTGCCACGACCGAGGCGGTCAAGGTCGAAGTTCCAAGGGTCCTGCTGCGCCAGGATGATCGCACCTACGCCGTCAACATCATTGTCGAACCCCTCGGAAGCGGCGATGTCACCTCGCTGATCGTGCTTTTTCAGGATGCCGGGCAGGTAGCCGAAGGGACGGCTCCTGACGGAGGAAGGCTGACGAACGAAGAGCATGTCCAGCGTCTGGAGACCGATCTGCGCGTCACCCGTGACCGTCTTCAGGCAACGATCGAGGAGCTCGAATCGACCAATGAGGAGCTCAAATCTTCCAACGAAGAATATCAGTCGATCAATGAAGAACTGCAGTCAGCCAACGAGGAGATGGAAACCTCTAAGGAAGAATTGCAGTCGGTGAACGAGGAGCTGCAGACCGTCAATGGTGAGCTTGCCCATCGCGTTACCGAACTCGATCGCACGAATTCCGATCTGAAGAACCTTCTCGAAGCGACGCAGATCGCCACCGTGTTCCTCGACAACGATCTGCGCGTCAGGAGCTTCACGCCGGCGGCGACGGAAATATTCCATCTGCTTGAAACCGATGTCGGGCGGCCTTTGGACCACGTCGTCTCGCGCGTCGCATATCCGGAGCTCCTGGACGATGTTCGTCTCGTTCTTAGAACGCTGGTGCCTGTCGACCGAAAGGTCAGCGACCCGACGAACAACCGGCATTACGCCGCGCGCGTCCTGCCTTATCGTAGTGTCGACAACTATATCAGCGGAGCTGTTGTTACGTTTACCGATTTGACCGCCACTTACGAGGCGGAGGTGGCGCTTCGACGGAGCGAGGAGCGCCTGCAGCGCGTCCTGGAGACGGACGCGGTCGGCGTGATTTTTCTTCATCGGGATGGCGTCATATTCGACGCCAACGAGGTTTTCCTGAAGATGTCCGGCTACAGCCGCTCGCAGATGGAACGCGGCGAGCTGCACTGGCGTCGGCTGACTCCGGAGGAGCATCTCGCCGAGACCGAAGCCCAGATGGAGGCTCTGAAGGAGACCGGCAAGATCGGGCCGTATGAAAAGGAGTTTTTCCTCGCCGACGGCACGCGCCGCTGGATGTTGTTCGCCGGGCGTGATCTTGGCGATGGTACGATCGCCGAGTTCTGCATCGACATCTCGGCGCGAAAACAGGCGCAAGCAGCTGTGCGGCAGGGCGAAGAGCAGTTCCGCCTGTTCGGCGAAGCCTCTTCCGACGTTTTGTGGATCCGAGACGCGGAGACGCTGCAATGGGTCTATCTGACGCCGGCTTTCGAGACCATCTACGGTGTCGACCGGGAGCAGGCCATGACCGGCAACAATTTCCGCAGCTGGGCCGAACTGATCATTCCCGAAGATCGCGAACAGGCGCTTTCCGAAATCCGCCGAGTGCGAGAGGGGGAACGCGTGGAATTCGAGTACCGCATCAGGCGGGCATCGGACCATGAAATTCGCTGGTTGCGCAACGCCGATTTCCCACTTTTCGGAGAGGAGGGGAACGTCAAACAGATCGGCGGTATCGGCCGCGACATCACCGACGAAAAAGCCTCTGCCGACCGCATGAAGGTACTCGTCGCAGAGCTTCAGCACCGCACGCGCAACCTCATGGCCGTTGTCCGCTCGATGGCTGATAAGACCATGCGAAACAGCGTTGATCTTGCCGATTTCAACGAAAAATTTTGCAGCCGTCTGGATGTGCTGGCGCGTGTGCAAAGCCTACTCTCGCGGCTGCAGGAGGGTGAGCGCATCACGTTCGATCAGCTTGTCCGCTCCGAACTGGCGGCTCACGGCGCACTGGACGGCCAGATGGACCGGATCACCCTGGATGGCGCGGAAGGCGTCAGGCTTCGCTCGACCAGCGTCCAGACTATGGCTTTGGCAATGCATGAGTTGGCCACCAATGCCGTCAAATATGGGGCGCTTAGCC
Organism: Rhizobium sp. Nf11,1; assembly: GCF_050587665.1. Lineage (NCBI taxonomy): Bacteria > Pseudomonadati > Pseudomonadota > Alphaproteobacteria > Hyphomicrobiales > Rhizobiaceae > Rhizobium > Rhizobium sp. Nf11,1. The sequence continues at coordinate 440,849 of NZ_JBOBHU010000002.1, read as the reverse complement.
AGCCTCGAGCGCAACTGTCGATCATGTGGCGCGTGGAACAAGACGGTGAAGGTGGCAAGCCGTGGCTGCATGTGGACTGGCGGGAGAACGGGGTGACGATGCCGCCCGAAGATTCCAGACCGCAAGGGGGCGGCCAAGGCCGTGAACTGATCGAGCGCGCGCTGCCCTACCAGCTCGATGCAAAAACCTCCTACACATTTGGAGAGGATGGAATCAGTTGCTCGATCGCAATTCCCATTTCCGTCAGCAATCTGCTCGAGGACGAGGCGAACGGCTGAAGGATAAGGCGTCGATGCTTAGTCGTGCGAGAGGACAGATTTTGGCTGATGGAGGAGTTCTCTCCGGGAGAGCTGAGACAAAGCCCCTGAACCGTGTCAAGCTATAGGCTGATGGCCGTGCGTCTACCGCAGCTGTTTTCGGGGTCAGCGGGCATAGCTAAAAGAACAGCGTAAAACTCTCGCCCGTCACGGGGCCGAACTATCTTCGGATCTGCCGGCCTGTTTGCTTCTCGTCACATTCTAGCAACTCTGCCTTAAGCCTCTCAAGGTGCGCCACATGCATGTCCTGCGACTCCTCAAAATTGGTCAAAAGCCGAATTGCTTCCGTCACGTCGGCGCCGCGGTGGATCAGCTCAGCAACGATCTCGCGCTGCCGAGCGACGTGCAGTCCTCCCAGGGCGACATGTTCTCGCGCCTGTTCCAAATGCTTCTTCACAATCGCGCGGTCCACGTCGACCTCCTTCTAAAGCGCGTCGCGCAGATTGATTCATGCCACGCGCTTTAGTTTTTGTTTTGATGCATGTCATGACTTCAGACTTCCGGACGGCACGCACCTAAAGGTGATCATGCGCTTATTATCAACGTTTGGATACTGGCGCCGTTGCTATGGTCCGAGTAACTGTTGAAGGCGGTCTGAACGGACACCCGTTTTTCTTAGCGAGCATAGAGATAGGCTGCGACATCGCGGGCCTCCTGTTCGGATATTCCGGTGGCCGGCATCGCCGTTCTTGGCGAATGGGCCTGCGGCGCGACAATCCAGCCGATGAGGTTGTCGGAGGAATTGTTGAGCACGCCGGCAATGTAGACCCGCTCGCGCAGACCGGAGAGATCGCCGCCGACCTTGCCGTCGGCGCCCTCGATGCCTGGAATGGTGTGACATCCGGCGCAGCCATATCGGCGAAAAATCGCCGGCGCCCGCGCCGGGTCTCCTTTTGTCATGGCGACGGCAACAGCTTGCCTTTCGGATCGCTGCCGGTAGATGTCGGTCAAGGTCAATGCCGCCGTCAGGCTCACCAAGCAGGCGGCAATCAGCAAAGCGGGGCGAAGGGAATTATGGGGCGACGATACGTGTTCCATCTGCGCCTCCCTTTCCGGAATCCCTGATCCACAAAGCCGTCAGCGCCAGCGCAATCGCGGCATAGATGACGCCGGCGGGAACCCACATTACCAGGCCTGCCATCTGCTGGTCTTCGAGCGGCGACAGCCCCCAAGCCCCAGACGATCGGGTCTGCACGGCGTAGAGCACGTTCGGTGACAGGGCGAGGAGGGCCCCGAGAATGCTCATATGGAGCATGGTCAGGAAGAGATGCCAGACCGCCAGCCCCCTGTTCGTCTTCCAGATGACGGACCACCAGAACAGGACGGCACTTAAGAAAAAGGAAAGATGCTGCAGACGATGGAGCGGCGTGCTTTCGATCGCGGCGTCGAACAGAACAGGCGCGTGCCATGCCCAGATTGCCGCCCCGTGCAGCAGCGTCGCGACAGTGCCGTTGCTCAGCAACGTCCAGCTCCTGCGGACGATGCTCGAGGCGAGCATCTGTCCTGCCCGGCGCCTGACGATCCTAGGCAACCCCCAGAGCAACACCGCCGACGGGCGTGCCGATACGATGAGCGGCGCGGCAACCGCCATGACCAGCTCATGTTCGATCATATGGACGGTGAAAAGCTGCTCTCCCAGCCAATGCAGGGGAGAGACAAGCGCTCCGGCAAGCACCAGCCAGCCCGCCCAATAGGCCAAAAGCCGCTGCGCGACGACGCGGCGGCCCGTGGATGATCGCGACATCAAGCAAACGCTTCCGCTTGCAGAGAGGGCTGCGCAGACTGCGAGCGGCGCGATTATCCAGGGATCGGCCGTCCATGGGAAGGAACTCGAATGGGCATGGCCGTCATGTGCCAATCCCGGTGTCGCCATAAGAAAAAAAGCGATTGTGGTTGCTGTTCTCATAGCCGCGGCACCCAATAGATGCATCCGTAGAGAGGAAGCCAGGCGAGGACGACAAAGTTCCAGTAGAGCGCGTTGTCTTCGACATCGCCGTAGCGCCGCGCATTGTCGCCATGCTTCGAAAACATCAGGCAGGCGAGAACGACGGTATCGACGAGGTCGGTGATGATGTGGGTTGCGTGCAGGCCGAGCATGGTCCAGACGATCGATCCATAGGCATCATCGTCCCAGCCGATGTGAAGGGCAGGGAATTCGTAGGCGCGGGGTATGAGGGGTGCCGCTCCGAGAAGCGCCATGACGATCAGTCCCGCGCGCACCTTGGGGAGATCCCTGTGCTTTGCCCACCGCGCGACGAGCATATTCGGCACGATGCTGACGAGAAGCAGCAGGGTGAGAATTGTGCCGGGAAGAAGATCCGGGGCAGGGGCTTCGATCGGCCAACGCGGCGCCAGGCTCATGAGATAGAAGTAGACGACAATCGCCAAGGCGAATCCCATGCCTTCGATCAGCATGAAGGCACTGGTGCCCCAGAACGTCAGGCTCGCACTGCCCAGGCCGTGCAGGGGAAGCTTCGACAGATCGGTGACCACGCGCTCCTTCATGACTCGTCCTCCGGCGTTTGCTTGGGCCAGAACCATCCCGTCAGAGTGATTGCCACCGGCACGGCTCCCCAGACGACGGCCCACGGGCTGAAGATCGAGCCGATCAGCATAATGCTCGTGGCAATGGCGGCCAGAAATGGCCAGATGGAATCGGCTGGCGAGGACTCCCGCGCTTCCGGCTCGCCTGATGTGACGCTGCTGACGATCAGTTCCCGCCGATCGATCCGAAGTCCGGTCGCCACCGGCAACGTCTCGCCGGATGTCCAGAGCGGTTCGCGCGATTCGACTACGGGAATATGCCGAAAATTGTAGGGGGGAGGGGGCGAAGCTACGGCCCATTCCAATGTCGAGGCGTTCCAGGGATTGGGGCCGGCCGGCCGGCCGTGGCGGAAACTGCGCAGGGCATCGATGAAGAAGACGAGGAAGCCGGCGGCCAGGATGAAGGCGCTGAGGCTGACGAACAGGTTCAGGCCAGCCCAGGGCAGCTCGGGCGGATAGGTGTAGACCCGCCTCGGCATGCCTTGGAGGCCCAGGATGTGCATGGGGAAGAAAGTCAGGTGGAAGCCGGTGAAGATCAGGCCGAAGGCCCAACGGCCGAGCCTTTCGCTCATCATCCGGCCGGTCATCTTCGGGAACCAGTAATAGATCGCGCCGATCAGCGGGAAGACGGAGCCGCCGATCAGCACATAATGGAAATGGGCGACGACAAAATAGGTGTCGTGGACCTGGGTATCGAGCGGCACCGACGCCACCATGACGCCGGTCAGGCCGCCGATGACGAAGGTGATGAGAAAGCCGATGATGAAAAGCAGCGGTGTCTTGAACACCGGACGGCCATCCCACAGCGTTGCCAGCCAGCAAAAGATCTGGGTTCCGGCGGGAATGGCGATTGCCATGCTCGAGGCGGTGAAAAAGCTGCTCCCCAGCCGCGGCAGGCCGGCCACGAACATGTGGTGCACCCACAGGCCGAAGGAGAGAATTCCGGTGGCGATCATTGCCAGCACCAGCGGCATATAGCCGAAGACAGGACGCCGCGTGAAGGTGGAGATCATGGCGGAGACGATGCCGACTGCCGGAAGAAAGATGATGTAGACCTCGGGATGACCGAAGAACCAGAACAGGTGCTGCCAGAGAAGCACATCGCCCCCTTCCGCGGGATTATAGAACTGGGTGCCGACCAGCCGGTCGAGAATGAGCGACGAACTGGCGAACATGATTGCCGGCATGGCCAGGATGACGAGAAAGGCGGTGACCAGCATCGACCAGACGAAGACGGGGATTCGATCAAGCGACATGCCGGGTGCCCGCAGCTTGAAAACGGTCACGACTATTTCGACGGCAACGGCGAGGGCGGAGACCTCGGTGAAGGTGATCATCTGTGCCCAGAGGTCTGCCCGTTTCCCAGCGCCATATTGCGGGCCGGCCAGAGGCACGTAGGAGAACCAGCCGACATCGGGGGCAGTATCGAGGGCGAGGGAGATCCACAGCAGCAGCCCTCCGGCGAGATAGATCCAGTAGGAGAAGGCGTTCAGCCTGGGAAAGGCGATGTTGCGGGTTCCGACCATCAGAGGAACGAGATAGACCGCCATCGCCTCCATGACCGGCACCGCAAACAGGAACATCATGTTGGTCCCGTGCACGGTGAAGATCTGATTGTACCGGTCCGCGCTGATGAAGCGGGCCTCGGGGAAAGCAAGCTGGAGGCGCATCGCCAGTGCAAGCACGCCGCCGAGGATGAGAAAGACAAAGGCTGTCGCGATATAGCGTCTGCCGATGATCTTGTGATCGACCGTGGAGAGCGCTGCTAATAATCCAGGCGGCGTCGACCATGTGCGCCTGAGGAAGGCTTCCGCCTCGGGACAGCCGGCAGCCAGGTCGGCGGGGGAAGGGGTTCTGCCGCCGACCGTCATCGCAGACCACTCATATAGGCGCTCACCTGTCGCAGCTCTTCGCCGGTGAGGGGGACCAACGGCATGTTGTTGCCCGGCTTCAGCGTTTGCGGGTCGGCAATCCATGCCGCAACCGATCCTCGGGTATTCTCCAACAGCCCCGCCGCAATCATGCTGCGGCTGCCGACATGGGTGAGGTCAGGCCCGGAGGTGCCCGATGCCTCGGTGCCGCGGATGGTGTGGCAGGCGGCGCAAGGCTTGCTCATGAACACGAGCTTTCCCGTAGCGGCGTCACCGTCGGCCGGCGCGGCTGCCGTCTTTCTCTGCAGCTCCAGCCATCTGGCATAGTCCTCGGGCTCCTCGGCGATCACCAACAGCGCCATGTGGCTGTGCTGCAGGCCGCAGAATTCGGCGCATTGGCCGCGATAGATGCCGGCTTTGCTGGCATGCAGCGTCAGCCGGTTGTCGCGGCCGGGGACCAGATCCTGCTTTCCCGTCAGGTTCGGCACCCAGAAGGAATGAATGACATCAGTCGAGTCCAGGCGCAGCCGGACATCGGTTCCCACGGGGATATGCAGCTCGTTGGCGGTCTGGAACGTCCTGGCGGGATCCGCATGGAGATAGGTGAACTGCCACCACCACTGCTGCCCGCGAACGGCGATGGTCGGCGAATTGTCCCGGCCGCGGTCGACGCCATTGGTTGCGTAGAAGCTGGTGATCGTCAGGAAGCTTACGACCAGGACGGTCATAACGATTGCGCCGGCAACGACCCTTGCCATGGAACGCTCGGCTTGCGGTTCGCCGGGGATCTGGTTTTTCCTGCGAACCAGCGCCCATACCACGCCGCTCATGACAAGCACGAAGACGACGCCGCAGACGGCGACAAACAGCAATATCAGGCTTCTTAGTTCCGAAGCGGCGGGTCCGTCCGCATTCAGTGCCGATTGCGTGCCCGCAGCGCAGCCGGACAGAAACAGGGTGCATGCCGGGGCGGTCTTCAAGGCCGGACACCTCGATCGGAGCGGACGCCCACCGGCCCTTCCTCGAAAAGAGTTGCGGCCGGCGCACGGTTCTCGGCCGGTCTTGTATGCTTGTCGTCGTTGCGGCTTGGCGCGGTATAGAGGGCCGAATAGGCGCCGATCGTCCTGACATAGCCGGCGAGCTGCCAGATCTCGTCGCTCGTCATTTTGTTCGCGAAGGCAGGCATGCCGTGAGGCCGTCCGTCGCGAATGGATGCCACGACCGATACCATTTCCGAGCCATAAAACCACCAGCCGTCAAGAAACGAAGGGCCGGTCCCGCCTCGTCCGTCTCCATGGCAAGTAGGGCAGCCGAACCAGGAATAAAGGCGCTTGCCCTGGCTCAGATCATAGGCGGTGCTCTCATAGGGCTTACCAAGCGCGAAATAGACGTCGGGTGGTGTGCCGCCGATCCTGTCCGGCATCAGCCGGAACTCATCGAGAGACGATGTGACCGGTGGATCGGCACGATATTGCCTTGGATGTCTTGCCCAGCCGATCGTGGCTCCGATCACGAACATACAGAGCAGCACTATCGAGACCAACCAGGTGCCGTCCTTCTTGACGGCGCTATCGGCAAGCAAAGGGAAGCGAGTGGGACCGGACGTCTCGGCGGGATGGGCGCGACGCAAGCGCGGTTGGCTTGCCCAGGCGATGGCGGCCCAGACGGCTGCCATCGTGAGAAGCGATACTGCCGCCGACCAGGGGACCTGCTTGCTTTCGCGCATTGCCGGGACCCGGGTCAGGACCGCGACGACAGGGCCGAGAGACTGAGCCGCACCGGCAACATCTTGTAAGACGGGGTCTTGGCCTTGGCGTCGTGATGCGCCAGCGGAAAGAGCGGGTTCGCCTCAGGGTAATAAGCCGCACAGCACCCGGCCGGAATTGCGTGCCGAGCAACCTTGAAGCCGGTGACGCGGCGCGTTGTGGCGACATCGATGGCGGTCGTCAGATCGACGAAATCGCCTTCCTTGAAGCCCAGTCTGCCAATATCCTCTTCGTTCATGAATACCACCTTTCGCGATCCCTTCACGCCGCGATAGCGATCGCCGTAACCGTAGATGGTCGTGTTGAACTGGTCGTTGGAGCGTAACGTGGCGAGGTTGAGAACCTCTGTGGCGCCCGGACCGATGTCAAGTTCGGGGAAGAGCCGCGGCGGCGTGATGAAATTGGCTTTCTGGTTGGGCGTCGTCCATTTGCGTTCCCTGGCCGGCACGGGTCTCGGAATGCCGCCAGGTTGAAACATGCGTTTGTTGAAATCCCTGAACGTCTCGGGATAGGTCGCTTCGATCGCATCGCGGATCTTCGAATAATCGCCGACCCATTCGTCCCACGGGACTCGACCCTTCGCCAGCGTCGCCTTGGCGATGCCGGCGATGATGGCGGGCTCCGACAGAAGCTCCTCGCTTGCGGGCTTCGCCTTGCCGCGCGAGCCATGGAAATGCGCCACGGAACTTTCTATGGAGACGGCTTGCGGACCGCTCGCTTGTTCATCGACTTCGATACGGCCGAGACAGGGAAGGAGATAGGCGATTTCGCCATGGATGACGTGGCTGCGATTGAGCTTCGTCGCGATCTGTACGGTCAGGCGGAGTTTGCGCCAGGCCTCCTCCATCGCTTCCGTTTCCGGGACGGCGCGCAGGAAGTTGCCGCCGAGGCTGACGAAGGCTTTGGCCTCGCCCTCCATGATCGCCTTGCAGGTGTCGACGGTTGAGCGTCCTTCCCATTGTGGCGGTTCGAACTGGTAGAGTTGCGCCAGTTTGTCGAGCGGCACGAGGTCCGGCTTTTCCGTTATCCCGACCGTGCGCTGGCCCTGCACGTTCGAGTGGCCGCGCACGGCGCAGATATTGGCGCCCGGCTTGCCGATATTGCCGCGCAGCAGCGCGAGATTGGCGACCATATGAACGTTCTGGACACCCATCACATGCTGCGTCAGACCCATGCCATAGACCATCAGCACCGCCTCCGAATGGGCATAGGTGCGGGCTGCCTGGATCATCTGCTCGCGGGTCAAGCCGGAAACACGTTCCAGTTCGGCCCAGTCATATCGGCGGGCGGCTTCGGCAAACTCCTCGAAACCCGATGTATGCGTGTTGATGAAATCGTGGTCGAGAACATGCTTTTTATCGGCCGCCGCAATGGAAGCGGCGAACGCCACCGACGCGGCATTATCCGGTTTATGGGGCACGGCATCGGAGCCGGAAACCTTGCTCATCCCCATTTCCTTCATTGCATCGTCGGCTTCGATCAAGGCTTTGCAGACGCCGAAGAGGGCCGCAATGTCGCCTCCGTTCTTCACCTGATAATATTCCGACGAAATCGGCGTCGACCGGCCGGTCAGCATCTGGCTCGGCATTTGCGGGTTGGTGAAACGTTCGAGGCCCGGTTCGCGCAACAGATTGAAGGTGACGATTTTCACGCCCCGGTCGACGGCATCCTGCAAGTCATGCAGCATCCGCGGGGAAGAGGTGGCGACGTTCTGCGCCATGTAGAAAATGCAATCGCAGTTCTGGAAATCGGACAGGATTGCCGTGCCGACGGAGGCTCCGATGCTTTCCGGCAGGCCGACCGAGGAGCTTTCGTGACACATGTTGGAAGAATCGGGCAGGTTATTGCTGCCGAAGATGCGGGCAAAAAGCTGATACATGTAAGAGGTTTCGAGGGAGGCGCGCCCGGACGTATAGAAATCAACCTCACGCGGAGGAATTGACCGCAGCTCCCCGCCGATTTCTGCGAATGCATCGTTCCAGTCCACCGGCTCGTATTTGTCGGTCGAGCGGTTCCACCGCATCGGATGGGTCAGGCGACCTTGTTCTTCGAGATCGTGATCGCTCCATTGCTCCAGCTCATGCAATGTATGGGCGGCGAAGAAGGCGCGGTCGGCGCGGCGGGAAGTGACCTCCCAGGCGGTCGCCTTTGCGCCGTTTTCGCAAAATTCCATCGCATGCGGTTTTGCAGGCTTGGCCCAGGCGCAACTGACACACATGTAGCCGTCTGGTTTGTTGTGATGGGAAAGCAGTGACGGCCCCGATCGGGGGACGTGTTCGCGGAGAAGAATTTCTCCAAGCGATCGCGCCGCCGCCCATCCGCCAGCCGCATGCGTGCTCTCGCCGATAGTTGGCGGATGTTTCGATCGCGCTGACATTTTTGCCTCCCGATATTGTCGAAGGAGAATCCCCGACAGATATTTTGCGATCCAAACTCTTCGAGAAACAAACTGTTCCAGCCGAGTCGGCAAAGTGACGAGCGGCGCTGTCGACAGCCGATGACGGGAGACGATTGGCAATAGCCGCGTCGCATATGCTCAGAGCGGCGTCGGGGCGTCGGCCTCCACCTCGGCATAGAGCTGACCGCACATCGTCAGCGATCGCCGCATCGCAGCCACGCGATCTTCGGCGTCTTTGGATGAATAGGCCCAGATGTCGGTCGCCCAGCTCTTGCCATCCATTTCGTACTGCAGGGCAAATTTATAGAGCCGTCGCTCATCTGCATCGGTGCTGACGAAAGCGCGATCGGGATCATCGCGGCGCTGGCGCGGAAAACTTACAACATTCACAACCTGCTCCTCGGGTTCACCTCGTCGCCAGGGCTCGAAAGGCCGCTTTTCCTTGGACTAACCTGATTGCCCGGATTCCGTTCCCTGCGCACCTCGTCAGAGCAGGCCCATGGCGGTCTGGCCCTGATATGACGACTCCGAACGCTCATGGTCTCGGCCAGGCTGGAGGTCATCGTCCTTGCTCCTGACGTTGGCATTGACCAGAACATCGAGAGGCGAGCCTGTCGCATCTCTAAATGGCTGAAGACGCGCCCAAAGTGACATTTCTACTTTGCGCAACAGCGGACATTTCAACCTGGCCGCCACAGGCGAATCTGGCATAAGCTGAATTATGGAACTTGATTCATGTGGTGAGCTGTTCAACATTGCCATGCGTCGTGCTCGGCCTGGTGTCGAGCATCTGACGGCCCGCGCAGATCCTCGGCACAAATCCTGGGATGAGGCGCGGGTTTTGCAGTGGTTTGTCAGCAGGCCGGCACTGGCGTGCGGGCTCTTTCCCTGCGAGACGCCGCAGCTTCGTTTCGGATAGCCGCGAAACCGACCGCGATCCTACTCCACGGTCTCGCTGCTTGCCTGCGGCACCCGGGTTTTCAACCTAACAGATCCCGGATGACTTCCAGAGGATGGGGGATCGTCCTGCGGTCTATTTCCTTGACCTGCGACCGGCAGGAATAGCCGCTCGCCATGACCACGGTCCCTTCCTCGCCGGCGGTGATCTGTGCCCAGCTCATCGTATAGAGCTTTTCGGAAATCTCTCTGTTGCGGACTTCGTGGCCGAACGTTCCCGCCATTCCGCAGCAGCCGGCATCGGCCACCTGCAGCTCGATGCCGAGGCTGCGGAAGACTGCTTTCCATTGCGCGACCGCCGAGGGCATGTTGGTGCGTTCGGTGCAGTGCGGCAGAAGCCGGACCGTCGCCCCGGCCTGCCGCCGGATCGCCTCCGCCAGGTTCCTGCCGTTTGCGGCGAGCCATTCCTGCGGTAGCAGCACGGATGCGTGGGATGGCCCTTTCGGCAGGGTCTTGTACTCGCTGCGATAAGCAAGGGTCATGGACGGGTCCAGCCCGACAAGCGGCACGCCGGTTTTCGCCAAACGATCCAGAGAGCGCGAGGTCGCGACGGCCGCCTTTTCGAAGCGGTCGAGATAACCGTGCACATGCAGCGCCTTTCCGTTGGTGAGCGGCGGCGCGATCAACGGCTCAAGGCCGAGCTTGCGGGCGACCTCGACGGCGGCGACGACCACTTTGGGGTCGAAATGCGCGGTGAAGGCATCGGGAACGAAGACGACGGTGCGAGCGCGCGCCTCGGAAGACATCGCCACAATCTGCTCCGCGTCGGCGACGGGGACGCCGAGGCCGGCCAGCGATGCCGGCGGCATCTTCGGCAGCGCGGTCAGGCCGACAAGCTTCATCGCCGCGCGGCCGGCAGCCGTTCCGGAAAGGAGATTGTAGAGAGGACGAATCCGCGCCATCAGCGGCAACGTCGTCTCGATGCCGGCCACAAGCGGATCTTTCAGCGGCCTGAGGTAGCGGCCGTAATAGAGGTTCAGGAACTTCGACCGGAACGCCGGGACGCTGACCTTGACGGGACATTGACCGGCGCAGGCCTTGCAGGCAAGGCAGGTATCCAAGGCGGCCCGCACTTCGTGCGAAAAATCGGAGCGGTTGGCCGGGTTCAGCGAATTGAACGCCCGTCTGATGAACCCGATCGCCTTGTTGGAATTGCGGAGCCGAACCGCTTCTTTACGGGGATCGATGCCCTGCTCGACGAGGAGCCGCAGCCATTCCCGCATCAAGGCGGCGCGTCCTTTCGGCGAGTAGAGCCGGTTGCGGGTTGCCTTGTAGGACGGGCACATCGGGCTGGTCTCGTCGAAATCGAAACAGGCGCCGTTTCCGTTGCAATAGGCCGCATTGTCGAAGGCTGCGCGGATCTCGTTGCCAATGATGCGGTCGACGCTTCCACGCAAGGGAACCTCGTCGATCTTCATCAGTGCGCCATCGCCGGGTGTGGCGATCTTGCCCGGATTGAGGCGGTTCTCCGGATCGAACGCCTTTTTGATCTGCTGAAGGCTAGGATAGAGATCCTCGAAGAATTCCGGCACATATTCTGACCGCACACCCTTGCCGTGCTCTCCCCAGAGAACGCCGCCATGCTTGCGGGTAAGCGCCACCACCGCGTCGGTGATTTCCCGGATGAGCGGGACATGGTCGTCCCGCGTCAGGTCGAGGGCCGGCCGCACGTGAAGCACGCCCGCATCCACATGCCCGAACATGCCATAGGAGACGCCCGCGGCATCGAGGAGCGCGCGGAATTCGCGGATATAGGCGGCGAGATTGTCGGGAGGGACGGCAGTATCCTCGACGAAAGCCACCGGGCGCACCGGGCCTTCGACACTGCCGAGAAGGCCGACTGCGCGCTTGCGCATGGCCCATATCGCCTCGACGTCCGCTTTCTCCCGGGCGATCGTAAGGCCGATGTTGCGGACGACATCGGCGCCGGCCAGTGCCGACGTCACCGCCATGAGCTTCTGTTCCAACTCCATCGGTTCGTCGGCCGACACCTCAGCGATATTGATGCCGTTGGCCGCGCCGCGCGGATCGTCCGGAAAAAACCGGGCGATGCCGCTCCACACGATGTCGTCCTTGGCAAGGCCAAGCACCTTCTCGTCGATCGTCTCCACTGAGGCGACATTCAGCGCGGTCAGCGACCTTGCGTCTTCGAGGGCTGTGTTGAAGTCGTCATAGCGGATATTGACCAGCGCCGCATATTTCGGGATCGGCAACAGATTGAGCTCGATCTCGGCGATCATCGCCAGCGTGCCTTCCGAGCCGCACATAATCGCATTGAGATCGAAGCGTCCGTCCTCGCGGCGGATATGCGCGAGGTCATAACCCGTCATGTAGCGGTTCAGGCGCGGAAAAATTTCCTCGATGCGCTCGCGCTTATCGCGCGCAATGCCGTCGATCGTCCGATGGATCTCCCCGACGCGGTCGCCGCGTGACTTGATTTCGGCGAGAGACACGTCGTCGAGAGGACGCGACCACCACTCCGTTGCGTCGGTCAGGACGATCCTGAGGCCGAGCACATGGTTGCTCGTTTTGCCGTAGAGACAGGAGCCCTGGCCGCAGGCATCGGTCGAGACCATGCCGCCGATCGTCGCCCGATTGGAGGTCGAAAGTTCCGGTGCGAAGAACAGGCCATGATCCTCAAGGACGCGATTGAGCTGGTCCTTGACGACGCCGGCTTCGACGCGAGCGACACGCCGCACCGGATCGATCTCCAGGATCCGGTTCATATGCCGTGAGCAGTCGACGACGAGGCCGTCCGTCAGCGATTGGCCATTGGTGCCGGTGCCGCCGCCGCGCGCGACGACGCGCAGACCGCGGAACGGGTCTTCGGAGAGGACCCGCATCACGGTCTTCATGTCCTCGATATCCTTGGGAAAGAGGATCCCCGCCGGCTCTACCTGATAGATCGAGTTGTCCGTCGAAAGAACGGTGCGCGAGGCGGCGCTGGTTTCGATATCACCCGCAAAGCCCGCCTCGAGCAGCCGCTCGAAGACGCCGGCTCCGGGAAGAAGTGACGATTCTCTAGTCTTGATACGAGGGATCATTTTTTATCGCTGCCGAAACGCCAGAGCAGCATTAAAGGTTTCCGCGCTGTCGGCAAGATCAACCCTTTCATACCTCTTTCGCGCGCCGCCATGGCGCGGTCGCGGCCAGCCACTGTCGCGTGCGGGCCTCGGGATCCGCGTTGCGGGTGATATCGGTGACCACGGCAGCACTATCGGCGCCGTTTTCCAATACCAGCGGCGCGCGTTCGGCGGTGATCCCGCCGATGGCGACGAGCGGTATCGCGCCGACACGCCGGCGCCAGTCCGCAACACGTTCAATGCCTTGCGGCGCCCATTTCATCTGTTTGAGAATCGTCGGCCAGACCGGTCCGAGCGCAACGTAATCCGGCTCTGCCGCCAGCGCCGTCTCCAGCTCCGCTATGTCGTGGGTGGATAGGCCGAGCTTCAGGCCGGCGCGACGAATGGCATTCCTGTCGGCGGCCATCAGGTCCTCCTGGCCGAGATGAACGAAATCGCATCCTTCATCGATCGCAAGTTTCCAGTAGTCGTTGACGACCAATTGGCAAGCCGCTGCCGCGCAGGCAGCCTTCGATCGCCGGATCTGCTCGCGAAGCACGGAGTCGGGGCAATCCTTGATGCGCAGCTGGACGAGTTTGACGCCGAGTGGCACGAGACGCTCGATCCATTCGGCGCTGTCGACGATCAGATAGAAGGGGTCGAGCTTCACGAGAACACTGCCTTGCCGATAACGGGAGTGGATGGGACGGCGATATCGCGTGGCTCCAGCGGTACGGCCCCAGCATTCGTACCCGGGCTCAAATATTTTGTTGCCACGCAAGCCCGCGCTCCGATGCGTCGTTGTAGACGAGCGCCAAGTCGGCAGATCGCCTTGTCTGCTGCAGGGCTTCAAAGAGCAGCGCAGGTTGACCAACGTCCTTCTCGCGCTCGCCACCCCTGCCCGTCAGTGTGTCGGCGGCTGGCGACTATGAGCTTACGGACCGCATGCCGGAGTGGATCAGGGACGACGACTGGGACACCGCTCCGGTGGAGCAGCATTGTCCTGACGGTTTCTGCTGTCGCGGGCGCTGCAACTGACCGGATTTATTTATTCTTCAGCAGCCACATCTTTCCGGCCATCGTGATGCCGTGCGGCGAGATGGCTGGGTCGGCGTCGGGATCGAGGGTCTTGAGAAGACCGCTGATTCTCAATTCGCCTACCGTCGCCGTTGTTGCGAACTTGATTGCGATCGGCCGCTCCTGAAAGCGATCGGCTTTGGCGAAGGTAATCGTCGCATTGAGATGCGTCCACTTCTTGCTCTCCTGAAGGTACAGGTCCCCATCCCTTGCAAGTTTCAAGCCTCTGATCTGGGGAGGCGTCAAAGTGACCATCAAAGCGGCCGTATTGGGACTTGTTTTGGCGGTCGTACTCATCTTGGATCCTAACATGCTATTCAAACGATCCGCATAAAGCGGTCAGATATCGATGGGCCGAGGCTCTCGGCCTCTCGGAAGGAGATGAGCCTGCCGCTCTGTTCATCCCACAAAGCAAGCCGGACACATTCGAGGCTTTGCCGAAGGGTGACGCGGCCAATAGCCACTAACTCGGGGTGATTGCGCAGGACTTCCGGAAGCCGGTAATACGGAATGCGGCTTGAAAGGTGGTGGATGTGGTGGATACCGATATTCCCGGTCAGCCATCGAAGCACGAGCGGAAGATCATAATGTGACGCGCCGTGAAGAGCGGCCCGCGGAAATTTCCATTCTCCGGTCTTCGACCAGTGCGTTTCCTCGAACTGATGTTGGACATAAAATAGCCAGACGCCGGCTGCCCCTGCCAGCAAAACGATCGGCAGATGCACCAGCAGGAGGGGGATAGGCCCAATCGTCCACATTAACAGGCCAACTACGATCGCGATCGCTACATTCGTGGCCATCGTGGAAACCCAAGGCAAGGCTCCCGCCCGCATCATCTCGATCGGCAGGCGTTGCTTGAAGATAAAGAGCCAGGCGGGTCCAATGCCGAACATGACGATCGGATGCCTGTAAAGTCGGTAGGCGAGTCGCCCGGTTCGAGAACGGGCGCGATATTCCTCGAGCGTCAAGGTCGTGATGTCGCCGATGCCACGTTTATCAAGATTGCCCGCAGATGCATGATGTTCCGCATGTGTTTGCCGCCAATAATCGTACGGCGTTAGGGTCAAAACGCCGAGTGCCCGTCCTGTCCACGTATCCAGCTTTCGCCGGGCGAAGAATGAACCGTGCCCGCAATCGTGCTGGATCATGAATAACCGGAGCAGGAAGGCGGCGGCTGGCAGGATCAGTATGTAGCCGGGCCAAAAGTCTTGCAGCAAAGAGGCATATGCGCCGACCCATAGCAGCGCGAAGGGGACAGCTGTCACAGACAACTCGAACGCGCTGCGCCAAAAGCTCGGTTGCCGGTATTTCGCGAGGATCTTCAGCCACGCACCGGCGGAGTCTTCAAACGGCTCGTGCAACTGGCCGGCTTGGCTTCTCATAGGTTTTCTGATTCCGTTGGGACGACGATGCAAATTGGCAGGAGCCACGGTCGGATGTTCATCCGTCAAGCGCGACGAGCCTTACGTGCGGCATAGCGCCGGTCGCGCTCGGCCTTGCGTGCCGCTTCATCGGCGACGACACGTGCGATTCGGTTATTGGCTTCCAACTGGCGAGCCTCCGCCTCTGCTCTTTGATGAGCCTGGGCAACATCGGCTAATGCGGCAGCTTCCTGAAGGAGGCGGTCATTTTCCGCCGCCTTCATCGCATCGCGCTCGGCGCGACGAGCAGTCCTGGCCGAAGCAATTGCCGCCAACCGTTCTTGCATTACAGGGTCGGTCGGCTTCGGAGCCGACTGAAATTTTGCAATCAGCTGACGTCTGGCGCTTTCGGCGGACTTACGACGTTCTGAAAAGGGGTTGTCGCCTGAGTGTTTCAATCGATGTCCTTGCCCAACAGGATAGTCCAGGCCGCTACGCTTCAAGACATAGGAGCGGTCGGGCGCTGTTCACTTCTTGAATGAAAAAGGCCAGACATCTGCCTGGCCTTCAACTGCCCTTGCCAGCCACGCCAGTACATCCGTGGTCGCAGCGGCTATAAGAGCCTTTTAGGCCGCTTGGAGCTGGCCTGCAGACATTTTGCCGGACTTGCGGTCATGCTCCAATTGAAAGCCGACCTTCTGGCCTTCAGCGATTGAACTCATTCCCGCGCGTTCAACGGCAGAGATGTGAACGAAGACGTCAGCGCTCCCGTCGTCAGGCTGTATGAAGCCAAAGCCTTTGGTGGCGTTGAACCATTTTACTGTGCCAGTGGTCATGATAAACCCTTTCATCGGCATACATTTAATCGCCCGCCGAGCGGCGCGCGGCGGTGTTTCGACTTTTGAAGGGAGAGTTGATCAAGAGGCGCAGAGCGCAGCCAAACAAATATCGGCAAACAAAGTATCGATGTCTGCAGGGATAGACTGGAGATCCTTCCCCGTCAACCTCTTGTTTTCACCTTCTCGCACTTTCCACTTCTGCGAGCAATCCCGTGTGATGCGTTTAAGGTCGGCGCGTCAGCGGATAAGCGTCGGCTTCATAGAGTTTGCGCATCTGCAAACCATCGAAGCGCGCCTCCTCGACTTCGAGCACGGATCCACGGAGGAGAGAAGCCGGCATGTCCTCGATCGCAAAGCGAAGAGCTTCGGCGACGGAATCGAACCTCTTGTAGACGAGGCTGCCTCTTCTGTTGATTGTCTTGCACGGGTAAAGCCCCGCGCCAGCATTATAATCGAAAACGGTCATAACTTAATCCTTGCGGCGTGAGCGATCGTCGAGGACAGTCGATCTTTGCCGTTCCATCTTGCGGTATCAACGGAAAAAAGAAGCCAGTCCAACCGTTCCGCCAGTCCGTTTTTCGAGACGCTGCTGCATCTCGGCAAGCTTCGTCGCGCGCCTCCGGAGAGCTTGCCTGCTGAGGAAATCCTGCAGCTTTGCTGCATCCGATCCTTGTTCTGGCTTGGAGCGCTTGAACATGCTTTCGGCGGCATGGCGGGTGGTGTTGGTCATTATGGCATCCTCAGTGTGGCTGCGGGACGAATACATCCGGAACAAACCGCTCCAGCCAGTATGGCGGAGTTCGCAACGTTCGCAAAATCAGGGTTTGCCAAGCAACCGACGCAGCCGGGAGGATCAGGTAGCCGAAAGGCTGAAAACGTGCCCTCTATGTAAGGTTTCAATCAGCCTCATTCAAGGCACCACATGAATAGCGAAAGCTTGCTTGCCAAAGGCGGAAATGAAGTCCAGGGTGCGATGTCGGCTGCAACTGGTCAGGGCGCTGCCGCCTGAGGGACAAGAGCGCGCCCTAGCCCCGACAAGAGGAGGACGCGATGACGTCCCGATCCTCGCATGCCTGCTTCCTGCTCTACTTCCAGAAAATGCTCCTGAACGCCAACGGCGAAAGCAAGCGCAAACCAGGCAATCGGAAAGCGCATAGGACCTTTCCCATGGTCCGCAACAGAGGACAGCTTCATGGCTCGTCACCTGTCGGTCGCGGGATGTGGGCCGGCGCGCCCATTTTTCCTGAGAAAGCTCCCGAGAAAAAGCCAAGGCTCTGGTAGCGTCGCACGGTATCTGTCCTTCCCTCTTTACTGCCCTTCAGCGTTATATCTTGGAATTAGGACCAGGAGATCGCAGATGCAGGCCTTTGGAGACAACTTATGCGCCAATCATATTACAGGGCGCTGGCCCTGATGATGACCATCCCCCTGCATTCTGCATCGGGACTCAGCTCCTCGGCGCTCGGCCAGACCTCAAGGTCGGTGCCTGAAAATGCCCAGGCAAGCCGCTATGGCCTCGGCTGGGAATGCAATCGTGGTTTTCGAAGGCAGGATGACGCCTGCTTTAAGGTGAAGCTTCCCGACAACGCGTTTCTGACGAACTCCTCCTTTGGCAAGGGCTGGGATTGCCATTACGGCTTTCTGGAGAAGGGGAACCAGTGCCTCACCGTCCAAATTCCGGACAATGCATATCTCGACCCATATTTCGGCGATCGCTGGAGATGCCTGCGTGGATACCGTCAAACCAAAGTGGGTTGCGACCCTATTAAAGTCCCGGAGAAAGCATTCCTGTCCGATAATACCACAGGATCCGGCTGGGAATGCGAAAGAGGTTATCGCGCGCTACAACAAGCATGTCTCAAGCTCGAACTCCCCGCCCACTCATATCTGACATCCGCCGGAAATGAGTGGAGGTGTGATAGAGGCTTTGAAAACAAGGATCAGACGTGTGTCGCTGTCGAGGTTCCGGAGAATGCCATCTTCGTCGACGCGCCCCACGGACTGAAATGGAAGTGCGACCGCGGCTTCGAGCCGAGGGGCAATCAATGCCTGCAGCTCAAGCTTCCCGAAAACGCACATCTTAACTCGACGGGCAACGGATGGGACTGTAATCGTCCGTACCAGCTTCGCGGTGGTGCCTGCATGATCGAATGACAATCAGCTGAAGTCTACCTCGGTGCCTCCCTCGCCGTCTAAATAGCTGATGATTTTTCACTCTGCTTGTTTTTTCTATCGGAAAGCAAACGGCTGGGCGCCTAAGACGGAAACTCCAGAAGAGCGACGAGATTACTGTCAGCGCGTAAATGAAAACTTCCAATTCCGACACTATATCGTCATCATAACAGCGGGTATCACGATGAACCGTCTGCAGGAGTTTTCGATCAGACCAAATGGGGATCGATGGTGCGAAACGCGGACGCCGTAGAAAGGTTTCATAACCTGCCCCCGTTCGGCCCGAACGCGATGCTCTCGTCGCAGCCCTCCTCAAGCGCAGACGACAGATTCCAGCCAGCCACGAACTCTCCTCTGACCCTACATTGCAATTCGAGGGCCGCGCCCCATATTTCTTAGGACCGGAGCTGCGAAGGAGCAGCCGTCGTTCCGGGATTCCGGCACCCCGACAGCAGGAAGCCGGACAGGAGGAAGGTCTCCTGCATCTGTAGCACAGCGGCAACCTGACCAGCCCTGCCGCGCCTCAGCGAGCCCGGCGGAAGTTCAATGGCATACTTTGCGACAGTCCAGTTTGACTTGGCACGACCAACCCCTCCGGGAGAGAAATGCGTGACACTGACCTTTCCCAATAGAAGCCGCAGTTTCGACGAGAGCCGCAATGCCGTTCGCTTCTCCGGATATGACGGCATGTTCGAGGTGCGGTTTTTGATTGAAGCCAATGCCTTGCGGACCGCAAGCCAGGCCGCCCGCTCCGAAGACGAGTGCTTGAGAGCCTTTGATATGGCGCGCGAGGCCATTCTGGATGCGGCAACCCATGCCTACGGCCGCGGCTGCAAGGACCGACATACCCTGACGGCGCGGGATATCCGCCGATAGCCTATTACACCCGAAAAGGGCCGCGCAGGAGGCGAAACGATGTCAGTCGACAGAAAACATCTCAGCGTCGCGAGCCGCGTAGCAACCCGCCATCCCGACCAGGACGATCTTGAATCGGCGGTCGACACCGCGCTTGCCGATTCCAGCGATCTCGACTCCAGCTATATCTTCGTCACCGCACGCGGCAGCGATATCACGCTGGCCGGGTGGGTGCATGTGCAAGCGGAGGTGTTGTTGGCGGAGGAGATTACGCTGAGAACGAAGAGTGTGCACAAGGTTCATAATGAGCTGTCGCCGGGTTTGTGAGGCGAACCCATGGCACTATTTCCATCGGCGCGCATCCGCGCCGTCTTCCCGCCCTGACTGGGAGCAAGCCCGGCACGCTGCCGGGTTTCCGTTAACCGCAGATGGATCTCCCGATCACAGAGGCGGTTGGCGGACGAGGTCCTGCATGGCGGCGACGCTCAAAGCCTCCATGCGTTCCCGCAAGGCTCGCTCATCGAGATTCTTGCCCGCCGAGCGTAAATCTGCCATGATCTTGCCGCGGCGAACGCGATGCCGCAGGAATTACAGTTGGCTGCTTCGAAAAGTGGGCTCGCTTCAGTTTCTCAAAGCGAGCCTTCCGAGTTGCTACTATCAGACGTCTATTTGCGTCCACCACCAGGACGGGATTTGGCACCTGTTCCGCCTGCGGTCTTGGCGTCGGGAGCTTGCCCGAAGTTTGTTCCCCCCAGGTGCCCGCCACCGCTCGTGTTTGCGACCTGGCGTTCGGTTCTGCGCCGGATCTCAGCTGCATTGGTTTTGCTCATTTTCAATTCCTTTTCGTCGCATGAGTGATCGCTGCCGGACGGCGCCCGGAAGACAGAAGTTCGATTTTGAGAGAAAAGGTTTGCTTGACGCCAATCGGCGCGAAACGAAGCTCTACTAGCAAACTCGATGTGGCAACCTGAGCCGCCATTGTGTTTAAACGAAGTTCTGGGACAGCGAGCCGGCCAACAAAAAAGGCCGGGGCGAAACCGCACCGACCTTCCTCACATCGCTACTCGTACCAATGCCAGTACATCCGTGGTCAAAAGCAGAAAGCGATTGCGGCAATTGCGAGCGACAGATGCTTTCCAGCGCTCATCAGCAATGCCGATGAGAGGCATATACGCACCCGCTGCATGAAACGCAACCGCAATTATCGGTTTTGTTAAAGATATCTTATAAAAATTCAAATTGCGTGATTCACATTGCATCCGGAGCTGCGCTCAGGCATGGTCGCCTCGTCAGCAGCCAATGTTACGGGCGCTGCTGCATCAGGGCTTTCAGCCCTCGCCCCAAATTGAAGGAGGACCGGAAATGTCTTCCGAACACGTCCATATCTTAAATTCCAGAGACCTCACAATGCTGCGAGGCGTCTTGGATGCGGCTGGATACAATTCAGCCAGAAGCGTCGCCCATCCTGAGCGATACAGCGCGGCAGCGAAGTTGCTTATCCAACGTTTCCAATATGGGATGACCTCTGCCGACGACCTTTCCAGGGAGCTGGAAAGGTGTTTTGGCGAGCCAATATCGTCGAAGTCTCCGCCAAGCTTTGAGCGGACACGCGCCTCCATTCAGGGACGGCCTGCCCTATAAACCTCCGACAACCGTAGGACTCCCCGGCCCTCCCAATGTATAGGGCGATAGCATGGAACAATGCGTCAAGGCGGGGGTTGGGGGTGTGGATTGCACGGGTGAGGAACTTTTCTCCCTCATGCCGTACTCCGGCTAACTGTGAGATCCACTATTTCTCAAATGTGGAATCGGAGACTGTGTGTCGACGTCGGCGTGGCTGCTCTTAGTGGTTGAACGCAATCAGGTGCGGCATATTATTGCGTCCGCAGATGAAGCCCTTGACATGCTTTTTAAGAATTGGCCGGTGACGAGCGGTAGCGCTTTCTTTATGGCAATGGAGGCCTGTGCGGACACGGTAGAGGGCATAGTAACCGAAGGGGAAGCCCAGTCCGCATTCCTTGCAGCAGCTTTTGACGCGCGAGTCGTGGTTCGGATCGCCTAGCTCTTGACTTAAAAGGACTGCCAAATTCCTCGTCTTCGGGTCAGAACCACCTGGAGGCGGCGTCCGAGGCAGGTCAGGAAGGCCGCAATGGGAAGCGCAAAGCCCGGCCACTGCCCGGCTTGGGCGTCGTCGAAAAGAGGCGTGCCGGGGAGCCTGACGAGAAGGCTGCGGAGTGAACAAGCGGGAAGCCCGTCAACCGCCCCGAGTGCGCAGGCTCAGCGTTCCAATCGGATCGACGCCTGAATCAGATCCTGATGGAAGCAATGCTTGCGCAGATCCTCTGTCAATTTGACCAGCCTTTCGTTGGCCAGTCCAGCGGGCTCGCCTCGCGTCAGCATTCCGTCGATCAGGCTCTGCTGAGCGCAGATCATCTGCCGGTCGATAGTCACCTGCCGGCGCGCGAGTTCCAGGTCCTTCGGGGAATAGGTCATGAGAGACTATATCATACAGGCAGATGAAAGTAGGATTCAATTCGGAGCCGCCTCGGTACTATAGCGGCCGCCAGGTGAGTTGATATCGCTGAACGAGCCGAGGAGAGCCCGCGCCTCTCGCCCGTGACCTAGTAGCTCCGCAACGAGAATTATATGGTTGCCTGGCACTGCGTTAGCCGCTTTCGCCTTGGATAAGGCGCAATAGAGGCGCATGTTGGCATATCGGCAGCCAATGAAACGGGCGCTGCCGATCAAGGGGTGGCTCCCTTCGCCCCAATCAAGGGAGGACAAGATGTCTTCCACCTTCAAGCACTCTTCCCATATCGCGGCATATGGCGACTTCTTATTCAGGGCTTCCATCCTGGCGAGCTTCGCCGTCATCATCAGTTTAATTTTGAGAGGCTGGTTATGGTAGTAATCATCACAACCGGAATTCCGACGAAACGCGACGAGAATTGGCGGCTCCGGTCCATCCTCAAGCGCGCGGACTACGCGACGACAGATCTCGTTGCTTCAGAACATGGCGACCATCACGAAGAGGTGATGGTGATAAGGCGCATCAAGGCGGCGACGATTCCCGCGCCCGCCTACCCCTCTTCGAGACGGCGGAAGCTGCATGCCGATCCTGAGGCTTTGGCATCATGGGAAAACGAAGGGGGCGCCACGCGAGATGTGGACGCGCCTGCGGACAAGAAGAATTGATGACCCGCGAGGCAATTGAGCAAGGAATGCCGGATTGGCGATCAGGCTCGGTGGTCGAAAGCCCAGCCCCTCTTAGTCTTTGGTGATGCTGAAATTCTGCCCAGTGGTATGTTGCAAAGACCTGCAGCGATCATGCCGTCGCAGGCGTGATGTCGCATTGCTCCAGCTCGGAAAGAGGTGATCGAGCGATTTCCGGTTCACCGACTTCATTCGGAGTTCGGACGGCATGTGCGTAGGTCCTTCTACGTCCTTCTGGCCCTGATGATTGAACCTGGAAAGAGATGATTGCGAAAAATCACCACATTGGGACGCACAGGTCTGACCGCTTTCTCCTCATCCCACAATATTCAGTTTGCCAGCCGTATCGATTAGGCGCATGGTAGGTCTTCAGTAGCTGTTTCTCAGGGCGCTACTGCGTGGAGGTCGGTTTTCTGCCTTCGCCCCAAATTGAAGGAGGACAGCATGTCTTCCAATCTCAACATGTCTGTGCGGACCTCTGACCTGGCTGTATTGCAGGGCGTCCTTGACGACGCAGGATACGATTGCACAAGTAGCCTTGCAGACCCGAAATATTACAACGTTGCCGTCAGACTGCTGTTCAAGCTTTATCACGACGGAATGACCTCGCCCGCCGCCCTCTCTATCGAACTCAGCCGGCACTTCGGAAAAACACCACTGTCCTCGAAATCATCCGCGGAGTTCGAAAAAAATCGCAAGCGGATTCAGGGTATCCGTTCAGCCGTTAAAGTTAGGTCGCCTACCGGCGCCTGAACAGACCTTGTTGGGTAACTTCTCGCAAAGCTCATTCGACGAAGGCCTTACCAACGCGATGGAGGGTTGCATGCCGGCGCCGTTCGAACGGCTAGACGACCTTCTCATCGCCCCCGGCGCAAGCGTCGGAGGCGCAGGAAGTCGTTGACTCTCCGTGCCATGAACTACCTGCAGCGAAAGTGCACACGGCGCCGGATTGCGCCGGCGGTCCAAGCCGTTCACTCAAGACCTTGCTGCTGCGCTTGCGAAACCATAATGCGCAACAGCCCGCCGGGAAGCGGCACAATAATGGGCACCGTCAGAGGAGGCTAGAATGCCAGAAGCACCAAACGAATTTGCGGCCAGTCCAAACGGAGACAAATGGTATCTCGAACATAACGAAACAGCGGACCAGCATACTGTCATCCATCGCGCCAACGATGCCTCCGGCGGCACTGTGACGAGATGGCCGATTTCGAGCTTTCTGGAGCACTTCGGCGATCATCCGCAAGGTCAGGCTCTTCGCGAGGCATTGCACGATGCTGGATCAGCTGAGCAGGAAGTACCGAGTGAACATACGCCCGTTGTGCAGAAACTGGTGACTTCTTTCCCTTGGTCCCGCAAAACGCAACACGTTGAGGATTGAGTACGCTCTCACTTACCTGAAAGGGTAGCCCCACGGGCGGTCTCAGGCTCGGCATATGCAAACGATGTCAGCTGGGTCGTCGAAAAAATTCCTGGCGCGGTCCTTGACGGACCTCCGTCCACTCGTCTGTACCCCTTCAAGCAGACTGAAGATTGCCAGACCGACATCTTGCCGGACTTGTCGTCATGCTCCAAGTCGTAGCCGTTCTTCTGGCCTTTGACGATTTCGCGCATGCCAGCGCGTTCCACGGCAGAAATATGGACGAACGCGTCGGGGACGCCGTTGTCAGGCTGAATGAAACCGAGCTCATTAGTGGAATTGAACAGATCCGGCGTCCGCCGCGCAAGCAAACGGAGCAACCGAAAAGTCGAATTTCGTGACGTAGTTGAGTATATGGATAATACCAGCGCCGGCAGGATCGAAGGCTTCCCCGTTTCCGGCGGGATGTATCAACCTTCATCCTCATTCGCGCGCCGCCACGGCGCGGTTGCGGCCATCCATTGCCGCGTGCGGGCCTCGGGATCCGCGTTGCGGGTGATATCGGTGACCACGGCAGCACCATCGGCGCCTTTTTCCAGCACCAGCGGCGCGCGTTCGGCAGTGATCCCGCCGATGGCGACGAGCGGTATCGCGCCGACGCGCCGGCGCCAGTCCGCAACACGTTCAATGCCTTGCGGCGCCCATTTCATCTGTTTGAGAATCGTCGGCCAGACCGGTCCGAGCGCAACGTAATCCGGCTCTGCCGCCAGCGCCGTCTCCAGCTCCGCTATGTCGTGGGTGGATAGGCCGAGCTTCAGGCCGGCGCGACGAATGGCATTCCTGTCGGCGGCCATCAGGTCCTCCTGGCCGAGATGAACGAAATCGCATCCTTCATCGATCGCAAGTTTCCAGTAGTCGTTGACGACCAATTGGCAAGCCGCTGCCGCGCAGGCAGCCTTCGATCGCCGGATCTGCTCGCGAAGCACGGAGTCGGGGCAATCCTTGATGCGCAGCTGGACGAGTTTGACGCCGAGCGGCACGAGACGCTCGATCCATTCGGCGCTGTCGACGATCAGATAGAAGGGGTCGAGCTTCACGAGAACACTGCCTTTCCGATAACGGGAGTGGATGGGACGGCGATATCACGTGGCTCCAGCGGTATGGCCCCATGCGCCAGGCGGCCGGCATCGATCGCAAGCGCGAAGGCCTCGGCAATGCTGGCGGGATCTCCGGCGCCGGCAACGGCGGTGTTGAGGAGAACGGCATCATAACCGTACTCCATGACGGTGGCGGCGTGAGACGGGCGGCCGATGCCGGCATCGATGATCAGCGGCACATCCGGAAAGTGCGCCCGGAACGATCGCAGCGCCATCGGGTTCAGCGGCCCTTGAGCGGAACCGATCGGCGCGCACCAGGGCATCAGGACGCGGCAGCCGGCATCCAGCAGCCTTTCGGCGACGACAAGGTCGTCGGTCGTATAGGGGAAGACCTGAAAGCCCTCGCCGGTCAGGATGCGGGCCGCTTCGACAAGGCCGAAGACGTCAGGCTGCAACGTATCGTGATGTCCGATGACTTCGAGCTTGATCCAGTCGGTGCGGAAGACGTCGCGCGCCATCTTCGCCGTCAACACGGCCTCCTGCACGCTGTGACATCCGGCCGTATTCGGCAGCACTTGCACGCCAAGCTCGCGGATCAGGTCGAAGAAGGCGCCGCCTGCTTTGCCGCCGGCGGCTTCGCGGCGAAGCGAAACGGTGACGATCTCGGTCTTCGAGCGCTTGACCGCCTCTGCAAGCACAGCTGGAGACGGATAGCGGGCGGTGCCGAGCAGCAGTCGGGAGCGGAATTCAACATCATAAAGTTTCAGCATCTCAGCCTCCTTGCATGGGTGCGAGAATTTCGATGCGGTCGCCTTCGCCGAGCCTGAAATCGGCACGGTCCTCGCGGTGCACCAGCTCGCCGTTGACAGCGGTTGCCAGCCATCCGCCTTCGTATTCCAGAGCGAGAAGAAGATCTGCGAGCGTCGTGGCCGCGACCTCCTGTTCCTCGCCGTTGATGATGAAGGTCATGATGCCCTCCTTTCCGGTTGCTTGTCTTCGCCAAGAAGAAGTCGCGCCACCTCGCCTGCCATGGCCGGCGCCAGTAGAAAGCCATGACGGTAGAGGCCATTGACATGGAGGGTGCGCCCCTCCTGCGTCATACGCGGCAGATTGTCGGGGTAAGCTGGCCGCACGCCTGCGCCGGTTTCCATAACCCGTGCCTCGCCGAAGGCAGGGTTGAGGGTATAGGCGGCATTCAGCAACTCCATCAGCGATCGCGCTGTAATCGGGCCGGTATCGTCACTTTCGATCATCGTCGCCCCGATCATGAAGCGATTTCCTTGCCGCGGCACGATATAGATCGGGTGGCGCGGATGCAGCAGGCGAACGGGACGGGAGAGAGAGACCTCGTTCGTTTCGACGCAAAGCATCTCTCCGCGAACGCCGCGCAATCCGGGCAGACGGCCGATCTGGGCAGCCCCGGTGCAGTCGATCACGCGATCGTAAGGGGTAAGGTCGGCATCGCCCCTGACGCCGAATGTGAGGCGCATACGGGCTTCCTCAAGTCCGGCGGCGAGCCCGGAGAGCGCCTGCCGCGGATCGAGATGCGCTTCCTGTCGGAAGAACAATGCCCTGCGGAAGCGGCCGGCGAGATCCGGTTCAAGGGCGGCGATCGCCGGCTCGTCCAGCCATTCCCATCCGCTTGTCCGGCGGCAAAAGCGGTCGAGTTCGCCGGCATCTCGCCCGGCCGCCACGACAAGCGTTCCCCCGCGATTGACATGGCCGGGCAGCGCTGCCTCCCACCAATCGGCGGCAAGACGGCCGAGCGCCAGGACCGGCTCCTCTGCGCTTTCCCGTTCGCACCATGGGGCCAGCATGCCGCCGGCAAAGCCGGATGCGCCGGTGCCGACCCGGTCGGCTTGCTCAGCGACGCTGACCCGGAAACCGTGCCGATAGAGCTGCCAGGCAACGGTGAGGCCGGCAACGCCGGCCCCCTTGACGAGAATGTGCATCGTCATTCTCCGGAAGGCGTTTTTGCGGCTTCGGCGACCGGCATGTAGAGATCGCCGCCGTCGCGATACCTGGCGGCCATGGCTTCCAGTCCTTCTTTCTGGGCTTCGGCGCGTATATCGTGGGAGATGCGCATGGAACAGAATTTCGGGCCGCACATCGAACAGAAATGCGCCACCTTGTGTGCCTCCTTCGGCAGGGTTTCGTCATGGAAGGAGCGCGCCGTATCCGGGTCGAGGGAGAGGTTGAACTGGTCTTCCCAGCGGAATTCGAACCGCGCCCGTGACAGCGCATCGTCGCGGATGCGGGCGGCCGGATGTCCCTTGGCAAGGTCGGCGGCATGAGCGGCGATCTTGTAGGTGATGACGCCGGTCTTGACGTCGCTGCGGTCAGGCAGCCCCAGATGCTCCTTCGGCGTGACGTAGCAGAGCATGGCCGTGCCGAACCATCCGATCATGGCGGCTCCGATGCCGGAGGTTATGTGATCGTAGCCTGGCGCAATGTCGGTGGTCAGCGGTCCGAGCGTATAGAAGGGAGCCTCGCCGCAGACCTTGAGCTGCTTGTCCATATTCTCCTTGATCTTGTGCATCGGCACGTGGCCCGGGCCTTCGATCATCACTTGGCAATCCCTGGCCCAGGCAATCCGGGTCAGTTCGCCGAGGGTTTCGAGCTCGGCAAATTGCGCAGCGTCATTGGCATCGGCGATCGAGCCGGGGCGAAGGCCGTCTCCAAGCGAGAAGGACACGTCGTAGGCACGGCAGATGTCGCAGATTTCCTCGAAATGCTCGTAGAGGAAACTTTCCTTGTGGTGATGCAGACACCACTTGGCCATGATCGAGCCGCCGCGTGAGACGATGCCGGTGACACGATTGACGGTGAGCGGGATATAGGCAAGCCGCACGCCCGCATGGATGGTGAAATAATCGACGCCCTGCTCGGCCTGTTCGATCAGCGTATCGCGATAGACTTCCCAGGTGAGATCTTCTGCAATGCCGTTCACTTTTTCGAGTGCCTGGTAGAGCGGCACCGTTCCAATCGGAACAGGCGAATTGCGAATGATCCATTCGCGGATGTTGTGAATGTTGCGGCCGGTGGAAAGGTCCATCACCGTGTCGGCGCCCCAGCGGATCGCCCAGACCATCTTTTCCACCTCTTCCGCCATCGACGAGGTAACCGCCGAGTTGCCGATATTGGCGTTGATCTTCACCAGGAAATTCCGGCCGATGATCATCGGTTCGGTTTCCGGGTGGTTGATGTTGGCCGGAATGATTGCCCGGCCGGCTGCGATTTCCTGGCGCACGAATTCGGACGTCACGAAATCGGGAATATCAGCGCCAAAGCTTTCGCCGTCGCGCGCGAGCGCCTCCTTCGCAGCCTGCCGGCCGAGGTTTTCGCGGATGGCGATGAATTCCATTTCCGGCGTGACGATGCCGGCGCGCGCATAGGCGAGTTGCGTGACGGCGCGGCCCGCTTTTGCCTTCAGCGGCGTGTTGCGAATAGGGAATTCCGGCGTCAGCCGCTCGCCGGTGACAAAACCATTGTCTTCAGGCTTCACCACCCGGCCTTCATAGGCCTCGACATCGCCACGCGCCCTGATCCAGCTCTCGCGCAAACGCGGCAGTCCGGCGTCGATCGAGACCGTATAGGCCGGATCAGTATAGGGACCGGACGAATCATAGACCGTTACAGGCGGTTCGCCCGAGGTCGGGTGAAGGCTGATTTCGCGCATCGGCACGCGCAGATCAGGATAGAGCGTTCCGGGCTTGGCGATCTTGGTCGAGGCCGGAAGCGGGCCGGTGGTGACGACCGGAGTAAGCTTGGGTGCGACGATATTCATGGGTGAGGCTCCAAGGTTTGACGTTTGGAGACCCAGTTCCAGTGTTGGAATGATGGAAAGACGCCTCATGCGACAAAGCGAAATCCGCCCGATAGCCGCAGCGCCCGCACCGTCCCTACGCCAGTATGAACTGGATCAGGTTCAACGGGTCACTGCGCCACAACAGGCAAAGCCGTATTGTTCAGCAGAATCTCAGCCCCTTGCCGGGACACCCCTGGTGAATGCCCTGCATCAAAGACCGCTGCGGCCCTGATGTCAAGCCGGCCCTCACGCGTTCCCATCCGGACCTTTTGAGTCGGCGGCCAGTCCGATAGAGCAGCATTGATTGTGGATGGGCCGGCTCCGCCGGCCCATTTTACTCGCCAGGACGCTGCCGCCATGCTCTGAATATTCGTGGCATGATCTGATGTTTTGCTGACGGGCGATAACGTCCGTTTATTTGTCAGACGGCGCCTGCTGGATCACCCTATCGCAACACCATTCTTGCATTCATGCCCTATCGTTTCGTTCACACTGCCGATCTCCATCTCGACTCTCCCCTGCGCTCT
Organism: Rhizobium sp. Nf11,1; assembly: GCF_050587665.1. Classification (NCBI taxonomy): domain Bacteria; kingdom Pseudomonadati; phylum Pseudomonadota; class Alphaproteobacteria; order Hyphomicrobiales; family Rhizobiaceae; genus Rhizobium; species Rhizobium sp. Nf11,1. The sequence continues at coordinate 411,628 of NZ_JBOBHU010000002.1, read as the reverse complement.
CTCGCGCTTCGCAACGCCGAGCTGGCCGATCTCGTCAGCGACGCCAGCCGGCAGGCGCTGGTCGCGATCGTTGATCTTTGCCTTGAGGAGCAGGTCGATGCGCTTGTTATCGCCGGTGATCTCTATGACGGCGAGCAGACGTCGATGAAGACGGCGCGCTTCCTGGCAGGCGAGCTCGAACGGCTGCACCGAGCGGGGATCTTCGTCTTCAAGATCCGGGGCAATCATGATGCGATGTCGAAGATCGCCAGGGAACTGGTGATGCCCGATACGGTGAAGATCTTCGGCGGCCATGCCGAGACTGTCGAGACCACCAAGGGCAGCTTGTCGGTCGCAATCCACGGTCTGAGCTTCGCCAAGCCGCAAGCCCCGGACCCGCTGCTGCCGAAATTCAAGCCGCCGGTAGCGGATGCCGTCAATATCGGCATCATGCATACGAGCCTGGCCGGATCGGCTGGACATGATGTCTATGCGCCCTGCAACGTGCTCGACCTGCATGCCTCGGGTTTCGACTACTGGGCGCTCGGGCATCTCCACCAGCGCAGCCATTATCCCGGCACGGCGACGGTCATCATGCCCGGCATGCCGCAGGGCCGCGACATCAATGAAGCGGGCGTCAAGACCGTGTCGCTGGTGACCGTGGCGGACGACCGGACCGTGACGGTGGAGGAGCGGCGCACAAGCATCGCGCAGTTCGAGCGCGTCAATGTCGACCTCACGGGTGTCGATGATTGGCGTGAGGCGGCCACGGTGGTCGAGACAGCGCTGATGGCGCAGCGCGACCGCACGGCTTCGCCGCATCTTGTCGCACGCCTCAGGCTTTCCGGCCGCACGCCGCTCTCCTGGCAGTTGCGGCGCGATGTCGACCTCATGCAGGCGGAAGCCGAGCGGCGCAGCGACGTGATCGGCCGCACCTGGATCGAGAAGCTGGAACTCGCCTTCGAAGCGCCCTCGATCCCCGCGGACGCGTCCGCCGCCGATCCCGTCATCGAACTCGGGGCGCTGATGCGGGACGAGGTCATCACCCGCAGCGGATTTCGCGACGAGGTCAGGGAGATGGTCCGGGACCTGCTTGCCGACCTGCCGCCCGAGAGCCGGGCATTTGCCGGCCAGAACGAGGCGGGTTTTGAACGCTTCATCGACAACCTTCTCGCCGATGGCGCCGAGGACATCGCCGCCCGGATGAAGGCGGTGGATCGGGGAGACAGCTGATGCGTCTGCGCCGCCTCGACCTCACCCGCTATGGCAAGTTCACCGATCACTCCATCGATTTCGGCGCGGCCCGTCAAGGTTCGCCGGACTTGCACATCGTTTATGGCCTGAACGAAGCGGGCAAATCGACCACCTTCGCCGCCTATCTTGATCTGCTCTACGGCATTGGTGAGCGCAGCACCTATAATTTCCTGCATCCCTACAATACGATGAAGGTCGGTGCGCGGCTGGAATTTGGTGGCTGGGAATACGAGCTGGCGCGGCTCAAGCTGCGGACCGGCAGCCTCGTCGATGATCGGGGACAAGCTGTGAATGAGGCGCTTCTGGCCGGCGCGCTTGGCGGCGTCGGTCGCGAGGCCTATCGCACCATGTTCTCGCTCGACGATCAGTCGCTCAAGGAAGGCGGCAACGCCATCATACAAAGCAAGGGCGAACTCGGCGAATTGCTGTTCTCGGCCAGCTCAGGCCTGGCAGGCCTGAGCCGTTCGCTGGTGACGGCAGCCGACGAAGCCAACGCGATCTACAAGAAGCGGTCGTCGAGCACCAAGCTCGCGGAACTCAAGCGTTCGCTCGAAGCGCTCAAGGCCGAGCGCAATGCCATCGACACGCTTGCTTCGGCCTATGCGGCCCTGAAATCGACTTATGAGCAGGCCGACGCTGCCTATGGAAAAACCACGCGGGAACTGGCCGAGGCCAAGACCCGGCATCAGGAGCTGACGCGCCTTCTCGGCGCCCTACCCCCGGCCCTAGAGCTCCGGCGGCTGGATGCAGATGCAGCCGCCATGAGCGATCTGCCGCGGCCGCCGTCCGAATGGTTCGCGCTCCTGCCCCAGCTTTCGCGCGACGAGACGCGGCTGCAGGCGCTTGTCGAGACCGCCGACCGCACGCTGCGCCAGCTTGCGGATGAGATCGAGGCGATCGCGATCGACGACAAGGCGCTGGCAGTCACCGCGCATATGGACCTGCTGGATCAGGGTCGGGCGCGCTATCTTGCGGCTGAGAGCGATCTGCCGAAGCGCCGGCTGGCGCTGGCCGAACAGGAGGGTGAGTTGGCCCGACTGCTGGCCGATCTCGAACAGCCGGGCCATGCGAAACCCGAGGCGCTGCTGCTGCCCGCTTCGCTGATCGGCATCATCCGCGATCTTATCGAACGGCGTTCCGGCGTCGAGGCGAAACTGGCAGCCGCTGATCGGGAACTGTTGCGAGTGCGGGAGAATCTCGAAAGGCTGAACAGGGAAGGCGGCTCGCGAGATGGATCTGGGCTCCTGGATCCTGCGCGTTTCGGCCGCATCGAAATCGCCCTGAGCCGGCTGGCGGGATCTGATCTCCCCGTGCGGCTTACCATGGAAGAACGGACACTTGTCCAGGCGAAGCGAACGCAGGAGAACCAGTTTGAACAGCTCGCACCCTGGAGCGGCAACGCCGTCGCTCTGCAGCGGACGGCCGCGGCAGAGCCTCGACAGATCGAAACCTGGCGTGGCCAAGCGACTGCTATCGACAAGCGGATTGGCGATCACGAGGGAAGGCTGCGCGATCTCGGCACCGAACAGGCGCTGACCAAAGCCCGGATCGCGGCCTTCGTCGCCGGCGGTTCGATCGACGATACCGAGGCCACGCGGCTGCGCGATGAACGCGATGCCGCCTGGCAGGCGCATCTCACCAGTCTGAATGCCGCCACGGCTCGGATTTTCGAGGAGCGGATGCGGCAGGACGACGTGGTATCCGCCGGCCGGCTGTCGCGGGCGCAGGAACTGGCCGAGCTGCGCCAACTCCGCCAAGCGGAAGCGGCAACGGCAGCAATGATCGAGCGGCAAAGGGAACTGCTTGGCGAAGCGCGCGCCGAACATGATGCGCTTGCCGAGCGCATCGGTGATCTGCTGCCTGAAAACATCGAATATGACGCCGAAGCCGCGGCGCGCGTGGCCGCACTCGACACTTGGAGCACCAAGCGAGCCGCAGCGCTGGCCGCCTGGGACGATCTGCAGCACGCAGAAGACACGGTGCACGCGCTTCGCATCGAACTGGATAGGCATGCCGCAACGCTTGCGGAGAGCCTTGCAGAAGCCGGTCTTGATGACGCAGACCAGCGACGGGTCGCCGAGCTGATGCAGGCTGCAAATGATATACTCGCCGCCAGCACAGCCGAGCGGGCGGCGCGGCAGGCGCATGAAAAGGCGGTCGGTGACCTCAGCCACGATCTCAGGGAACGCCAGCGCGACCAGCAGGAGGCGGAAGCCGCCATGGCGGCCTGGGAGCGGGAATGGGCGGAGGCGCTGTCGCGAACCTGGTTTGCCGACAAAGCCGGTTCGATGGCGGCCGTCCGAGCAATGCTGAATGCGCTCGCTGCACTGCCCTCCATCCTGAAGGAAAGAGATGACCTCGCAACTCGTGTTGCCGCGATGGAGCGCGACCAGCAGCAATTTCGCGAGCATATCGCCGGTCTTCTCAGAGACTGCGGTCTCAGCCAGCCGGCCGTAGATACGCTCGCCTCCGCAAACGCGCTTGTGGAACGTCATGAGGCGGCACGGCATGCGGCTCAGCTTCGGGCAGACCGGCAGGCGGATCTCGAAAGACAATTGGAAAAACGGCGTGCGCTGGAGGAGGAACTGGCCGTTCACAATGCCCGCAAGGACGAATTGACCGGCTATTTCGCCGCAGACTCGCTTGCTTCGGTGGAAGTATTGCTGAACCAGTCCCGAGAGCGGGACCGGCTGGAAGAGCGGGTCGCCACCTTACGCCGCCAGATCACCGAGGCATTGCGCGCTGCGAGTTTTTCCGAAGCCGAACGGCGCCTTGACGGTGTCGACGCCGCTGCGGTCGAGCGCGACGCCATGGAGCTTGGCGCTCGGATCGAGGATCTCACCGAGCGTGCGAAGCTTCTCTATTCCGACGTGTCGCTGGCGCGGCAGAAGCTCGAGGCCGTCGGAGGAGACGACGCCGTGGCCCGGATCGAGGCCAAGCGCCGAACCATTTTCCTTGAAATCGAGGAACTGGCCGTGCGGCATCTGGCGCTGCGCGCCGGCATGCTCGCGGCCGAACAGGCACTGCATATCTATCGCGAAAAACATCGCAGCTCGATGATGAACCGCGCATCGGAGGCCTTTCGCCTGATCACCGGCGGCAATTATTCCGGCCTGACGACCCAGCCCGATCGGGATAAGGAGATATTGATCGGCGTGTCGCGCGACGGTGGTTCGAAGCTTGCGGACGCGATGTCGACCGGCACTCAGTTTCAGCTCTACCTCGCGCTGCGGCTGGCGGGTTACGAGGAATTCGCAGCGTTTCGCCGGCCGGTACCCTTCGTCGCTGACGACATCATGGAGAGCTTCGACAATCCCCGCTCCGAAGAGGTTTTCCGCCTGCTCGGCGAAATGGCAAAGGTCGGACAGGTTATCTACCTTACCCACCATTGGCATCTCTGCGAAATCGCGCGAGACGTCGTTCCGAACGTGACCATACATCAACTGCCGTGACAGGGCGCAAAGAAACGGGCGCCACTTCTGCGTTTCGGCGGGGAGATCAATCTTGCCACGGATCCAGCACGATAATGCCCATGCCTTCGAAACCCCGGACATTGCGGGTAACGACGGTCAGGCCGTGAACCAGGGCGGTCGCGGCAACCAAGGCATCGGCTTCATTGCGCCGGTCTGGAACATGCAGATGCGCGCAGCGGGTCGCGACCGCATCGTCGATCGATAGGATACGGTCGGCGAATGCTGGTCGAACCAGATTTTCCAGCCACGCACGCAGACGAGCGCCTTGCGCCGCATCGCGGCGCTGTACGCCGAGTATTCCACGTTCCAATTCCAGGATCGTCATGGAGGAGATGCATAGGCCTGTTGCATCTTGCGCTCCAGCCCATGCGACCACATTGGCATCGGCCATGCCGTCTCCGACCTTGCGAAGTTCGGAAACAACATTGGTGTCCAGCAGATATTTCAAGATAGATCGATTCCTCGGGGGGCGATCTCAACACGAGGCAGGTCGAAATCGATATTCGAGAGGCCTGGCATGGAGAGAGCATCGACGAGACTGCGAGGCTTGCCGGTTAGCCGCTCGAATTCGTCATAGGTCATCAACACGTGGGATGGCTTCCCGCGATCCGTGATGATGACCGGACCATTTTGCGCCGCCTTCTTTGCCCTGCTCACGTCGTGATTTAGTTCGCGGCTGGAAAGACGTGTCACGCTCATAATCCACCTCTGATGTAGGCACTTACCTACATATAGCATTCGGAGAATGAAAGGCAAGATCAGCCGACCGTTTCGCGGCAGGAGACGTCGGGTCACGATCGCGAATCGATGCGGGGTTACGCGAGCGATGTCGGGATATTGGCTTCCACATCATCTCTGATCTAGTCTCGCTTCTCAGCCCGGCAGCCCAGCCGCGAGCTGATGGTATTCGAAACAAGCGAGAGCCGTATTCTCATGACCACTCACCGCTTCATTCCGACGATTTTTCACAATGTCATCGGCTCTCTTCCGCCCGCCTTGCGTGTCGCTGACGGCGATACCGTGGTCACTGAGACGCTCGACGCCATCGGCTATGACAAGGACGGCATCCGGCGGACATCCGGTCCCAACCCGATGAACGGCCCGATCTTCGTGGAAGGCGCGGAGCCCGGAGATGCGCTGAAGGTCGAGATCATCAGCATGATCCCGACAAGGGACACTGGTTTTACCCGCAGCATCGTCGCGGCCAATGTCATCGATCCGGAGACGGTTCGCGACCTGCCGCCGCGCGATATGGCGATCTGGGCGATCGACCGCGAAGCATTGACGGTCCGATTGTCCGAGCCGGTCTCCGGCCTCGATAATTTCGTTCTGCCTCTTGCGCCGATGATCGGCTGTTTCGGCGTTGCGCCCAGCCTCGGCCAGGCGATCTCGACGGCGACCAGTGGTGAATATGGCGGCAACATGGATTATCGCCTGTTGGGTCCGGGCACGACCGTTCGATTGCCGGTATCGGCGCCGGGTGCCCTTTTCTTTCTGGGCGACTGCCATGCCGCGCAAGGAGATGGCGAGATCGTCGGCACCGGCGTCGAGACCACTTTCGAGGTTACGGTGCGGCTGACGGTGGAAAAGAAGGCCGGCCTGGTCTGGCCACGCGGAGAAACCGCTGAAGACATTTTCACCATCGGCAATGCCCGGCCTCTCGATCAGGCGCTTCAGCATGCGACGAGCGAGATGTTGAACTGGCTGGCGTCGGATTACGGGCTGGACAGGACGGCGGCCAGCCATCTGCTCGGCCAGGTGGTGCGTTACGACGTCGGCAACGTCTTTGACCCGGCCTATACGATGGCTTGTCGGGTCGCCAAGAAATGGCTGGTTCGCCGATAGGCGATCGTTATGGTGCAGTTCTCAGTCGTGCCGTGACTGGAACTGGAAACGGTCGCCAGGCAAAGCTGCTTTTCCTCGACATGCGGCATGTGGCTGGAATTCTCGAACGGCACCCATCGCAGCCGGGACTGACCACCAGCGGTGTACCGGCTATCAACAGCCGACCTGTCCGGCGAAATGGGGGGACTCCATATTAACAGAATCAGAGCAATAACACATCGAGGAATGGTGGGTTGGGTCCCTCGGTTGATAGGGAAAGACAACAAAATCTGGCAGGCCAATCATGGACGGGGCAATGGATAGTCTAAAAACGCTGATGACGAATCCTGCAATACGGGCACGTATCGACAATGAATGGGATCAGCTGGGGACAGATTTTGCCGCAGCTTATGCCGCGATGCCGGTCAAGTACATGTCGCGTACAGAATTGTCCTTTCATTCTTACGTCAAGCTTTTGGGATTTCTCTGTATCGATGTGGCCTCGACCGAGGGAGATATCGTCGAGATCGGCGTCTGGAAAGGCAAGTCTCTCGCCTTTATGCAAAGGCTTTCGTCACCCTCGACAAAACTCGTTGGAATCGATCCATTCGAATTGCCGGGGCAGCTTCAAGAAGTCGATTATTTTCGCAACGCTCTCTATAGAACCTGCATTTTGGTAAGAGGCTACTCGCAGAATGCCATCGAGCGCACGCTTCAGGCTTCCAAACGGTTCAAGATTTTGCATATCGATGGCGGTCATACGAGCGAGAACGTATGGGCAGATTTCCTCCTTTATGAGCGATTTGTTGTACCCGGCGGGTATGTCGTCTTCGACGATTACGGCGATTTTGCCCATTCACCGGAAGTAGGACCCGCCGTAGATAGGTTAAATGCAGCGGGCCTATTCGAAGCTTATGATGTTTTGGGTCAATTGCCGGAGTACGAGAGCAGCTATGTCCTGCGAAAGCGAAAGGGCGCGTGAAATTCCGCGCTTCTCGAGCGCTGGCGAGCATTCTGTCTTGACCCTCAGCCAGCTTTCGTGAGTTGCCTTGGCAAGGGACGCTTAGCCTTTCGGACGCACGAAGGATGCTCCTAACACCTTGAATTTACACATCCGCCCGAAAATCGATTCCGATTTTCGGGCGGATGTGTTAGGAGGTGCGATCATTCCACCATGATCATTTGCCGGCGCCGTCCGGGTCATGAAGCTATCGAGCTGATAGCGGGGGCCTAATGCGGGTCGCTCTCCAGGCGCTTTCGCCGCGCGAGTTGGCGGGGTTTCTGCGCAAGCCTGCGGCAGGGTTGGCTTGTTAAGTCGCAGTACGCCTCAATTTCGCGAGTGCGATCCATGGACATTGCGTTTCCAGGATCGTGCTGCCGAATTTGCTTTAGCTGTCCGACAAAAAGCAGGAGTAAGAACATTGGGATTCATGTTGAACGGGGAGGCGCTGAAGGATTATCAGCCAAATCGATATCCTTTCCTGATGATCGACTGCGTCACCGACGTCGAGCCAGGTAAGCATGCAAAGGGCTACAAGAACCTCTCCAACAACGAGTGGTATTTTCCTATTCACTTTCCCGGTCGTCCGAACATGCCCGGCGCGCTGCAGCTCGAGGCGATGGCGCAGATGCTCACGGTCGCGATCACCACGCAGGAAGGGCTGAAGGGAATGATCACACATGCGCTTCAGCATACAGTGCGGTTTCGCAAGGAAGTTCTGCCGGGAGAGTGCCTGCAGATCGAGGCTTACGTCGACAGCTGGCGACGCGGCATATGTAAGGGTCACGCGACGGGTTATACCAACGGCACTATCGCCTGCGAGGCCGATATGTTGATTACGATACCGGACATCCTAGAACAGTTTCTTCCGAAGTAATGGACCGTTTCCACTTCATCATCGTCGGAGCCGGGGCAGCGGGAGCGGCAGCGGCCTGGCGGTTGACGTCGAAGGGATATCGGGTGTTGTGCCTTGATCGCGGCCCGCGAATGGAGGCCTCCAGCTACCCATCCACGGGCCCGGACTGGGAGATCCGAAAGAAGGCGGAGTTTAATCCAGCAATTGCAGAACGGCAAAACCGTTTCGATTACCCGGTTGATGACGCAGATTCCCCGATTGCGGTATGCAACTTCAACGCGGTTGGTGGTTCAACGGTGTTGTATTCAGGTCATTTTCCACGGTTTCTTGCACCCGATTTCGCGTTGAAGACCAATGAAGGCGTCGGGCAGGACTGGCCGCTGAGCTATGCCGAGCTGATGCCGTATTTCACATTGAACGAACGGCAGATGGGCATGTCCGGTCTCGTCGGCGATCCCTATTATCCGGATATCGAGGAGGCGCTTCCTCCTGTGCCGCTTGGCGTGGCGGGCGCCCGGCTCGGCCGGGCGTTTAATGAAAAAGGCTGGCACTGGTGGCCAAGCTTTGCCGCAATCGCCACGCGGGACAAAGGCGGGCGCGGCGCCTGTCTCAATCTTGGCCCTTGCAACACGGGCTGCCCGCAAGGGGCCAAGGCGAGTGCCGACAATACCTATCTGACGGATGCCTTGAGGGAAGGACTGACGATTGTTCCCGAATTCGCTGTGTCGCGCGTCCTCGTCAAGGACGGTGTGGCTTACGGCGTCGAGGGTTTTGATGCAAGCGGCGAGCGCCATGCGTTTCTCGCTGAGAACGTCATCCTTGCTTCGAGTGCTATCGGTACGCCGCGCATTCTCCTCAATTCGAGGAATGCCGAGCGCCCGACAGGGATCGGCAATATGATGGGTCTCGTTGGCCGAAATCTGATGATCCATCCGCTTGGTTACGTGGAAGGCATCTTCGCCGAGCGGATGGACACGGACGCCGGCCCGCAGGGGTGCATGCTTTACAGCCTGCAGTTTTACCGTTCGCAAGAAGCGGGATACAAGCTTGGTTATATGATGCACGCATTGCGGGGCACCGGGCCTGTCGAGACGGCGATGTCAGCGCTCGGCAAACGCAAGCTGCGTTTCGGGAGCGACATCTATGGCGATTTCGATGCGCTTTATGGCAAGCAGCTCGTTGTGGCGATCATCTGCGAAGATCTGCCGGAGGTGGAGAATAGGATCGAGCTGGACGAAACACGACAGGATCGTTTCGGAGATCCGGGCATCAAGGTTCACTACAAGCTGCACGAAAATACGAAAAAGATGATGGTGCGCGGCATGACCCGCGGGCGCGAACTCATGGCGGCGGCGGGAGCCGCGAGAAGCTCAGCCTACGGCCCGGTCCGCAACACCGGCTGGCATTTGCTCGGAACCGCGCGGATGGGCGACGATCCGCGGCACTCCGTCGTCGATCCATCGGGAAAAGTTCACGATACCGACAACCTCTACGTCATCGACTCCAGCGTCTTCGTTACCGGTTCCTGCGTTAATCCTGCCAATACCATCCAGGCAGTTGCCCTTCTCCTTTCGGATCGCATCGATGAACGTGTCAGACAGACCATCCTATAAACTGCTGGCAAGAATGTTTCCCGGTGAGCCCGAAAGATCGGTCCCGGCATTCGATGCAATCGCGGACGCGCGCCTGGGAGAGCGGCTTGCCGGTCTCGACGAGATTGATGCCTTAATTCTGAAGGAGACGGAGGCCCCATGGCCTGAGGACGTCAATGCCTTGCTCAAGGCGCTGCGAAGTGGTGCACCAGATCTGGTTGACCATTTCACAGAGCAAGCGGTGGCCCTCTATTTTTCGACGCCGGCCGTCGCGAGGGCACTCACCGGCAAACCGGTTCCGCTTTTCCCGAACCGGACCGTAATGGACGATATCGACTATGATCTCCTGGAACCGGTGATCGCCAATTGCGGAGGGCTTGCAGATGCCGAACGATCCTGAACGCGTTGCGGTCGTAACAGGCGGCAGCAGAGGTATAGGTCTCGGCGTTGTTCGGAAGCTGGTCGGCGACGGTTTTTCAGTCGCCGCCTGCAGTCGCCATCCGTCTCCCGCGCTTCCGACCGGGAATGAAGGCGATGTCCACTTCTTCCACCTCGATCTTGCCGACCCGGATTCGGTGAAGGAATGTGCACAGGCACTTCACCGGCAATACCAGCGCATCGATGCGCTGGTGAATTGCGCCGGTGTCGCTGCCGGCGGACTGTTTTCGATGGCTCGGATTGAGGATTTGAAACGGGTATTCGACGTCAATTACTTCAACCAGATTCTGTTTTCTCAATATGTGGCGAAGAGAATGGTGCGGGCAAAGGCGGGCTCCATTGTCAATATCGCATCGACCGCCGGACTGCTTTCAGACGCGGGAACGCTCGCTTATGGTGGCAGCAAAGCGGCGCTGATCCACGCCACAAAGGTAATGGCGACCGAGCTGGGGCCATTCGGAATTCGCGTCAATGCCATTGCGCCCGCGGTGGTTGAGACCGAGATGGCTGTCCAAATGGACGAAAAAGCAAGAACAGCGTTGGACGAGCGTTCGCGATTGCAGGGAGTGGTCGAAGTGGCCGACGTCGCCGAACTTGTCGCCTATCTGGTGTCCGACGCGTCATCGAAGATGACGGGACAGATCCTGCGGCTGGACAGAGGACTGCATTGAGCTGAACCGCTCAGTTCTTGGAACTCGCTGAGGCCGTTGCGGATATTGCTACGTTCTCGCGCCCTTCAACTATTTCGACACGCCGGGATAAAAGCGACAGAATATCCTTGCCGTCCCAGAAGGGATTGATATCGAGCGCCTTGCCGATAGGGACGATGCGGTCGATTGCGTGATTGGCAGAACCCGACCGTAGAGCGAGGAAGAGCGCCTGCGGTTGCAGTCCGAAATAGGTCAGGGTCTGTTCCTGCGGACGAAGAAACGCGGCGATATCGGAAGGCGCCCCTACTTCAATTTCCGCAAACTGGCCGAAGCGCAGCCGTGTTTCCTTCGGCAAGGGTTGGCCGATACACCAGATATCAGGCGAATAGCGGCTGAGAGGCAGGGTTCCCCCGGTCGTGCGGATTGCATCCATCAGGTCGAGAAACTTGTCCAGTCGTGCGACGGTATCCAGATGAAAATCCTGACGATGGAGCTCTTCGTCGAGATGATGCCAGAAATCGACCTTGGCTTTTGCGATCGTGGCCGGCTCGCCGAGCCAGAAGATCAGACTTGGCGAGGAGCAGGCATTCTGGGCGACCAGATAGGTGTCGTTGAAGAAATCTCGCGCCAGTTTCGTCTTCTCTTCCGCCTGAAGCGCGCAATAGGCATTGGCGTCGATCGCGGCCGACGATGTACGGTCCGGAAAATAAAGCTCGACCGATCTGGGCTTCTTCGGCAGCGAGCGGAATTCGGCGACGGTCGCGTCGCCTCCCCAAACCGTCAGGCCATCAATCGCTGCGACGATCTCCTTGAGCCTGGCACTTCCCCGCACCGTCTGGATGAATACATTGCCAACTGCGACCGATCGGAATATTTCCGACGCTGCAACGCCGTCGAATGCCCGCAAGAAGATATCGGTCTGTGGAAACGCTTTGCTCGGCACGCGCACGATGTTCGAATTGCCGGACAGCATGCCGAAGACCAACGAGAAGGCGAAATTGACGGGAATATTTGATGGCGCGATATGGGCCACGGTACCCCATCCACTGCGATATCCTGCATCTCGATATTGCTGCGAGAGTGTCCGCAGATTTGCCTTGCGGCAGAAATAGGCGAAGGTAACTAGGTCCGGATAATGCCGGGCATCGTTGTCCTTCATCAGACGGCGGGAAAGCTCATGCAGAAAATTGACAACCAGCTCATCGAAGAATGGGTAGCGTGACGAAAGATCGAATTGCTTCAGCCAGTCGCCCGCTTCGAACCTGTCGTCACGAATTATAGGCATCGCTGCATCCTCGAATTTCCGCCTTCTGCAGCCGGCCCTTGATTTTTACAATCGTGTTTCGATTGCCACAGGAACAGGATGCGCCGTCGAGCGTGAAGCCGACATCTTCGGTCAGCAACGAGTGACCCGGATAGCTCTTCTGAATGGAAGAAAAGACCTGGATCAGGCCTTCCCGCCCGTGTGGGAGCGCATCGAGCGACGAAGTATCGCGAATGATAGCGTCCGAGCCGGGTGCGGCATGCATATTGCCGTGTTCGCACTCCATGAAGATCGTACCCGTTTGCTCGACCATGCCGTAATAATTCCGTATGTCGGTACAGCCCGTCCATTCGCGGACCTCGTCTTTGAACATCGCATCCGAGATTTTCTGATCGGCGAGTTTCTTCCATCCGCCGCCATGCAGCAGGAAACCGTTTGACAGATCGAGCCGCACGTTCTGGCGGCGCAGCATCTGAACAAAGTTCAGCCAGACGATAGAGGTGAAACCGAAGATGAAGATGCGGTTGTCGCGATTGCTTTCGACGAAGGCCTGCACGCGATCGATGTCGACGGAAAGTTCGTCGTCGAGCGCGAAGTCGCGCCCTCTTGAGAACATGCTGAAGCCGTTGATCGCTGCCGTGCGCGCGGAAAATTTCCGACGGTCGGCAACAGTGTTCTCCGCATCGATGACAAGCATCGGGAAGCGGCTTTTCGAGAAGGCGATCGAAAAAACCTCGACGAGCTTACGCGATTGCGCGTGTGACGTTTCCTTGTCGAGATAGATCCTGGAAACCTGTCCGGTCGTGCCGGAGGAGGTCATGATTTTGACGACCTGACTATCGGGTACGCTTTTCAGGATGAAATTCTTGAAAGCACGGACTGGCAGATAGGGCGTTTCGGCGAGCGAAGTCGCCGTGCGGTCGCCGAACATGGTGCGCACATATTGGCTGTAAAGATCGCAATAAGCCTTGTGGTGCTCGGTCAACAAATTGATTTCGTTCAGGAACACAACAGGATTATTGGCGCGTTGGTCGTCCGTGGTCATCGTGTTTCAGCCTCTTTGTCCCATGCTGCCGTGGCCATGCCACAAGGCGGAAACCGGGCCTTGATTGTCTCCGCAGACTAGATGGTTTAGCTTTCTCGTGGCTTGCGCGCGGGGTGCGCGGCCGTGAGGAAGAGGGCAAAAGACTCGCACAAGGTTGAGTTGGAAAAATCGGCGGCGAGATGGTTTGAGATGGGCCGTTTCCGCACAGAAACCGCTTCCGAAAGATGCAGCCCGCCGATGATCTCACGCGCTTCGAGTGGTCGCCGTATCGTCCTCAATGAGGCGCCCGTGGAAAATGCCGCAGCTAGCCGCTCTTCGACAACAAGCGCGTTAAGCCGGCGACGATTGCAGGAAATCAGGGCATTTGAACCTGCTGGTCCTCCCGCCCATCGACAGTCGCCAAATATCGATTTGAATCTCTTGCTGTGGAATTGCGAGCGCCGAAACCTGCAGCCGCGCCGGCATCCTGCCGCTTCTACGCTCACGGGCAAGACAACTGCAAAAAGGACGTAGCAATGCCCCGTGTATCGATCTGCATCCCCGCCTACAAGCCGGATTTCTTCGAGCAAGCCTTGAAGAGTGCCATCGGGCAAAGCTATGGCGATAGGGAGATTATCGTTTCAGACGATTGTCCAACGGATGCAATCGCAAATATCTGCGAGCGATACCAGCAACATCTCTCTTATAGTCGCAATCCTAAGCCGAGCGAGTTTTCCAATGTCATCCGGCTGGCCAATCTTGCGAACGGCGAATACATCAAGTTTCTGTTCGACGATGACATTCTCAACCCATTCTGCGTTCAGTTCCTGTTGGAGACACTGGAGGGGAGCCGTCATCTCGGAACGAGGCTCGCCTTCTCGCCGCGTTATCTGATCAATGAGGCAAACCGCATCACGTCGCTGGTCAATCACTTCGGCATTGCCGACGAGACAAAGGTCATCGACGGCGGCGCCTTCATCCGTGTGACGGCTGTCAATCACATGAACCTGATCGGCGAGTTCTCCAGCGTGATGTTCCGAAAGGAAGATTGCTTCGACGAGAACGGTGAATTCCGCCTGTTTCGGGTCGATGAGGACGGGATCTTCCGCGGCATCCTTGATCTATCGGCATGGATCGATCTCGCCAAACGCGGCCCGATCATCGGACATCCGCATCCGCTTTCCTATTTCCGCCAGCATGCCAATTCGACTTCCAATCACGAGATAAATCCCCTCTTCATAAACGGTATTCTTTACTATGAGGAAGTGATGAAAATGGCCTTCGAAAAGGGCTATATGTCGAGAGAGGACCTGCCGATCTCAATGCGCCGGCTGCTCGACCATTACGGCTACTGGCAGAACGCTTATCCGCAGTTGAGGGCTCGGATCGTCGAAGTGCAGGCCATGCTGGCGAGGCTCTGATCATTGCCGACAGGCTAATACATATTCGCCTGGAAGTGTGCAGCGGTATCCGGGATACCGGCATGCATAAAATAAGCAGCTAAAGCGGAGGCGGCTCTGCTGCCTTTGATTCTACAGGAAACGCTCGGATAGCGTAACGTAGTCCGGCTTTCCGGCGGAGGTGAGCGGCAAGTTTTCGGAGACAACAACCCTTGCAACAGACGGGTGGAAGTTGAAGTTGTCTTTCAACGCCGTCTGCGCACGCTCGGCGTCCGGCTCTCTGGTGCAGACAATCAGCCGGTTTTCGGCACCGATGACGAGGCAATCGAGCCCGCTGGACTTCAGCACTGACTCCGCATGATCGAGATTGACTGAAATTCCATGCAGTTTGATGAAGCGTTTCTTGCGGCCGACGATCGTGATGAACCCGTCCTCATCGATTTTGGCATAGTCTCCGGTATA
The DNA here is from genome assembly GCF_050587665.1 of Rhizobium sp. Nf11,1. Taxonomy (NCBI): domain Bacteria; kingdom Pseudomonadati; phylum Pseudomonadota; class Alphaproteobacteria; order Hyphomicrobiales; family Rhizobiaceae; genus Rhizobium; species Rhizobium sp. Nf11,1. The sequence continues at coordinate 396,412 of NZ_JBOBHU010000002.1, read as the reverse complement.
AAGTTTGCCCTGGAATTCGTCGCCCTTTTCAAGGTCTTGAGCGGAGCTCGCATACCCCATCGACACGTTGGGGCCAACATACAGAAGCTCACCTTCGCCGATCGGCTCGCCAGTTTCCGCGATCAAAGCTCGGCCGGCGGGCAGTGGAATTCCGACGCTTCCAAGCTTCTCCATCGCCTGGTCAGGAGGAACGTAGGAAATGCGCGGGGCAGCCTCGGTCTGGCCATACATGGTGAAATAACGCACGTCATGGTCGGCGAAATACTGCCAGAAATGGCGGGTCAGTTCCGGTGCCAGGCGCCCGCCGGCCTGGGTCACGCAGACGAGATTGCCAAGACAGGCCTCGCTCAGGCGAATGCGCCGCAATGTTTCGAACGTGAAGGGCACCCCAGCAAGATCGGTAACCCTCTCCTCTTCGATCATTTGCCAAATGCTCCTGTCGAGGATGGACTTATCAGTCAACACCATGCAGGCGCGCGCGAATATCGTGTTGTGGAGAACGGAAAGCCCGTAGGAGTAATGAAATGGCAGAAGGCTGACCGTAATGCGTTCTCCGGTCATGCCGAGATATTCGACGATCGAACGCGTGCAGGCATCGATATTGTTGGAAGTTAGCCGCACGCATTTGGGGTCGCCTGTCGAACCCGAGGTGGGAATGAGCAAGGCAAGATCTTGATGCAGCGGTGTGTTGACGACCGACGATCGCTCGAACAGAGCCCTTGTGCCCAATCGCCCATTTGGCGCGTAGTCTTCCAGCGTCATCTCTGCGGGGGCGACGATGTAACGAGGGGTATAGGCTCCAATGGTGCGTTCCAGCGAGTGACGGGTCAATTCACCGTCGACCAGCATGGGCACGAGGCCTTTCCGCAAGGCTCCCAGATAGGCCGCAACGGTTTCGGGCGACCGATCGCAGAGAATGAGTACGATCGCCCTGTCGGCCTCTGCGAAGAGCGCATCTCCAAGTCCGAAAACGTCGTTGTAGCTGTAGCGGCGTCCGTCGGCGATCAGGAACGTCCTGTCATCGGCGCCATCCGAGAGACCTTGCCAGAACATTCAGAACGACACGCCGTATTTCTCGAGCGTCTTCAGACCGGTCTTGTAGGAACCGAAATCGACCACATCGTCCATATCAAGCATGATGTCGAACGTATCCTCAAGAGATGCGATAAGCGCCATGTGGCCAACCGAGTCCCAAGCGCGGATGCTCTGATACTGGAGGCCGTCGCTCAAATCCTCGGTGCCAATGCCGAAAGTTTCGATGAAAGCGGCATCGTATTTTTCTTTGTTGCTCATGTCTTGCTCCTACTTGAACACTTTTTTATCTTCGTTCCTGCGAACGACGCGTGCGGGATTGCCCAGCGCAATGACTTCATCCGGAATGTCGGTGTGCACAACCGAGCCCATGCCGACAATCGAAGAGTGTCCGATCTGCACGCGTTCCTTGACGAGTGCGCCCATGCCTAGATAACTCAGCGTCCCGACTTGCGTGCCGCCGCCCAGATTGACCATGGATGAGACGACGCAGTTTTCTTCTACCACAACATCGTGGCCAAGGATCGAAGCCGTATTGACGGCAACGTTTCGGCCGATCTTTGCCGTCGCCTGAATGGAGACATGCGGCGCGACGATCACGCCGTCGGCAATCTCCGCATACTCGGAAATGAAGGAATGGGGTGAGAAGATCGAGTGAAGCACGAGGCCCAACACTTCCGCCTTCTCGAGGAGAGCTTTCCGGGCAAAAGGTTCACCGACTGCGATCGTCACCTTGGCGCCGGGAACGTGATTGCCCACGGCGACGACAGGAAACCCGAGCACTTCCGTCGCCGTCGGATGATCGACGATGAACGCACAATGGTGAGGATTCAGCAGGCCTCGACGGATTGCCGATTGCAGTATGTCCATGGTTTCAATGCCGAGGCCCCCTGCCCCGTAGATGTACCAATGATCCAGACTCATGCTTCGATTGCCTGTTGCAGTAACTTTTCCTGCACGAAACCGGCGATACCCTCGCCATCCAAGCGCGCAGCCTTCAGCATGAAGGCATAGTCGCCAGCTTCGACGAACCGATCCGGAATGCCGTGCGTGACGATGCGCGGAAACGGCATTCCTAAGGCATTGTAGTGATCAAGAATTGCGCTGCCGAGACCGCCGACCGTTGTGTGCTCCTCGAGGACGAAAACCGTGCTGGCATGGCGGGCGACGTCAGCCAGTGCGACCGCATCCAGCGGCTTGATCGTATGCATGTTGAGGACGCCGACATCCAGACCGGCTTCTTTCAGCTTTTCAGCGGCCAGAAGGCAATGCCCGACCGTGGTGCCGCTCGAGATCAGCATCACCTCCCGTGGTGGCGTCAGCCAGACGGCCTTGCCGATTTCGAACGTGTAGTCTTCCGTATAGACGACCGGCGCATTGGGCGTGCCGGTCAGGCGGATATAGACCGGTTGGTCGAAGCCGACGCAAGCCTCCAACGTCTTGTAAATTTCCGAGCAGTCGGCAGGCGATATGATCGTCAGGCCCGGCACAGTGCGCATGACCGCGACATCCTCCAGGCCGAAATGGGAGTTGCCGAGATAAGCCATCGCCAGACCGCTGCCAAGTGCAACGAGCTTCACCGGCTCGCCCATATAACCCATGTTCATGCGTACCTGTTCGCTTGCCCGCATTGAAGCAAAGGGCGCAAAAGTCGAGGCGAACACATCGAACCCCATGCGAGCGAGACCGGCAGCGCAGCCCACCATGTTCTGCTCGGCAATGCCGGTATTCAGGAACTGGTCCGGATATTCCTTGGAGAAGCGGTCAAGACCGGAAGACCGGCCGAGATCGGCGCTCATGGCGATAATGTTCTCGTTTTCGGTCGCAAGCGCTGCCAGCGCCTGGCCATAAACGGCCCGCGGCCCGAGGCGTGACCATGTGCGTGCATTGCGGCTCAACAGCTCAACCACGGAATTTTCCTTCCGTTTCCAGCTCCGGCCCGGTGCTCTCGCCGAGCGCCTTCAGGCACTCTTCATAGATGGTTCCCGTGATGCGATTGTGATGCCACTCGTTGTTGTTCTCCATGAATGGAAATCCCCTGCCCTTCACGGTACGCGCGACGATGGCGGTCGGCATATCCGCGACCTGCTTTGCCTGCTGGAGGGCCGACAGGATCTGCGGGTGATCGTGGCCATCGACATCGATGACGTTCCAGCCGAAAGCTCTCCAGATGTTCGTCAATGCAATTCTATTGGTATAGGTGACATTCGGCCCGTCGTTGCGGAACCCGTTCTCATCAATGATCGCGGTGAGGTTGCCGACGCCCATTTCCGAGGCGGAAGCGGCGCTCTCCCAGACGGATCCTTCATTGCACTCGCCGTCGCCGAGAAGCACATAAACACGACGGTCTTGTTTGCGCTTGCGCATGCCAAGAGCGACGCCCATGCCATAGGCAAGACCCTGGCCCAAGCTGCCGTTGGAGCTTTCGATGCCGAGCGCGACATTCTTTACCGGGTGAGCGATCAAATCGCTGCCGTTCGTCTGAAAGGTCGCAAGCTTTTCGGCATCGAAGTATCCGAAGTGATGCAGCACCGCGAGATAGCCGAGCACTGCATGGCCCTTGCTAAGAATGAAGATGTCGCGGCCGTCCCATTGAGGTTGATGGGGGCGATGCGTAAGCACGTCGCTGAAGAGCGTATTCAGCAATTCTACCATGCTCAGGCTGCCGCCGATATGCGCGGACTGTCCGCACCGAAACGCGGTGTCGACGATTATACGACGAATCCGCGCGCAGGACTCCTCGAAGCTTGTATTGATCATCGGGCTAGTTTGCATCTTTCGGAAGCGGTTTTAGATCGGAATGGTCCATCTCAAACCACCCCATTGCAGATCCTTCCAATTGAAGCTTGTGCGGGTCTGTTGTCGCTCGATTGCGAGCAGCGAAATGCTGACCTGGCTCGCGTCGGATTATGGCCTGGGGCAGCGGACAGCCATCTGCTCGCTCAGGTGGTGCGTTTGATCCGGCTATACAATGGCCTGCCGGGTCGCCAAGAAATGGCTGGTTCGCCGATAGGCGATCGTTATGGTGCAGTTCTCAGTCATGCCGCGACAGGAAGCGGGAAACGGTCGCCAGGCAAAGCTGCTTTTCCTCGACATGCGGCATGTGGCTGGAGTTTTCGAAGAGCACCCATTCGCAGCCGGGGACGCGTTCGAGATAGGGCCTGACGACGAGGGGCGTCGCCTCGTCATATTTGCCCGAGATCAGCAGCGTCGGTGCTTCGATGCGGTCGAGCCTGTCTTCGATCGTCCAATCCTTCATCGTTCCGATGACGTGGAATTCGGTCGGGCCGTTCATGTTGCGATAGACGGTGTTGTCTTCGTCCATGATGGCGAAGGTCCGCGCCACTTCAGGCGGCCATGGCGCCACGCGGCAGACATGGCGATCATAGAAGATGCGGGAGGCGGCGATATAGTCCGGATCGGCAAGGCTTCCTGCCCGTTCGTGCTTCAGCAGCGTGCCCTGGACTTCTTCCGGCAGTTCCTGCCGCAGCCGGTTGGCCTCGGCAACCCAGGTGTGCATGTTGGCCGGCGAGTTGGCGATGACAAGCGCCTTCAGACCCTGCGGCCGGCGTACCGCATGTTCGGCGCCGAGCATGCCGCCCCAGGACTGGCCCAGGAAGGCGTAACGATGTTGGATGCCGAGATGGGCAAGCAGCGCGTCGAGCTCTTCGAGGAAGAGGCCGACCGTCCAGAAATCCGGCCCTTTGTCCGGAAGGCGGGTGGAATTGCCGTTGCCGAGCTGGTCGTAATGGATGACCGGCCGGCCGTCGAGGGCGCTGATTTCCTTGAAGGAATCGACGTAGTCATGCGTGCAGCCGGGCCCTCCGTGGGCGACGACGAGCGGCAGCTTGTCACTCTGGAGAGAACCGGTGATGCGATACCAGGTGCGGTAGTCGCGAAAGGGCAGATAGGCTTCACTTGTTGCGACTTCGGCCACCGGCATCTCCAATCCTCGAAAGTTTGGAAACCATAACGTGGCGTCAGCGGCGAAGGCAGCTATCACAAGTTATAGGGTGGCAATGATCGGCCACGCTCGTCGAGCAGACGGTAATGGGTGGCGCGTACGACGGCCTGCGTACGATTGCGGGCGCCGAGTTTTTTGGCCGCGGCGTTGAGATGCATGACCACGGTCGGGACGGAACGGCCGATGATGCGCGAGATTTCCTTGGCGGAATAGCCTTCCGCCGAATGGCGCAGGCATTCGCGCTCCCGCTCGGTCAGGCGGATGCTGCCGACGCTTCGAGCCTTGGTGTCGAAAAGCGAATAGGCGGTCTCATGGAAGACGTGGGCAAGCAGGTTGAAGTCAGCGATAGCGCGCAACGCATGCCGTTCGAAATCGCGGTCGCCGCGGAAACGGATGCCGGTGACCGTCGCATAATCGCCTCCCGGCATATGGACCGGCACGGTGACACCGGTCGACATGTCGCGTTCGCGCAGATAGCGCGTCACCGGTGCGGTGTCGTCGCTCATGAAGCGGTTGATCAGCGTGTCGGCATTCGTGTCGTAATTCCAGAAGAACGGCGCGCTGCTGCGCAGCGCCACCTGCTGGACCGGGTCGATGCGGAAATAACCGCGATCGAACCAGTAGTCGTGCATGTCGTCGGCGATGTTCCGGAGCTTCAGCAGCGACGGGAACATGATCGCGCCGTCGAGATCGTAGGGCACCGGCGTATAATCGTAGATCAGCGCCTCGAAGCCCAGCTGCTTCATCGCCTCGAAGGCCTGGTCGATCCGCCCGTCCAGCGTTTCATGCGCTGTAAACTGCCGTCTGATCGTTCCGATATCATCAAGCATGAGCAGTTCCCCGGTTCGGTGTGCGCCCCACCCTATCACTTCTTATAGCTGGCATAGAACGCGATTTCCGGTAAAAAATTAACCATGCCCAAATATTGAGCAAGGGAAATTTCTGCTGGAGCAATCAATGTGGCGTGAAATACAGCCGGACGCGCGATTTGAGATCGATGTCGGTGGCTATCGCGTCGTCGCCTATAGCTTCGGAACCGGCAACGAGACGGTGTTCTGTCTGAACGGCGGTCCGGGTCTGCCCTGTGATTACCTGCGCGAGGCCCACTCCTGTCTGATCGACAAGGGCTACCGCGTCGTCGCCTTCGACCAGCTCGGCACCGGCGCCTCCGACCGGCCGGACGATCTGTCGCTCTGGACGATCGGCCGCTATGTCGAGGAAACCGAGACGGTGCGCAAGGCGCTCGGGCTCGGAAAGGTCCACATGCTCGGCCATTCCTGGGGCGGGTGGCTGGCGATCGACTATGCGCTGACCTATCCCGAAAACCTCAAGACGCTGATCCTCGAGGATACCGTCGCCGACATGCCGCATCTAATCTCGGAATTGGAACGATTGCGCGCAGCGCTCGGACCCGAAACAGTGTCGATGATGCAGAAGCACGAGGCGCAGGGCACGTACGATCATCCGGAATATCTCGCCGCCATCACTATCCTTAACTACCGCCATGTCTGCCGCCTCGCCGAATGGCCGGCGCCGATACGCCGATCGCTCGACGACTGGAACATGGCGCCTTATGCGACGATGCAGGGCCCGAACGAGTTTCTTTACATCGGCAACCTCAAGGATTGGAACCGCATCCCGGATCTGCCGCGGCTGACGCTGCCCGTGCTGATCACCACGGGAGAGCATGATGAGTTGACGCCGGCCTGCGCGCTGAGGATGAAGCTGGCGCTGCCAAATGCCGAGCTCCGGGTGTTCGCCAATGCCAGCCACATGCCCTTCTACGAGAACCCAGGGGACTATTATCCGGCGCTTCTCGATTTCCTCGACCGGCACAAGGCAGCCTGATGCAAATGAAAGCGGCTCAAACCGGACGAAGACAGAGGGGCGAGCGCCGTCATGCATCGCTATAAATTCGTTCTGACCCGACCGCTGCAGTTCCTGCCGGTCATTTTCGGCATCAGCGTCATCACCTTCATTCTGGTTCGGCTGATCCCTGGCGATCCCGCACGCAATATCCTCGGCACGCGGGCGACGCCTGAGGCACTTGCCAATATCCGTGCCCAATACGGCCTCGACCAGCCGATGTGGCTGCAATATGTCTATTTTCTCAAGAACCTTGCCAATGGCGAGATGGGCAAATCGATCCTCTACAAGATCGACGTGCTAAAACTGATCGCGACCCGCATCGAGCCGACGCTCGCGCTCGTGGCCGCCAGCGTCATCCTGTCGGTGCTGATCGCGGTACCGATGGCGGCAATCGCCGCGCGCAATGCCGGTCGTGCGCCGGACCATGTGGTGCGCATCGTCTCGACCTTCGGCATCGGCTTTCCACCCTTCTGGCTGGGGCTGATGCTGATCATCCTGTTCAGCGTCGAGCTCGGCCTGCTGCCGGTTTCGGGCTACGGCGTGGCCATCGGCGACAAACTTGCGCATCTTGTGCTGCCGAGCCTGACGGTCGCGCTGTCGCTCTCGACCGTGCTGACGCGCAGCCTGCGGGCGGCAATGATTGAGGCGCTGAAATCGGATGTCGCGACGGCGGCGCGCGCCCGCGGCATGCCCGAAGGCATCGTCTTCTGGCGGCACGTGCTGCCGAATTCGCTGGTGCCGACGATCAATCTGCTCGCCGTCAACATCGGCTGGCTGATCGGAGGCACGGTTGTGGTCGAGAGCGTCTTTGCGCTGCCCGGCATGGGCCAGCTGCTGGTCAGAGCCATATTCTCGCGCGATTACATGGTGGTGCAGGGTGTCGCCATGGTCTTTGCCTGCGCCACCGTGCTCATCAACTTCGTCGCCGATATCGTCACCGTTGCCGTCGATCCGAGGGTGAAGCTATGAGCATCGAGGCGACATCACCCGCGTCCCTTGGCTCGCGCCGCCTTCGCGGCCGGCGGCCGATGCTTGCCGTCGGCGCCGGTGTGCTGCTGTTCTTCATCCTGCTGGCGCTTACGGCGCCTCTTATCGCGCCCTATGACCCGATCATGCAGAATGCCGAGGTGCGCCTGCAGGCGCCTTCGCTGCTTCACCCCTTCGGCACCGACAATTTCGGCCGTGACATCCTTTCCCGCGTCATCTGGGGTGCGCGCATCGATCTGCAGATGGCGCTGATCGGCGTCGTCTTCCCCTTCGTCATCGGCACGACGGTCGGCACGATCGCCGGCTTCTTCGGCGGGATCGTGGATGCGCTGTTCATGCGTCTGGTCGATATCATTCTTGCCTTTCCCTTTCTCGTGCTGATGCTGTCGATCATCGCCATCCTTGGCCCCGGGCTCGGCAGCTTCTACATCGCCATGGCGCTGGTTGGCTGGGTCTCCTATGCGAGACTGATCCGGGCGCAGATGCTGGTGCTGAAGGGCAGCGATTACGCCGTTGCCGCCGTCAGCCTCGGCTTCAGCCGCAGGCGCATCATGTTCCGGCACTTGCTGCCGAACGCCATTGCCGGCTCGATCGTCTTTTCGATGTCCGATGCGACGCTGGTGCTGCTGAGCGGCGCGGCCGTCAGCTATCTCGGCCTCGGCGTCCAGCCGCCGATCGCCGAATGGGGTGTCATGGTCGCGGAAGGGCAGAGCTTCATCACCACGGCTTGGTGGATCACCCTGTTTCCCGGCCTCTCCATCGTCTGCCTCGCCTTTGGCTTCAGCATGCTCGGCGATGCGCTCGGCGAATTGCTGGGAGTACACGAATGAGCGGCTCCGTACTGTCCGTCCGCGATCTCACAGTCAGGGCGCATCTCGATTCCGGTCCGCGCACGCTGCTCGATGCGGTCTCGCTCGACCTCGGCCGCGGTGAAATTCTCGGCCTCGTCGGCGAGAGCGGCTCGGGCAAGAGCCTGTTCTGCCGCTCGCTGGTGCGCCTGCTGCCCTCCTCGCTGCTGAAGATTGAGAGCGGTTCCGTGCTGCTCGAGGGGCGTGACCTGACGCGGGTCGACGATGGCGAGATGCTGAAGGTGCGTGGCGGCGAGATCGGCATGATCTTCCAGAACCCGGCCAGCCATCTCGATCCGGTCATGCGGATCGGTGACCAGATCGCCGAGGGCATCCGCTACCATCAGGGCCTCGGCGCCCGCGAGGCTCGCGCAGAAGCGGTGGAGATTCTCACGCAGGTCGGTTTTCCAGAACCCGGCCGTCAGTACGACAGCTATCCGCATGAATTTTCCGGCGGCATGCGCCAGCGGGCGATGATCGGTGTCGCCCTGTCCTGCAACCCGAAGATCCTGATCGCCGACGAGCCGACGACCGCGCTCGACGTCACCATCCAGGCACAGATCCTGCGGCTGCTGATCGACATTCGCGACCGGCGCGGCCTGTCGATCATTCTCATCACCCACGATCTCGGCATCGTCGCCCAGACCTGCGACCGCATCGCCGTGATGCGTGGCGGCAAGCTTGTCGAAGAGGGGCCGAAGCGGACGATCCTTGCGCGGCCGCAGCATCCATACACGATCAACTTGATCGACAGCCACCCCTCCATGACAGGCGAGACGGCCGCTCCGCAGGCCGAGGCTCGCCAGCCGAGCAGAGCATTGCTCGAAATCGACGATCTCCACGTCCGCTTCACAGCGGGGGGCAGTTTGCTCCCCGGCAGTGCCAAGACGATCAGCGCCGTTGCCGGCGTCAGCCTGAGGATCATGCCAGGCGAGACTATCGGCATCGTCGGTGAATCCGGCAGCGGCAAGAGTACGCTTGCTCGCGCCGTCCTCGGGCTGACGCCGCTGTCTGCCGGCCACGTCACTTTCGACGGTATCGACCTGGCGCAGCAGCGCAGCGCGGGCCTGGCAAAGCTCAGGCGCGAAACGGCGATGGTGTTCCAGGACCCCTACAATGCACTGAACCCGCGGCTGACAATCGGCCAGATGCTTGCCGAAGTACTGAAGGTTCAGGGGAAGGTCGCCGCCGCCGATATTGCGCCGCGGATCGGCGAGTTGCTCGATCTTGTCGGCCTCGAGCGCGAATTCGCCGAGCGTAAGCCGCGCAGCATGAGCGGCGGCCAGTGCCAGCGCGCCGGCATTGCCCGCGCGCTCGCCGTCGAGCCGAAGCTGATCATCGCCGACGAATGCGTGGCCGCCCTCGACGTCACCATCCAGTCGCAGATCATCGAGCTTTTCCGCCAACTCACCGCGACGATGAACCTCACGCTGATCTTCATCGCCCACGATCTCGCGATCGTGCGCAATCTCTGCGAACGCGTCGTGGTGATGTATCGCGGCGAGATCGTCGAGGAGGGCCGCACCGAGGAGGTCTTCGCGCGGCCGAAGCATGCCTACACCGCGGCGCTGATCGCCGCCATTCCCGAGATCGATCCCGACAAGCCGCTGCTGCAAGGCACCGGCCGCTGGAACGAACCGCAATCCATGTCGATCAAACGAATGTCATAACAAAGAAGGGAACGAACTGATGACAAACAGGTGGAAATCAATCGGGCTTGCCGCCATGCTCGCAGGCCTGACGCTGAGTGCGAGCTATGCCGAGGCCGCCGGTGTGCTCACAATCGGACGCCGCGAGGATTCGACGACATTCGATCCGATCAAGACGGCCCAGAACATCGACAACTGGGTGTTCTCGAATGTCTACGATGTGCTGATCCGCGTCGACAAGACAGGCACCAAGCTGGAGCCGGGCCTTGCCGAAAGCTGGACCGCCTCGGATGACGGGCTGACCTATACGCTCAAGATCCGCGACACGAAATTTTCCGACGGTTCGCCACTGACGGCGGAAGACGCGGCCTACAGCCTGCTGCGCATCCGTGACGACCCTGCCTCGCTCTGGAGCGATTCCTACAAGGTGATCGACACGGCGGTCGCAACCGACGCGCATACGCTGACGATCAAGCTCAAGAACCCGTCCGCGCCTTTCCTCTCGACGCTCGCGCTGCCCAATGCCTCGGTCATTTCCAAGAAGGGCATGGAATCGCTGGGACCCGATGCTTATGGCGAGAAGCCGATCGCATCCGGTGCCTTCGTGGTTGACGAATGGCGGCGCGGCGACCGCGTCATCCTCAAGAAAAACCCGAATTTCTGGGAAGCCGACCGCGTCAAGCTCGACGGCGTCGAGTGGATTTCGGTGCCCGACGACAATACCCGCATGCTGAACGTTCAGGCCGGCGAGCTCGACGCTGCGATTTTCGTGCCCTTCTCCCGCGTGGAAGAGCTGAAGAAGGATCCGAATCTGAATGTCGCCATCGACGCATCGACACGCGAGGACCATCTGCTGATCAATCACGCGCATGGCGCGCTCGGCAAGAAGGAAGTTCGCCAGGCCTTGGACCTTGCGATCGACAAGAAGGCGATCGTCGACACCGTCACCTTCGGCCAGGGCACCGTCGCCAATTCCTACATTCCGAAGGGTGCGCTTTATTACTACGCCGACAACCTGCAGCGGCCCTATGATCCCGCAAAGGCGAAGGAGCTGCTGGCGGCTGCCGGAGCCTCCGACCTGACGCTGAATTACGTGGTGCGTGCCGGCGACGAAGTCGATGAGCAGACGGCCGTCTTGGTCCAGCAGCAGCTACAGAAGGCCGGCATCACCGCCAATCTACAGAAGGTCGATCCCAGCCAGGAATGGGATATGCTCGTTGCCGGCGATTATGACATCTCAGTTAACTACTGGACCAACGATATTCTCGACCCGGACCAGAAGACCACCTTCGTCCTCGGCCATGATTCCAACAACAACTATTTGACCAATTACAAGAACGAGGCAGTGAAGGAACTGGTCGCCAAGGCGCGTCTCGAGCTCGATCCCGAGAAGCGCGAACAGATGTATGTAAATCTGCAGAAAATGGCCAAGGACGACGTCAACTGGATTGACCTCTATTATAGCCCTTACATCAACGTCTCGCGCAAGAATATCGAGAACTTCCACCAGAACCCGCTCGGCCGCTTCTTTCTGGAAGACACGGTCAAGAACTGAGTTCGTGCAGCATGCAAAGGCTCCGCCGCCTTTAGGGCCGCGGAGCCTCGTTCATTGCCGCGACAAGTGAATGATCGGCTTGCTTATTCGGCTGCCGCGAGCTTGTCCTGCGTCCTGGTTTCGAAGTCGCTGGCGTCGTGACGCTCGTGCAACTGGCTCGACGGGTCGCCGGAGAGGCGGTTGACCATGCGGCCGCGCTGCACGGCGGGCCGGCTATAGATAGTGTCGGCCCAGCGCAGCACGTTCTTATAGTCCTCGACCTGCAGGAATTCGGCCGCCCCGTAGCTCCAGCCCTTCACCAGGCCGCCGTACCATGGCCAGATGGCAATATCGGCGATCGTGTATTGGCTGCCTGCCACATATTCGCTTTCGGCAAGGCGGCGATCGAGCACGTCGAGCTGACGCTTCACTTCCATGGCGAAGCGATCGATCGCATATTCGATCTTGACAGGCGCATAGGCGTAGAAATGGCCGAAGCCGCCGCCGAGATAGGGCGCGCTTCCCATCTGCCAGAACAGCCATGACAGGCATTCGGCGCGCTCACCCGGCTCGGTCGGCAGGAAAGCGCCGAATTTCTCGGCGAGATAGGTGAGGATGGCGCCGGATTCGAAGACGCGGATCGGCTTCGGACCACTGCGGTCCATCAAAGCCGGAATCTTGGAGTTGGGATTGACGGCGACAAAGCCGCTGCCGAACTGGTCTCCCTCGCCGATCTTGATCAGCCAGGCGTCATACTCCGCGCCGCTATGGCCGAGCGCCAACAGCTCCTCGAGCATGATCGTGACCTTCTGGCCGTTCGGCGTGCCGAGCGAATAGAGCTGCAGCGGGTGGCGGCCGATCGGAAGCTCCTTCTCATGTGTCGGTCCCGCTATCGGACGATTGATATTGGCGAATTGGCCGCCATTCGCCTTGTTCCAGGTCCAGACTTTCGGGGGGATATAGTCGGAGGTACCGCTCATCTTTCAAACTCCTGGCATTGATCGGACAGAGCGCGACGCCTGTTGGGTCGCCGCATTTTTCCTGACATAGCAGAGGAGATGAGGGTTTGTCACAGCTATCGGAATGGTTTCACGCAAACGTCAGAGCTTGGCAAAGTTGCGGAAAACGGCCGGTTCAGGCCGCCCCCTCGCCTTCATGGTTGACCGCCGTCCTGGTGCCGGAGGAAAACATGATCAGGGCAAAGAGCGGTTCGCTGCCGAGCGCGCGCGCCCAGTGCCTGACATTGCGGGGAATGCGGATCGCATCGCCGGCTTCGAGCCGATAAAGGGCGTCGCCAAGCTTGTGTTCGCAGCTGCCGGAGACGACGTAGAGAATCTCCTCGCAATCGGGATGCGAGTGCAGCTGGTTGCGCTCGCCGGGATTGATGCGGCAGGTGCCGAAGGTCATCTCGGCGCCGGGTGTGCCGTCGCCGGTGATCTTCCAGTTGAGTTCGCCCCAGGAGGTCGGCATGAATTCGCCGCCGGCTTTCCTGAAAATGATGTCGGTCTCGTTCAAGACTGCGCCTCCGGTCAAAGATAAGAAGTGACGCCGGCATCCGTGCGTCTGTAGAATTCGAAGAGCTTCATGATCTCGCGAGCGATTTCGAGCGTGCCCCTTGTTATCTGCGCGCCGGCAAGGATCGCGTCGGTCAGGTGCAGGATTTCGGGCACATAGCCGAGATAGAAGAGGTTGTTGTTATAGAGCTGGCCGAGCGAATGTTCGGGCTCATAGAACAGCGCCGCATTCTCGTCCGGCTGGATGAAGCTTGCGGCGCGGCCATAGGACGGCAGGTCCGCCTTGCGGAAATAAGTCAATCGGCTGCCGTTCTCGACAATGGCGTTGGCGCCTTCCCCGACGATCTCGACCCGTTCAAAAATGCTGCCGCCCGATTGGCCGGCGGCAAAATGCAGCGTGCCGATCGCGCCGGAGCGGAAGCGCAGGCTGGTGACGCTCGCGCCCGTCAGCGGCTCCCATTCATAGCCCGCGCGCTCGATCTCGCCGCCGAGGAAATTGAGGATCGCGCCCGGATGGTAGATATGGTCGAGGAAACTCTGCATCCTGACGAGATCGGCGCGGTCTTCCGGTCTCGGCAGGCTCTGGGGATAACGGACGTTGATCGAGGTCAGCCTGCCGAAACCGGGCGAGCCGATCAGGTCCTTGAGCTTCTCGATCGTGGGGAAAAAGGTCTTCTTGAGACCGGTCATCACCATGCGTCCGGCCGCCGCACTTGCCGCCTGCAGCCTTTCGATATCCTCGAGACTCGCCGCTGTCGGCTTTTCCATCCAGACGTGGGCGCCCGAGGCAAGTGCGTCGAGCGCAAGGTCGGTCGCCTGCACCCGGCCGTCGGGATGATAGGCGGTGACGAGGAAGACCAGGTCCGGCTTTTCCCGCATGAGCATCTCGCGATGGTCGGTATAGGCTTTGCCGGCGCCGAAGAGTTTGGCGAATTTCTCGGCGCGGCCGATATCGAGATCGCAGATGCCGGCGAGGTCCACGGGCGCATAGCGCAGCGCCGGATAGACATTGCGGTAGGCATGGCCGCCGGCGCCGATGAAGCAGGCCTTGATGCGGTGATCGAATTCGAAATTGTAGCGGATTTCCCGCTGGACGTGGTGCGACATAGTCAGCCCTTGATTGCTCCCTGCGTCAGGCCCTCGGTGAAACGGCGCTGCATCAGGATGTAGAGAAGAATGATCGGCAGGAACGAAATGACCGTTCCCGAAAAGACCAGGCGGTAGTCGGAAGCATAGGTGCTGGCGAAACGCACCAGCCCGAGCGGCAGCGTCTGCACTTCGGGGCTGATCAGCACGATCAGCGGGAGGAAGAAATCGTTCCAGGTGGAGAGAGCGCTGATGATGACGAGCGCTTGGACCGCCGGCGTCGAGATCGGCAGAAAGACCTTGGTGAGGATCTGAAAATGCGAGGCGCCATCGATCTTGGCGGCTTCGATCAGATCGTCCGGCACGCCGATGAAGAAGCTGCGCATCAGGAAAATGCCGAAGGGAATGCCGCTGCTGACCTGCACCAGTACGATACCAGCAAGCGTGTTGACGAGGTTCAGCCCGAAGAGCACCTGGTAGAGCGGGATGACGATCGCCTGGACCGGCACGGTCAGCCCGAGGATGAAGGCGTAGAACAGCCATTCCCGGCCGGGGAATCGGATCTTGGCAAGCGCATAGCCGGCCGGCGCGCAGGTGACGAGCGACAGAAGGACGACGCCGACGACGTTGATAAGGCTGTTGCCGACGAGCTCGCCGAAGCCGCCAATTTGCCAGGCGTCGAGATAATTGCGCCACATCAGGTCGGCGGGCCAGGCAAAGGGATCGGCCTGGCCGATCTCGGCCTCGGTCTTGAAGCTCGATATCAGCAGCCAGACGAAGGGGGCGAGGATCAGGATCAAGACCGGGGTGAGCGCCAGCGCCACCGGCCATTCGCGATTGCGCACACTCATTGGGAAAGCCTCGCGCGCCAGCGGTTGAAGACGAGGGTAATGGCAATCGCAAGCAGGCTGAGCAGGATGCAAAGCACCGCCGCAAGCCCGTGATCCTGGGACTGGAAGGCAAGCCGGTAGATATAGGTCGTGATCAGCTCGCTCTGATAGAATGGCCCGCCATTGGTCATGACGAAGACCGTGGCGAAGCCCTTCAGGCCGTTGATCATTGCCAGCGAGACGACGAAGGTCGTCACCTCGCGAAGCCCCGGCAGCGTTACATAGATCAGCTTCTGGAACGCGTTGGCGCCGTCCACTTCGGCCGCGTCATAGAGCGAGTGGTCGATATTCTGCAGGCCGGCGATGAAGAGCAGCATGTAAAGGCCAAAACCCTGCCACGAGCTTGCGACATTGACGGAGAACAGCACCAGCGCGGGATCGGAAAGCCAGCCCTGCGTGAAGGCGCCGAGCCCGACCCGTGTCAGGGCCGTGTTCAGCAGGCCGAAAAACGGATCGTAGATATTGGCCCAGATGACGCCGACGACGGCGAGCGAAACCAGATGCGGCAGGAAGAAAGCGGTGCGGAAGAAGACCTGCGTGACCTTGAGCCTGCTGACCGCAAGCGCCAGCAGAAGGCCGAGCCCGCCTGCCATCACCACGTGGTAGGCCAGCCAGATGAAGGTATGGCCGAGGCTCTTCCAGACGATCGGATCCTGCGCCGCCTTGGCGTAGTTGTCGACACCGACGAAGCTCGCGGACGTGTTGAAGCCGGCGGAGCTGTTGAAGCTCAGCCAGAAGGTGGCAGCGATCGGCAGCAGCGTGAAGACGGCATAGAGCGCGAGCGCCGGCGCCATCAGCCAGAATGCGGTGCCGGTATCGGGCCAAGCCGAGCCTGCCGTCCGGCGTTTGGACATACGGGCGGGGTTGCCGCCCGTATGCCCCGCCATGGCAGGTGCAGTCCTGAGAGGAGCCACGGCCTTGCTTCCCGGCGTTTCTGGAATGGCCACTATTTCGCCTCTGTCATCTTCGCCTGGATCTGCTTCATGCCGTCCTCGCCGCCGATCTGGCCGGAGATGAGACCCTGGATGACCTGGAAGTAGGTGTCGAGTACGGGGCCGGGCAGATAGACGCTCGGATTGTAGCCGACACCACCGGCGGCAGCCGCGAAGATGTCTTTGAGAACAGGGGTCGGTGATTCTACGCCGGGGATTTCGCGCGGATAGATCATCGTGCTTGCCGGATCCTGCGCCCGTTTCTTCATCACCGCATCCGACAGCATGAAGTCGATCCACTTCATCGCAAGCTCCGGCTGTTTTGAGTTAACAGGCACCAGCCAGCTCCAGCCGACGCCGCCGGTCGGTATCGCCGCCCCCTTGATGTCGGAAGGCATGGGCGCATAACCGGCGTTGGCGAGGTCATAGCCGGCCTTACGGGCATTGGCGGTGAACCAGGGGCCGGCAACGAACATGGCGGCGCGCTTGTTGAACCAGAGGCGCGAGGCGCCGTCGAGGTCGAGACCCGCCATTTCCTTTTTGATGTAGCCCGCCTCGACTAGCTTCTGCAGCCGGACGGCGCCGGCGGCGACCAAAGGATCATCGAAGGCGATCTCGCGGCGCAGCGCCTTGCCGATCACGTCCTTGCCGCTCGCCGATTGCAGCAGATTGCCGAAGAGATGGCCGGCGCTGCCCGGCGTGCGCGGACCGATGGCGATCGGCTGCAGGCCGCTTTGCTCGATCGACTTCATTAGCGTTTCGAACTCGGCCCAGGTCGCCGGGATCTTCCAGCCCGCCTGCTCGAAAAGATCCTTGTGGTACCAGATGCCGAGAGCGTCGAGCCCATCGGGAACTTCGTAGATTTCGCCGCCGAACTGGCCCTTCAGTTCGGTGTAGAGCCACGGATAGATCTCGTCCTTCCAGCCGCGCTTTTCATATTGTTCGGTGAGCGGCATGACCTGCTTGGCGTTCTTGACGACGCTGATGCGTCCGATGCCCGAATTGGTGAGGATTACATCGGGGCCGGCATCCGACTGGATCGCCGCCTGCACCGCGCCGTTGCTGATCGTGCCGGTCGGCGGCATGAATTCGACGGTTACACCGGGATTGGCCTTTTCGAAATCGGCCTTGATGCCGTTCCACAACTGGGCGACCAGTGGTTCGGTGATCTGTTCCGGACCCCACATCTTCAGGGTCTCGGAATGCGCCGGCGAACTTGCGGCGATCATCGCTGCCAGTGCCGTTCCGCGGGCAAGAAATTTCAGCATTGTTCCCTCCTCCGGGCCGCTCCTCGGCCACGTTTTTCGCTTGTTGAGAGGAGACCTCCCTCTCCTTCATTCATCCGTCAAATCGCCGTTTTTCCTTCTGAAAGCGTGCCATGACGGCCTGCTGGACGTCGCTGATATGCGCGTGCATCAGCGCCTTGGCGCGGGTTATGTCGCGCGACCGGAAAGCCTGCAGGATCTGATCGCGCTCCTCGGCTGCCCGCTCGGCGAGATCGCGGCTCTCATTGGCGATCGAGCGGCAGATCTGGATTTGCAGCGCGAGCCGTGCCAAGGTTTCGACCAACGGGGCGCTTCCCGAAAGCTCGGCAATCGTCTCGTGGAATTCCTTGTCGCGGATGCCGTAGGTCGCCATGTCGCCGCGGCGCAGCGCCGCCACTGCCTCATCCAGAATACGTTCGAAGCCGGCGATATGCCGGTCGCTCATCTGCGGAACGGCGAGCTCGACGGCAAAACACTCGAGCGTCTTGCGCAGCTCGTAGAGGTCGTCGATCTCCTTGGGCGTGAAGCTGCGTACGAAGAAGCCGCGATAAGGCTTGATCTCGATCAGCCCTTCCTTGGCAAGCGTGCCGATCGCTTCGCGGAATGGCGTGCGGCTGACCTGCAGGCGTTCCGTCAGTTCCTTTTCGTCGATGGAGACGCCGCTCGGCAGTTCGCCGGAAACGATCAGCCGAACGATTTCCTCGTAGATCCGCTCTCGAAGGGTCAGGTGGCGCGGTGCGTTCATGGTCTCCACTTCCGTCTGGCATTCGTGATTTAAGTATGCAATATACGCAATAATATACAATATGGAAAATACACAACGGGGAATTTCGTTGGAAGATCAGCGGGAGCTGGACCAAAAAGGGGAGGAAAACCAATGGGAAAGGTCTATATCGTCGGCACCTCAGACACCAAGGGCGCTGAACTGAACTACGCCAGGGAGGTGGTTCTTTCAGCCGGAACCGAGGCCGTTCTGATTGATGTCGGCACGCTTGGTGAGGGTGCGGGCGCCGATATTCCAGCGCGCGACGTCGCGGCATTTCATCCGGATGGTGCTGCGGCCGTGCTCGGGCAGACTGACCGGGGAACGGCGGTGTCGGCCATGGCCAAGGCGCTGACGGGTTTCCTGAAATCACGCAACGATATCGGCGCTGTGCTCGGCCTCGGCGGTACCGGCAATACTGCGCTGGTGACCGAGGCGATGCGGGCGCTTCCGATCGGCCTGCCGAAACTGATGGTCTCGACGGTGGCCTCAGGCAATGTGGCGCCCTATGTCGGCCCGAATGATCTGACCATGATGTATTCGGTCGTCGACATCGCCGGTCTGAATGCGATTTCACGCAGAGTGATCGGGAATGCGGCCAATGCCGCGGCCGGCATGGCCCACAACCCCGTTCCCGCCTCCACGGATGATCGACCGGGCATCGGCATGACCATGTTCGGCGTCACCACGCCTTGCGTGACCCAGGTCCGCGAGATGCTCGGCAAGACCCATGAAGTCTACGTCTTCCATGCGACCGGCGTCGGTGGCCAATCGATGGAGAAGCTCGCCGAATCAGGTCTGCTGCAGGGCGTGATCGACGTGACGACGACCGAGGTTCCCGATCTCCTTGTCGGCGGCGTCTTTCCCGCGACCGAGGATCGCTTCGGCGCAATCATCCGCACCGGCCTGCCCTATGTCGGCTCGGTCGGCGCCGTCGACATGGTGAATTTCGGCGCGCGGGAAACGGTGCCGGCGGCTTTCCGCGACCGCAGGCTTCACGTCCATAATGCGCAGGTGACCCTGATGCGCACCACGCCGGAGGAAAACGGCAGGATCGGCGCTTTCATCGTCGAACGGCTCAACCGCATGCAGGGCCCGGTCCGCTTCCTGCTGCCGCTTCAGGGCGTTTCGGCAATCGACGCCGTCGGTCAGCCGTTCCACGATCCGGAAGCCGACGCCGCGCTGTTTTCCGCCATCCGGACCGGCTGGCGCGACGCGCCAAACAGACGCCTCGTCGAGATAGATGCCCATATCAACAGTCCGGAATTTGCCGCGGCACTCGTCGCCAGCTTCCACGACATCCTTGCCTGAGGAGAGAGTTTTGTCCCGTATCGATAGAAACGACATTCTGAACAAGCTGCGCCGCAAGATCGCCGAGGGCCGGCCGATCATCGGCGGCGGCGCCGGCACGGGCCTTTCGGCCAAGAGCGAGGAGGCGGGCGGCATCGACCTGATCGTGATCTATAATTCCGGCCGTTATCGCATGGCCGGGCGTGGCTCGCTGGCCGGCCTGTTGGCCTACGGCAATGCCAACGAAATCGTCAAAGAAATGGGCCGCGAGGTGCTGCCGGTCGTGCGCCACACGCCGGTGCTTGCCGGCGTCAATGGCACCGATCCGTTCATGCTGCCCGATCACTTCCTCGACGAATTGAAGGCTATGGGCTTTGCCGGCATCCAGAATTTTCCGACGGTCGGGCTGATCGACGGAACGTTCCGCGCCAATCTCGAAGAGACCGGCATGGGCTTTGAGCTGGAAATCGACATCGTCGCCCGTGCGCACGCTAAGGATATGCTGACGACACCCTATGTCTTCAGCAGCGATGACGCCGCCGCCATGACCAAGGCCGGTGCCGATATCGTCGTCTGCCACCTCGGCCTGACCACGGGAGGCGCGATCGGCGCCGAAACGGCGCTGACGCTTGACGGATGCGTGGAGAAAATCAACGCATGGTCTGATGCCGCGAGGTCGGTACGCGACGACGTCATCGTGCTCTGCCATGGCGGCCCGATCGCCATGCCCGCGGATGCGGCCTACGTGCTGGCCCGTTGCAAGGGATGCAACGGTTTCTACGGCGCAAGTTCGATGGAGCGGCTGCCGACCGAGGTCGCCATCCGCGCGCAGGTCGAGGACTTCGCAAAGGTTTAGGCGGCTCGGTACGGGTTGCCGGCAGCGGCGATGAGCTATGGCATGACCATTGCGCCGGATGCTCGGTGGGAGCAAAGGATCTCGTCCAGCTGCGCGATGAGGGCGCGGCTGCCTTCCACATCCTCTGCCAGCCTGGAGAAGACATCCGCCATGGCTTGGAAGATGGCTGCAGCCGGATCGCCCGCACCGAGGAAATCGGCGATCTCCTGCATTTCGGCAACCCAACGATAGGCCTTCGGATACATGTCAGGAATGGATTTCGACAGCTTGCGGTCGAAGTCGGGCAGGCTTTCGGCGAGTTCGACCTTCAGGCTTTCGGCAGCGCCCGAGCGGGAAGCGGCGAGAAGCATCGCGGCGCCGAGGCCGATAAATCCCTTGTTGATGCCGGCATAACACATCTTCAGTGCTGAAGCTGCACCAAGCGGTCCATCGAGACGGCGGACCTGCAAGCCGTAATCTTCGAGCAGTCTGCTGTGCTCTGCGCTGTCGCCGCTGACATAGATACTCGGACCTGATTTTCCGGCAACCGGCGGTCCTCCAATGATGGCGCCGTCCAGCACCGCCACGCCGCTGCCATCGAAACGGGCCGCAAGCACCTGCATCGTCTTCGGTGCAATGGCATTGAGGTCGATGAAGGGCGGCACCGGCGTCTTAGCTGATATGTTCGCGATCAGTTCGGCGACCTTGATTGCTTCGGCCGGCGGAACGATCGACAGGATCAGCTCGGCCTTGGCCAGCTCAAGGCGGCTTACCGGCACCATGCCGGCCGCCTTGGCTCGCGCGATCGTCTGCTCGCTCCGCCCTTCCAGACAGGTCAGCACCGTTGCGCCGTGGTCGATCAACCGTTTGGCGACAGCGCTTCCCATCGCGCCCGCTCCGATAATAGCAAAGTTCGGCATGTGGAACCTCGACGGTTTGACGGCGTCGCATGAGAGCTATCGCCGATCCGGTCGCCGTCAACTGCGACAATGCGGCAGAATTCGTGTCCTGAACCGCGATCATCCATTGCCGCCCTCTTTCGATCGTCCGAGAGCGCGGCTTGACTTTAGTCAACGCAGGCGCTGTCGATAGCGCTATGATGACGGAAATGACTCGCCTCGAGGATATTGATCTCAATGTATCGCACCATCATCTGCGGCATCGGCATGGGCTCCAGACAGACGGCAAACCGCCTGCTGCGCCGGGCTGCGGCGCTGGTGGACGAAGGCGGAACCATTGTCGTCGTGCACGTCATTGAGAATATCCCGCACCGCCACCTGACCGACATTCCCGAAGAGTTCGAGACGGCTGCCATCGTCGATGCCGAGCGGAAACTTGCGTCACTGTGCAAGGATCTGGACATCCCGGCGATGATCGAGGTTCGCATCGGCCTTGCCGCCGCGCTGCTGGTATCGGCCGCTAGGGAGAGAGCTGCCGATCTCATCCTTCTGTCATCCCACGTGCCCGATATCACCGACTATGTCTTCTCCTCGATCGTCGAGAAGGTGGTGCGCCATGCCGCGTGCTCTGTTCTTATCGACCGGCGCCTGGACCATGCCGGTGAGGATGCTGCGGCTCAAGCAGAAAACGTCGCTTTGCTCTGATCCTGGCGAGCTTCCGCCGAACATGACACGGCCGGCTTTTGACGCTTGCGGGCATCCCCTCCCCGGCGGCGGCCTGGCAACCTATATCAATCCCAACCCAACCAGCAGTATTCACTGCCCGACCGGAGATATACATGAGCCAGGATCCCTATGAGCTTCTGGGCGTGAAGCGGGATGCGACGCAAAAGGATATTCAGAGCGCGTTCCGCAAGCTCGCCAAGAAACTTCACCCCGACCTGAACCCCGGCGACAAACACGCCGAGGACAGGTTCAAGGAAATTTCGACCGCCTACGAGATTTTGAGCGATGAGGAAAAGCGCGGCCGCTTCGACCGCGGCGAGATCGATATGACAGGCGCCGAGCGGGCGCAGCGCAACTATTATCGCGACTATGCCTCGGCCGGCGGCGCCGATAATCCCTATCGCAACAGCGCCGGCTTTGCCGACTTCGGCGATGCCGATGACATTTTTGCGAGCTTCTTTTCGCGCCGTACCGGCGGCGGCCGGGCGCGCAGCCAGGGCCAGGACCGGCGCTTCTCCATGGAGGTCGATTTTCTCGAGGCCATCAACGGCACCAGAACCGAGGTCAAGCTCCCCGATGGCCCCGCGCTCGAGGTCGGGATCCCGCCGGGAACGCGCGACGGCCAGACTTTGCGGTTGCGCGGCAAGGGTGAACCGGGCATCGGCGGCGGGCCGGCGGGCGATGCGCTCATCGAAATTCATGTGCGCCCGCACCGTTTCTTCACGCGCGACGGCGACGACATCCGCCTCGAGCTGCCGATTTCGCTCAGCGAAGCGGTGCTCGGCGGCAAGCTTCGCGTCCCCACGCCTTCCGGCCCAGTCAATCTGACGCTGCCGCCTCATTCGAACACCGGGAAAGTCCTGCGCCTGAAGGGCAAGGGCGTTCCGAAACGCGGCGGCGGGCATGGCGACATCTACGTCACCTTGAAGATCGTGTTGCCCGACCAACCTGACGAACGGCTGCCGTCCCTGGTGAAGGAGTGGGCGGCGGCGCATCCATACGATCCGAGGAAGAACATGGAGGCCTGATCATGGATGATCATGAGTTCCGTCTTTACTTGAAAATCGATGTGGTCCAGCTCGATTTCTGGATCGAACAGGGTTGGCTGATCCCGGAGACCTCAGGCGAAAAGCGACAGTTTCGCGATGCCGATGTCGCCCGCGCCCGGTTAATTCTGGATCTCATGGGCAATATGGGCGTCAACGAAGCCGGCGTCGATGTCGTCATGGATCTAGTCGATCAGCTTCATGGAATCAGGGGAACAATGAGTCAGCTGATGACCGCCATCTCCAGGCAGGAACGCGATGTCCAGCGGCGGTTGTTAGAATGTCTTGAGGATCTCGAACAGTTTTGACGAGGCCGCAGCTCGTGTCTATGTCGTGAACCAGTAGCGGACGATGTGGAAGAACAGCGGCGCGGCAAAGGTGATGGAGTCGAGACGATCGAGCACCCCGCCATGGCCCTCGATCACATAACCCCAGTCCTTGGCGTTGAGATCGCGCTTGATGGCCGAGAGCACGAAGCCGCCGAAGAAGCCCGCAACGACGATGACCGTGCTGACGGCTGCGGCCTGCAGAGGCGAGAACGGCGTCAGGCGATAGAGAAGCGTTCCCACAAGGATGGCCGATGCGCCGCCACCGAAGAGGCCTTCAAGCGTCTTCGATGGGCTGATGTTCGGCGAGAAGCGGTGTTTCCCCAAGAGCTTTCCCCAGACATACTGGAAGACGTCGCTGAGCTGCACCACGATGACGAGATAGACGAGCAGCAGGGCGGGCGGCGTGCCGGTCTCCAGCATCAGGAGCGCGGGGGCATGGCTGATCGAATAGACCGTCAGCATCAATCCCCATTGCACCCTGGCGGTGCGCGCCAGGAATTCGTTCACGTCGCCCGTCAGGGTCGCCACTGCCGGCAGGATTAGGAATGCATAGACCGGGATGAAGATCGAAAAGAGGCCGTACCATAGCGTCCCGAGCAGCACATATTGCACCGGCAGGACGACGAAGAAGGACAGGAACAGCGCCAGGTGATCGCCGCGCCGCGATGGTGTCAGCGTCCAGAATTCGCGCAGTGCCATGAAGGACAGGAATGCGAACAGGACGACCACAGCGGTGTCGCCGAGCAGGATCGCACCGCCGAATATCGCGACCATGATCCACCATGAGCGGATGCGGGCATTGAGGTTATGCACGGTGGCGACGGATCCGGGCTCGGTCGCGCGCCGCTGAAGGATGAAACCAATAGCGGAGGCGACGGCCAGCAGGCCGAGGATTGCGGCAAGCACGATGGAGAAAAAACTGCTCATGCGATGTGCCTTCCGTCCGCTAACTCGATGACTGCTGCACGGGCGCGGGCCAGGAATGCGTCCTTTCCTTCGCCCGGTTCGACGCGCAGCGGCTTGCCGAAGCGGGCCGTGCAGGTGATCGGCACGATGAGCCAGCTTCCCTTCGGCAGGATGCGCTGAAGATTGTCGAGATGGATCGGCACGAGATCGACATCGGGGAAACGACAGGCAAGACGATAGATGCCGCTGCGGAACGGGGCGATCTCCTCGCTGGAGCTTCTCGTTCCTTCCGGGAAGATCAGGACCGAGCACCCCTCCTCCAGCAGGCGCTCGACCGGCTCCAGCGGGTTGCTGTCGGGCAGAGGCTTGCGGTCTATCAGGACGGCGCGCAGGCCTTTCTCGGCAATGAAACGCCGAAAGGCGCTCGTTCCCCAGTAATCGCGCGCCGCGACCGGGTGGGTCAGCCGTCGCACCGGCCACGGCAGGGCAGCCATTACGGCAACAGTATCGACATGGCTGTTGTGATTGGCGAAATAGATGCGGCGGCGAAGGTCGGGCGTACAGCCCCGCCACTCGCTTCGGGCGCCGACCATGATCCGCACGAACAGCACGAGAAGGCGACGGACGAGGGCGATCGCCCAGGACGACGACCGGCTCGCGATCGGCCGCCGCGAGGCGTCTTCTTCTTCACCCATTTCAATTTCCCCAACCCAACGGTTCTATGCATAGCCTGCCGGAGTTGTCGCGCCAAGCCCTGCAGATCCGGCCCGAGAAGCACGGCGGCACCGGGCATGCAGACCTAGGACGTCTCGTTCATTCAGCCAGGCTGCTGCGGCCGATTAGCCTGATTTTTGAGCCGGTTGACTGCTTGACACGTTTTTAGGCGCTACTATGATTTTTGAACCAGCTGGTAAAAAAGGGGAACAATCAATGACCAAAGACATGTTGATTTCACGCCGGGCAGTGATCGCGTCGGGCATTGCGCTTGGCGTCAGCGGCTTCGCCCCGCTAGCAAGGGCGGCTGCGCCCCTGAAAGTTGCCGGCATCCATGCGTCGCCGGTTGAAAATGCCTGGAACTCATGCCTGCACAAGGCCCTCCAGGACGCGGCCAAGGACGGAGTCATCGAATATGTCTTCTCCGAAGGCGTCTCAGGCACCGATTATCCCCGCGCCATGCGCGAATATGCCGAACAGGGCAACAAGCTGATTATCGGCGAGGCCTATGCCGTGGAGAAGGAGGCCCGTCAGGTCGCGGCCGACTATCCCGATACCGCTTTCGTGCTTGGTTCGAGCGGCGAGCAAGCCGGCGACAATTTCGGTGTTTTCGGCACTTGGAATCACGACGGCGCCTATCTCGCTGGCATGCTTGCGGGCAAGATGACCAAGTCGAACATCGTCGGTTCGGTCGGCGCCATTCCGATTCCCGAGGTCAACATGCTGATCAACGCCTTCGCCGCCGGCGTCAAGGCGGTCAACCCTGATGCAAAACACCTCGTCGCATTCATCGGCACTTTCTTCGATCCGCCGAAGGCCCGTGAAGCCGGCCTTGCCCAGATCGACGCCGGCGCCGACATCCTGTTCGGCGAACGCATCGGCACGGCCGACGCCGCCAAGGAACGCGGCATCAGGTCGGTCGGCTCGCTGATCGATTATACGCCGCGTTATCCGGATACGGTCTTCGCCAACGCCATGTGGTACTTCCGTCCGATCCTGAATGCCGCGATCGCCGATGTCGCCGCCGGCAAACCGGTGGGCCGGAACTACACGTCCTACGGCCTGATGAAGGAAGGCGGCAGCGATATCGTCTTCGTCAAGGGCGTGGCGCCTGCCGAGGCGGAAGCCGCGATGGAAGCCAAGCGCGCGGAGATCAAGGCCGGCACCTTCGAAGTTCCGAAGATGATGGACGAGCCGAAGTAGTTCGGTCCATGCAGGGCGACGCAACGGAGCTGGCGGCAGCGATCAGGCGCGGCAGCCTGAGCGCTGCGGAAGCGATGCATGCCTCTCTCAAGAGAGCTGCACGGCGTGAGTCGCTCGGCGCGATCGCCTATCTCGATGCCGCCATGGGCCTTGCCGACGCACACGCCAGCGACCGGGAGCGGCGGAGCGCGCCGGATCATTTCTCTGCCCGGCCCTTTGCCGGCGTGCCGACCTTGGCGAAGGATCTTGGCGGTCCCTTTCGAGGGCTGCCGGTCACGGCGGGTTCACGCCTGTTGGAAAGAAAGGGCGGCGAAACCGATTCCGATCTCGCTTCCCGCTTTCGCGATGCCGGCTTCTGCCTGTTCGGCCTGACGACGAGCCCGGAATTCGGTCTATCGCTCGCCAGCGAACCGGCAATTGGACCGGTCTGCCGCAATCCGCTCGATCCGGCGCGCACCGCCGGCGGTTCGTCCGGCGGCGCGGCGGCAGCGGTTGCGGCCGGCATCGTCGCGATCGCCCATGCCACCGACGCCGGCGGCTCGATCCGAGTGCCGGCCGCCTGTTGCGGCCTCGTCGGACTGAAGCCGACCCGCGGCGCCATTCCCGGCGGTCCATCCTTCGGCAACCACCTCGCCGGTATTGCCAGCGAACTGGCGGTCTGCCGCTCGGTGCGGGATACGGCGCTGATTTTCGACCGGTTGAGCGGCAATTCGCGCGGACCCCTTCCGGATCCCGCCCCCGCCGATATCGACAACGGCCGCTTGCGGATCGGTCTGTTGACCGACACCGGCCCGGCCTATCCGACCGAGAGCGATCGGCTTGCTGTCGTCGAGGATGCGGCGCGTACTCTTGAGATCGATGGACACGAGATCGTCCCGATGAATTGGGCCGACTTCGAATGGAGCGTCACCGCCAGCGGCCGCGCCTTTGCTGATATCATTTCCGTCAACCTTTCCGCGCTCATCAAGGCGGCGGCCCTCGAGGAAAGCAGGGCTGAGCCTCTGTCGCAGGCTTTCGCGGCGCGCGGACGGGCGCTTTCGGCGGCCAAGCTCTGGAACACGCTGAACGACGCCGTTCTGGTCAGCCATCGTCTCTGGTCGCTGTTCGACAGGATCGATTGCATCCTGATGCCGATGCTTGCCTCTGCGCCCCTTGCGATCGGCTCCTTTCCGTCCGATCATGCCGACACGGATTTGCATCTCGAACGAATGGCGGCATTCGCGCCGCTTGCCTGCCTGGCCAATATTTCGGGTTTTCCTGCTTTGACACTCCCTTTCGGACAGGATCCACAGGCCATGCCGCTGCCGGTGCAGCTCCTGGCGCCGATGGGCCACGAGCCACGCCTCCTGTCGCTGGCGGCACGCCTGGAGGCCGACGCGCGATGGCAGCACCGTTTTCCGGTCGCAGGATTAGCGACATGACCGGGCCTGTTCTGGAAATTATCGGTGTCAGCAAACGCTTCGGCGACAATCTCGCCAATGACGATATTTCCATGACGCTCGCGAGGGGCGAGATCGTGGCCCTGCTCGGCGAGAATGGTGCCGGCAAGACGACGCTGATGAGCATCCTTTTCGGCCATTACATGCCGGACGCCGGGCGAATTCTGATCGAGGGCGCGGAGGTGCCGCAGGGAAAGCCACGCGCGGCGATCCGCGCCGGTGTCGGCATGGTGCACCAGCATTTTTCGCTCGCCCCCAATCTGACGGTCCTCGAAAATGTCATGACCGGCACTGAAAAACTGTGGTCCTGGCGGTCGGCAACATCGGCGGCGCGCAAGAAGCTCCTGGCGATTTCCGAACGCTTCGGCCTCACCGTCGATCCGGAAGCCCGCCTTGGCGATCTGTCGGTCGGCGAGCAGCAGCGGGTCGAAATCCTCAAGGCGCTCTACAACGACGCCCGCATCCTGATCCTCGACGAGCCGACGGCGGTGCTGACCAACATCGAGGCCGAGCGACTGTTCACGACGCTCAAGGAGATGGCCCGCCAGGGCCTGTCCTTGATCTTCATTTCGCACAAGCTCGATGAGGTCATGGCGGCGGCCGACCGCATCGTCGTCTTGCGCGGAGGCAAGATGGTCGCCGAACGCAGGGCATCGGACACCAGCAAGGTGGAGCTTGCCGAATTGATGGTCGGACGCCGCGTGACACGGCCCGTTCGCGAACCATCGACACCCGGCGCCGTTGTCCTCGAAGCTGCCGGTGTAACGGTGCGCACGGGCGGGGTCGACCGGCTGAAATCGATCAGCTTTCGGCTGCATCAGGGAGAGGTCCTCGGCATTATCGGCGTTTCCGGCAATGGCCAAGCGGCGTTGGCGCATGTTCTGTCGGGTACGCTGGCGCGCAGCGCCGGCGAGCTCAAGCTGTTCGGGGAAACCATCGGCAATCTCGGCGTCGCCGATGTCGTCGAAGCCGGCATCGGCCGCATTCCCGAGGACCGCAACCACGAGGGTGTGATCGGCGAAATGGCGATCTGGGAAAACGCCGTGCTGGAGCGGATCGCCTCACCGGCCTTTTCGCGCCGTGGTCTCGTCAACCGCAAGGCGGGCATGGCTTTCGCGAGGGAGATCATTGACGGATTCGACGTTCGCGGCGGCAGCCCGGCAATTCGCACCCGGCTGCTTTCCGGCGGCAATATGCAAAAGCTCATTCTCGGGCGCAGCCTGTATCGACGGCCGCGTATCCTGATTGCCGCGCAGCCTGCCCGCGGCCTCGACGAAGGTGCAGTCGCCGCCGTGCACGCACGCCTGCTCGAAGCCCGCCGGCAGGGAACCGCCGTGCTGCTGATCTCGGAGGATCTCGACGAGGTGATCGCACTTGCAGACCGCATACAGGCGATCGTCGGCGGCCGCCTGTCGCCGCCCGTCGAGGCTGAAGACGCCGACGCCCGCAGGCTGGGGCTGATGATGGCCGGTGAATGGCAGGAAACTCCAGGGGCCGGCCATGCGATTTGAGCGCCGCGAGCACCGCCCGCTTTCCCTGCTGATATTCACGCCTGTCGTTGCGGTCATCGCAGCGCTGGCTCTGGCGGGCATCCTGATCGCGATTGCCGGCGCGCCCGTTCTCGATGCCTACCGGCGCATCCTGACCGGCGCCTTCGGCTCGCGGCTTTCGGCGACCGAAACACTGACACGGGCAACGCCGCTGATGTTGACCGGGCTTGCGGCCGCCGTCGCCTTTCGGGCGCGGCTATGGAATATCGGCGCCGAGGGCCAGTTCTACCTCGGCGCCATCGCCGTCGCTGCGGCGAGTTCGAAGCTACTTGGCAATCTCCCCGCGCCCATCCTCATCCCGCTCCTGCTGCTGATCGGCGCCGTCGCCGGCATGGTGCTGATCCTGGTTCCGCTGTGGCTCAGGCTGCGCTTTTCCGTCGATGAGGTCGTCACCAGCCTGCTCCTGAACTTCATCGCCGTGCTTTTCGTCTCGATGTTGATCGACGGCGTTCTCAAGGATCCGCTCGCCTTCGGATGGCCGCAATCGCAATCCGTCAGCGATCACGCCATGCTGCCGAAACTGCTCGCCCGATCGCGCCTGCATATCGGCTTTGCGATCGCGATCGCTCTTGCCGTCGTCGTCCATTTCGTCCAGTCCCGCACCGTCTTCGGCATGCAGTCCCGCGCTGCGGGCCTCAATCCTGCCGGTGCGGTCTTCGCAGGCGTGCCCCTCGGCAAAACGCTGGTGAAGGTCGCCTGTCTCTCCGGCGGGCTTGCGGGGCTCGCCGGCGCAATCGAGGTGATGGGCGTCAAGGGTTACGTGACGACCGATCTGTCGCCCGGTTTCGGTTACGCCGGCATCGTCGTCGCCATGCTTGCCAACCTCAATCCGCTCGGAGTCGTCTTCGCCGCGATTTTTACGGCCACCATGTTCGTCGGCGCCGACGGCATGAGCCGTGGCCTCGGCATTCCGACCTATATCGCCGATGTGACGGTGGCGCTGTCGCTGTTGACGATGCTGATCGCGTTGTTCTTCACCCAGTACAGGATCCGGCGATGACGCAATTGTTCGACATTATCGCCTCCGCCGGCCTCTGGGCGGCGATCCTGCGGATCGCCACGCCGCTGATCTTCGGCACGCTCGGCGCCCTGCTGTGCGAACGGGCGGGCGTGCTCAATCTCGGCATCGAAGGCATCATGACCTTTGGGGCGATGATCGGCTGGCTTTCCGTCTATCATGGCGCCGATCTCTGGACCGGCCTGCTGATTGCCGCGATAGCCGGCGGCGTCTTCGGCCTGCTGCATGCGGGGCTGACAGTGACGCTCGGCCTCTCCCAGCATGTCTCCGGCCTCGGCGTCACGCTCTTTGCGTCAAGTTTCAGCTATTATGTCTTCCGGCTGATCGTGCCGCTTGCCAACACTCCGCCGACCATCGCGCCGTTCCAGCCGATCGCCATTCCCGGCCTCTCGACGCTACCGTTTATCGGCCCCGCCTTCTTCACGCAAACCGCGCCGACCTATCTTGCGATGCTGATCGCCCTCTTGATGGCCTACATCATCTTCCGCACGCCCGTCGGGCTTGCGATCCGCATGACCGGCGAGAACCCGCATGCGGCGGAAGCCCAGGGCGTCAACCCGATGAAGGTGCGTTACGGCGCAGTCATTATCGGCAGCGCGCTGATGGGAATGGGCGGTGCTTTCCTGACATTGTCGGCGTTCAACAGCTTCTTCCCGACCATGGTGCAGGGACGCGGATGGATCTGCATCGCGCTCGTTGTCTTCGCCTCCTGGCGCCCGGGCCGCGCGCTTTTCGGCGCCCTGCTCTTTGCCTTCTTCGATGCCTTTCAGCTTCGGCTGCAGACCGTGCTGAGCGGGCTCGTGCCCTATCAGCTCTTCCTGATGACGCCCTATATCCTCTCCATTGCCGCGCTTGCCGTGATGGCCCGCCGCGCCCGCGTTCCGCAGGCGCTCATGCAGCCCTATCGCCGCGGCGAGCGCTGAGACCGTCCACATCCAACGAGGCTCCGATGTTCGATCTGATCGTCCGAAACGCAAATCTTCCCGATGGCCGCAGCGGCATCGACATCGGCATTGAGGGCGGCAGGATCGCTGCCGTCGAGGGTAATCTCCAAGCTCAAGCGGGCGAAGAAATCGACGCCACCGGCAGGCTGGTCAGCCCGCCTTTCGTCGATCCTCATTTTCATATGGACGCTACCCTGTCGCTCGGCCTGCCGCGCATGAACGTCTCCGGCACTTTGCTCGAAGGTATCGCGCTGTGGGGCGAGCTGCGCCCGATCGTGACGAGGGAAGAGCTGGTCGATCGTGCGCTGCGCTATTGCGATCTGGCGGTGACGCAAGGCCTGCTCTTCATCCGCAGCCATGTCGATACCAGCGATCCCAGGCTGGTGACCGTCGAGGCGATGATCGAGGTCCGCGAAAGGGTCGCGCCCTATATCGACCTGCAACTGGTCGCCTTTCCGCAGGACGGTTATTACCGTTCGCCGGGTGCAATCGACGCACTCAACCGCGCCCTCGACATGGGCGTCGACATCGTCGGCGGCATTCCGCACTTCGAACGGACGATGGGCGAAGGGACGGCGTCGGTCGAGGCGCTCTGCCGCATCGCTGCCGATCGCGGCCTGCCGGTCGACATGCATTGCGATGAAACCGACGATCCGCTGTCGCGCCATATCGAAACGCTGGCGGCTGAGACCATCCGCTTCGGCCTGCAGGGACGTGTCGCAGGCTCGCATCTGACCTCGATGCACTCGATGGACAATTATTATGTCTCTAAGCTCATCCCGCTGATGGCGGAGGCTGAAATCAACGTCATCCCCAATCCACTGATCAACATCATGCTACAGGGCCGGCACGATACTTACCCCAAGCGCCGCGGCATGACCCGCGTGAGGGAATTGATGGATGCGGGGCTGAATGTCTCCTTCGGGCACGATTGCGTCATGGATCCGTGGTATTCGATGGGATCGGGCGACATGCTGGAGGTCGGCCATATGGCGATCCATGTCGCGCAGATGGCCGGCATCGACGATAAGAAGAAGATCTTCGACGCGCTGACAGTCAACTCGGCGAAGACGATGGGACTTGCAGACTACGGCCTGGATAAGGGATGCAACGCCGACCTCGTCATCCTCCAGGCGCGCGACACGCTGGAGGCGCTGCGGCTGAAGCCGAACCGGCTGGCGGTGATCCGCCGCGGCAAGGTCATCGCCCGCTCGGCGCCGCGCATCGGCGAGCTTTTCCTGGATGGGCGTCCTTCCCGGATCGACGGCGGCCTCGACTACGCACCGCGCTATTGAGACGCAATACGCCTGCATACTATCCCGCCGCGCGGCGAGCTGTGATGATCCAGGCGCGGGAGTCGAAAAACACTCCCTCCGGCGTCCTATGCGCCTCGAGCAACTCGCGCAGACGCTGCAGCGGTTTGCCAGGCGGTTCATCGGTGTGTGCAAGCGCATCCTTCACCAGATAGAGGCCGGCGAGCGCATCAGACGCCGCATCGACGTCCGGTCCATAGAAGACAGGCTCTCGCAGGTCGGCAAAATCGATCGACGTGAAACCTGCGGCGCTCAAAAGGTCCTTGGCTATGGGAGGATCGCCAAGCGAAAACGGGTCGGGACCACCTGCCGAAACCACAGTTCCCGGTGCCAGGGCCTGCCGGATGGCGCCAGACCACTCGTTACGCTCTCGGCTTTGCCACACCATCCACACAAGACGCGCGCCCGGACGCATTGCCCGGCCGATATTGGCAAAGGCCGCCGCCGGATCGGCAAAAAACATCATGCCGAACCGGCTGATGCAGAGGTCGAAACTGGCAGCCGGAAAGGCGTGGAATTGCGCGTCTGCCTGCTCGAACACCACATTTCGCAAACCCTCCGCAGCGCTCCGTCGCCTTGCGATCTGGAGCATCTCTACGGAAATATCCACACCGACCGCTTCTCCTTGAGACGCGGCGCGGGCGGCTTCACGCGTCGTCTGCCCCGCACCGCAGCCGATATCGAGCACCCGGTCATCCGCGCCGACATCGGCAGCATCCCGAAGGTGCCGATTATGCCGTGCCAATTCTGCGTCGTAAAAGTCGGCACGATCCCACGCCATGACAATGGCTCCGCTTCGCCCGGGGCTTCCCTCACGCCTTGATGAGAATGCCGGAGTTCCTCCCGGCATCCATGAGCGGTATCAGGCGATCTTCTGGCGGGTCGGCAGTTTCCAGCCGGGCCGGACGAAGTGGCAGGTATAGCCGTTAGGGATCCGCTCCAGATAATCCTGGTGCTCGGGTTCGGCCTCCCAGAAATCGCCGGCCGGCACAACTTCGGTGACGACCTTGCCGGGCCACAGGCCCGAAGCATCGACATCGGCGATCGTCTCCCTGGCGACGCGCTCCTGCTCCGGGCTGACATAGAAAATCGCCGAACGATAGCTCGTGCCGACGTCGTTGCCCTGGCGGTTGCGCGTGGTCGGGTCATGGATCTGGAAGAAGAATTCAAGGATTTCGCGGTAGCTGATCCGGGCGGGGTCGAAGATGATCTCGATTGCCTCGGCATGGGTACCGTGGTTGCGGT
Organism: Rhizobium sp. Nf11,1; assembly: GCF_050587665.1. Classification (NCBI taxonomy): domain Bacteria; kingdom Pseudomonadati; phylum Pseudomonadota; class Alphaproteobacteria; order Hyphomicrobiales; family Rhizobiaceae; genus Rhizobium; species Rhizobium sp. Nf11,1. Next base: position 362,622 of record NZ_JBOBHU010000002.1, on the reverse strand, counting down.
AGGTGGCATTCGGCACATCGCCGCCGGTATAGCCGACGCGGGTCGAGATCACGCCCTTGTAGCGGCGGATGAGGTCCTGCATGCCCCAGAAGCAACCGCCGGCGAGCACTGCACGTTCTTCGGTCATTGGAGGTCTCCTTGTTTGCCATGAGATAGTGTCTCACGTCGCCGATTTCCATAAGATGGAAATCCGCCGGCCGCGGCGGCTTATGTCCTAATCTGGAAACCCTCCCTGAGCCAGGGATGCAGCGCCCTGCTGGCGGCTAGGATGTCTCCAGCGCCGTCGACTGTCGCGCCGGAAAAACGCGTGACTATCCCGCCGGCCTCTTCGACCATCAGCGCCGAAGCGCCGAAATCATGGATCGAGAGGCCGTCCTCGAAGAAGCCGTCCAGCCGACCGCAGGCGACATAGGCGATCGACAGCGCTGCCGAGCCCAGGCGACGCACGCCTGCCGTATTCGCCATAAGGCGCTTGATGGCTTCGAAATAGCTGTCTTCCGCCACCGCCTTGACCTGGCCCGGGATGGGCAGGCCGGCGCCGATCAGCACGTTCTCGATGTCGCCGACATCGGCGCAACGGATGCGCTCGCCATTGAGATAGGCGCCGCCGCCGATCTCGGCGCTGAAGAGCTCGTCCTGCATGGCATCATAGACGACGCCGACCACCTGCCTGCTGCCTTCGGCGATCGAGATCGTGATACCGAAATGCGGGAGGCCCCAGGCGTAATTGGTCGTGCCGTCGATCGGGTCGATGTAGATGATCGGCGTCTCCGGCCCGGCCGTGCGGTTGCCGACAGCCTCCTCGCCCTGGATGGCATAATCGGGAAAGGCCTTCGTCAGCTCCTCGACGATGATACGCTCGACCGCGACATCGATCTCGGTCTGGTAATCGCGGGGCGCCTTGGCCAGCATTTCCCCGGATGTCCGCCGCCGTAGGGAGGCTCGGGCCGTCTCGCCCGCCTTCAACACCGTTTCAGCAAGCACGATGAGGCGGGGCGACGCGTTCGGGGACAGGCGCGCTGATGTCGGGGAGGATGCCATGAAGAAAATCCGGATGCTGCAGATAGGAACGAAGTGAATCGTGCGGAGCCACTCCCTTCGCAGAGACCGGTGAGGGTTTTTTGAAGCTGTCCGCGCCTGACGGGTCTTATATCAGGCGCTCGGTCGATGCGTCAAAGAGATGGACTTGGGCCGGATCGACCGATAGTCCGATCATCTCTCCTGGTCTGACCTTGTCGCGCCGCGTCTCGACGATCGTCAGTTCCGGCTGCGTCGCTGCGACGATGAAGGTCGAGGAGCCTGTCGACTCGACAAAGGCGATCGGCACGTCGAAGCTGCCCTGCCCGGGCGCGACCACCTCGATATGCTCCGGCCGGATGCCGGCGACGAGCTTACGTCCAGGTTCGACCACGCGTGCTATCGCAAGCCTCTGCTTCGCCGCTCCGAAATCCAATACAAGGCTCTTGCCGTCTTCGGCAGCGACGGCGGGAATGAAATTCATCGCCGGCGAGCCGATGAAGCCGGCGACGAAGCGGTTGGCCGGGCGGTCGTACAGGTCAAGCGGCGCGCCCTGCTGTTCGATGATGCCGTCACGCATGACAACCACATGATCGGCCATCGTCATCGCCTCGACCTGGTCGTGCGTGACGTAAACGAAGGTAGCGCCCAGCCGGTCGTGTAGGGCGCGGATTTCTTTGCGCATCGAGACACGTAGCGCAGCATCAAGGTTGGAAAGCGGCTCGTCGAATAGGAAGGCCTGGGGATTGCGGATAATGGCGCGGCCCATGGCGACGCGCTGCCGTTGGCCCCCGGAGAGCTGGCGCGGGTAACGGTCGAGCAGCCGGGAAAGACCGGTGATAACAGCGACTTCCTCGGCTTTCTGTTTTGCTTCGGCCTTAGGGACGCCGTGCATTTTTAGCGAATAGGTCAGATTCTGTTCTACCGTCATATGCGGATAGAGGGCGTAACTCTGAAAAACCATGGCTATATCGCGTGCCCGCGGCGGCACGTCGTTCATCACCTTGCCGGCAATCTTCAGCGTACCGCCGGTGATTTTTTCCAGCCCGGCAAGCGAACGGAGCAACGTGGACTTACCGCATCCGGACGGGCCGACCAGCGCCACGAACGTGCCCTTGGGAATTGAAAGGTTGACGTTCTTAAGCGCGTGAAAAGCACCGTAGTGCTTCTCGACGCCCGAGAGTTCGATTTGGATGTCCTGGCTCATACCGAAAACCTTGCTGGCCCCCAAACGGGACCGATGAGATGGTCAAGGGTGAAAAACGTGGTCACTTGACCGCTCCGGCGGCGATGCCGCGTGTTAGGGTACGCTGGAAGATCAAGAAGAAGATCACGGTCGGTATTATACCCAGGAAAGCGGCCGAGGCCTGCAGCACCGGGTCCGACATGTTCTGTCCACGGGTAAGGCCCATGGCAACCGAGACCGTCTGGTTGTTGTTGGACACCAGCATGACGAGCGGGATCAAGAATTCGTTCCAGGTCCAGATGAAAAAGAAGGTTCCGAGCACCATAAGCGTCGGTCTCAGCACCGGGACGACTACGAACCAAAGCGTTTTCCAGTGGGTCGAGCCATCCATCTCCGCCGCTTCGAGAATTTCCTTGGGAAAGGTACTCAGCACGGTCGAGAGCAGGTAAGTCCCAAAAGCGCTTTGCAGGACCGCAAAAATGATGATCACGGAAAGCTGGGTATCGTAGAGGCCGCTGGCTTTCGCCATGTAGTAAAGCGGGTAAATGATGGACTCCTGCGGCACCATGATGCCGAGAAGAAAGACCACCAAAATCACGCGCGACCCCGGCACCTTGCCGACGCCAATCGCATAGGCGTTGAACAGGCTTATCAGTACCCCCAATACCGATACGGAGAGACTGATCACCACACTGTTGAGCAGCTTGCGGCTGAAATCAGACACCGTCCAGAATTTCTCGATCGCCGTGAGATCGATCGACCTGGGAATTGAAAGCGGTCCGCCGACTGCGTATTCGGCGCTCGCCTTGAAGGCGTTGAGCAGAGCAAGGAAAAAGGGAAAGAGCGTAAAGGCGAGGAGTAGAATAAGGATCGCCAGCACCACCCACCGCATGGAATCGCGTCGCCCGCCATCGGCTGCCGCCGTCGCCTTTGCCTTGGTCTTACCATCGCTGAGAACTGAGTAAGCCATGATCTACCCCTTCGACTCCTGCCGGCTCTGGAAGCGTAGGAAAATCACAGCCAAAGCGATCGTCAGAGTCGTCTGCACGACCGCGATAGCTGCGGCATAGCCGACGCGTTGGGTTGTGAAGAAGTGGTAGTAGGTCAGATAGGATGGCACCAGGGTCGAGTTGTCGGGGCCGCCGGCGGTGATGACAAAGATTGGCGCAAAGACTTTCAGCGCTGCGATAAGCGTGGTCAGCACGACGACGAAAATCTCCGGCGCCAGGAGTGGGATCGTGAGTGTCACCAGCCGGCTCCACCAATTTGCCCCGTCGAGGTCGGCAGCCTCGTAGAGAGACGGGTCGATGCGCGAAAGACCGGCCATGAAAACCACCAAGCAATAACCGACCTGTATCCAGACAATAACGAGCGAGACGGCAGCAAGCGCGTATGTCGCATCGCCGATCCAGTTCTGGGCAAGATTATCAAGGCCGATGGCCTTTAGCGTGATGTTGATGACACCGACGGGGTTGAGAATCCAGCCCCAGAGCACGCCCGCGACCGTTACTGGCAGGATCTGCGGCAAGTAAAAACCGGCCCTGAAGAAGCTTGAGACCCATTCCCCGAATTGGTCCCTGACATAGTCGAACAGCAGAGCGGCCAGGACCAGGCCGATGCACACGGGTATCACGGTCATCGAGACGATGAACAGCAGCGTGTGATACATCGATCCCCAGAATTGATCGTCCGCAAGCAGGCGATGATAATTCTGCAGGCCGACCGGTCGCGGCGTGCCAACGCCTTTCCATGCCGTGAAGCTCAGCCCGATATTAGCAAGCTGCGGTATGAGCACGATCAGAATGAAGCCGATCACCCCCGGGATGAGGTAGAGGCTATAGCTTTGTGACCCGTCGCTCGATCGCTGGCTGGATACGGCCATGTCATTCTTCCTTCAGCCCTACCACAATGGGCTGCGCCGGAGCGCAGCCCAGCGTTCAAGGTCGTGCTACTGGTTCTCCTGCGCGTCGTCGTAGACCTGCTTGATCTCTTCGACGAACTGCTCCGCAGTCAGACTGCCCTGGAAGAGGCCGGTGTCTTTCTGATTGAGCACGTCGTAGTAGCCGGGGACCGGCCAGTCAGGATAGAAGCCAAGGCCGTTTTTGTCAGAGATCTGCTTGAAAACCGCTGCGGCGTTCTTGCCGATGGGATTGGTGATGGCGGAAAGATCAGCGGCGATCGGGACGCCGCCCGCATTGCCGAGTTCAGCTTGGTACTTCGGCGACAAGGTCAGGCTGATCCACTCGGCGGCGAGGTCGGGATTCTTGCTGCTCTTGGGCACCACCCAGAGATTGCCTGTCGAGCCGACAGAATATTTCGGCGTCGGAATCACGAACTGACCCCACTTGAAGTCCTTGATCGTCGAGGCAAAGGTGCCGAGATTCCACGTGCCCGAGACGTACATCGGTGCCTTGCCGGAGGTAAACAGCAGAGCAGCGTCCGGGTCCTTCATGCCCGTGGAGTCCTTGCTGATGTAGCCCTTGCTAACCCAGTCGACCAATGTCTGCGCCGCATAGAGGTAAGGCGCGCCGTCGAGAGGGGCCTTTAAACCCTGATAATTCTGGATCCAGGCGTCATCGGCCTTGGTGTAGGCGAGAGAGGCAAGCAAGTGCTGGCCACTGGTGTCGATGGCGCCGAGCGCGAGAGGCGTGATACCTTTCTGCTTGAAGGCTTCCAAGTCAGCGACCCACTCTTCAAGCGTCGTCGGCGGCTTGAGGCCTGCCTTTTCGAACATGTCAATATTGTAGAAGCACGAAACATATTCGCCGAAAACAGAGACGCCCCAAACAGGGCCGGAGCCATAGATGCCCTTTTCGTCATAACGGCTTAGGACAAAATCGCCCTCGTTAAGGATCTTGTCCCAGCCCTCCTTCTTTACGTAGTCATCCAGATTGGTCAGCAATCCCTGGCTTGCAACCAAGCCAGCGGTCGCATTGCCCTTGTTGTACTCGAGCACGTCAGGAGCCTGGTCGGAATTGAGGATCATGCCGCCCGAGGCCTGCAACTGCTGAAAGGTCTTCTGCTCAAAGCTGACGGTGATATCAGGATGTTTCCCCTTGAACTCCTCGAGCGCCTTCTTCCAGACAATGCCCTGAGCCGTGGTCGGCTCCTCGAACCACCAGATCTTGAAGGTCTTCTGTTCGGCATGGCCGATCGATGTCATCAGCATCGCCGTGCCGAGTGCTAGCGCAAGTGTTGCAATTCTTTTCATGCCTTCCTCCCAAAAAAGCGGCTGCGCCGCGAAAAGACAAGTTAGTCAGTCATGGCGCCCCGCCCGGCCTCCCAGCCCGGCGGCGCTCCATTTTAGGCGGTTGATCAGGGATCAACAATGAAATCTCCGCCCCGGCATTTCTTTAGATAGTTGAGCCCGTGAACCTGGCCAGTCATCTCAAGTTCGTCGCGATAGACCGGGTCATGCCAGCCTTCGATGTCAATCGAGCCCGACCAGCCGGCAAGGCGCAGTTCGGAAATAATGTCGGTCCAGTTGCTATCGCCAAAGCCCGGCGTGCGCATGAACACGAACTTCTCCTTGCCGAAGATGCCGTGTTCCTTGATGACTTCCCAGCGGATGGTCGCGTCTTTGCCGTGGACGTGGAAGATCTTGTGCGCCCATTTGCGGATCTGCGGCAGAGGGTCGATCAGATAGACCATCTGATGGCACGGCTCCCATTCCAACCCGATATGATCGTCCGGCGTTTCATTGAAGATCAGCTCCCAGGCATCCGGATTGTGGGCGATATTCCAGTCGCCGCTCGCCCAGTTGCCGTCCATTGCGCAATTCTCGAAGGCGATCTTGACGCCCTTGTCGGCGGCGCGCTTGGCGAGTTCGCTCCAGATCTCTTTGTAGCGCGGCAGACTGTCGGTCAGCGGCTTGCCGCGAATGCGTCCGGTGAAGCCGGCGACGCAGGTGGCGCCGAAATGATGGGCGTTGTCGATGCAGTCCTTCCAGCCCTGCAACGTCTCCAGGTCGATCGCGTCCTCTTCCAGCGGATTGCCGAACATGCCGAGCGTTGAAATGGTGATGTCGCGGTCGCCGATCGCATCGCAGCAGCGCTTGCCGAGCTCGGCGAGGTTCTGTCCCCTCGTCGTCTGCCAGAAAAAGGGCTCGAAGCTTTCGAAGCCCAGTTCGGCAATCTGGCCGATGCGCGCGGCGGCATCACCCTTGTTGCCGCTGACCATGGTGCCGATGCGAATGGATTTTGCAGGGTTGCTCACGTCACTTCATCCTATGCTGAAATTTCGATGCGCCGGCCTGTCTTGGCGCTTTCGATCGCGCCGAAGACCATCGCAAGGCTTCTGATATTGTCGGAATTGACGGTCTCGGGCTGATCGCCCGTGCGGATCGCCGCGATGAAATCGGCAATGACGCTGGCGTGCCCGTGGGTTTCCTCATCATGTTCTGGACCGGGAACGTTTACGGAAACAAAGCCGCGCAACAGACCCGGTTCCTCGCCGGCGACGGCGGCCTCGAAATTCTCGTCGCCGTCCCAGGTCAGCATTCCCTTCGAGCCGACGAGGCGCCACTGGCTTTCCCAGCTGGTGCGCTCGCCTTCCGCGCACCAGGAGCCGCGATAGGTGAAAACGATATCGTCGGAAAATTCGAAGATGGCATTCGCCGAAGCGCCGTGCCTGTACCACGAGCCCTTCGGATTGCGCTCGACGCAATAGACGGCGAGCGGCTTCCTGTCGGCGACATAGCGGGCCGCGTCGAAGGTATGGATCGCCATGTCGAGCAGCAGCACATTGTCCATCTCCTCGCGAAAGCCGCCGAAATGCGGCGCGAGGAAGAAGTCGCAGTGAATGGCGGTAAGCTCGCCGATCGCACCGCTGTCCACGAAACGGCGCAGGCGCCTGATCCCCGATATGAAGCGTCGGTTCTGGATGACGGCATGGATACGGCCGGTCTCTGCGGCGAGATCGATCAGCGCAGCGCCTTCGTCGAGCGAGGCCGCCATCGGCTTTTCGCTGAGCACGTGGCAGCCGGCCTTGAGCGCGGTCGAAACGACATCGTACCGGGCGGACGGAATGACGATGTCGAAGACGAGATCGGCTTTCGTGGCAGCGATGACCTCGGACAGGTCAGAGCCGATGACGGCGCCTTCCAGGCCAAACTCGGCAGCGAGCTTTTCCGCCGTCACGCGGTTCAGGTCGACAAGGCCGACGATGGCGATGGACTCGGCGAGGTGAGGGTTGGAAGCGATGGCGCGCAGCCAACCTTTGGACATAGCTCCGCACCCGCACAGAATGGCACTGAATTTCACGATTTCCTCCGAGGGAATGGCGCCAACTCTCATGGTGACACGCATCCCGTAAACGTTTACGACTGTAGGCGAAAACATTTTACGCTGTCAATAGAGGCGAAATGCGAAAGTGCGGACCGGAGGAAAATCGCCAGCCATGAAGGGGATTCGCCAGCTTGCCGAACACCTGAATATCTCGATCGGCACGGTCTCGCGGGCGCTGAACGGCAAGCCCGATGTGAACGAGGAAACCCGCCGGCGCGTGCTGGCGGCGGCCGAAGAACTCGGCTATGTCGCCAATCAGTCGGGACGGAGCCTTCGACAGGGAGAGACGAAGGTCATCGGCTTGATGATTGAATCCAGCCAGGAAGTGGTCGAAAATGCCGACAACTTTTTCCTTGGGGTCACCAGCGGGCTGCAGCATTGCTTTGCCCGCCATAAGCTCGACCTCCTGATACTCCCCTGCCCGGCCGATGAGGACCCCCGCGAATATCTCAAGCGCATGGTGGCGCGACGTGTCGTCGATGCGATGATCATCTCCAACACGCAGCGTATCGATCGGCGTATCGATCTTCTTTCGCGCGCAAAGATTCCCTTCGTTGCTGTCGGCCGCAGCCTTTCGCCCGGCAACTTTCCCTGGGTCGATCTCGATTTTGAGGGCGTCGCCGAACGTGCTGTCGAACGGCTGGTTGCGCACGGCCATCGCCGGATCGCGATCACGGCGCCGTCGACCGAGGCCAATCTCGGCTACCTCTTTGTCGACAGCTATCGCCGTGCGCTCGAACGGCACGGCATCCGTTTCGATCCCTTGCTGGTCATTCGCGTCAAGTCGAGCGAACAAGGCGGCTACCACGCAGCGCATGAACTGCTGCAGCTTGAAGACCGGCCGACCGCAGTCATCTTGATCTACGAGATCATGGCGATCGGCCTCTACCGACGGCTGATGGAGTCGGGGGTCCTCCCCGGTCGCGACCTCGCGGTCATAGGTTTCCGCGATGCCCCGCGCGCACGCTTCCTGCAGCCCTCGCTCAGCTGCTTCCGCATGTCGCTCCATGATCTTGGCATCGCGATCGGCCAGACGCTTCTCGCCAGCATGCCGGCCTATCGCGCCCTCTATCCGGATGGCGGCCGCAACATCATCTGGCCGCTGGAACTGGCACCCGGAGAAAGCGACGCCTTTGAGGTCGAGGCCCAGGCTTGAGCGCTGCTGCGGCGACGGTCGCCGTGCGCCACGATCGGCCGGCGCCGCGCTCGCGGCAGCCGTTCCCCTCTCGTCATCGAACCGTAGTGAAGGGACAGGCCGGCATCTCGTCATGAAGGTCATATTCGGCCCTTGATAATCGCGGCTTGGCAAGGCAGGAGAGTGACATCGCGGAGACTGGATGCAGATGACGAGATTGGCGGATTCGCAGGGCCTGGAGATTTCGCATGAGGGGCATCGCACCCGTCTGAAATGGCACCGGCTGCGCAAGCGCGTTGCCGATCCCCTGTTCTCCGCCGAGGTGATGGCGGAGGGTTTTGCGGCAGGCGCCTCGATGGAACTCGATCTGCGCGTGCGTGCCGACGGCGGCTTCGCCGTGCTGCACGACAGGGAGCTCGAAGGTGAAACGACGGGCCGTGGACCAATCGCTGCCAGGAACGTTGCCGACCTCCGCGATGTCAGGATGAAGGACGGCGCCCGGCCGCTGATCCTTAGCGAGGATCTTGCCGACATGATGCAGGCAACGCATCCGGCCGCATTGCTGCAATTCGACATGAAGGACGATTACGAAGCTATCGGCACCCGCGGCATCGAGCATCTTGCCAGGCAATTCCGCAATATCGCCGCCTCGGTGATCGTCAGCGGCGGCAGTCTCGACCTCATCGTGGCGGTCAAGGAAAAGCTTCCACATCTGCTGCGCGGCATCGATCCGACCGAGAAACTTCACGATATCCGTCAGGACAGCGGCTGGAGGGCGGCCGAAATGGAACTGCGCGCCGATCTTCGCGGTCCGACCGAACCTGACACCATCTATCTCCACTGGCAGCTGATCCTTGATGCCGCCGAGGAGGGCTTCGACCTGATCGGACTCTGCCGGGACGAAGGCAAACGCGTCGATGCATGGACCTTCACCTTGAAGGATCCGGAGGCTGGATTCAGCGATACGGAATGGCGGAACTTTTCGGCGCTGATGACCCTGAAGCCGGACCAGATCACCACCGACGAAGCGCCGGCGACCGAACGCGCATGGCGCCGTCGCATCCCCGGCTAACTGGCGAGCGTCAGTCCCGCGCTCTCAAGGATGAAGGCAAATTCACCTGCGAGCCCCGGCGCATGAGCGACGACAGGGCCGCCATCGGCAAGTAGACGGCCGACCGGCGGCATCACAACCGTGGCGCCGGCCTCTTCGGCGATCAGCGCACCGGCGAGCATATCCCAGGCGTTGAGGTGACGTTCGTAACAGAGGTCAGCGGCGCCCTCGGCGACGCGCACTAGGTCAATGGCGGCTGCGCCCATGCGCCGATAATCCATGCCGCGCTCATGTAGTCGCCTGGAGAGCGCGAGATACTCGTCGAAGCTCGTTTTGCGCGAATGCCCGAGAATAATGAGCGCACTGGCGGGATCGGCAGTCGTCGCCGCATGGATCGGCAGCCCATCCTTGAAGGCGCCGCCGCCGCGAACAGCGTGAAAGACTTTATCCTCAGCAGCGTCGTAAACGACGCCGATCTCGACCTTGTCGCCGACGACAAAGGCGATCGAAACGCCCCAATAACGGAACCCCCTGATATAGTTGGTCGTGCCGTCGATCGGATCGACGACCCAGGTGCCGGCTCCTTCCGATTGCCCGCCGCTCTCTTCTCCCATGAAGGTATCGTCCGGGAAGCGCGAGATGAGCCTCTGGCGGATCGCCTGCTCCGCTCTCCCGTCGGCGATGGTGACGAAGTCCTGCAATCCCTTGCTTTGAACGGCGAGAGTGCCGGGATCCGACTCGCGCCGAAACCTGGCTGTCTCCCGTCCAACCTCGAGCGCAACAGCAATGGCGGCCTCAGCCCGTGCACGGATGGCAGCGGCGTCGAATGCGGCATTCATCAGGCGGTCCTTCTTCTTATCAATGTCACCGGCGTGGACTCGACACGCGCCGTCAGCTCCGGTTCGGCCATCCGGCTGATCAGCAGGTCGACGGTTTGTTCTGCCTGGATGTCGCATGGCTGGCGGATGGTCGTCAGGTCGTAGGCGGTCCACGCGGCCTGGGGGATGTCGTCATGGCCGATAATGCGGAGCGGCGGCGTCTCGTCGCGGCTCCTGCCCTGCATGACGCGGTCGATCACCCCGCAGGCCATGTAATCATTGGCGCAGAACAGCCCATCGATGCCGGATGCGGCCAGGCTAGTTGCCGCGTCATAACCGCTCCGATAGTCGTTGATTTTGACCTGCAGGAACTGCCCCTCAACGCCAAGCTGGTTGCAACGGGCGATGAAGGCCTCGCTGCGACGTCGCGCCGTATAGGATCTGGCCGGGGCGGCCATCACGGCGGGCTTACGCACGCCGCTATCGATCAGATGGCTGGCCGCCAGATGACCCGCCATGCTGTCGTCGGAGATGATGCGGTCGACAAAAGGAATGTCGTTGCCCTTGTTGATCAGCACGATCGGCACGCCTTCGGCCGCGCATTGTTCGCAGATTTCGGTCGGCGGTGCGTCCGATGTGACGATGACGCCTGACACGGCGTAATGCAGCAACTGGCCAATGACCGTTGAAGTATCCGCCTCCTGTGAGGTTGGCAGCAGGATCGGGCGGAAGTTACGGGCGAGCAGCGCCCGGGACAGATGCTCGATCTGCAGCGTGCGGAACGGGTTGTCGAAACCCGCGGCGACGAGACCGACGAGATCGGAACGCTTGTTGGTGAGGCTTCGGGCAAGATAATTCACTCGATAGCCGAGTTCCTTAGCGGCCTGATAGACCTTCTCGCGCGTTTTCGGCGAAACGCTGGCATCCGGCGTGAAGGCGCGCGACACGGCGGCGCGCGAGACGCCGGCCACCCGCGCCACGTCGAAGGAGGTTACCTTGCGCGGTCCCTTGTCCTTGTCAGCCAAGTGCTTTCTCCTTCGTCGTTGGCGGCCGCATCAGATCGGGCAGATCGGTGCAGATGCCGAGAACCGGGAGTTTCATGAGGTCATCGAGAATGGTCCGCCGCTCTTCGTGCCAGAGCACGATCTCGCGGCCCACGTCGAAGGCACGATGCAGCAGCGACTCGGTCACCAGATCCTGCGGACGCTCCCCTGCCCTTTCCCAGCAGAAATGGAGGATATCTGCGCCGGCTTCATCACCGAGAGCATGCGGATCGTGGCCGACACGGATCAGCACCGAGAGCGGAAAATCGCAGGCAGCGTCCCTGAGTTCGCGCACCTGCGCGGTATCGAAGGAGCCAAGGCAGGCAAAGCGCTGGTTCATTTCGACAAGGTGCTGCCAGCATCGGATGCCGGTCCCCGGCGCCTTGAGCTCGACGTAGAGGCCGGTCCCCGTCTCTCGAGCGAGAGCGGCGACCTGCGAAAAGCTCGGCACGTCGACGCCGTCAAGGTCGGCAAGCTCCGCCGCCGTCATTTCCGAGATGCGCCGGTCGATGCCGTAGACCCGGTCCAGATGGTCGTCATGCGAGACGACCACCACGCCGTCGCCGGTCAGCTGCGTGTCGAGCTCCCACATCTCCGCGCCGAGTTCGGCTGCGCGGCGGAACGCGGCGAGCGTGTTTTCGCGTTCATGGCCGCTGGCGCCGCGATGGCCGATGCAGAATGGAAGCCGGCCCTTGGCCGTCGGCCAGCTATAACGTTCGAAGAAGGTCGAAAAATCGCGGGTCATCAGAGCCTCGTTCCGTTCTCGTCGAAGACGAACACGCCACGGCTGTCGATCCCCCAGGCGACATCGTCGCCGACGTGAATATCGTTGCGCGCCGGCTGGATCGAGCGTAGCAGCGGCCCGCCGGCAAGGCGCACGTCGTAAAGATTCTCTCGCCCTTGCGTTTCGGCGAAGGTGATCTTGCCGGAGACGGTGATGTCGCCGGCCGGCGTAAAATGCTCCGGCCGGACGCCAAGCATCAGCTTGCTGCCTTCGGCGGCGCCGATCGCGTCGGGCAACGGCACCCGGATCTCACTTTCCGGAATTGCGAAAGCGCCGTTTTCCATGACGCCGCGCAGGAAGGTGATCGGCGGATTGCCGAGAAAGCCGGCGACGAAGGAGGTCCTCGGATCGTTGTACATCTCGGCCGGGGTGGCGATCTGGACGATCTCGCCCTCCTTCATGATGGCGATACGGTCGCACATGCTCATCGCCTCCACCTGGTCATGGGTGACGAGGATGGCGGTGATGCCGGTCTCGCGCTGCAGGCGTCGGATCTCCGAACGCATTTCAAGGCGCAGCTTGGCGTCGAGGTTGGCGAGGGGTTCGTCGAGCAGCAGCACGTCGGGCTTCCGGATCAGTGCCCGGGCCAGCGCCACACGCTGCTGCTGGCCGCCGGAAAGCTCGGCCGGCCGGCGGCTCATCAGATTGCCGATGTGAACCAGGGCTGCGATACGATCGACCTCTTTGCGGATCTCGGCGGCAGGCGCGCCCTTGACCTTCAGAGGAAATCCAATGTTCTCGGCAACCGTCATATGCGGGTAGAGCGCATAGGACTGGAAGACGACACCGACATTGCGGGCTTGGCTCGGCAGGTCCGTGACATCCCGATCGCCGAAAAGGATGCGTCCGCCGGTCGGCCGGTGGATGCCGCAGACTGCAAAAAGCGTCGTCGACTTGCCGCAGCCGGACGGGCCAAGCAGCGCCAGCATCTCGCCGCCGGCGACCTCGAGCTGCATGTTCTCGATGACCTTGGTGGAGCCGAAGCTCTTCGAGAAATTGTCGAGGAGGATGCGCATCAGCCTTTGCTCCCGCCGCCGTAGATGTTCATGAGGTATTTGTTGAAGAGCGCGTAAGCGATCAGCACCGGAATGAGGTAGAAGAGGCCGACCGCCTTGAACATGTTGAAATCGTAATTGTTGTCGTCGGCAAGGAAGCCAGCGAGATAGACCGACAGCACCTGCACCTGGTTGCCCGGCGCCAGCACCTGCGGCAGGATGAACTCGCCCCAGCCGGACAGGAAGGAGAACAGGCCCAGCGCCATGATGCCGGGCTTGACCTGCGGCAGCACCAGGCTGTGCCAAACCCTGAAACGCGATGCGCCGTCGACGACGCCGGCCATTTCGATTTCCCAGGGTACGGTGTCGTAGAAGCCTTTCATCAGCCAGATGCCGAGCGGCAGGTCGATCGCCGCCTTCACCAGGATGACGCCGATCAGCGAGTTATAGAGGCCTATCATCTGCAGCACGATGAAGATGGCGATGATCAGCGTCACGGACGGGAAGGCATGCAGCACCATGACGCCGGCAAGGAAGAAGCCACGCGCCGGCACGTTCAGGCGCGAGAGCACGTAACCGGCCATCGACGAGACGATGAGCACGACGCTGGTGGTGCTGGCTGCAAAGAGCAGCGTATTCACGGTCACCTGCCAGATGTTGGCTTTGCCCGGCGTCGTCTGCCACAGGAAACGCCAGTGATTGAGCGTCAGGCCCGACGGCAGCAAGGCGTCCTGCTGCTTTATCGTCACGGTGTCGAGGAAGAGATAGACATACATCAATAGCAGCGGCAGGCTGACGATGGTAAGCGCCGCCATGACGGGCCAGCTGCTGTAATTTGCCGAGGGTTGGGATCGTTCGGCCATGGTCAATCCTCGATCAGAGGCTTGGCGACAAGCGTGCGGTAGTTGAAGACGCGCAGATAGAGGAGCGACAGCATCACGCCAATGACGACGAGCACCAGCGCCATGGCGGCTCCCAGCCCGTATTCGAGATTGCCGGCATAATTCCTGAGCGCGGTGTGATAGGCGGAGAGCGCCCAGACCTCGGTCGCGTTGCCCGGCCCGCCATTGGTGGCGAGCAGGATTTCATTGAAGGAGGCGAGCAGCGACAGCGTCTGATAGCAGGTGACGAAGAGGATCGGCCAGCGCATCTGGGGCAGGATGATGTAGCGGATCTGCTGCCAGCGTGAGGCGCCGTCGACCTCGCTCGCATAGAATTGGCTCTTCGGGATGGCATTCATCGCCGACGAGAACACCAGCATGCCCATCGAGGCGCCGATGAAGCCGTTGATCAGCACGACGAAAAACCAGGCATTATAGGCGGTATCGAGCAGATAGTTCTTCGGGGGGTAGCCGAATTTGCCCATCAGGATGGAGATGAAGCCGCTGTCCCAGGCGAGCCACTTCCACAACATGACGTAGATGACGACGGGCGTGATGCGCGGTAGGAGCCAGATGCCGCGAAAGATCGAGGCCGGCGTCGCAGGCATGTAATGCGTCCAGATGGCAAGCAGCAGCGCATAACCGACGTTGAAGAGCATCAATACTAGCGCGACATAGAGCACGGTATTGAAAAGCACACGCGCCATGTCGGGCGATCTGGTCATGCGTGAGAAATTGTCGGTCGTCCAGATCCAGCCGGTATAGGTGGTCTTGGCGACGGTTTCCTTCTGCTCCGGCGTCAGCTTGAACCCCAGTCCGTCCAGCGACGAAAACAGCTGTTCCTTGCTGTCGAAGCGCGTATTGAGGACGGAGCGGTTGAACTGTTCGGAGATCTGTTTGACCTCGCGCGTCGAAGGTCGTTCGGCAAGATCCTTGATCATACGTTCGGCCTCGCGCCGCGTCGCAAAGACCTCGCCGGCGTGCTTGGCGCGCAACTCCGCCGCGATCGCAGGCGCAAGGCCGAGGCTCTCCACGGCCTTGAGGCCGGCTTCGTCGATCGTGTAGCGCGGCTCGGCCATCTCGGCCGCGATCTCCGGCATCACCGATTTCAGCGTGATCAACGAATTGGGTGCGATCTGATAGACGCCTCCTGAAATGCCGGTCGCCGTGGTCATGTTCGTCATAGAAAAGACTGCCGTCAGAACGACCGGCATCAGGAAGAAAAGCACGATCATAATCGCCGCAGGCGCGATCATCACCAGGCCGAGAGTTCTGGACGATTTCATGGAAGCCTCCTCGGAGGAATCGATCGGGCGGCGGGTCGCCGCCGCCCGGAGGGACGCTTCGATCTTAGCGGATGACGATCTTGTCGCCGAGCGTGCTTTTCAGCTCGCTTTCGGCGTCGCCGACTGCGGCGTCGACTGCCTTGGCGCCGGTCCAGGAAGCTTCGAGGTTCTTCCACATGATGTTCCAATAGGTGCCGAAATCGGAATTGTTCGGCATCGCGTTGGCATGCGGCAGCAGGCGTTCGGTGGCTTCGCGGGTCCAGCGGTCGGCGGAATAGAAATCGACCTGGGACTCCGCCTCGGAAATGCCGAGATGGGCTGATTTGACCGCATGCAACGCATTGGTGCGGGGCTCAGAGGCGATCTTGACCAGCTGGGCAGCGATCTCCGTATCATCCTGGCTGTGACCTGCGGTCAGGAGATAGACGAGCGGATGCGTCAGCGTATTGGCCTTGCCACCTTCGCCGGCCGGTATCAGCGTGAAGATCACGTTTCCGAAGAAATCCTTGAGGCCTTCCTGGTTGACGAGACGGGCATAGTGCCAGGTGCCGCCGTCCCAGATGCCGGCCTTGCCGGTGGCGACTTCCTTCCACCACTGATCGCCCGGCATGCCGATGTGGTTCTTCTTGGTGACGCCTGCTTTAACGGCGTCGGCAAAGAACTGATAAGTGCGTGTCATCGCGGCCTTGTCGAAAACGAGCTTGCCACCGTCTTCCATCGTGCCGCCGAAGCTGGTGTAGAACTGCCAGTAATCCGGACCGTTGCTGGTGCGCGGATAAAAGCCGTAGCCGGGCTGGACGAGGCCTTTGTCCTGCATCTTCTTGGCGTCTTCGAGCAGGTTCTTCATCGTATACTTGCCGTCCTGCACGTTCTGAGGCAGGGCGTCGAGATCGGCGTCGCTGTAGCCGATCGCCTTCATGTAAGGCTTCCAGAAGAACATCGGTCGGGATTCGGCATCCTGCGGGACGCCGTAGACGGTGCCGTTGTAGGAGGCGATCTTCAGAAGATTTTCGTAGATGCCGTTGAGCGGCCAGGAATCGAGGTCGACATAATCCTCGATCGGAACGATCAGGCCGGATTGCGACCAAGGCGCGATGTCCTCATGGCCGCTGACGACGATGTTCGGGGCGGTCTTTGCTTCTGCGGCAAGGGTCAAGGCCTGTTTGAAGTCTTCCCAGGCGCTATAGGGCTTCTTCTCGACGGTGATTTTCAGATCTTCGCCCTTGAGGGCGGCTTCCCGCTGCAACTGCTGAGCCGCGATCTCGATGGCATCGAGACGATAGACGTCGTTCGGGCCGGTGCCGCCGGCCCAGACGCTGATGGTGACGTCCTTGGCAAGTGCGAATACGGAGGTCGAGGCCAGGATGGCAGCCGCGATAGTAAGGGATTTCAACGTCGGCAAAATGGTCATCTTCTTCATCTCCCCAGAAGAGCAGTGTGAGGCCTCTTTGACGGGTCATCACTGGTGTTGACGACCGCTTCGAAAGCCCGCGAAAACGTGACGAGTCCCGCTCTATGGGCTTGTTGTAACGGCCGAATGACAAAATTGAGCACGTGTGCAAAATTATTATGACGATGTCCGCGGCACTTGCAAGCGGCGGTGTTCGGCGAGCATCTTTTATGCTTCAAATTGCGCCTTTCCTGGTCTAGCATCCGATCCATGAGCCTTGAATCCGTCCGCGCCTTCTTCGGCACCCACGCACCCGACATCGAAATCATTGAAACCGCCGAGAGCTCCTCGACGGTGGCGCTTGCCGCCGAAGCCCATGGCGTTGAGCCCGCCCAGATCGCCAAGACGATCTGCCTGCGCGTCGGCGAGCAGATGATGCTGGTCGTTGCCGGCGGTACGGCACGGCTCGATAATCGCAAGTTCAAGGACACTTTCGGGGCCAAGGGGCGCATGCTCGATGCCGAAGAGGTCATGGCGGTCACCAGTCATCCCGTCGGCGGTGTCTGCCCGTTCGGCCTGCCCTCACCGCTGCCTATTTATTGCGATATTTCGCTGAAACGCTTCGATGAAGTGGTGCCGGCGGCCGGCTCGACCAATTCGGCCGTGCGCATCGCCACAGGAAGGCTGGCCGAGCTGACCGGCGCCAGCTGGGTCGACGTCTGCCAATAAAGCGGCCGAAAAACTTCAAACAGAAGAAAGACGACCTATATTCTATCCCGACATGCCGTGATTGTGCATGACAGGAGACCAGGAATGCCGAGTACCGTTTCGCGTTTTGCCAAGATGGCCGCCATTGCCGTACTGACGAGCGCTACCGTTTTTGCCACGATCAGCGATGCCGATGCGCGCCGCGCCGGCGGCTTCGGCGGGTTCGGAAGCCGTGGCACCCGTACTTTCAGCGCGCCTCCGGTTACCCGCACGGCGCCTGCCCCGGCTGCCCCTATTGAACGCTCGATGACGCCGCGCCCGCAAACGACCGCCCCCTATGGCACGCAGCAGCCCGGCTACGCCCAGCAGCGCCCGGGTTTCTTCAATGGCTTCGGCCGTTCGATGATCGGCGGCCTGATCGCCGGCGGCCTTCTCGGCATGCTGCTCGGCCATGGTTTCGGCGGCGGCTTCGGCTTCCTGGGCATGCTGCTGCAGATTGCCTTGATCGGCGGCGCCATCATGTTCGCCATGCGCTATTTCGCCAACCGCCGCCAGCCCTCTTACGGCATCGGCGGCCAGAGCCGGTCCGCCGGCCAGTCCTTCAATATGGCGCCCACGAACAATTCGTCGTTCCAGATTCCGGCGATCGGCTCGGGCGCCGGTTACGGCGGGCAGTCGCGCCGCGATCACCCGAGCGACGAGATCGGGCTGACCCAGTCGGATCTCGACCAGTTCGAGGAGTTGCTGACTAAGGTGCAGACCGCTTACGGCGCCGAAGACTACAGCACGTTGCGCCGGCTGACGACGCCCGAGGCCATGTCCTACCTGGCCGAGGAACTGGGAGAAAACGCCACCAACGGCGTGCGCAATCGTGTCTCCGACGTCAGGCTGCTGCAGGGCGATATTGCCGAGGCCTGGCGGGAGAACGGCCAGGAATATGCGACGCTTGCCATGCGTTATTCCTCCATCGATGCCATGGTCGAACGCGACAGCGGTCGTGTCGTTTCCGGCGACGACCGCCGTCCGAGTGAAAGCATCGAAATCTGGACCTTCGTGCGCAAGCCGGGGGCGGATTGGAAGCTCGCTGCGATTCAGGGCACCGGCCAGCGCGCCGCCTAAAAAACCAGCCACTATGGATGCCGCCAAGCTGACAACCAGCTTGGGCGGCATTTCTAATTCACTGCCACCGGCTTGGAGCGCATGCGGGAGACGGTCTCGCGTTCGGCCCGCTTGCAGCGCATCGGCGGCAGACCGCGATCCATCAGGTCCATGTCTTCCAGTACCATGTCGCCCATCTTCTTGAAGGCGCTGTCGAGCGCTCCGGCCCGGTGCGCCGAGCGGATGAAGCCTTTCAGGCTGCGTACCGGATGATCAGACGGCAGTGGCTCCTCGGGGTAGACGTCGCTCGCCGCAAGGATATGGCCGGACGCCACGGCCGACATCAGCGCATCGAAATCGACGACGTCGGCGCGGCTGAGCAGGATGAAGGCGGCGCTCCTGCGCATGCTGGCAAAGGCGTCAGCGCCAAGAAAACCCTTGTTTTCACTGGTGACGGCCGCGACGACGAAGACGAAATCGCTCTTCGTCAGCACATCTTCAAGGCTCGCAGGTTCGACGCCGTTTTCCTCGAGGATCGAGCGCGGCAGCCAGGGATCGAACACCCTGATGCGCGCTCTGAAGCCGGAAAGGACCCGGCGCAGCGCCTTCCCGAGATCGCCGAAGCCGACGATGCCGATCTCGGAACCGGCGATCAGCCGCGCACCTGCATTGCCCTCCCCGCCCCAAAGCTCGCTGCCTTCGCGAAAGGCCACGTCCGCATCGATGATCCCGCGCGCCAGTGCGAGCGCAAAGCCGAGCCCGATTTCGGCGACCGGCTCGGCAAAGACCTGGCCTGTCGTCACGACATGGATACCGCGCTCGAAGAGCAGGTCATAGGGCATGTTGTTCAGAAGATTGCTTTCGACGTTGAGGATCGAGCGCAAAGCCGGCATTCTGGCGAGCGTTTCGGCCGAAAGCGGCGGCTGACCGATGATGTAGCGGGCCCGGCCGATGATTTCGTCGCCGAGACCGGCGATATTCTCCGGATCGGCTTCGACGATCTCGTATTTCGCATGCAGTTCGGTGCGCGCTTTGTCGCTGAAGATCAGGTCGAGCGTGCGCGGCTCGGGCGCGCTGATCGCCAGCGGTCGTTCGGCATTCGTCATGGACATCTCCTCCATCGCGGCGGTAGGCGCCGCCTCGGCTCTTAGATTGATAGCTTCTGTGCGAAACGCTTTCCAGTTCGTGATGCTTCGCTACATCGCATGGAAGCGGCGACGCTGTCGAAAGCGGCATTTGCCTATCAGATAAGCAATTGAATCGCCTTGCTATTTCTTAGAGTTTTCGTTGACGACGTAAATTCCTTGAACTAGCCTGCGCGCACGTCTTTGCTGGCCGCCGCCACATACCGGAAAACTTAAGAGGGGATCGAGCAATGAAATCAGCATTCAAGAGCAGCTTGCTGGGTTTGGCCGCCATCGCGCTTCCTGCCGTCGCCTCCGCCCATCCCGTGATCGGCGAAGCGGCGGGTTTCAGCCATGGCTTTGCCCATCCGATATCCGGCCTCGATCATATTCTCGCCATGGTGATGGTCGGCGTTTTCGCCTTTCAGCTCGGCGGCCGCGCCGTATGGCTTGTGCCGACGACCTTCGTTCTGGTGATGGCACTCGGCGGTCTCCTTGGCGTCTCCGGTATCAATGTTCCCTTTGTTGAAACCGGTATCGCGCTTTCAGTCGTCGTGCTTGGCGCCGTTGTGGCGTTCAATGTCAAGGCGCCGCTCGCCGCAGCGGCCGGTATCATCGGCCTTTTCGCCATTTTCCACGGTCATGCGCACGGCGCTGAAATGCCGGAAAATGCTGCGGGCGGCGCCTATGCCGCCGGTTTCATGGTCGCCACGGCACTGTTGCACGCCGCTGGCCTCGCGCTTGGCTACGCCGTCGGGCACGCCGGCAAACGTCAAGGCGTGTTGGTGACGCGCACGGCCGGCAGCATTGCTGCCCTCGCCGGCGTCGGCCTCCTGTCCGGCTTGATCTGAGCCTGACGCCATCCCAGCCGGCCCCGCAGGGGCGGCCGCACCTGATATCGCAGTCACCAAACGCCCGGTAACACCTTGCCGGGCGTTTTTTCGTCGCCTCGCAAATTGCTGCAGACTTGATTTAAGTCAAATCCATCGGCGCCGGGGCAGGCTATATATGGTGCACGATCAACGAACCGACGGGCATCCAAATTGACGCAGGGCCGTCTTGCAGAGCGGTCCAACGTGTCGATGAGCCTGCGTGAATTGCAGGCCTGGAACCTCGTCCTGCTCAAGCACAAGCCGGATGACCGCCGCGATTTCTTCACCACGCCGGATGATGTCTGGCAGATATTGCGGACGCTCGCCGAGGAGCGAAAGAAGCGGGAAGTCGATCCGACGCTGTCGGTTCTGCGCGAGATCCTGATGCAGCGCCCTGCCAGCGAAGCCGAGCGCTATGCCCAGGAGCGCATGGGCGAGATGCACACGCTGATCGAACAACTGACCCATTGGTATGAAGATGTGAAACAACTTGAAACGGAAAGGCTCGCAACGTTACTCTCGCTTGGCGCGAAAGTGACAAAGCTTCTGGAGGCCAAGGACCGGGTCGTCTCGCTCGGCCGAGCCCGCCGGCCGAATCCTGCGAACAAGAGTTAGCGCCATGGGCACTGCTTTCTTCGACGCGACAAACGAAGTGGAAATTCGGCCGCGCAATTGCGAGCCGCTATCGCCGCACGCCGACGCGGGAAAAGGCCAGTTGCGCAATGCGGCGATGCTGCAGGCGCTGGCCGCCGCCTTCTGGATCCCGCAGGCGGGATTGCTGGCCGTGTCGGTCGATCGTATTGCCGATGGCGGCGGGCTGCACGACGTGCTTTGGCTGGCCTTCGGCATCCTCGCCCTTGGATTGATAAAAAGCTGTCTGGAGGCGGCTGGAGGCCGTTTGGCCTTCCGCGCCGCACGCACGGAACTCACTCGCAAGCGCCAACTCGCTGTCGCTGCCCTTTCCCAATCGTCGCCGACCGACCGCAGCCGGCCGGCATCAGGCAAAGCCGCAAGCGTCATCGGCGAACAGGCCGAACTCATCGTGCCCTATCTCGCGCGCTTCCAGCCGGCACGCATCAAGGCGAGCCTTGTGCCGTTCGTCATCCTTGTCTTTATCATGCCGGTCTCCTGGGTCGCCGCTCTGGTCCTGCTGCTTGCCGCGCCGCTGATCCCCATCTTCATGGCGCTGATCGGTTGGCGCGCCCAAGCGGCAAGCGAAAGACAGCTTGTCGCAACCGGCGGTCTCAACGGCTTCCTGCTCGATCGGCTGCGCGGACTGACGACGATCCGCGCGCTCGAAGCAGTCGATGCAACGGCCGGGCGGCTGCGTCACGAGGCGGAATTGCTGCGCGCGCGCACCATGTCCGTGCTGAAAATCGCCTTTCTGTCCTCGGCTGTGCTCGAGCTTTTCGCCGCACTCGGCGTAGCGATGATAGCCGTCTATGTCGGCTTCAGCCTGCTCGGCGAAATCCGCTTCGGAACCTGGTCAGGCGGGCTCGATCTGCAAGAAGGCTTGTTCATCCTGCTGCTCGCGCCCGCCTTCTTCGAGCCGCTGCGCGAACTCTCGGCCGTCTGGCATGACCGGGCGGCCGGTGAAGCGGCGCTGAAAGCCCTGGATGCGCTTGCTGCCGATGCTTTGCCGATCCCCGGGGCGGCTGGGGCAGTGTTAACCGCTGGCGGCGAGGCTCCTGACATCTACCTCGAAAATCTTGCCTTCCGTTACGGCGCCGACGAGCCGCTTGTCCTCGACGGCTTCAACCTAAAAATCGCTGCCGGTGAACATCTGGCGCTGCTCGGCGCCAGCGGTTGCGGCAAGTCGACGCTTCTTTCGCTGATATCAGGGCTGGCGCCATGTGGCGGCAGCATCGTCATCGGCGGCATCGAGCTTCGGGATGAAACTGCCGCCAGCCTGAGGGGTGCGATGGCATGGATCGGCCAGAAGCCGCATATCTTTGCCGGCACCGTCGCGGCCAATATTGCGCTCGGAAGGCCCGGCATCTCACGCGGCAATGTGGCGGACGCGCTCGATGCCGCCAGCCTCGGAAAGGTGGCCGACGCCTATGGCAGCCGGCCGCTCGGAGAAGGCGGGATCGGGCTTTCCGGCGGCGAGGCGCTGCGGCTTGCGATCGCGCGCGCGGCCTGCAATCCGCATCTGAAGATCATTCTGGCCGATGAGCCGACCGCCCATCTCGACGCCGCCACCGCGGCTGATGTGGCAGAGAGCCTGCTTGCGCTCGCACGGGGCCGTACCCTCGTCGTTGCGACACACGATCCGCAGCTTGCCGCTCGCATGCATCGAACTGTCCGCATCGACACCGATTTCGTCATGAGGGAGGCCGCCGAATGAGTTTCCTTGTTGCAGACATCAGACCGATCCTCATTCTGTTCTTTGCCGAGCGCCGGCGCGCGCTGCTGCTCGGTGCTGCGCTTTCGGCAGCGACGGTGACGGCGGGCATTGCACTGCTGGGCCTGTCCGGTTGGTTCATCACAGCCACCTCGCTTGCCGGCCTTTCGGCCGCGGCTGCCATGACCTTCGACGTCTTTGCGCCGGCTGCCGCCATTCGCCTGCTCGCCATCATCAGGACAGCGGCTCGCTACGGTGAAAGACTTGCCACCCATGAGGCGACGCTCGGTGTGCTCGCCGCGCTCCGCGAGAGGCTGTTTCGCGGCTTTGCCGAACCGGGTGCCGCCCGGGCTCTCTTGCGCCGCCCCGCGCGGTTGCTCTTCCGGCTGACGGCCGATATCGATGCGCTCGATTCCCTCTATCTCCGCATTCTCGTGCCGGCCGCCGTCGCAATCGGCGCAGCACTGGCTGCGAGCGTGGTGCTGGGGCTGATGCATCCCTTGTTCGGCCTATCCTTCGGCCTCTTTCTCGCCGGCGCCGGCCTCGGCCTGCCATGGATCGGCGGCCGCGCGGCGCGCAAGCATGCCCGCCGGCGCGCCCATGGCATCGAGGCACTGCGCTCGCGGACGATCGATCTCGTCGCCGGCCAGACCGACCTGCTGATGGCCGGCCGGCTTGAGGCCCAGAGGAGCGCGATTGCTGCTGCCGACAGCTATGCCGCTCATGCCGATGACGGGCTGAATCGCGTCGAAACCGGTCTGATCTTCGGCTTCGGCCTCGTCTCGGCCTTGCTGCTGACGGCTTCGTTGCTTGCCGTGGCGGCGCTTGGAGAGACCAAGGCGATCACCGCGCCTGTCGCGGCCCTCAGCCTGCTCGTCGCCTTGGCGGCCGTCGAACCCTTCGCGGCCCTGCGTCGCGGCGCCCTGGAACTCGGCCGGACGCTGCTGGCAGCGAGACGCATCTCGCCAAGGCTTGCCGCCGCGGCGGCAACCGAGCCATTGGCGCTACCGATGCCCGGATATGCCCTTGCACTCGCTGGCGCGTCCGCCTTCCATGAAAATTCCGCGGTGCCTGCTCTTGAGAGCATCAAGCTCGCGCTACGGCAGGGCGAACGGCTGGCAGTCATCGGCGCGAGCGGCGCGGGCAAATCAAGCCTGCTGGCTATGCTTTCCGGCGAATTGCCGGCGAGGTCGGGAAGCGTCGCCGCAGTGACGGCGACCCTGCTGACGCAACGGACGGAACTCTTCGAGGATAGTCTGCGCGGCAATCTGCTTCTTGCCGATCCGGATGCGAGCAATGCCCATCTGCACGATGCGCTTGCCGCCGCCGGCCTGCTGGCCGATGTCGATGCCATGCCGCAAGGGCTTGAGACGCGGCTCGGCGAAGGCGGCCTCGGCCTTTCCGGCGGCCAATCGCGCCGGCTGGCGCTTGCCCGACTTTTCCTGCGCGATACGCCGCTCTGGCTGCTAGACGAGCCGACCGAAAGCCTCGACGGCGCCACCGCCCGCGATGTGCTCCAGCGCCTGTCGGCGATGGCAGCGGGCCGCTCGCTTGTCATCGCGACCCATATCCGCCGCGAGGCCGCGATTGCAGACTGCGTCGCCGTCATCGAAGGCGGCCGCATTTCAGAGATTTCGCGCCGCGGAGAGGCGGCGTTCGAAAAGGCGCTCGACCGGCTTCGGCCGGATTGAGCCAGAGCCGCATGCCCTCAGGCGCCAGCCGGCGCTTGGGAATGCTCCGTACCCCGTGGGACCGTGGGAGAAAGACAATGGAACTAGATATCGTAGCACTTTCGCGCTTCCAATTCGCGCTGACGGCGCTTTACCACTTCCTGTTCGTGCCGCTGACGCTCGGCCTTTCCGTGCTGCTGGCAATCATGGAAACCGTCTATGTCATGACCGGCCGCCAGATCTGGCGGCAGATGACGAAATTCTGGGGCACGCTGTTCGGCATCAATTTCGTGCTCGGCGTGGCCACCGGTATCGTCATGGAATTCCAGTTCGGCATGAACTGGAGCTATTACAGTTACTATGTCGGCGACATCTTCGGCGCGCCGCTGGCGATCGAGGGCCTGATGGCCTTCTTCCTCGAGGCGACCTTCGTCGGACTGTTCTTCTTCGGCTGGGACAAGCTGTCGAAGGTCGGCCACCTCGTCGCCACGTGGGCGGTGGCGCTCGGCTCTAACTTTTCCGCACTCTGGATCCTCATCGCCAACGGCTGGATGCAGAACCCGGTGGGATCGGCGCTCAATCCACAGACGATGCGTATGGAGATAACAAGCTTCTTCGACGTCGTCTTCAATCCCGTCGCCCAGGCGAAATTCGTCCATACGGTGTCGGCGGGTTACGTCTGCGCTTCGATCTTCGTGCTCGGCGTCTCGGCCTGGTATGTGATCAAGGGCCGGCACATCGAACTGGCCAAGCGCTCGATGACGGTGGCGGCATCCTTCGGCCTCGCCTCGGCGCTGTCGGTGGTCGTGCTTGGCGACGAGAGCGGTTATCTCGCGACCGAGAACCAGAAGATGAAGCTTGCCGCAATCGAAGGCATGTGGAAGACGGAGCCGGCACCGGCCGCCTTCACCGCCTTCGGTTTCCCCGACCAGGATGCGCGTGAAACACACTTCGCCGTGCATATCCCCTGGGTCATGGGCCTGATCGGCACGCGGTCGCTGACAACAGAGATTCCCGGTATCGACAAGCTCGAACAGCAGGCCGAAACCCGCATCCGCGACGGCATCAAGGCTTACGATGCGCTGATGCAGATCCGCGCCGCACCCGCCCAGGATCAGGTGGCCCAGGAAGTGCGCAGCTCTTTCGAGGATCTCGGCCATGATCTCGGTTACGCGCTTCTTCTGAAGCGCTATGTCGACGATCCGCGTCAGGCGACCGGCGCGCAAATCGCTCAGGCGGCGCGCGATACCATCCCGCACGTCCCGACGCTCTTCTGGTCCTTCCGCATCATGGTCGGCCTCGGCATCTTCTTCATCCTGCTGACATCAACCTTTTTCTGGCTGTCGGCGCGGCGCCACCTCGACAAGTATCCGCTGCTTCTGAGGATTGCCGTTCTAGCGATTCCCCTCCCCTGGGTCGCCATCGAGCTTGGCTGGGTGGTTGCCGAATTTGGCCGCCAGCCCTGGGTGATCGAAGGCGTGCTGCCGACGGCGGCCGCCGTCTCCAGCCTCGGCGCAGGCACCGTGCTTCTGACGATCATCGGTTTTGCCGCGCTTTACACGGTGCTGATCGTCATCGAGATGAGCCTGATGCTCAAGGCGATCCGCCAGGGGCCGGAACCGGACGACGAGCCGGAAGCCGTCCTGATTTCCGAAACCCTCGTCCCGGCCGCGGAGTGACCTGCCATGATTCTCCATGAACTCCTCGATTATGAAACCCTGCGCGTCATCTGGTGGCTGCTGCTCGGCGTCTTGCTGATCGCCTTCGCGACAACCGGTGGATTCGATCTCGGCGTCGGCACGCTGCTGCCTTTCGTCGCCAGGACCGATACGGAACGGCGCGTGGCGATCAACACGATCGGCGCCACCTGGGAAGGCAACCAGGTCTGGCTGATCCTCGGTGGCGGCGCCATCTTCGCCGCCTGGCCGCCGCTCTATGCGGTCTCCTTCTCGGGCTTTTATCTCGCGATGTTTGCGATCCTCCTAGCGCTCATTCTTCGTCCGGTGGGTTTCAAATATCGGTCAAAGCGGGACAGTTCGCGCTGGCGCAACGGCTGGGACTGGGCGCTCTTCATCGGCGGCTTCGTGCCGGCGCTGATCTTCGGCGTCGCCGTCGGCAATGTGCTGCAGGGCGTGCCCTTCCGCTTCGCCGACGATATGCGGATTTTCTACGAAGGCTCGTTCTTTGCCTTGCTCAACCCCTATGCGTTGCTCTGCGGCCTGCTCTCCGTCGCCATGCTGACCATGCATGGCGCGGCCTGGCTGGTGCTGAAGGCGCGCGGGCCGGTTGCGGAACGGGCGAGGAGTTATGGCAGCATCGCCGCCCTTGCCGCCATCTTGCTGTTTGCCCTCGGGGGCCTCTTCCTGTGGATCGGTGTCAGCGGCTACCGTATCACCAGCGATATCAGCCCGATCGGACCTTCCAATCCGCTGCTGAAAACGGTGGTGATCGAAAAGAGCGCCTGGCTTGCCAATTACACCGCCCATTCCTGGATGATCCTGGCACCCGTCCTCGGCTTTGGCGGTGCGGCATTGGCCTTCATCGCCATGCGGGCAAGGCGCGAGGTGATGACGCTGCTCTTCAGCAAAGTCGCGATCTTTGGCATCATTTCGACGGTCGGTCTCTCGATGTTCCCGTTCATCCTGCCCTCCTCGCTCGATCCGCGATCGAGCCTGACGGTCTGGGATGCATCCTCCAGCCATATGACGCTGTTCATCATGCTCGTCGTGTCGGTAATTTTCCTGCCGATCATCTTTGCCTACACCGCCTGGGTCTACAAGGTTTTGTGGGGCAAGGTCGACGAGAAGTCCGTCACCGACAAGAACAGTCACGCTTACTGAGGGAGACGAAACGATGTGGTATTTCGCATGGATTCTTGGCCTGCCGCTGGCAGCCGCCTTCGCCGTCCTCAACGCCATGTGGTACGAGCTGATGGACGATGCCGCCAGAAAGAAGGCGTCAGAGGCGCAGAAGTAGACATGGAAAGGGCGCGGTCCGAAGCCGCGCCCCTCTCCTCGTTCATCAGCCTTCCAGCCACTTCACCTGATCGGGCGTCAGCTTGATGTCGAGCGCCGAAAGGCTGTCCTCCAATTCGGCAATCGTGCGCGGCCCGATCAATGGAATGACCGGAAAAGGCTGGGCGATGACATAGGCGAGCGCGATATGGATCGGGCTGCGGCCGAGCTTGCCAGCAAGCTCGATGGCGCGGTCGCGGCGTCCAAAATTGCGCTCGGAATACCAGACGCGAACGATCTCCTCATCATCCTTCTTGTCGCGGCCGGCGCGGTCGGTAAAGAAGCCGCGGCCCTGGCTCGACCAGGCGAAGTTCGGGATCTGCTTCTCGTTCAGCCATGTCTTCCAGTCGTCATCGGAAGCGGCGACGCAGCCGGCCCAGATCGGATCCAGCATCTCGGCGAGCGAGAAGTTGTTGGAAAGCGCTGCCGGCGCCGCCTTGCCGGTCTTTTCGGCGTAGGCGATCGCCTCGTCGAAACGCGCCCGCGTCCAGTTCGAACCGCCGAAGATGCCGCGGATACGGCCGCGTTTGACCTCGGCATCCATGGCATCGACGAACTCGCCGACGGGTATATCGGTGTTGTCGCGATGCATGAAATAGATGTCGACATAGTCGGTTTTCAGCCGGGCGAGCGACTGGTCGAGCTGCTTTGCGATCATGTCCGGGTAGCAGAGCGGCGAGTGCGCGCCCTTGCCGATCAGCACGATCTCCTCGCGCGGCACCTTGCGGCTGGTGTGCCAGTCGCCGAAGATTGCCTCCGTTTTGCCGGCGCCATAGACAAAGGCCGTGTCGAAGGCGTTGCCGCCCGCCTCGTAGAAAGCATCGAGCGTCAGCGAGGCGGCGGCGAAGTTCGGGAAGAACTCAAAGCCGAGGGTCACGACCGAAGCGGGCTTCGAGATGCCTGGAATCTGTCGCTGCGGAATGCTGTTGCCGCGCGTGACCGCGCCGCCTGATATATTGGACGTGCGTTTGATGGCCTTCTCGACGCCATATTCGAGACCGACCGAGGCCCGCCACTGGTCGAGCACGCGCAGGTTTGCGATCGAATCGGTCCAGCTCATGCCGGGAGTGCTGAACTCGGTCCTGCCGGCCCGGATCGCATCGCCCGCGGCATCCGCCTCGAAGGAATAGAGCCAGCGCTCTTCCCGGACTTCGATCGTCTCTCGGCTGCCGCCCTTGAAGACTTCAATCTTGCCGACGCCGCCCTTGTGGCCGGAGGCGAACCAGAAGTCAGCGACCTCGATCCGGCCCTCGGAGCCGATGATGCGCAGCACATTGTCCTGCTGCGCCATGATCGAGCAGGAGACTTCGGCGATGATCTCGTTCGGGAACTTGAGCACGGCCGACGCCCATTCGTCGACGCCGCTCTCTCCAAGATGGGCGACACCCGACACCTTTTCCGGTTCGAGGAAGGCCTTGCCCTCCGCCGCGCCGGCGATCAATCGTGCCATGGAAACAGGATAACCGCCGACGTCGAGAATGCCGCCGCCGGCAGTATCATTGGCGAAAAGCCGATGCTCCGGCTTATAGCTGCCCATGTTGAAGCCAAAACTCGAGCGGATGATGCGGATTGTGCCGATGACGCCGCTCTTGATGAGCTGAACCAGCTTTTCCGTCTGCGGATGCACCCGGTACATGAAAGCTTCGCCCGCAAAGACACCGGCTTTCTTGGCTTCGTAGTAAACGGCTTCGGCATCATAGGCCGAAAGCGCGATCGGCTTTTCCACAAGGATGTGCTTGCCGGCGCGCGCCGCCTTGATCGCCCATTCGGCATGGCCGGTATGGGGCACAGAAATATAGACGGCATCGACCTCGGGGTCGGAAAGCAGCGCCTCGTAACCATCGACGATGCGGGCGCCTGGGAAATTTTCAGCAAGTCCTGGCTTGGAAGGATTGCGGGTGGCAATCGCGACCAGTTTGCCGGTGCGCGAGTGGGCAACGCCATCGGCAAAGGTGCGAGCGATGGTGCCGGGGCCGATGATGCCCCAGCGGATCGGTTGATCGGAAGTCATGGAAATCCTCTTTCGTCTTTCTGCCTTGGGATTGGTTCAGCGGAGCCGTCTGCCGGCGCCGTCGAAAAGGAATGTGCGGTTGGCGGGAAGGCCGACGGTCAGCGTCTCTCGATTGCCTGATGTGCGCGATTCCGGCCGCTCAATGATCAGTTGTTCGTCGCCGACGGCGGCATAGATGTAGCTGGTATTGCCGAGGTGTTCGGCGACATCGATGGCAACGGTAAGATCGGTATCGCCAGCACCCCCATCGACGAAATGTTCGGGCCGGATGCCGAGGGTCACTTTCGCGCCGGTTTCGATGGGATCGGCGACGCACAGCGGCAGGCGCGTCTCCGGATTGCTCTCCAGCGCGATAACCGCCCGGCCCGGCTGCGCCTCGACGACCGCGGCTTTCAGGAAATTCATCTTCGGCGAGCCGACGAAGCCAGCGACGAACTGGTTGGCCGGGTCGTCATAGAGGTCGAGCGGTGCGCCGATCTGCTCGATATTGCCGGCGCGCAGCACGACGATGCGGTCGGCAAGCGTCATCGCTTCGGTCTGGTCGTGGGTGACATAGATCATCGTCGTGCCGAGCTGTTTGTGCAGCCTTGAGATCTCGACGCGCATCTGCACGCGCAGCTCGGCATCGAGGTTCGATAGCGGTTCGTCGAACAGGAAGACTTCGGGCTCTCGAACGATGGCACGGCCGATGGCAACGCGCTGGCGTTGGCCGCCGGAAAGCTGCTTCGGCCGCCGTTTCATCAGTTCGGTGATCTGCAGGATATCGGCGACATGGCTCACGCGCCGCTCGGTATCGGCCTTCGGGTTGCCGTTCATGCGCAAACCGAAACTCAAGTTCTCCTCGACCGTCAGATGCGGATAGAGCGCATAGGACTGGAAGACCATGGCGATGCCGCGATCTGCCGGCTCGACGTCGTTGACGACCTTGCCTCCAATCCGAAGCTCGCCCGATGTAATATCCTCAAGGCCGGCGATCATCCGCAGCAGCGTGGACTTGCCGCAGCCGGAAGGGCCGACGAAGACGACGAATTCGCCGTCCTTCACCTCCAGATTTGCGCCATGGATGATCTCAAAGCCGCCGAAGCGTTTGACGATGTTGGTAAGTGAAAGCTCTGCCATTCGGCTTCCCCGATTACTTGCCCGATTACTTGATTGCGCCGGCCGCGATGCCGGCGATGAAATGGCGCTGGAGCGCCACGAAGACGACGAGGATCGGCGCAGTCAGCAGCACGGCGCCGGCCATGATGCCACCCCAGGACACTTTGGTGAGGCCGATCAACGTTCCCAATGCCACCGGAGCCGTCATCATCCCCGGTCTGGAATTGATGAGCAGCGGCCAGAGGTAATTGTTCCACGAATGCAGGAAGAGAATGATCGCCAATGCCGCCATGGTCGGGCGCGCCAGCGGAAGGGCGATGCGCAGGAAGATCTGCCATTCCTTGACGCCCTCGACGCGGGCCGCATCGAAGAGCTCGCCCGGCATCATCGAGAAGGACTGTCGCATGAATAAGACGCCGAGCGAATTGAAAAGCGGCGGCACGATCAGTGCCACCCAGGTGTTTGCCAGCTTGAACTCGCGCGCCACCATGATGAATTGGGGTATGACCACCACGGAGAAGGGCAGCGTGATCGTGCCGAGGATGATGGCGATGACAACGGACCGGCCGACGAAACGATAACGCGCCAGCGCCCAGCCGGCCATCGAGGTCAGCATCACCGAGAGCACGGTATAGATAAGCGCCACGCCGATAGAAATTACCATTGCGCCGATGAAATCGGTATCTGCCTGCAGATTTTTGAAATTCTCGACGAAATTGGTCGACGGCCACAGCACGATCTCGGGATTGAAGATGCCGTTGTCGGGCATTGTCGAGAAGACGAACATCATCCACAGCGGAAACAGCCAGATCAGCGCCAGCGGCGCTAGTGCGGCGTGCAGCGCGATCTGACGGACGAGAAGGGATTGCGACTTGGATCTCATTTCGGGTCCCTCCCGATCCAGAGATTGAAAAAGGAGATCACCACGGCGAGAGCTGCCATCGTATAGGCGATCGCCGAGGCATAACCGAAGTTCAGCGAGGTGAAACCCTGGCGGTAGAGGAAGAGGCCAAGTGTCTCGGTGCCGCCGCCCGGACCACCACGATTGGTGATGAGGAAGGGTTCCGTAAATAGCTGCATCGTGCCGATCACCGAGAGCACGACGCAGAAGAGGATAATCGGCTTCAAGAGCGGCAGGGTGATGTGGAAGAATTGCTGTGTCTTGCTCACCCGGTCGAGCGTCGCGGCCTCGTAGACATCGTCGGGGATGGCCTGCAGGCCGGCCAGGATGATGATGGCGTTATAGCCGGCCCAGCGCCATGTGACGGCGAGGATGATCACCGCCATCGCGGCATTGGCGTTGTCGAACCAGGAGATCGGGCTGAAGCCGACCGCTGAAATCATCTTGTTGATGATGCCGAAATCGAGGCTGAACATCAGCCGGAACACGGCTGCGTAGGCGACCTCGCCGACGACGACGGGGGCAAAGAAGGCGAAACGGAAAAGCGGGCGCGCCTTCAGAAGCGGCGAATTGAGCAGCACGGCCATGACGGTCGCCAGCGCGATCATGACAGGCACCTGGATCACCAGGATGATCAGCGTGTTGTAGAGAGCGTTATAGAAGGCAGGGTCGTAGAAGAGCCGGCCCCAATTGGCCTGGAAACTGTATTTCCAGGGATTGATGCGCGTGTTCTGAAAAGAAATCAGGAACGAGTCGATGATCGGCCAGACCCAGAAGGTGGCGAAAACAAGCAGATAGGGGGCGAGGAACGCATAGGCGCTCCGGGTTCTGAACGGCATCGAGCCTCCTCCTCACGAACGGATGAATGACGGGCCGCGCTGCAGGCGGGTGAAATGCCGGGCGCGGAAGCGCCCGGCATCGTCATTCATTGCGCGATCGGAAGTCCGGTTGCGGAAGCGATCTGCTTGGCGGCATCGTCGAGAGCCGCCTTCGCATCGGGATAGCCGCCGGCGAAGAATTTCGCCTGCGTTGCCTTGAAGATGCCTTCGGCATCACTTTGGAAGGCGGTGCCGCGGCTCGGCACGATCTTCGGCAGGGTCGCGAGAATGTCGGCCCAGACCTTCTGGCCGCCCCAATAGGGCTGCGGCTCGTTGACGAAAGGATCCTTCTCGGCAGACAGCAGCGACGGGACCAGACCGAATTCCTTCAGCATGGTGACCTGGCCTTCATTCGTCCCGAGGGCGTAGTTGACGAACTTCCAGGCGGCTTCCTTGTTGGCGGAGGTGGCTGAAATGGCGAGCGACGAGCCGCCGAGATTGGCGGCATGCGGGCCGTCGGCCGTCAGGCTCGGCATTCTGTAGACGCCCCACTTGCCCTTGAGATCGGGTGAGGTCGAGCGCACCGTGCCTTCATACCAGCCGCCATAGAGCTGGCTTGCGGCCTTGCCGGCGGTGTTGGCCTGAATCTTCTCGTCCCAGTTGGCTGCGGTCAGCGTGCCTGCATCCTTCATCTCCTTCACCTTCTGCAGCGCGGCGACGCAGGCCGGCTGGTTGATGGTGATGTTCTGGCCGTCGGTCGAGAAATAACCGCAGCCCTGTTCATTGGCGATCATGCGGAACCATTCGCTGTCGCCGTTGAAATCGGCCTGTGCCATGACGACGCCGGGATTGGCGGCAGAAATCTTCTTGCCGGCGGCGATGAAATCGTCCCAGGTGCTGATCGTGCTCGGATCGACGCCGGCCTTTTCGTACATGTCGCGGCGGTAGAAGACGGCGACGGGACCGGAATCCCACGGCATGGCATAGGCGACATCGCCGACCTCAAGTTCGGTGCGCTTGAAGTCGGGGAACTTCGCCTGGATATCGGCCGTGTAGCCGAGCTCCTTCAGATTGGCGAAGCAGTCCGGAAAACGGCTCCAGAAGATTTCAGCCTCGAAATTTTCGATGCTGACAATGTCGGGCAAGCCGTCGCCGCCGGCAGCGCAGGCTGCGAGCGTCTTGTCGAAAACCTGGCTGTTGCCAAGATCTTCGACGGTGACCTTGATATCGGGAAATTGTTTGTTGAAGCCGGGAAGCGTGGATTTCAACGCCGATGCGGCGACATTCCAGCTCCAGATTGTGAGATTGGCCGACTCAGCGAAGGCCGAGCCGGAAGCAAGCAGTGCGACAGCTGCGGTCGCAGCGAGAAGTTTGAAGCGCATTGAAAATCCTCCCTTTTCAATTGCCGATCTTTCACGAACGCGGTTAGACTATCCGCAAGGGAGCGGCTGTCTCCTAAAAAGGGAATATGGATTTGGCGGAAAGTAAGGTCGGCACGCGCGCAATCTATCAGCCCGGCGCTAGCAGCATCGAGGGTTCGCCGACGGCACTGCAGATGTTTCACGCGCACCCGCCTGTCATGGCCATGCCGCACTGGCACGCGCAGGTCGAGATCAACTATGTCATGCGCGGAAGTGTGCATTACCGCATGAACGATCACGCGTTTCGGCTGAACGCCGGTGATATGTGCCTGTTTTGGGGTGGGCAGCCGCATCAGATGGACGAATCGTCAGATGATTCGCTCTATGCCGGTGCTCACCTGCCGCTTGTCTATTTCTTCCGGCTGCGCCTGCCGATCAGCATTTCCAGTCGTCTTATGAAAGGTGAGACGTTGCTGACCTCGGCAACGGACGCTGCTGATAACGAAAACTTCGCTCGCTGGTTTCGCTATGCCAATTCCGGTGATTCCGCCAAGGCCCAGCATGCCGTGGACGAATTGCTGCTGCGCATCGAGCGTATCGCATTCGAACCCTATTCGATGACGACATCGAAGACGACCGCCAGCCTGGACGGCGATCAGTTGCATCCCAACTCCTCGCGAAGCGTCGCGCGCATGTGCGATTTCATCGCCGCCAATTTCCTCCAGGACATCGATTCGGTCGATATCGCTCGCGCCGCGGATCTGCATCCGAAATATGCCATGAATCTTTTCAAGCGATCGACAGGCATGACGCTCAGCAAATATGTGACGCTGCTCAGGCTGTCTCGCGCCCAGGCAATGCTGATGAGCGAAGGCGCTAATGTTCTGCAGGTGGCGATGGACAGCGGCTTCGGCTCGATCAGCGCCTTCAACAAATCCTTCCGCCACATCGCCGGCATGTCGCCATCCGATTTCCGTCGCGACATCCGCCTGGTGACGACGATGCCCGCCGGCGCCTTCCGCAACTAACGCATGTTTCGCCTCGGTGAGCGTCACCGGCGGCTCCAAACGCTGAGCTACCTCTCGGCGAGCTCTATCTGGATGCCATCGGGATCACGAACGAAGGCGACTTTGTGCAGAACCGCGGTGTTGATTGCCAGACGCGGCCGCTCCTTGATCTCGACGCCGGCCTTTTCCAGACGAGCGAAGGTCCCCTCGACATTTTCGAACAGGAAGGTCAGGTGGCGCAGGCCGGCCGCACCGTCCGGCACGTCGACCGCCCTCGCCGCGCCTTCTGCCGGCGCGAAAATTTCCAGCATGCCGCCGCCGGCATCGAGAAAGGCGATCTCGGCGCCATCGGCCATCCTCTTGCGCAGATGCAGGCGCAGGCCGAGCAGACTGCAGTAAAAATCGACGGAGCGGTCCATGTCACTGACCGTCATGCCGACATGTTCGAAGGATTTCAGCATGGGTGCTTCTCTCGGTTCGGATTGCAAAAGGTCTAAGGCTTTCAAGGAGGATCGAAGGGCGTTGACGGCAGTCGACGAGGCACTCGGTTGTGCTCTGTGGACGTCACCTGTACGGTGGGAGTAAAAACGGGGTCAGAACCATATGCATATTCGAAGGGCGGTATCCGCCGACTCGGAGGAGCTGTGCAGTCTCCTGAACAAACTCATTCTGGCCGGCGGAACAACCGCACTCGAGACGCCGTTGACGGCTGCGGAATTCGCGGATTGGTTCATCGACGGCGAGTTCCCCCTTATCTGTCATGTCGCGGAGCATGATCGGTCGCTTGCCGGCTTCCAGTCGTTGAGTCTCTTCGGCGACCCGCCGAGAGGTTATGCCGATATCGCGACATTTGCCGGCATGAACCCCAAAATTTCCGGCGTCGGCAGTGCCCTTTTTCCGGCGACGCTGGCAGCAGCCGAGGAACTCGGGCTTGAATTCATCAATGCGACCATTCGTGCCGACAATCTCGCAGGTCTTGCCTATTACACAAAGATGGGCTTTGAGCCTTATGACCGGCTCATTCAGGTCCCGCTTTTGGACGGAACGCCGGTCGATCGGATCAAGAAGCGTTTCAGGGTGGATGCCAAGCGCCGCCCGGCATCCACCTCGTAATCGTTCAGAGGCCGTCGGACCTACGCTGTTCTTCCGGGAGCCAGGAGCGATAGAGCGGATGATCGGCGGCAATCGGCATCGGCGTCGGCCGGCCGGTGCGCTGGGAGAAATAAGCGGCCGTCACCAGCTCCAGCGAATTGCGGGCATCCTGCAACGTCACCGGCGGTTCCGTGTCCTCGACGATCGCCCTGTGGAAAAGCTCGAACTGGCGGGTATAACCATCCTCGCCCGGCACATAGGCGGCGAGGGCCGCATCGACCCGCGCCTGGTGCTCTTCGGTTCCGGCGGTAAAGACCCAGGGATCGCGGCCCATCGTATAGGGTTCGAGGATGCTCTCGGCGACGAGATCGCTGAAGCAGAAACGCAGCCGTGAGATTTCCTTGCGCGAGCCGAGCGTCATCGACAGCGTCGCCAGCGAGCCATTCTGCATTCTCACCGAGAGGGCGGCCGTATCCTCGACCTCGATCGGATTGACCAGCGTCGCCCCATAGGAAAATACTTCGGCGCAGGGACCGTGCACATAATTCAGCATGTCATGGGCATGGATCGCGTGGCCGAGAAGGCCGCCGCCGAGTTCGCTCGCCCATTTGCCGCGCCACGGCACGGCGTAATAATCCGGCCCGCGCCACCAATGGGTCTCGATCGTCGTCAGGAACGGCTTGCCGGCTAGGCCCTGCTCGATCAGCAGTTTCAGCTTCTGCAGGCCGGAGCCGTAGCGATACTGAAAGATCGGCATCAGCTTCCTGCCCGGGAAGCGGGCGAGGATGCGGCCCATCTCATCGACTTCGGCAATCGAGCCGAAGAGCGGCTTCTCGCAAATCACATGCTTGCCGGATTCGATTCCCTTGCGGCAGAGTTCGAAATGCGAGCTCGGTGGCGTCGAAATGTCGATGATGTCGAGATCGTTCCGGGCAAACAGCGAATCCGCATCCTGCGTATATTCCGCAATGGCGAATTCGTCGCACAGCGCCCGGCCGCGATCCTCGTCCAGCGAGCAAAGGACGGGAACCTCGAAGAGATCTTTGTTCCAGCCGAAGCCCGTTAGGTGCCGCGCGGCTATACCAGCGCCGATAACGCCGACGCGTAATTTCCTGGCCATGATATCCTCCTCAGCGAGCGCCGATACGCGCGGCTTTCGTCTGGGCTTCGAGCGAAAGCCGGCAGACTTCGAAAACGTGATCCTGCGTCA
This sequence comes from Rhizobium sp. Nf11,1, assembly GCF_050587665.1. Classification (NCBI taxonomy): domain Bacteria; kingdom Pseudomonadati; phylum Pseudomonadota; class Alphaproteobacteria; order Hyphomicrobiales; family Rhizobiaceae; genus Rhizobium; species Rhizobium sp. Nf11,1. The sequence continues at coordinate 325,423 of NZ_JBOBHU010000002.1, read as the reverse complement.
TCGCCGTTTGCGTGCGGTTAGCGACATCGGCGGTGAACGCGTCGAAATAATCGAGCTTCTCACTGCTGCAATCGATATGGGTCATTTCCTTGCCATTGACGAGGAAGAGGTGATCCTTGCCCGGCCTACCGGCAATATCGATATATTTGCGCAGCTCGATATAACCCTCCGTACCGAGGATGGTGAGGCGGCCGTCGCCCCAGGTCGGCAGCGCCTCCGGGGTGAACCAGTCGACGCGGACATAACCGGCCGCCTTGTCGGAGCGCAGCAGCACCTCGCCGAAATCCTGGAAGGCGGGTTTATCGGGCATGCCGAAATTACCGATCGAGCTGGCGATGACTTCGCCCGAGGTCGAGCCGGTATAGAACAGGAACTGATCGACCTGGTGCGAGGCGATGTCGACGATGATGCCGCCGAAATATTCCGGATCGAAGAACCAATCGGGTCGGGTCGGCAACTGCAGCCGGTGCGGACCGACGCCGAGCGTCTGAATGACCTTGCCGATCGCACCTTCCTTAACCAGCTTGCCGGCCTTGACGGCGGAGCGCACGCAATGGCGCTCGGAAAAGCAGATGGAGAAGATCTTGCCGGTCTCGGCAACGGTGCGCTTAACCTCCTCGAGCTGGGCGAAGGTCGTCACACCCGGCTTGTCGGTCATCACGTCCTTGCCCGCTTTCATCGCGCGGACGGCGAGCCCGGCCCGGTCACGCGGAATGGCGGAAATGCAGATGACATCAATCGATGGATCGTCGAACAGTTTCTCCCGGTCGATCTGCGGCGCATCGGGATAGGTCTTCTCGAAGGCTTCCCGCAATGCCGGCACGGTGGTCTGCGGGCAATAGCCAACGAACTCGCCGCCTGCGGCGAGCAGTCCCTTCACGTGATCGAACGTATGCCCATGGTCGATTCCGACGACGGCAAATCTCAACATCGCTGCAATATCCTCCCGGGATTTTCGTGCGGCCGGCTGGTGCCAGCATCCTCCATATCGGCCAAAACAGATAACGAAAGCTGGCTCCTGTCAAGGCAAGCTGGGGGGTGAAATCGCCAGTGTTCGTATTCAACCATCTGAAAAATAAAGCTTATTATGTATCTAAATAGTTATTTATGACCTTCATTCGAATTGATGCAGGCAGCAGATCCGCTTTTCAATCCGATCCGGCAAAAGTCTTTTTCCCCCGCCTATCTTGCTCCGCTCTGCCGAATGTGATCGATTTCGGCGGCCGCCGGGCTGGAGGGCGGCAACAATCTCGGAATTCTTTCAAGAGCGCTCGCCGCTGCCTGTAACGGAGGATCACCATGTCTCATCCCCTTCTCGATGCTGCCGCTTCCGGCGGAATTTTTGTCGGGCGCGTCTGGAATCCCGAAGTTGCCGGCCCGAGCATCGTGACGCTTCGTGACGGAATGCTCATCGACATCACCTCGCACGAGGCTCCGACGCTGAGCGCCCTGCTCGAGAGCCAGAATGCCGCGGGCTTCGTCCGAGCCGCAAGTGGCAAGGAGATCGGTCCTCTGGAGGAGATTGCCGCCAACAGCACCGGAAAACCGGATGCCGGACGGCCCTACCTCCTAGCGCCCGCCGACCTGCAGGCGGTCAAGGCCTGCGGCGTCACCTTTGCCCAGTCGATGATCGAACGCGTCATCGAGGAGAAGGCGGCCGGCAATCCCGATCGTGCCGCCTCGATCCGTGAGCGCGTCAGCGCGCTGATCGGCGGCAGTCTCACCAACCTCAAGGCCGGTTCGCCCGAGGCCGCCAAGGTCAAGCAAGCGCTGATCGACGAGGGAATGTGGTCGCAATATCTTGAGGTCGGCATCGGCCCCGATGCCGAGGTCTTCACCAAGGCGCCGGTGCTATCTTCGGTCGGCTGGGGTGCCGATGTCGGCCTGCATCCGATCTCGACATGGAACAATCCGGAGCCGGAAATCGTGCTCGCGGTCAACAGCCGCGGTGAAATCAAGGGAGCGACGCTCGGTAATGACGTCAACCTTCGCGATGTCGAAGGGCGCTCGGCGCTCCTGCTCGGCAAGGCCAAGGACAACAACGCCTCCTGCTCGATTGGTCCGTTCGTCCGGCTGTTCGATGCCGGTTATGGGCTGGATGAGGTGCGCAGGGCCGAACTCGATCTGAAGGTAACGGGGCAGGACGGCTTCGTGATGCATGGGAAAAGCTCGATGTCGCAGATCAGCCGCGACCCGACCGATCTCGTCAAACAGACGCTTGGCCCTCATCATCAATACCCCGATGGTTTCATGCTCTTTCTCGGAACGCTGTTTGCGCCAACGCAGGACCGTGATGCGCCGAAGCAAGGCTTCACGCACAAGATCGGCGATGTCGTCGAGATTTCCTCGGCCGGGCTCGGCACGCTCGTCAATACCGTGCGCCTCTCCACCGAATGCCCGCCGTGGACCTTCGGCATATCGGCACTGATGCGCAACCTTGCGACGCGCGGGTTGCTCTAAGCAAAGTGCGCAGCGGGTTGCCTCCGGCTGCGCAGATTTTATGAACTACTGGTTTCGCCGTTTGCCCTCTAGCAGGTCGAGAACGGAGTTTGCCGCTTCCAGAACGTTCGTGCCCGGGCCGAACACGGCCGCAACGCCGTGTTCATGGAGGAATTCATAGTCCTGTCGTGGGATGACGCCGCCGCAGACGACGATGACATCGTCGCCACCCTTTTCCCTGAGCCTCTCGACCAACTGCGGCAGCAGCGTCCTGTGGCCTGCGGCGAGCGACGAGACGCCGACGACATTGACCTTTCGATCAAGCGCCAACTCGACAGCCTCGTCAGGCGTCTGAAACAGCGGACCGGCGAGCACGTCGAAGCCGATGTCGCCGAAGGCCGAGGCGATCACTTTAGCGCCCCGGTCGTGCCCGTCCTGACCAAGCTTGGCGACCATGATTTTCGGCCGGTATCCCATCGCTTCCGTCACCTCTGCCATACGCTCCCTCAGGACGGCAAGTTCCGGCTCATTGTCATAGGCTTCGCCATAGACTCCCCTGATGACATCAGGTGTCGCGGCATGATCACCAAAGGCAGCGCGCATCGCATCCGATATCTCGCCGACAGTGGCGCGGGCCCGCGCCGCCTCGATGGCGGCCGCCAGCAGATTGCCCTTGCCGCTGCGTGCGGTTTCTGCCAAGGCGGCCAGCGTTTCGCGCACGGCGCTGCTATCGCGCCGCCGCTTCGTCTCCTCGATGCGGCGGATCTGCGCGTTGCGCACTGCGCTGTTGTCGATCTCCAAAATGTCGATCGGCTGTTCGTTGTCGAGCCTGTAGCGGTTAACCCCGACGATGACCTCCTCGCCCTTGTCGACGGCGGCCTGGCGGCGCGCCGCCGCTTCCTCGATCAGCCGCTTCGGCAAACCGTCGTTGACAGCCTTCGTCATGCCGCCAAGCGCTTCCACCTCCTCGATTAGAGCCCAGGCCTTGTCGGCGAGTTCCTTCGTCAGGCTCTCGACATAATAGGAGCCCGCCAGCGGATCGACCACCTTGGTCACTCCGGTTTCATGCTGGAGGATTAGCTGGGTGTTGCGGGCGATGCGGGCGGAGAATTCCGTCGGCAGCGCAATCGCCTCGTCGAAGGAGTTGGTGTGCAGCGACTGCGTGCCGCCGAGCACGGCCGACATCGCCTCGAAGGCAGTGCGGATGATGTTGTTGTAGGGATCCTGCTCCTGCAATGAAACGCCGGAGGTCTGGCAATGGGTGCGAAGCATCAGCGAGGATGCCTTCTTCGGCCGGAACTCCTCCATGATGCGGGTCCAGAGCAGCCGGGCGGCGCGCAGCTTCGCCGCCTCCATGAAGAAGTTCATGCCGATCGCAAAGAAGAAGGAGAGTCTTCCGGCGAAATCATCGACGTTGAGACCCTTGGCAATTGCCGCCCTGACATATTCGCGGCCGTCGGCCAGCGTGAAGGCAAGCTCCTGGACCAGCGTCGCGCCGGCCTCCTGCATGTGATAGCCGGAGATCGAGATCGAGTTGAATTTCGGCATCTCCCTTGCCGTATAGTCGATGATGTCGGCAACGATCCGCATCGAAGGTTCTGGCGGATAGATATAGGTGTTGCGGACCATGAACTCCTTGAGGATGTCGTTCTGAATGGTTCCCGACAGCTCGGCCCTCGGCACGCCCTGCTCTTCGCCGGCGACGATGAAGGAAGCGAGGATCGGAATGACGGCGCCGTTCATGGTCATTGAGACCGACATGTCACCAAGCGGAATGCCGTCGAACAGGATTTTCATGTCCTCTACGCTGTCGATCGCGACGCCCGCCTTGCCGACATCGCCCTCGACGCGAGGGTGGTCGCTGTCATAACCGCGATGGGTGGCAAGATCGAAGGCGACCGACAGGCCCTTCTGGCCGGCAGCGAGATTGCGGCGATAAAAGGCGTTCGATTCCTCTGCTGTGGAGAAGCCGGCATATTGGCGAATGGTCCATGGCCGGCCGGCATACATTGTCGCGCGCGGTCCGCGGGTAAAGGGTGCAAAACCCGGCAGCGAGCCGAGGTGCGCGGCGCCTTCGAGGTCCTCAGCGGTATAGAGCGGCTTGACAGCGATGCCTTCCGGCGTGTGCCAGGTCAGTGTCTCGGGTGAGGCGCGCAGCTCCTTCTGCGCAAGCTCCGCCCAATCCGACAGCGTCTTCTTCGTCATGCGTTCCTCCGGCTGCTTCATCGCCACCTTATCACTTCATAGGTGGATCACGCGATACAGCCTTAGGACAATTAACACAGCACGCCATTCACCCGCCGCAAGCCTCCGACTGTGACCTATCTGTGGTCGAGCTTGGCGATTAGTCGGTCGCCGAGCCATTGGATGCCGCAGACGAGGATGACGAGGACGGCGACCACTGCGATCATGACATTGGTTTCGAAGCGCTGATAGCCATAGCGAATGGCAAGATCGCCGAGGCCGCCGGCGCCGATCGCGCCCGCCATGGCCGAGGCGCCGATCAGCGTCACCAGGGTGACGGTGAAGCCGGCGACGATGCCCGGCAGCGCTTCAGGCACCAGCACCTCGCGAATGATGGTCCAGCGATTGCCGCCCATGGCGCGCACGGCATCGATCAGCCCGCGGTTGACCTCTCGCAACGACACCTCTGCGATGCGCGCATAGTAGGGTGTCGCGGCGATGGCGAGCGGCACGATGGCGGCCCCGGTGCCGAGCGCGGTGCCGACGATCAGCCGCGTCAGCGGGATCAGCGCCACCAGCAGGATGATGAATGGCACCGAGCGGAAGCCGTTGATGACGGCACCGAGCATGCGGTTGATCCAGAGGTTTTCGGCGATGCCGCCGCGCGCCGTGACGACGAGGGCAAGGCCGAGCGGCAGACCTGCGACGAGCGAAATCACCCCCGAGGCGACAGTCATCAGGACCGTCTCCCAAAGGGAGCGAAGAAGCAGTTCAAGCATGATCGGCGTCATAACCAAGCACCTCCACCCGGGCGGACCGGGCCGTCAGGAATTGTTCGACCTTTCCGGCAAGCGCTGGGTCGCGCGCGGGAACGGCGATGAAGAACCGCGCCACCGGCTGGTTCTGAATATGGTCGATGCCGCCATGGACGAGGCGGAAGGAATGCGGCAGAGCCGCGGAGAGTTCGGCAAACAGCGCCCCCTGCGCTTGCGGCCCGGCAAGATCGACACTGAGGATCACTTCACTGCCCGTCGTCGCCGACAGCCGGCCGAGAATGTGATCGGGAAGTTGCGGGCGGATGCCGCCAAGCAAGCTCCTGGTGATGTCAGTTTGCGGATTGGCGAAGACCGACCAGACCTGGCCCTCCTCGACGATCCGTCCGGCATCGATGACCGCAACACGATCGGCAATGCCGCGCACCACTTCCATCTCATGCGTGATCAGGAGAATGGTCAGTCCGAGCTTACGATTGATATCCTTGAGCAGGGTCAGGATCGATCGTGTTGTCTCAGGGTCGAGGGCCGATGTCGCCTCGTCCGAGAGAAGTAGCGCCGGGCGCGCCGCCAGCGCCCGGGCGATGCCGACGCGTTGTTTCTGCCCACCGGAGAGCGAGGCGGGATAGGCTTGCGCCTTGTCGGCGAGTCCGACGAGCTCGAGAAGTTCATGGGCGCGCTTCAGGCGCTCGGCCTTGGCAATACCCTCGATCTTCAGCGGCAGGGCAACATTGTCCTCCACCGTTTTGGCCGAAAGCAGGTTGAAGTGCTGAAAGATCATGCCGATGCGGCGGCGCAGCGGCTGCAGTTCCTGCTCTTGAAGCCCGGTTATATCGCGGCCGTCGATGCGGATTTCGCCGCTGTCGGCGCGTTCCAGCCCGTTCAGGCAGCGGATCAGCGTCGACTTGCCGGCGCCGCTACGGCCGATAATGCCGAGGATCTCGCCCCTCATCACGCTCAGTGAAATACCGTCAAGTGCCGGCGTGGTCCCGAACCGACGCTTCACTTCGATAAGCCTCACCACCTCTTCGGCTGCCGCCTGCGGCCGCGGCTCGATCGCCGCCCTGGAAACAACGGAGTTCATGTACTTATCCCTGCAAATATTGAAGGCGGCCCCGGCAGGAACGCCCGGGCCGCCTTTCGGCAGGCCTTAACTGCGGCCCAGTTTCGGATCAATAGGCGCTGAGACCCGTCCCCTTGTATACCTTGTCGAACTCGGCTTTGACGGTGTCGTTCTGGTAGGATGATACCAGCGTTTTGACCCAGTCCGCATCCTTGTTCTCTTCTTTGACAGCGATGAAGTTGCGGTACGGGTTGTCGGCGATCGGCTCCTGCGCAATGCGCTCGGCCGGAGAAAGTCCGCTCTTCAGCGCCCAGTCGGTGTTGACGACGCCGGCGTCGAGGTCGTCGATCGAACGGCCGACGATGCCGGCATCGAGCTCCTTGATCTCGATCTTCTTCGGATTGTCGCTGATATCGGCAACGGTCGCAAGAATGCCGGTGCCGTCCTTCAGCTTGATCAGGCCTTCATTCTGTAGAACCCGCAGCGCCCGACCTTCGTTCGAGGGATCGTTCGGCACGCCGATGACGGCGCCTTCGGGGATCTCGGCGACGGCCTTGTGCTTCTTGCTATAGAGGCCGATCGGCCAGACGCCGGTATAGCCGACGGGGACGATATGATAGCCGTGCTGCTGAACCTGGTTGTCCAGATAGGGCTTGTGCTGGAAGGCATTGGCGTCGATTTCGCCGCGCTCCAGCACTTCGTTCGGCTGAGTGTAGTCGTTGAAGATGACGGTCTCGATCTTGAGGCCCTTTTTGGTGGCTTCGCTGGTCACCACCCGCCATACATCCTCATCCTCGCCGGCCATGATTCCGACCTTGATCGACTTGTCCTCGGCAAAGGAGGGTGCCGGTGCGGCAAAGATAAAAAGGGCAGCTGCGGAAACAGCGGCGGCCGCAAGAGCCGCGCGGCGCGAAAAATGGAGGCCGTGAAGTTTTTTGTTCTTGGTCATTTTATATCCCGTCTGACTGATGAGGCCGAGCGCCCCGAGCCGGCTGATCATGTCAAAAGGCTGGATCGCGGGCGAAGCAAGATTGTCTGATGTCCAGGAAGGGTCGGAAAAACTCTTGCCGTGCCATCAATACTGGCAGCATAAATTTTCCATCAAATTTATGGATTAATTGCGGCTTGTGAGCAGATTCTAAAGAAGGAGAACGCGCCTCCGGTCGCCGTTTCCATCCACGGCGGCCAAAGGACGAGCCACTTCCGGAGCTCGATATGCCAATCGCGACGTCGGGGATGGCCTCAGGCCCGCGTCTGTTTCGGAATACGCGGCAGGAAGACGGTCAGCAGGCCGAGCAGCGGCAGGTAGGAGCAGATGCGGTAGACGAAGGCGATGCCGTGAGTGTCGGCAAAATCGCCAAGCAGCGCAGCACCTAGCCCCCCTGCCCCGAATGCAAAGCCGAAGAAGACGCCGGCAATCAGCCCGACGCGGCCGGGCACCAGTTCCTGCGCGAAGACGACGATCGCCGAGAAGGCGGACGCGAAGACCAGGCCGATAACGATGCTGAGCACGCACGTCCAGAAAAGATTGGCATAGGGCAGCAGCAACGCGAAGGGAATGACGCCGAGGATCGAAAACCAGATGACGAAACGCGCACCGAAGCGGTCGCCGATCGGTCCGCCGAGGAACGTGCCGACGGCGACCGAGCCGAGAAACAGGAAAAGCATCAGCTGCGCCTGCTGCACGCTGAGTTCGAACCTGTCGATGACATAAAAGGTGAAGTAGCTCGAGACGCTCGCCATGTAGACATTTTTCGTCGCCGTCAGCAGCACCAGGATCAGCAGCGCCCAGATGACGCGGTTCTGCGGCAGCGGCAGAGTTCGGCTGACAGCCGGTTTGCTGGCGTTTTGACGCCTGTGGCTCATATACCAGCTGCCCACCCAGCTCAGCACGACCATGCCGATCATGGCGATGGCGGCAAACCAGGAGACGCTGTGTTGCCCGAGCGGCAGCACGATGAAGGCGGCGAGCAGCGGGCCGATCGCCTGGCCGGCATTGCCGCCGACCTGGAAAAAGGACTGCGCGAAACCGTGGCGGCCGCCGGAGGCAAGACGGGCAACACGCGAGGATTCCGGATGGAAGACCGCCGAGCCAAAACCGATCAGGCTTGCCGCGACCAGCAGCAGCGCGAAATTGCCGGCATTGCCGAGCAGAATGAGGCCGCAAAAGGTACTCGCCATGCCGACTGGCAGCGAATAGGGCATCGGCCAGCGATCGGTGACGATGCCGACCGCCGGCTGCAGCAGAGACGCCGTGACCTGGAACGTCATGGTCAGGAGGCCGATCTGGACAAAATCGAGATCGTAATTCGCCTTGAACAATGGATAGAGCGAGGCGAGCAGCGACTGCATGATGTCGTTCAGCATGTGGCAGAAGCTGACAGCCATCAGAATGGACATCGTCGTCTTTTCGAAACGGGGCGCTCGCTCGGCAACGGTTGCCATCAATATCCCTCCTGCACAGGCACGATTAGTGCCGCGTCGTTCTCATGGATTTTGGGCGATCGGGGCTGGCAAGACTGTCGAGCGACGGTCGCTGAAAGACATTTACCGCAGGCCGGGCAACGATCACCAGCCCGGTTTGGCCAGGATCGGTACGGCTTTTGTTTGATTTGCCTATTGCCCGACCGGCGCTTGCGTCGCTGGCCGTGTTTTGGACGGGGGTTTTCATATCACAGTCAGCCGAGATCATCGCATGCATGCTATACTATATGAAAACAACCGTGGAAAACTGCTTACAGGGGTACTACAGCTGCGCCGATTGAAATCCGATCGAGGCTGAAAACACGCGATGAATGTCAAAACACCGAATGCCATAGACAGTTACGTCGGCGCGCGCATCAGAACACGCCGGCAGCTGCTTGGAATGAGCCAGGAGCGGCTTGCCGAGCAGATCGGCGTGACTTTTCAGCAGGTTCAGAAATACGAGAAGGGCATCAACCGCATTGGTGCGAGCCGTTTGCAGCGAATCGCCGAAGTGCTTCACACCTCTCCGAGCTTCTTCTTCGAGCAGAACGATTCGCAGCCATTGAGCCTTCAGGGGTTGACGCTGCCGGATAATGCCGACCCCGTCGCTGAATTCCTGCGAACGAAAGAAGGGTTGGTGCTTAACCGCGCCTTTCTGAAGATTGCCAATCCCGATATTCGTGAAACGATCATCGCATTGGTAAAAGCGATGGCGCAGGCGGAAAGCGGTCCGGCTTTGCCTTCGATAGCGGATATCACCGCTCCGCCTCTGGAGTAGCTGGCCAAGTGGCAATTCTCCTGTGAGCTCGGGCTCGGGTGATCTGGCAAGGAACGGCGGATCTCGTCGAGATCGTTGGTCCGCTGAAGCGGAAATTCGAACATTCCTTCATCAGCGTTACGGCTGGCGAAATGGCTCCCTGTGGTTCGACGACCCAAGCGGCGACATCCGTCACCTTGAGAGCGATCGACACGCTTGCGACGGGCGACATCTTCCACGGCGCTTTCGTGCTGGCAATCGCAGAAGGCATGCCGATCGAAGAGACGATGCGATTGTCATCCATCGCCGCGGCTCTCAAATGCCAGGTGTTCGGCGGACGCATCGGCGCACCCACGCGGGCCGAGGCGTGCGATGCTCTACGGGATTGGAACGTCCGCGTTTCGAAGCGAGCGATGTCGAGTTCATTAGGTGAGGCCGGACGTCGTGTCCTCGCCAACCGCGACATGCGCCTCCGCTGTACGAAGGCCCGGCCTTGTCAAATTTTGCCATGCTCGCTATCCTGGTCCCGTGAGCACTATGAATATCTCGCTGCCGGACAATTTGAAGCACTTCGTCGACCAGCAGGTCGCCGGTCGAGGATATGGCACGAGCAGCGAGTATGTGCGCGAACTCATCCGTCGCGACAGGGATCGGCAGCAGTTGCGCAATCTTCTGCTAGAGGGTGCGTCGTCCGAGACCACCGAGCCCATCGATGCCAGCTATTTCGATAGCTTGCGCGAGCGCGCAACGAAAAAAAGCTCCAAGTGACCGCAAAACCGGTCGTCCCCGCCAGTCGGCTCGCGGGGATGTCGAGAATGCCGTGGACTATTACGCTCGCATGACAGGAGCGCAGATAGCGGTAGGCTTCATCGATGCACTGGGGTTCACTGCGCTACTCATATGAACTCGGTCTGCCCAATCTGCGCTGTACGGCGCTGAAGGGTTTTCCTTATATGATCTTCTATCTTGAACGAGCCGACCACGTCGACGTGTGGCGGGCACGTCAAGCAGGATATTCCAGCGTGGCTGCAGGATTTAGGAGCATCGGATTAGCTCGGCGTATTTGATTGTTACGTGCTGAGCGGGAGTAAAATGCTATTCCATTATAACGTGCGGCACGAAACGGGATAGATTGGCCGTTATGCGCGAGCGGTCTTCGCGAACGGCAAGACCGCAGGCGCGATCACCGGCAACCCAACTGCCGAGCACAGCAAAGCCGTTATCGCTTTCGAAAAGCGGGGTGTAAGCCTGATTGACAAAACCTTCGTCGGCGTAATCGCCCGGTGCGGAAAACGCTTCCCGCCCATCTCGAAAAATCGTGACGTTCTCGCGCTCAGTCGGCGATTGCCCATAACCAGTCGGGCATCAATACCCGTCTCGGCAGCGCCGTCCAAAGTCTCGAACGCATCAAAACGCGCCAGGAAATGACGGCCGGGCGCATTGAGGCCGGCGCGGAACTGGCCGCGCTGGAAAACGGCAGCGATCTCGATCGTCAGCTGCGCGAGGCCGGCATTGGCGGTTCAAGTGAATCGGCCGACGACATCCTTGCACAGCTGATGGCACCAAAGCACTCGGCCGAGCCCGTCTTGCTCCCCCGCCGCCCGGCCACAAGGACCGATAATATCCGGAGCCGCGGCCCTGTCGGCGGATTTATTCCTGAAGACGGAGGCCGCACGCGGAAAGTCACCACGCTGTCCCAGGAACGTCCGGATCTCAGATCCGGGCACTCCCTCTGCCCGATCGAGCTTGTTCACAGCGACCAGCTCGGCCTAGCTGGTCTCAGGCTGGGCCACCGGACTGTTCCTGCGACACTCGATCAGGCCATTCATGCGCCAGCATGTGGCGAAATCCCACTGCGTAAACTTAGCTGACTCCGAGGAACTGCTTTAACTCAGCAGTCTGCGGATTGGCGAAGACGTCCCCCGGCCGGCCTGCTTCATGGACTCGGCCCTGATGCATAAAGACGACGCGGCTGCAGACGTCGCGGGCGAACTTCATCTCGTGCGTGACCATCAGCAGCGTCATTCCCTCGGCGGCAAGTTCGCGCACGACGGCCAGAACTTCGGCGACCAGTTCCGGATCGAGCGCCGAGGTGATCTCATCGCAAAGAAGGGCGGTCGGCTGCATGGCGAGCGCGCGGGCGATGGCAACGCGCTGCTGTTGTCCGCCCGAGAGCTCGTCAGGATAGGCGTCGAACCTGTGACCCAGCCCCACACGCTCCAGCATCTTGCGGGCGGTGGCCTCGGCTTCGGCCTTGGGTGTCTTTTTGACCACAGCCTGCGACAGCACGACGTTGCCGCCGGCAGTCAGATGCGGGAAGAGATTGAATTGCTGAAAGATCATGCCGACCTTCAGGCGCAGCGCCTTTAAATGGACTTCGTCATCGATGAGCTGTGCGCCGGCCACTGAGATGGAACCGCTGGTAATGGTCTCAAGACCATTGATGCAGCGAAGCAGGGTCGATTTGCCCGAACCGCTCTTGCCGATAATGGCAATGACCTCGCCACGTTCGACATTCAGGTTGATGCCTTTCAGCACCTCGTTGGATCCGTAGCTCTTGCGGACGTCAGTGATTTCGATGAGTGACATTGAGCTTCCTCTCCAGGATCTGGCTGCTTTTCGACAAGGGCCAGCAAAGGGCGAAATAGATGAGCGCGACGAGCCCATAGACGGTGAAGGGCTGGAAGGTGGCGTTGGTGACCACGGTGCCGGCCTTGGACAATTCGACGAAACCGATGATCGAGGTCAGCGCCGTGCCCTTGATGATCTGAACGGAGAAACCGACGGTCGGCGGTATGGCGATCCTCAGCGCCTGCGGAAGGATGACGTAGCGCATCTGCTGCAGACGCCCCATGCCGAGGCTGGCGGAGGCTTCCCATTGCCCCTTCGCAACCGCTTCGACGCAGCCTCGCCAGATCTCGGTGAGAAAGGCGGCGCTCCATAGGATCAGCGCCAGTCCCGCCGCCAGCCAGGCCGGGACGTCTATTCCGAAGAGCCCGAGACCGAAGAAGGCGATGAAGAGTTGCATCAGCAGCGGCGTACCCTGGAAGAGCTCGATATAATATTTCGCAAATGCCCGACCGGCCTTGCGCCTGCTGATGCGTAGGAATAGCAGGCCGAGGCCGACCACGCTGCCGCCGATGAACGAGACGAGCGATAGAAGAATGGTCCAGCGAGTGGCGAGCAGCAGGTTGCGCAGGATGTCCCAAAGCGTGAAGGTGATCATCGCACTGCTCTCCTCGGGAAGATGAACCAGCCAACCAGGCCCAGCACCTGCCGGAGCAGGATTGCCAGCGCGAGATAGATTGATGTCGAGACGATGTAAGCCTCGAAGGCTCGGAAGGTTCGCGATTGGATGAAATTCGCGGCGAAAGTCAGATCCTCGGCGGCGATCTGCGATACGACCGCTGAGCCGAGCATGACGATGACCACTTGCGACGACAGTGCCGGCCAGATGCGCTGCAGCGACGGCACGAGCACGACATGGCGGAAGGTCTCGAAGCGCGTCATGGCGAGGCTCTCGCCCGCCTCGAACTGGCCTTTCGGCGTTGCTTGGATGCCCGCGCGAATGATCTCGCAGCTATAGGCGCCGAGGTTGACGACCATTGCGAGATTAGCGGCCGTCAATTCGGAGAGCTGGAGGCCGAGCGATGGCAGACCGAAAAAGATGAAGAAAAGCTGGATCAGGAATGGGGTGTTGCGGATCAGTTCGACATAGGCCGCAACGACCGGCTTCAGCCAGACCGGGCCGAGCGCCCGCACCCAGGCGCAAACGATGCCGAGCGAAATGCCGAGCACACCGCCAATCGCGATGAGCTCCAGGGTGATCAGTATGCCCTTAATGATCTGGGGGTAATATTCAAGCAGCCAGCCGAATTCGAAATGGTAACTCAAGGAATGTCCCCTCTTGCGGTGACGGAGCGCATGTCATCCCGCGGAGGCGGGATGACATGCGCGAGACCCGGATTTCCTTAAAGATCGGACGGCAGATCGGCGCCGAGCCACTTCTGCGAGATGGCATTCAAGCTGCCATCGGCTTTGGCGGCAGCGACGATGCCGTTCACCTTCTCCAGAAGCGCGGACTGTTCCTTGTTGAGGCCGATGTAGCAGGGCGAGTTCTTGATGAGGAACTTCAGCTCGGGGCGCTTGGGAGGATTTTTGGCGAGGATGGCAGCCGCCACGACATTGCCGGTGGCAATGATGTCGACCTGGCCGGAGAGGAAGGCCGAGATGGTGCCGTTATTGTCCTCGTAACGCTTGATCGTTGCGTCGGCCGGCGCGATCTTCGTCAGCTCGAGATCCTCCACGGCGCCGCGCGTGACGCCGATGCTCTTGCCCGCGAGATCTTCCGCCTTGGCGACCGAAAGATCGGCCGGCCCGAACACGCCGTTGAAGAAGGGCGCATAGGCGACCGAGAAATCGATCACCTTTTCGCGCTCCGCATTCTTGCCGAGACTCGATATGACCAGATCGACCTTGTTCGTCTGCAGATACGGAACGCGGTTGGCGCTGGTGACCGGCACGAGCTCGGCTTTGACGCCCAGCTTTTCAGCGATGAGATTGGCCATGTCGATGTCGTAGCCCATCGGCGCCATATCGGTGCCGACGCTGCCGAAAGGCGGGAAATCCTGCGGGACTGCGACACGCAACGTACCGCGCGCCGTGATGTCGGCGAGAGCATCGGCGTGAGACGGCGAGGTGAAGCTGAAGGTCGCGGCCAGGGCTGCGATTGCGAAGAAGATCCGTCTTGTCAGCATGTGTTCATTGCTCCTTTGAAGTTGTGGTTTTGGGGTCCGATTGCCGGGCGATGGAGGATGCGGCCTTTAGCGGAAGCGACAGGGAACTGCGCAGATCCGAGAGCGGATCTGGGCGCGCCGTCAAGTCGAGGCCCATTTCCACCTCATCAAGATGTTGGACGGAGAGCTCCGCAGCGCTGACGAAATCACCTGCCTGCATGGCCTCGAAAATGCGGCAGTGACCGCCGTGGGACTGCGCCGCATGAAATTCGGATTGATAGAGCATCGAAATGAGGATCGTCCTTGCGGTCAGGTCGCGCAGGATATCGACGATGATCGGGTTCCCGCTCAATTCCGCGATGCGGATATGGAAATCGCCCATCAAATAGGTCAGGCGCTGGCGGTCGCCCGCCGCCATGGCATTCCTCTCCTCATTCAGATGGGCGTCGAGAGCCTTGCGTCCCTCCTCCGTCAGCACGGCCATGCTGCGCAGCAATCCGGCCTCGACGACACGCCTCGCCTGATAGACGGCGATCGCATCCTCAGCGGAGGGCTCGACGACGAACCAGCCGCGCCGGGGGCTGACATGCAC
This sequence comes from Rhizobium sp. Nf11,1, assembly GCF_050587665.1. Lineage (NCBI taxonomy): Bacteria > Pseudomonadati > Pseudomonadota > Alphaproteobacteria > Hyphomicrobiales > Rhizobiaceae > Rhizobium > Rhizobium sp. Nf11,1. The sequence continues at coordinate 310,413 of NZ_JBOBHU010000002.1, read as the reverse complement.
GATGCCGCGCGTCTCCAGACGCATCATCGCTTCACGGACGCGGGTTCGCGACACGCCGAAGAGCGCTGCCAGCTGATTTTCGCCAAGTCGAGTGCCCGGCCGGATCTTGGCAGAAAGGATCCCGGAGACGATCGTTGCCTCAATGGATTTCTGCGTGGTCTCGGATGTGTGGCTCTCTTGCATACAAGGCAGAAAGCAAAGCCCGTGCCAAAAACCCCCCGCTCTGGATCATCAACCTGTCTCGGACTTTTGGCGGGAAATCTGCCTGCCGGGGATGCAGACTGAACGTAATTTGGGCGAGCGCGCCCCCCTCCCCCTGCCCTATCGCCGCGCCGTCGTCTAATTGAAGCTCGATGTTTTGAGAAATTCTGCCAATCGTTCGGTCTTCGGACGCAGGAACATTTCCTTCGGATCGCCCTCCTCGCAGATGACGCCCTGGTTCATGAAGATAACGCGGGATGAAACCTCATAGGCGAAACGCATCTCGTGGGTGACGAGCAGCATGGTCATGCCGTCGGCGGCCAGCCCCTTGATCACCTGCAGCACTTCGCCCACCAGTTCCGGGTCGAGGGCTGAGGTGACCTCGTCGAACAACATCAGCCGCGGCGACATGGCGATGGCGCGGGCAATTGCGACACGCTGCTGCTGGCCGCCGGAGAGCTGACCGGGATAATGGTTGGCGCGGGCAGCAAGGCCGACCCGGTCCAGCCATTTTTCAGCAATGATGCGGGCGTCCGGCTTCGTCATCTTCTTCACCTTGACGAGGCCGAGCATGACGTTTTCGGCCGCACTCATATGCGGGAAGAGATTGAACTGCTGAAAAGCCATGCCGGTCAGGGCGCGCTGGCGCGCAATCTCCTTCTCGCTCTTGCGCCGCCGCGACGCGCCGTCGACGTGATAGCCGATTTCCTCGCCGTCGAGTCTGATCGCGCCGCCCTGGAATTCCTCGAGCATGTTGACGCAGCGCAGCAAGGTGGTCTTGCCTGAGCCGGATGAGCCGATAATGGAGATGACTTCGCCTTCCTGCACGGCGCAATCGACCCCCTTGAGAACTTCGTGGATACCGTAAGTCTTGCGCAGACCCTTGATGTCGAGAATGGTCTTGGCCATCGGTAGGCTCCTCAGGACGGCAGGGCGGTCTTGCGCTCGACATATTTGCCGAAGTGCTCGATGCCGTAGTTGACGATGAAATAGAGACCGCCGGCCAGAAAATAGAACTGCAGGCTCATGAAATTGCGGGAAATGATCTCCTGCGTGCGCAGGAGAAGCTCGGCGACGCCGATGACGGAGAGCAGAGTCGAGGCTTTCACCATCTCGGCCGCCGTATTCACCCAGGCCGGCAGACATTGGCGCATGGCCTGCGGCCACAGCACCGAGGTGAAGGTCTGGGTAAAGGTCAGACCGATCGCTTTGGCGGCTTCGGTCTGCCCCTTCGGGATCGCCTGAAGCGCTCCGCGCACGATTTCGCCGACATGGGAAGAGCAGAAGACGGCAAGGGCGAGGACGCCGGCGGAGAACGGTCCGAGATCAAGACCGACTGCAGCGGAGACGTAATAGCTTGCCAGTACGAGCACGAGCACCGGCGTGCCGCGGATGATATCCGTATAGGCCCGCACGAGGAGACGTAAAACGAAGCCGCCGTAAACCAATGCCAAGCCGACAAAGACGCCAAGGACGGAGCCGGCGAGAATGGCCAGCAGCGAGATCGACACGGTCATAGCAATGCCGTTCATGATGACGTAGCGGGCGATCCAGAGTTGTTCGAGAAAGGTGTGAGACATCGGAACTATCTCGGCAGGGCCAGACGGCGCTCGACGAGGCGCATCAAGGCGGCGATGAGGAAACAGGTCGCGACATAGAGGGCTGATGTAACCAGCCATGTTTCGATGACGCGGAAGCTCTCGACATTGATCTTGCGGGCGGCAAAGGTCAGCTCGGGCACGGCGATGGCGGCGGCGAGCGAGGTGTCCTTGAAGAGCGAGATGATGGTCGAGGAGAGCGATGGCAGCACGTTGCGCAACATCAGCGGTGCGATGATCGAGCTTCGGATCTGCATTGCCGTCAGGCCGATTGCGAGGCCGGCTTCCGTCAGACCTCTCGGGATCGACAGCAGTCCGGCGCGGAACACCTCGGCCAGATAGGCGCCGGAATAGAGCGAGAGAACCAGCACGAAGCTTTTCATCTTGTCGAGGCGCAAGCCCATCTGCGGCAGCGCGAAAAAGGCGAAAAGCACCAGGACGAGAATCGGCAGGTTGCGAATGATAGTGACATAGATGCGCGCCGGCACGAGCGCGAAGCGGCTCCTCGACGTCAGCGCGAAAGCCACGACAAGACCGATTGCGGCCCCGATCAGGATCGAGATCACGGCAAGGCCGAGGCTGAGGGCAAGTCCGCTTAAGAGAAAGTCGAAATTGCGCCAGACGGCAGCGAAATTCAGCGTGTAACCCATGCGGGTCCTTTCAGACCGGAGAATGCCGCCGAACCTGTGAGCGGCCCGGACGGCGTCATACTCCACCACTCGATTCAGAAGCGCACTCAGATCTTAGCCCCACCTGGACCAAGACCATCCTGTCTCAGCGGAGCGGGAGCGAGCTCCCGTCCCGCATCGCGGTCACTTGAATTCGACGGGGAAGCCGATCTGCGGCGGCGTCAGATCCTTGCCGAACCAGGTCTTGTAGGATTTGGCGTAAAAGTCGAAGTCGACACCGGTCATCGCTTCGTGAAGAGCGGTGTTGACGAAGTTCAGCCAGTCCTGATCACCGCGCTTGACGGCGCAGGCATAGGTCTGTGGGTTCCAGCCGTAACCAGCATCCTTGTAGCGTCCCGGGTTCTGCGTCATGTACCAGGCGAGCGACGACTGGTCCGTGGCGGCGGCATCGGCGCGCCCGGACTCCAGCGCCTGATAGATCAGGTCGACGGATTCGTATTGGTCGACGGTCGCTTCCGGCAATGCCGCGTGCACCATAGCCTCGGCATAGACGTTCTGGAGAACCGAGATGGTGACCGACGAGCCGGCAGCCTTCAGGGCGGCATAATCGGCATATTTTCCGTCCGCCTTGAGCATCAGGCCGACGCCCTCACGATAATAGGGAATGGTGAAGGCAACCTGCTGGGCGCGCTCGCCGGTAACGGTCATGAACTGGCAGGTGATGTCGACCTTATCGGTGGTGATGTTCGGAATGCGGGCATCCGAAGACTGGTTGACATATTCGATCTTATCCGGATCGCCGAACAGGGCCTTGGCGACGATGTGGCCCATGTCGACATCAAAGCCCTGAAGCTTGTCGTCCGCGCTCTTGAAGTGCCACGGCGCATTGGTGCTGCCAGTGCCGAGCACGAGATGGCCGCGGGTCAGCACTTCGTCGAGCTTGCTGCCCTCGGCGAGCACAGGCGTCGACACCAGGGCGGCGACGGCCAGCGACATCAGGCCGGTGCGAAAGGAAATGATCATGGCGTTCCCCTTGTAGATGTTTCTATGATCCAATATACCGGACACCTGTCTATTTTATTGGATTTCGATATCAAGTGCTATCGGCGGTGAATTGTCAATGGGGCATGCCGAAAAAACGCGCAGCAGAGTGCTTGGCGATTTTTTCGGCAGCGCAGCATTTTGCGGTTGATTTTTCGGTAACCCCCACCAGCGGCGCCCCAGCACCAGGCGGCAGGATATAGGAAGCGGAAGCCTTTCAGGCACCGCAATAGGCGTCATCGCACGCCAGGCCGGCGTGCAGCGCGAGTATTCACTGGCCCTTGATGGGTTTAACCACGTGGTCTCTTTTGAAGGGGTTTTAACGGAGAGGCGACTTTCTCAGCCGCTTTTCAATTGTGCCATCGCAAGCAGCGTATCGGCGCTGATCGTCGCCGAGCCGGTCAAGATGGAAAGTGCCGTCGACGTGGTGCCTGTGCCGTTGGCCATGTCGTACATGGCGGTAAAGCGCTTGATCAGATCGTCGACCTTGTCCGGATCGGCGAGGTCCTTGATGTCGATGAAATTCTCGATCATCTCGGCCTGTTTATCGACATCCATGTTCGAGACGTAACTGGAGAGATTGAAGCTCGTCGTGAAAAATTCGAACAGCGCGCTGTCACCCAGAATGTCATAGGCACTCGAGATGTCCGGCGCTTTGCGTTCGAAATAAAGTGCGAGGCGAACGCCGGTGTTGCTGTCACCCTGATCATCCTCGAGCGTCAGCCTGACATAGGCGTCGACCGTCTCCAGCACATCGCCGCGCTGCTGCACCGTCCCCGTAGCGTCCGCCGAAATATTGCCGTCCTGATCGAAATTGAACGCGCCGACGAGTTCGGCGAAACGATGATCATCCAGCTTGTTGACGTAGCTGTCCTCATCATCGAGATCGGAGGAAAACATCTTCTCCAGGTCGTCCGACGTTACGTCCTCCGGATCCAAGCCCTTCGCCTCGAGCGCAAAGGCAACCAGGCGGTCATCGGCGAGAAACTCGCTGGCAGAGGTGATCGTCGCCATCTGGTCGCGGAAATAGGTGATCTCGTCGTCCGCGGCGTCGGCCGCCTCGGTCAGTTCGTCGCCTTCGAGATATCGGATCTTGTTCTGCTTGTAATAGGCGGCATAGTCGTCGACGACGGATTCCGACATCGCCTGCAGCGGGACGGTCACATCGCCTTCGCTGTCGAAGTTGAAGGCATTGCGAAACGCCTCGAACCGATCGTCCTTCAAGCTGTTGACATAGCTCTTCGGATCGCTGGGATCACTTTCGAGGATCTTCCGGACTTCGCTTTTCGAAACCTCGCCGGAGTCTATGCCAAATGCCCGCAGCGCCATCTCCCATAATTCAGGAAGATCGTCGTTGTCGTCATCGTCATCATCGGCGTTCGACACCAGGAAATCGTCGATCGAGGTGACGCTGGCAATGCGCGTCGTATAGTTGTCAACCGCATCTTCCGTGTCGGTATTGGCGATCAGCACCTGGTAGTTTTCATCGAAGACCGCCGTGGTCGCGGCCGTCTGTTCCGACGTCTGGGCCGTGTCGCCGTCGGCAAGCGCGCCGTCCTCATCGAAATTAAAGGCATCGTGCAGGTCGGACAAGCCGATCGCGTCGGCGGTGTCGGCGCTTTTCAGGGCCGCGGAAATGAAGTTGTCTGTTTCGGTGTCGGAAAGACCGTAGGCCGTTCTGAGATAGGACACCAGCTTCTCGTCGCTCATTAATTGATCGACGGAGGTGATGTTTCCGATCTGAGCAGCGAAATAAGTATCATAAGCCTCCCCGGTCTCCGTGGAAGCGATCGTCGATGATGCCACGGCATAAGCGCTTGTCACCAGCGATAGCTGGTCTTCCGACATCACCTCGCCGTCGACCGAGCCGTCCTCGCTGAAATTGAAGGCCTCTGCCAGGCTGACATAGACATCGTCGTCGAGCTGGTTGACGAAACTCTCGGAGTCGTCGAGATCGCTCGTCAGAACATTCTTCAGAAAGCTGGTCGAAGTATATTCGGTGCTGAGGCCGAAAGCCGTCAGCACATAGTTCTTCAGGCGCGAACTCGACAGCAAATCGTCGACCGATGTGATCGACGAGATATTCTCCTCGAAATAATCGGTCTCATCCTCGATGTTCTCGGCCTCGGTATCGAAGGACTCTTCGTAAGCGTCAAGCAGGCTGTCCCGCTGCGCATCTGATTGCGCCGTCTTCGTCTCGCCGGAGAATTTGAAGGCGGCGGCGAACTCGGCATAACGACCGTCGCTCAAGCTGTTGGCGAAGCTCGATGAATCGCTGAGGTCGCTCTCCAGCACCTTCTTCATGAAGGCTTTGGCATAGGTCATGTCTTCGAGGCCGTAGGCCTTCATGGCGTAGGAATAGAGTTTGTAATCGCTCATGAACTCGTCGACGGTGGTGACCTTGTCGATGTTTTCCCTGTAATAGGCGCTGTCGCGGGCAACCGTTGCCTGGGAAGCCACACTGGAGAGACTGGCGTTGAGATTCCGCGCGACCGCGAGATAGCTTACATAGGTTGAAACCAACGTCTGTCCTCTTCATAGGCGCGTCAACGCGCGCGAAAGCCTGCCGGCGGCCACGGTGGAACTTTTCGTCTTTACGGGAATGTCGTCGCCGGTCATGGCGAAGCACAGCCACCTACATGTGGCCGAATCGACTTAATGGAACTCCATAGTTCTATAAATCATTCAATCGGGAATTGGAAGCTTGAAATGGACGGATCTACACCATCAGTTCAAGCGGCCCCGACGCCGGCGGCGAAGATCGAGATGCAGCGGTGAAGATGGGCCAACATCAGGGCCCGGTCGGGCCAGGCTTGCACGCGGCCTTCCGGCGGGCCCATGCCGCCAAAGATCATATCCATCAGCATGCGGGCGCCGCTCTCCGGATCATCCAGCGACAGCCTGCCTTCCGCCCGGCGATCGTTCAGCCAGTCGGCGAGATGCTGCCGGCTGGCGAGTATGCCTTCGCGCTGGAGAATGTCGATAAGCTCGGGAAACTGCGCGGCTTCGCGAAAGACAAGCTGCAGGAAACCGGCGCGTTCCGAATCCGTATCGTCATCCATGTCGATCATGAAGATCCGCTCGAGACTTTCCGCGATCGGAATATCTTCGGCAGGCCGCGGCAAGTCGAGCATCAGCCGCCGATGCGCGCCGACGACGGCGGCAAACAGCTCTTCCTTGCTCTGAAACAGCTTGTAGAGCGTCTGCTTGGAAACACCCGCCTCCGAGGCGACGACTGCGGTCGTGCTTCCGGCATAGCCGTATTTTACGAAAACGCGGCGGGCGACCTCGACGATATGCGTCCGCTTGTCTTCATCGCTGGAGACTTTAGGCCGGCCTCTTTTGCGCGGCTCATCTGCGGGCTCGTCGACGATATCCACGACGATCAGACCGCTTTGCCGACGTGCATGCCGACGATCGTGAACAGCAGCCTATTATTTCTGAGGGGTGATTTTTTCGGTTGTGGCATTAGCAATTTCGATTTAGAGAACTCATCAGTTCTGTAATGCGTTGCATCCCCACCCTCAAGCGATGGAGCGCTTATGACGACCATTTCGGCCGCCACGTCAGTCTCTTCCTATTCCTATAACAAGAGCTCGACATCCGCATCCCAGGACATCCTATCCTGTAGTACGGTTTCAGCAAAAAAATCAACCGCAAGCGGGCAGCTCGACGAAGACACGTCCAGCAGCGCCGACAAACTGATGGCCCAGCTGATGACGCTGGCAATGAACCGTTTCGACCAGTCCGGCTCCACCGGCGAAGGGGACGGCGGCACAGGTATGGATGTTGCTGATCTGGATACCGACGGCGACGGCTATGTGAGCAAGGCCGAGTTCGTCGCGGCCCGGCCGTCCGATGTCAGCGAGGATCAGGCCGGAACACTGTTCGACAGCTTCGATAGCGAAGGCGCAGGTTCGCTGTCGGTCGATGCACTTGCCGAGGCGATGTCCGCTCAGCGGTCGGAACGTCCCGATGACCCGCCCCCGCCGCCGCCAGGCGATGATGATCAGCTGGCGTCCATGCTCTCCGATCTCGATACCGATGGCGACGGACTCGTCAGCAAGGCCGAATTCGTCGCAGGCCGTCCGTCCGATGTCAGCGAAGATCAGGCAGGAACGCTGTTCGACAGCTTTGACAGTGAGGGCGCCGGTTCGCTGTCGGTCGATGCGCTGACCGAGGCCATGTCCGCCCAGCAGCCGGGACACCCCCAGGGACCGCCGCCGTCCGAGGACGAAGACCAGTTCGCCTCCCTGCTTTCCGATCTCGATACGAATGGAGATGGGGTGGTGAGCCTCGACGAGTTCATGGCCGGCAAGCCTGACGATGTCACCGAAAGCCAGGCGAGCCAGCTCTTCGATCTGCTCGACACCTCAGGCACCGGTTCATTGTCCACACAGTCCGCGGCCTGACGCCGGCAAGACGTCGTCGCCGTTGCGGTTTCTGGAGGACTGCAATGGCGACGGTCTGAAGCGGCCCGGCAGTTGAGCCGGCAGAGCCTTCGGCCGGGCCGCTTCTTATTATTCGAATGGTGCGCTGCATCAGGCGCACGATGTCACACGCTCGGATGAACCGACGCGACGAGAGCCATCACGGGGTCAGTCCAGACAATCAGATTATCGACCGGAGCCGGCCTATGCTCGGCGCCTGACGATGTCTTGCGCCCACCATCCGGGCCCTGGAAGCCTGTCGTCACATGGCATGTTCCCAAACCTTCAAGGATCGAGCCATGAGCATTTTTGGAAGCATGAAAACCGCCGTCTCCGGCATGAGCGCCCAGGCAAACCGACTGAGCACGGTTTCCGACAACATCGCCAATGCCAACACCGTCGGCTACAAGGCCGTTTCCACCTCCTTTTCGTCGCTGGTCCTGCCCTCTTCCTCGGGCAATTACAATTCCGGTGGCGTCCAGACATCCGTGCGCCAGGCGATTTCACAGCAGGGCGATATCTCCTATACGACTTCGGCCTATGATCTCGCGATCTCCGGAGACGGGTTCTTCATCGTCGAAAGCGCCGACGGTACGCCGGTGCTCACCCGGGCCGGCGATTTCTCGGTCGACAGCGACGGCAATCTCGTCAACAGCGCCGGCTACACGCTGATGGGCTATTCCTATGATTCCGGCGTGCCGGCGGTTGTTGTCAACGGTTTCGACGGCCTAGTGCCGGTCAACGTCGCCCAATCGGGCCTGAGCGCGGTCGCGTCGACCAGCGCCTATTTCAGCGGCAACCTCAACTCCGAAGCGACCGTCGTCACCGATTCGACGACCTTGCCGAGCGCCAACACGTCCGATGTCACCGACGACACGCAGAAAATGTCACTGGTCGCCTATGACAGCCTCGGCGCCACCGTCCAGTACGACTACTATTTCACCAAGACGGGCGTGACCACGGATGCCAACGGCGCGGTCACCGGCAGCACCTGGGAGGTCGCGGTCTACCGCAATGCCGATGCATCTACCGGCGGCACGACGTCCTTCCCCTATTCCTCCGACGCCGTGAGCGTCGCGACGCTCTCCTTCGACGCCGACGGCCAGCTGACGTCGCAGGCAAACACCGACATCGTCGATCCGACCACGGCACAGACGATCGATATGGACTATTCGGATTTCACCCAGCTTGCCTCCGACTTCTCGGCGACAGGTTCCGCCGACGGCCAGGCCGCAAGCGCGGTGAGCTCAGTTTCGATCGGCACGGACGGCGTGGTGTCGGTCTCCTATGCCAACGGCACGACGAAATCCCTCTATCAGATCCCTCTCGCGACGGTCGCAAGCCCCGACAATCTGACGCTGCTCAGCGGCAACGTCTACACCGCCAACGGTATTTCCGGCGTCACCGTCACCGGCTTCCCGCAGACGAACGGGCTCGGCTCCATCCAGTCCGGCGCGCTCGAAAGCTCGAATGTCGATCTCGCCGGCGAATTGACCGAGATGATCGAGGCGCAGCGCAGCTACACCGCCAATTCGAAGGTGTTTCAGACCGGCTCCGACATCATGGATGTCCTCGTCAACCTGAAGCGATAGAGGGAACGCCTGGATGTCGCTCACGTCAGCCTTGAACAGCGTGCAGAGTATTTTCAACAATACCGGCCAGCAGAGCAGCGTCGTCTCGACCAACATCGCCAATGTCGGAAATTCCGACTATGTCAGGCGGGAGGCGTCGATCACGACGTCTCTTTCCGGCGCTCAGGTCGTCAGCATCAGCCGGGCCCAAGAAACTGCGCTGCTCGCCCAGTACCTGCAATCCAACGCCAAGGACAGCGCCCAGCAGACGCTCGTGACCGGCCTCGAAAGCCTGCAGTCGCTGATGGGCGGCAATGACTACGAGACATCCCCGAGCACCTATCTCGCAGCCTTCCAGGAGGCGCTCCAGACATATGCGACGTCGCCGAGCAATACGACCGCCGCGCAATCGGCCGTCACCGCCGCGCAGGATCTCGCCAATTCGCTTAATACCGCGAGCGACGGCGTCCAGTCGATCAGGGCCGAGGCGGATGCGGAGATCGCCACGCAGGTCTCCACGCTGAATACGCTGCTGTCGCAGTTCGAGGCGGCCAACAACGCGGTTAAGCTCGCGACATCGACCGGCGCCGATACATCCTCGGCGCTCGACGAGCGTGAGAAGCTCCTGAAGCAGATCTCCTCGATCGTCGGCGTCACCTCCGTCGTGCGCGACAATAACGACATGGCGCTCTATACCTCGGACGGCACCGTGCTGTTCGAGACCATACCGCGCACCGTCACATTCGCGTCGACGGCAACTTATGTCGCAGGAACCGAGGGCAATGCCATCTATATCGACGGCGTGGCGCTCGATGTCGGCGAGGGTTCGACGACGAGTGCCTCGGGCAGCCTGCAGGCCCTGCTGCAGCTCCGCGACGAGATCGCCCCGACATTTCAGGACCAGCTCGACCAGATCGCCAAGGCCCTCGTCCAGGTCTTCTCGGAAACCGACGGCAGTACGAGCGCGCCGGGACTTTTTACCTGGACGACGGCATCGGGGACAACGGGAGAAACACCGTCTGATACCGACGATATCACCGGGATTGCCTCCACCATCTCGGTCAATCTTGCCGTCGTCACGAGCGAAGGCGGCGATGCGACCAAGCTGCGCGACGGAACCGTCAGCGGCATCACCGATCTCAACACCTCCGGAGACAGCGGTTTCTCCGACAATCTCGACGCCCTCTATCAGGCGCTGACGGAACAACGCTCGTTCTCCGCCGACGCCGGTCTCTCCACAACGCAAAGCCTGACGGACTATGCCAGCGCCTCTATCGGCTGGCTCGAACAATATCGAAGCGATGCGACGTCGGCCTCGGAAACCACGGCCGCCGCACTATCTCGCTCCGACGAGGCCTATTCCAACGAAGCCGGCGTCAATCTCGACGAGGAGCTGACGCTCCTTCTCGACATCGAACAATCCTACAAGGCTGCGACGAAGATCCTGAACGTCATCGACGAGATGTTCCAGTCGCTCCTCGACATAGCGAGCTAGTCATGAAAGCATCTTTTGTCTCATCATCGGCGATGCAGAACGTTTTGCGGCTCACCATCAGCCAGTCCCAGAACAAGCTGCAGCAGGCCTCGACGGAAGCGACCACAGGAACTTACGCCGATATCGGCGTTTCCCTTGGGAGCGGCGCCGCAAAATCGATCAATCTCACCAGCGCGATCGCACAGGCCGCCTCGTTCAAGACAAGCAATTCCGTCGTCGCGCTGCGCATGGAAGCGTCGCAAACCGCTCTTTCCAGCCTCAAGGATGCCGGCGACAGCCTGGTCTCCAACCTGACCGCGCTTCAGGCAAGCCAGGATACGACGAGCATCGCTGTTGCCCTGCAATCGGCAAGCGCCACAATTTCGCAGTTGATCTCGACGGCCAACACCTCGGTCAATGGCGAGTTCCTGTTCGGCGGAACGAACCTCGACAGCCAGCCCCTCACCGACCAGTCTTCCGCAGTCTCGGATACGATCGTCACGGCGCTCACCGATTATGCAACCGGTCTCGGAAAGGACGTCAGCGAGCTGACGGGCGAGGAAATCGGCAGCTTCATCACCGATACGGTCGAGCCGATGTTCTCCGAAAGCAGCTGGACGGACGCTTCGAGCGGCTGGTCGAGCGCATCCAGCACCGACATGACCAGCCGGATCAGCGCATCGGAAACCATCACCTCGTCGACCAACGCCAATTCCGAAGGCATGCGTTACCTGGCACTTGCCTCCGTCGTCGTCTCCGCCCTCTTCGGCCAGGATCTGAGCTCGGACGCGCAGAGCACCGTCGCATCCAAGGCGATAGGCTACGCGGCCCAGGCGACTTCGGGCATCGTGACGCAGCAGAGCGAGCTCGGCCTCTCGCAGGAGCGGCTCGAAAAGGCAAATGACGCGCTCGACGCCCAGTCGAGCCTGCTGCAGGGAAAGCTCGTCGACCTTCAGGGCGTCGACACCTACGAGGCTTCGACGCTCGTCAATCAGCTGCAGACGCAGCTGGAAACCGCCTACACGCTCGTCTCGAAACTCCAGAATCTCAGCCTGGTCAACTATCTCTGACGGATTGAAAATGCGCGAACTCAAGCGGCCGCAGATACCGGCCTTAAGAAACGGGCCAAACACGTCCTGCTCCGAAATCGTGGCGGAAGCAGCCTTCGCGCTTGCCTCCGGCATCATCGATACGATCCCATTCGTCGGTTGCAAGCTCGATGAGCAGCAGGCGCGGGCGTGGCCGCGATCAGGTGTCTTCACCGATGACGGCGTCGAAATGACCACCACGCCGCCTGAAATATTCGAGCTTTGCGAGCTGCTGGCAGGCCATATCGAAAAGGGTGCGGCATTCGACGTCTTCGAGGTTTTCCACAAGATTGCGCGGATCGACCGCCTGATCGACTGGAGCCACGGGGCGGTGCTCTCGCCCGAGCCGCATCCGGTAACGCATTGACAGAAGGCGCGAAATATCTTCCCTATGGCGGCACGATCGCGGCCAGGCTGGCAGGAAGTACAGCCTAGGCCGATCTTGCATAAGGCTAGTCCGTTGCGGCATTCCGGACTTTGCCATAGGAGAGTGAAGGCGGCTATCGAAGTCTGCCGGCAATGGTCTTTCAGAGACCGAGTGTGTTTTTGATGTCGAAGCCGCGCGCGAAGCTACCCTTCTCCGAAGAGACCCTGCAGGCCATGCTTGTCCGCGTGCTGCGTCCGCTGGTCAAGCTCGCGCTCGCTTCCGGCTTCAACTTCACCGCCTTTTCGGCCATTCTTCGCCGGCTCTATATCGAAGTTGCCGAGAAGGAATTTGCGCTGCCGAACAAGCAGCAGACGGACAGCCGCATCTCACTTCTGACAGGCGTCCACCGCAAGGACGTCAACCGGCTGCGCGGACAGGAGATTTCGACATCGTTGCTGACCGTCGGTGTTTCGCAAACGAGCCGCATCCTTGCCCGATGGCTGGCCGACCCGCTCTATTGCGATGCCGAGGACAGGCCAAGCGCCCTGCCCCGAACCACAAGCGATGGCAGCCCTTCATTCGAAAGCCTGGTGAGCGATATCACCAAGGATGTCCACCCCCGCTCCATCCTGGACGAATGGCTGGACAGGGGCATCGTCGTTCTCGATGAGGACGGCTGCGTCCGGCTCGACCTCTCATCGATCGTCCCGAATGCCGGCGACGACGCCCGCCGGCATTATTTCACCCGCAACCTTCGCGACCACGTGCAGGCGGCGGTCACCAACCTGATGAACGACCCTCCGCCCTTTTTCGAACGCGCGGTTCATTATGACGGCATATCGCCCGCGCTGGCGGCCCGGCTCGACGAGCTTGCCCGCGAGGAAGCGATGGCGCTGCTCCTGAAGCTCAATAAGGTAGCCCATCAGGCGATCAAGGACGATCCCGGCGGCAACAGCCGCTGGATCGCGGGGCTCTATGTCATGACCGAAGAGGGTGAGACGGGTCTCCAGGCAGACGCCGCTTCCAAGACGGAGGCGGATGAATGAGCCCGTCGGTGATCTCGAGAAGACAGTTTCTACTGGCCGGCATAGCGCTTCAGATCTTGAAGCCGGGATTTGCCGCCGCGCAGTCGACCAGCACCAACGATCATGGAATCGGCGGGTCCGGCACCTCCATCCAGGGCGGCGGCGAGAATGAAGACCACGGCATCGGCGGAACCGGCATCGTCGGGACCATCCAGGGTTTTGGAAGCATTATCGTCAACGGCATCCACATACCGTTCAGCGCGACGACGCCGATCGAGATCGATGGACGGCATGTTCCCGCGAGCGCGATGAAGGTCGGTCATGTCGTCCGTGTGCTGCTGAAGGGAAAGCGCGCCGCCCGCATCACGATCGTCAGCGAGGTTCAGGGGCGTATCGACCGGTTTAGCAAGGCTTCGATAACGATCCTTTCGCAAACCGTCGACATATCCGGTCTGGCGACGAAGGGCCTGCGGAAAGGCAAGCGGGTCGCCGTCTTCGGCATCCGCAAACCAGACGGCACAATCGTAGCCCGGCGCATCGAACCCCGCTCCGTCTCGGATGGCGCCCATGTCCGCGGGATCCCCGTCAAGAGCGGCAATCGCGTCCTGATCGGCGGCCTTTCGCTCGGAGGCGCGCACCGTCAACTGGTCGGCAAGCAGACCGTCGTGCATCTCAAGATAGCGGCCGATCGGTTGGCGATCACCCGCATTCAGCCCGAACCCATAGTGCCGGGCCTCAAACGCGGTACCGTCAACATCGAGACCTTCCGGGCGACCGACAAGGACAGACCGAGATCAGGCCCCGGGGGTTCGCCGCCCTTCGGGTCGATGCGGCTATCCTCGGATGGTCACGGCTTCGTTGATATCGGCGTGCGGGATTCGAACAGAATAACCGGCTTTCCAAACCTGGGTCCTCCCGGGGGCATCGATGCCCGGCCGCCACGCGGCTTCTGGGATGGTCCACCGCATGATCACCCGCCCTTTGGCAGAGCCGGTCCTGACGGCTTTTCCGGCCCGGGCGGACCGGGACCAGGGCCGGGGCCGAATGGTCCGCCGCCGGGGCCGCCACCAGGACCACCACCGGATTTTCCGGGCCAGCCCTGACGATGTAATTGAACATTTGACAAATGGGAAAATTTCCCATTTATTGGCCCTGCGATCCTTCGTTCGGATGATTCCGAAATAGGGCTTGCCGATTGGCTAACGGGTACCGCCCCACACCCGCTAGCCAATTGTTCATTTCTCATTTGATTTCAAGTGAATACCGCGTTCCCGCGTAAGCTCACGATGAATGGCCGCCGAAGGCCGATCCGAACCAAACCCTCGTCGCCCAAGAGGAAACAGACATTGCTTTTGCTGCAACGCGAACCCGAGATGCCGATGGAGATGGACGAACCGACCGTCGTTACAACCTGGGAAAACCGCACGCAAATCATCGAAATCATGCATAGCGCGCGTGAGATGAGCCAGGAATTCCAGGCTCTCTGGGATAAAAGCGGCGGCAGCGGCCGACTCGGCCAAGACGACACGGACAGGCTGATCGAACTGCTGCGAGAGATCGGCAACCTCAACGAGATGCTGATGCGATTGGCTTGAGTGGCGCCGTTGTCAATGAAGTATTGCGACGATCGCAATCGTCTCTCTGCAATTTACAAAACTGGTCGGCTTGGCTTCAGGTTCGTGGCTGCGGTGCTGCTCAGATCAAAACTCCCACGGGGAAATCAATTCAAGGTTCGTAGTCACGAAATCGCTCAGGTTTCGCGTCGCGAGCCGACCGCCATTAACCCTCGCAATAGCTGCGATCATGCCGTCCGGCGCTGACATGCCGCGCCCCTGATGAGCTGCGGTCCCCATGATCTCGCCATAGGCAAGAGCGGCTTCTTCGGTCAGGCCAAAAATCCGGTCCGCGAAGCGGCGCCGCCAGTCGGAAAGTCCCTGTTCGAGGCGTTCGGCTCGTTGGTCGGGCCGGATCTTCTGGATACCGAAAGCGATCTCGGCAATCGTCACCGTGGGCAGTGCCAGTTCAGCATCATGACGAACCAGCCATGCGATTACCGCTTTATCAGGCGATTTTCTCAACGTCTCCGAAACGACGTTGGTATCGATAAAAATCAAAGCTCGATGCCTTTGTGCGCCTGCCGGTCTTCCTTCACGACGGCCTCAAGGTCAATATCCGTCCCACTTTGTTGCGACAGCCTGCTGTAGAAAGACGATGCCGGCTCACGGCCGGCCTCGCGTATTTCATAGGATTCGAGCGCCCGCTCGACGATATCGGCTATCGAGCGGTTTTCGCGGCGGGCGAGTCGATGAGCAAGGTCACGTGCCCTTGCACTTCGTACGGAAAGCTGGGGTTCGGCCATCTTAATTTCCTTTACGACAGATATAGTGCGCTCCCCATAAGCCATCAAGATGGCAATTGATGGCTTGATACCTAAATAGCTCACATTTCATGAACCACCCGAATTTTGGGCAGTCTGGGAAGATCTTTTGGAGCCTCACACATTCCAGAATTAACCATATCTCAGGGTTCTTGAGAAATAATGCTCCGTATAAATCCGGCGACTCGAAGAAGAGAGCCGCAAAGTATTTGGAGAGAGTCTTGGCATTTACCATTGCGCGCAGCCTGGTGGCGTTTGGCATCGCCGTTTCAGCCGGTCTTTTCATGTCGATTGGATTGCAGCAATCGGCGCTTGAAAGGCTGAAAGTCAACGGCCCGGTTTATGAGCAGGTGGTCTACGGCAAGGATCTCATCGCCGACATATTGCCGCCGCCGCTCTTCGTGGTCGAATCCTACATGCTCTCCTTCGAGGCGAGCAAATTTCCCGAACTCACCGAGACCAATCTGGCGAAGATCGCCAATCTGAAGGCCGCTTACGACGACCGCCGAGCCTATTGGAAGTCCACCCGGCTGCCGCAGGCTTTGAAGGACGAGCTCGAAAACGATGTGCTGACCAAGGGCGATGCATTCTGGGACGTGATGAACCGCGAGATCATTCCAGCGCTGAAAGCAAAGGACGAAGACAAGGCGCACGGCGCGATCGAGCAGTTGCGCGTCGCCTTCCATACGCACCAGGATGCTGTGGAGAAGCTCGTCGCGAATTCCGACGCTTTCCTGAAGGGCGAGGAAAAGAACGCAGCTTCGGAAATCGTGACCTGGACGATCTATGCGGGAGCTGCAGGCTTCGGCTCCTTCGCTCTGCTGCTGGCGGGACTCTATCTTCTGCGCCGCCGGGCAATCGTGCCGCTCGATGGCATGAAGGCGTATATGGGCAATCTTGCCGAAGGCGATTTTTCGACCGAAGTTCCCTATGCGAACCGTTCCGACGAGATCGGCGCCATGTCCAAGGCGGTTGCGGTGTTCCGCCGTAATGCGCTGGAACGGCAGGACGCGCAGAAGCGGGAAACGGCGCTTCGCGATGCCGAATTCGAGCGCGAGCGCAGCCAGATGGCCGAAAAGGCGGCCGAGGAGCGGACACGCGAAACGGTTATCAACGAGTTGACATATGGCCTGGACCAGCTGTCGCACGGCAATCTTGATTGCCGTATCACGACAACCTTTGCCGCCGCCTATGAGAGCTTGCGCGCCAAATTCAACGACAGCCTGGATGCTCTTTCCGCCTCAATGGCGGAGGTCGCCCAGACCTCCCGGCAGGTCGGCAGTTCCTCGACCGGCATCACTAATGCCGCCGACAGTCTCGCATCCCGCACTGAGCAGCAGGCGGCTATGCTAGAAGAGGCCACCGCCGCGCTCAAGGAGATGAACGCTAAAACCAAGGACGCCTCCCACCATGCCGGCAAGGCGACCGGTATGATGGCCGAGACGCGCAGCAGCGCCGAACATTCGGCAGCCATCGTTCGCGATGCGATCGCCGCCATGCAGAAGATCGAAGGTTCGTCCGCCCAGATCGGCGAGATCGTCAACGTCATCGACGAGATCGCGTTCCAGACCAACCTTCTGGCGCTCAACGCCGGTGTGGAAGCTGCCCGCGCAGGCGAAGCGGGCAAAGGCTTCGCCGTTGTAGCGCAGGAAGTACGTGAGCTCGCCCTCCGTTCGGCCAATGCCGCCAAGGAGATCAGATCTCTGATTTCCACGTCATCGTCTCAGGTTTCCACTGGCGTGGAGCTCGTCAACCGCACCGGCAAGGCGCTAATGGAAATCGAAGGCCAGGTCGAGCAGGTCGCCGGCCTGATCGCCCGCATCGTTTCGGTTTCCTCCGAGCAGGCAGTGGCGATCGGGGAAATCAATGCCTCCGTCAATGCGCTCGATGAGGTCACGCAGCGCAATGCCGCGATGGCCGCGGAAACGGTCTCAGCCTGCCGTGCGCTCGGCGGGCAGACGCAGACGCTGGAGGGCGTGGTCGGCCGTTTTCAGATCAATGCACCGGCCGGCGGGTCAAGATCGCAGAGAGCCGCCTGACGCGGCTCAGGCGTAAATCCTCACGCGGCCGGCGAACCTATTAAGACTTTCGGCGTTTCACGGCAATGGAACATCTCGATCGCGACGCCGCACCTTCGTTGGATCAGGATCGCGCTGCGATCCCAATGCCGCAAGGGTTTTGATGCCAGCCTCTGCCCACAGGGAACGCCTCACGGCGCTCGAACGCGAAAGAATTCGACGCGCTGCCGCGATCGCTCGGCTCATGGATACCGCAGTCAGATTGCCTTTCGGCGTACGGATCGGCGCAGACTCGGTTCTCGGCCTCATCCCAGCGGTCGGCGACGTTGCCGGATCCCTCATCGGTCTCTTCATCATCGATGAAGCGAGGCGTCTCGGCCTTCCTGCCCATAAGCTCGCCCGCATGGCGGTCAATCTCGGCGTCGACGCCGCCTGCGGCACGGTTCCGCTGGTCGGCGATCTCTTCGACGTTTATTTCAAATCTCACCGTCGGAACGTCGGCATCATCCTCGAGCATTTCGGCATCAGCGAAGACGAGCTGAACCAGCGCATCTGACGATGCTCGGCCCCTCCGAGGAACCTGTCTAAAGCTCAGTCAGGGCGCCGGCCGTCTTGACTGCGTGATCAAGAACAAATTGCAGCTTGGCGGCATGGCCAAAACCTGGCTCATCCGGCTTCCCTTTTTCCACGGCGTTTGCAAATCGCTGGAAATTGGTGATGACCGGTTCGACCTCAATCTTGCGCCAGATCGCCTTGTCGGCATCGGCGCCTTCGCAGGCCCTGAGGGTCGAACCTTCAGGCGTATGCACCACCTCCAGCGCCCCCTTGTCTCCATGCAGGCGCAGGCGCAATTCGTTCAGATGGCCGGTTGCCCAGCGTGTTGCATGGATGACGCCGGCCGCGCCGTTTTCGAGCTCGGCCATCATCAGGAAACTGTCATTCGCATCGAGCTCGTATTCGCCGATCCGGTTCCCGGGGCTCTTGTCGAAAACCTTGAGATGCGATGCCGCCGCCTTGACGTCGCTGCCGGCGGCAAAAACCGCGAAGTCGAGAATGTGGATACCAACATCGCCCAGCACACCGTTGGAGCCGTGCTTTGTCGACAGCCGCCAAAGCCACTGCGACTCTTTGGTCCAGTCGCCCCAAGCCTTGGACACCAACCAACTTTGGAGATAGGACGCTTCGAAGTGGCGGATCGCGCCGAGACGGCCATCCAGCACCATCTTTCGCGCCGCCTGCAGCGGCGCCACATTACGATAGGTAAGGTTTACCATCGTGACCTTTCCGGACGCCGCCGCGGCGTCGGCCATCTCCTTGGCCTCGCGGTAGTTGACCGCCAGGGGCTTCTCGCAGAGCACATGCTTGCCGGCGCCGAGTATCTTCATCGTCGTGGAATAATGCGCTCGATCCGGCGTGACATTGGTCACGGCGTCAAACTCCCCCCAGGCAAGGGCGTCATCGAGCGATGTGAAAGTAAGCGGGATGCCATGCCTGAGCGCGAAGGCCCGCAGCCGGACCTCGTCTGTATCGACGGCAGCAACAATTTTGACGCCGGCGATTTCCGAAAAATTCATGGCATGGGTATTTGCCCATCCTCCGGTTCCGAGAATGATCAAGCGCATTTTTGTCCTCATGATCCTTTATCGAGTTCAGCGGTAACCGGCTTCGCCGGCCTGGTGCAGTTTCGGGCCGCGTTCGACGATCTGCTCCAATGCCTTTTCCACCGGCACATTTGGAGCGTCGGCAATGCCAGTCAACGCGCCTTCGGGGTTGTAGGCCCACTTGACGCCGTTGATCAGCACCTTCTGGACGGTGGCGTCGTGATAGGTCGGATAGGTCTCATGGCCCGGGCGGAAATAGAAGATGTTGCCGGCGCCGCGGCGCCAGGTCAGGCCCGAGCGGAACACTTCGCCGCCCTGGAACCAGGAGATGAACACGGTTTCGAGCGGCTCCGGCACCGAAAACTGCTCGCCATACATTTCCTCGTTCTCCAGCTCGAAATGCTCGCCGATGCCGGCGGCGATCGGATGGCGCGGGTTGATCGTCCACAGCCGCTCGCGCTCACCCGCCTCGCGCCATTTCAGCGCGCAGGGTGTTCCCATCAGCCGCTTGAAGATCTTCGAGAAATGGCCGGAATGCAGCACGAGAAGGCCCATGCCTTCCCAGACGCGTTTGGCGACGCGCTCGACGACGACGTCTGACACCGCGCCGTGATCCTTGTGGCCCCACCAGGTCAAGACATCGGTTTCGGCAAGCCGGGCTTCGCTCAGCCCGTGCTCCGGCTCCTGCAGCGTCGCCGTCGTCGCCGAGATGCCAGGATCGGTATTCAGCGCATTGGCGATCGTCATATGCATGCCTTCCGGATAGATGCCCCGGACGATCGCATTGGTATTCTCGTGAATGTTTTCACCCCAGACAACGGTGCGTATGGTCACGTCGTTTTCTCCTTGTAGTTGAAGCGGATCGAGCTTCGGGAAAGACATCGATGCTGGAAGATCAGGCTGCCCGCATGGATTCACGTTCGAGCGCCCGGCCCGACCGGTCGAAACGGTGGATGTGACCGGCAAGTGGCGCGAGGCCAAGCGTATGGCCCGGCTCGTGACGGCAGACGCCGGCCTCCCGCACGACAAGCGGCTCATCCTCCCCGATATCCAGATAGACAAAGCTATCGGAACCGAGGATTTCGGAATGGATGACCGTGCCTCTCCAAACAGGAGACTCGGCCGAGATGCGAACATGCTCCGCGCGCACGCCGATCGTATGGCTGTCATAGGGCTGCGCCAGCCCACCCGACAGGAAGTTCATTTTCGGCGAACCGATGAAGCCGGCGACAAAGACCGAGTTCGGGCTTTCGTAAAGTTCCAGCGGCGTGCCGATTTGCTCGACGACGCCGTCCCTCAGCACGCAGATCCGATCAGCCAGAGTCATGGCCTCGACCTGATCATGCGTCACATAGATCATCGTCGTACCGTGCATGCTGCGATGAAGCTTGGCGATCTCAAGCCTCGTCGCGACGCGAAGCGCCGCGTCGAGATTGGACAGCGGCTCGTCGAAGAGAAAGACCTTGGGATCGCGCACGATCGCCCGGCCGATTGCGACGCGCTGACGCTGCCCGCCGGAAAGCTGTCGCGGCAAGCGGTCCAGATAGGATGAGAGCTGCAGCATGCCGGCCGCCTGCTCGACGCGCCGGCGGCATTCGTCTCTGTTGCTCCCGGAAAGCTTCATGCCGAACGCCATGTTGTCGAAGACCGTCATATGCGGGTAGAGCGCGTAGGACTGGAAGACCATGGCGATCCCTCTCTTCGACGGCGCGTGCCGGTTTACCGTCTCATTGTCGAAGGCGAGCGTTCCCGAGGTAATGTCCTCGAGCCCGGAGATAAGCCTGAGCAACGTAGACTTGCCGCATCCGGACGGCCCCACGAACACCATGAACTCGCCCCTGCGGATCTCCATCGTCACGCCCTTGATCACCTCGAAAGCGCCAAAGCTCTTGCGGATGTTCTCCAGTCGGATCTCTGCCATGTCCTACTCCCTCAACCCTTGACGCCGCCGGCAGTCAGCCCCGAAATGATCCGGCGCTGGAATATCAAAACAAGCACGACAACCGGCACGGTGACGATCACCGAAGCCGCCATGATGTTGCCCCAGGGAATTTCGAACGCGCTGTTGCCCGACAGCAGGGCGATGGCGACCGGCACCGTCCGCTGCGTATCGGACGATGTGAACGTCAGCGCGAAAAGAAACTCGTTCCAGGCGGCGATGAAAGCGAGCAGCCCTGTTGTCACCAGCGCCGGCCACATCAGCGGCATGAAGACCTGAGTGACGATGACCCATGGCGAGGCGCCGTCGACGATCGCCGCCTCCTCGATCTCGATCGGCAATTCCCGCATGAAGGTCGTCAGCACCCAGACAGTGAATGGCAGCGTGAAAATCACGTAGGAAAAGATCAGCGCGAAGGGCGTGTTGAAGATGCCGATCCAGCGGATCAGTTCGAAGAGGCCCGCAAGCACGGCAATCTGAGGAAACATCGACACCGACAGGATGGTCAGCATCAAGAGTGCCCGTCCGCGGAAGTGAACCCGGGCCAAAGCGAACGAAGCGGTGATCGAGAGCAGCAGCGATGCTGAAACGACGACGCAGGCGATCATCGCGGAATTCGCAAGGCTGCGAACGAAACTGCCCTGCCCCATGACGGAAGCATAGTTGCCGAAGGAGATCGAGGTCGGCCAATAATCGACTTGGAAAAGGGCCGTGCCGGTCTTCAGGCTGGTGAGGATCGCATAGTAGAACGGGAAAACCGCAATGATGACGATGGTCGCAACAAGCAGGTAGAAAAGCGTGTTCCTGGTGATCGAAAGCAGCATCAGCGTTCCTCCCCGCCGAGCTTAACGCGGCCGAACCAGATATAGAGGACGGTGACAGAGGCGATGATGAGGAAAAGCACCGTCGAGGCGGTGGCGCCATAGGCGAACTTGTCGAAGTCGAACAGGTTCTCGCGCGCCATGACCGACATGGTCTTCGTCTGAGCATTGTTGGGCGTCAGAACATAGATCAGATCGAAGATGCGCATTGCATCCAGCATCCGGAAGATCACGGCAACCATGATGGCCGGCCGGATCAGCGGCAGCGTCAGACGCCAGAAAACCTTGACCGGATTGACGCCATCGATCTTCGCCGCTTCGTAAATATCTCCCGGAACCATCTGCAAGCCGGCGAGGATCAGAAGCGCCATGAAGGGCGTCGTCTTCCAGACGTCGACGATCAGCACGGCCACCATCGCCGTTTCCGGATTTGCGGTCCAGGCGATCTTCTCGCTGATCAGGCCGAAACCGAGCAAAATATCATTGAGAATGCCGAACTGATCATTGAGCATCCAGGCCCACATCTTGGCCGAGACGATGGTCGGAATCGCCCACGGGATGAGGATTGCGGCCCGAACGATGCCACGCCCGACGAACTGCGCGTTCAGCACCAGCGCGACGATCAAGCCGAGCACAGTCTCGATCGCGACCGAAAGGAGGGTGAATTTGGCAGTGTTCCAGACGGCAGTCCACCAGATCGGATCGGCCAGCAGGCCGCGATAGATGGTCTTTCCGCTCTTCAGCGTCACCCACGACAAATAATTGGCAAAGCCGACGAACTGCGCATTGCCAAGGTTGTTGAGCGACGCATTCGTAAAGCTGAAATAGATGGTTCTGAACAGCGGCCAGCCCGCGACAACTGCCAGGATCAACAGCGTCGGCGCCAGAAAAATCCAGGCGGACCGGACGCGCTCGGATCGCAGCTCGGTAGAGGCTCTGAGCTTGGAAACCCTGGGTTCAATTGCTTGTGGAACTACGATTTCAGTCATGAAACGCCTTTCCGTTTAGCCCTCCGGAGACTGGACCGACGCCCTCTCGGCCGCCGGTCCCGCCACTCACCAGGCGTCGCCCTTAAGGGCCGTCAGGTCGGCTTCCAGGAGCTCGAGGTTCTCGGCGGCCGAGCCGCTGCCGGACAGCGTATTGTGCACTGCCGTCCAGAACTTCGAGGACACTTCGTTGTATTTCACCTTGGCTGTCGCCGAAGGACGCGGCACCGCATCTTGGAAGATGGGTTTCCAGTTGGGCATGAAGGGCTGCGCGGCGGCAATATCCTTGTCGTCATAAAGGTCGGTCAGTGTCGGCAGATTGGACAGCTCGATGGCGCGAGCCTTTTGCACGTCCTTCGACGCCAGGAATTTGACGAGCGCGATGGCTGCTTCCTGCTTTTCCGAATATTTCGACACCGCCAGGTTCCAGCCGCCGAGTGTCGAGGATGGCTTGTCGCCGGCGGCCGCAACCGGCAGCGTCATCACGTCGAACTTGCCCTTCACGGCGCTGTCGGCGCCGTTGCCGAGGGAATAGGCATAGGGCCAGTTTCGCATGAAGACGGCGTTACCGGTCTGCCAGACACCACGCGATTCCTCTTCCTGATAGGCGAGCACGCCCGGCGGCGAGATCGTGCCGATCCATCCCTTGGCGCGTTCGAGCGCTGCTGCCGCCTTCTCATTGTTGATCGAGATCGTGCCGTCCGGCTCGACGATCTGGCCGCCCCCCGACGACTTCACCCATTCCAGCGCGTTGCAGGTCAGCCCCTCATAGGAATTGCCCTGGAAGACGTAGCCCCAAAGATCCTTCTGGCCGGCCTGACGCTCTTTATCCTGGACCTCCTTGGCGGTTGCGGCCATCTCGTCCCAGGTCTTCGGCGGCAGCTTGTCATATTTCTTGAGCAGGTCCTTTCGGTAGTACAGCGCCGGAGCATCGGTAAACAACGGCAGCGCCACCAGCCGGCCATTTACGGTCTGCGAAGCGATGATCGACGGGAAGAACTGGCCAGCCACATCTTTGGTGGCCTCCTTCAGATCAATGAACTGGTCGGCAAGCTGCGGCGCCCAGATGACATCGGTCTGATAGACGTCGATGTCCTTGTTCCCCGCGGCAAGCCACAAGCGATATTGCGAGAACTGTTCGCTGCTCGACGATGGCATGGTGACGAGCTTCACCTGATTGCCGGTCTCCTTCTCAAAAATCGCGAGCTGCTTGTTCAGGAATTCGACGTTTTTCCCGGTGGTGTTCGCGGCAAACGAAATTTCTGCGGCGTGGATGGGGCCGGCCGCGAAAGCAAGTCCAATCGCGGATAAGGCCAGAGCAAAGTTTTTCATAATCTCCTCCCAGAAATTGAAATCGATTTGGCAAACGGAACATCGCAGAAGGCTTTGATGACGTCAAGACACCAAAACCAGCTTCTGGAGGTTGTATTTGTATGATAATAATAGCCATGCTGCGCGGATAAGGGCGTATATTCGGCATCCGCAGCCGACATTTAAACGTCACATAATTGAAACCGTTTTCAATCTGAACTGAATCAGCACTTGCCCGTTGCGCATCATCAACGCATCGTCCATTGATTTCCCGGACAAAGAAGACATCGATGAAACTTCGTGAATTTGCAAAGCAGCTTGGGCTTTCTCCGACCACGGTAAGCCGCGCACTTAGCGGCTATCCGGAGGTGAGCGAAGCCACGCGCGCCCGGGTTGCGAGCGAAGCAATGCGGCTTGGCTATCGCCCCGATATCAATGCCGTGCGCCTGAAGACTGGAAGAGCCGGAGCGATCGGCGTCATGATGGGGCGTTCAGGAGAAATTCATTTTGCCGAATTCGTGTCGGGGATGGCGCAGCGCCTGGAAACGACCGATACGGATATTCTCATCACACCTATTACCGCGCATAATGACGACGACGAGATACAGGCCTACCGGCGCCTGGTCGAAAGCCGCCGGGTAGACGCCGTGATCATTCATTCGCCACGCCCCAGAGACCCGCGGATCGAAATGCTGAACAGCCTCGGCGTGCCTTTTCTGGTCCACGGCCGCTCGGAGACCGAGCACGTTCATGCCTGGCTCGATATCGACAATGAAAATGCCGTGCGCAGAGTGACCGAACACCTGCTCGATCTCGGGCACCGGCGCATCGGGATGATCAATGGCCTGCGTGGCAAGACCTATTCAATCCATCGCGAACAGGGTTTTCGGATAGCCCATCAGGAGCGTGGGCTCACCGCAGATCCCAGCCTGATGGTCTGCGATAAATTTTCCGACGAGAGCGGCTTTCGCCACGCCCGCTCTTTTCTGGAGAGCGCCAATGCCCCGACCGCCATCGTTGCCGGTTCCACCATGACAGCTCTTGGTGTCTACCGTGCCGTCCGTTCGCTTGGGATGACAGTGGGGCAGGATGTTTCCGTCATCGCCCATGACGACGTCTTCCCCTATCTGACGGCCGAGAATATGGTCCCGTCGCTTTCGACCACACGATCTTCCATGCGTGCCGCGGGCACGCGCTGCGCCGAGCTGACACTACAGCTCAT
Organism: Rhizobium sp. Nf11,1; assembly: GCF_050587665.1. Taxonomy (NCBI): domain Bacteria; kingdom Pseudomonadati; phylum Pseudomonadota; class Alphaproteobacteria; order Hyphomicrobiales; family Rhizobiaceae; genus Rhizobium; species Rhizobium sp. Nf11,1. Next base: position 284,714 of record NZ_JBOBHU010000002.1, on the reverse strand, counting down.
CGCTGGCCGCCCCGCAGACGAGATCCACGAATTGTGGCCAGTCGAGCTGATCCTGCGGGAGAGTACCGCGCCGCCGCCCTGATGAGAGCAACCACTCGATGCACGACTGTGCTGCAGCCGAAGTCCATCAGCCGGCATCGCGCCGCACTCCACCATTTGCCCGCACCAGCGCCATCAGCATCGGGCCGATCGCAAATTCGCCTCTCTCGGTCCTGCGGGTGAGATCGCGGAGATAACCGCCGGGCGAATTGATGTGTCCGCCCCTTTCCAGAATGCAGGCGATCACCGTCGCGGCGTTTTCCGGCCCCATGCCGGCGCAGGCTTCCTCATAGGCCGAGGGGCTGACGCCGAGCATCGAGCGGACGACGACGGCAGCCGACATCAGGTCGCGCCAGTTGCCGATCGTTCCGCCCGGCCCATAGTCGAGAATTTGCGGGCAGGCCTGAAGAACCAGACCAAGCGGGAAGGATTTCAGCGTATGTCCCGCCGCTGGTTCAGCCGCGCCGGATTTCCTGCCGCTTATTGCGCCGGCCGATGCCGGATGTTTCAATCTTCGCTCGTCCTGCGGGCCGGCGACCGGGTCGTTATCGGTCGCCGGCTTCGCGCCCTGCTTCGTGTCGAAGCTTGGTTCAAGTTCAGAAGTGGAATTGGGGTTTGAATTCTGTTTGTGACGCTCAGTTTGAGACTCATTGGCGTCTAATTTTTGTAATTTTATATGTCTTTCCAGCAGGTTGACGGCTTCGTCGCGCAGCAGCCCCATCTCGTCGAGCAGTAACGCCAATTCCTCGGCCCCCGCGACGCGTGGAATCCTGCGTACGAGACCGCGAAACATCAGCGACATCTGCTCCCAGTCGCCAGGCACACCTTCCTCGATCGCTACTGCGATCAGCTTCGAGATATCCCGCCGGCACACGGTGAGGCGCTCCCTGGTCGCTCGGATGAGTTCTCGATCGGCAACCACCTCGGCGGCCAGGTTTTCGATTTCAACCGCGCGCGCCAGCAGTGGCGCGACGCTGAAGCCGAAGGCCTCACCGATCTCCCCTTCCCTGTCGCGACGCGCATAGCGCTTTCCGTTCGGGCTGTCCTTGCGCAGGATCAGGCCAGCCTCGACCAGCACGGCAAGATGCCGCCGCAGCGTCGCCGGCGTCATACCCCGGGCGCGAAGCGAAAGCTGCGCATTCGAGGGAAAGACGATCAGGCCCTTCTCCTCGGAAATCTCGTCATCGGGATAGAAGGTCAGCAGCGCATCGAGCACCGTCAGCGCCCGATCGGTCACACCAAGCGCCGGCCGCGCCTCGCAGATCGCCCTGAACAGTTTCCACTTGCTGCGTCTTATCCCCGGCTCGATGCTCTCGGCCAGTTGCTGGCTTGCCAGCATGCCAAGCGACATCGGCCGCCGCCCAAAGGGCGTCGTCACATATCCACTCTCCATTTGCCTTCACCTTCGTTCAGGCAAAAGAAAACAGTCCACCACTTTGGTGCCTAAGACGCTTGACTGTGATTCGTGGAAATGCGATTCTCGATGTGCTTAAGATCTGAGAAGGGCTTCCACGACGGCGTCGTTGGGGGCCTTTTTCTTTTGCGCGCTACGCTCCTCTGTGCTTTTTGAACTCCTGGAACAGGCCCTGTAGCCGTTCCTGGACAAATTGGTCGAAACCGGGCGCAGTCTTGCCGTCGAAGACAAAGGTTGCGCCGGATGCTGTTTTTTTAACGGTCACCGGCACGCCGCTGACCTCGGATTTGACGACTGCCGGCTTCGATGCCGCGGCCTTTTTCTTTGCCAGAACGAATGCCCGGTGAAACCGCTCGTCGCTCGTCATCTTCCGCGCGTCGTCCGCGGACAACTCCGCGATGATCTTCTCGACATCGGCATTTTCGAGCTGCTCGCCGAGTTCCAGCCATCGCCGCCGGCCAATATCAGGCGCAGCACCTATGGCGTTGATGAGCGCCAACGGCACCTGCCGTATTACGATCAGCATCCTCGACAGCGCCGCCTTGTCGACGCTCAGCGCCGCCATGATGACGTCGCGGGCAAAGCCGCGTTCTTCCAGCCGCGACGCGAAGAGCGCGCGCTCGATATAGGAGAGATTGGTGCGGGCGCTGTTTTCCTGGCCTTGGCTGACGACCAGCTGGCCGTCGGTCAGGTCACGGACGACCGCGCGGACTCTGATGCCGATCTCTCTCGTGGCCGCCAGGCGGCGATGGCCATAGGCAACCTGATAGCGGCCTTTGGCTTCCGGATGCGGACGCACGAGGATCGGGACCTGCTGCCCATGCTCGCGGATCTGTTCGACCAGCTCGGCGAGTTCGCCAGCATCGATCGCCAGGCGATCGCTGACGAAAGACGCGTCGATCACGCCGGGATCGAGCTCGACGATCATCTGGCCCGCGGCAAGCTGCCGCTCCAGCGCGCTGGCGCGCTCCATCTTCTCGGTGATGTTGCCGAGTGTCTTGGTAATGCCGCCGACCGGCCCGCCACTGCGCTCCTGCGGCACGAAGCCGGCAATCGGACGATTTTCGCGCGGCGCGACCGCTTCCGCCCTCGCCGGGCTCGGTGCGGAAAATTCGATCAGGTTCTTGCGCGCCATCCTATCTCCTTCCCCAGGTGGAGCGAATATGCGCTTCGATCTCACCGTTCACGAGGTTCAGCGACTCGAGCGCCCGATCATAGGTTCCGCGTGTGAATTGCGAGCGCTCGACTTCGTAGAGTGTCTGCTTGGTGACGCCGGCATCGGAAACGGCCGTCGATTTCACCATCGCGTTGTGGAGCATGCGATTGCCGAAGATCGCCCGCATGAAGCCGGTCATCTGGCTTTGCGGCCCGTCATTCGGTTCGAACCGCGTCACAAGATAGCGCATCCAGTCATAGCTGGTGCGCCCGCCGGCCTTCTCGACGACAGACATGAGTTCACTGGTCATCGTCAGGAACTGCGACATCGACATGACGTCGAGCATTTGCGGATGAACCGTGATCAGCACCGAGGTCGCGGCGCAGAGCGCCGACATTGTCAGGAAGCCGAGCTGCGGCGGGCAGTCGACGACGACGATGTCGTAAAGGCTCTCGATATCGGTCAGCACCTCGCCGATGCGGGCAAAGAACATCGTCTCGGCCCTGCCCGACGTCATGGCCTTCGGTGTCTCGTGCTCGAATTCCATCAATTCGAGATTGCCGGGAATGAGATGCAGGTTCGGCGTATAGGTGGCGCGCACGATGTCGGCGATCGGGCGCGGATCGTCATAGCGGATCGCGCCGTAGATCGTTTCGCCCTCACCGACGTCGAATTCCGGCTGATGGCCGAACAAAGCAGACAGGGACGCCTGCGGGTCGAGGTCAACGGCAAGGACGCGGTAGCCCCGGAGCGCCATGAATTGCGCGAAGTGGGCCGCGGTCGTGGTCTTGCCCGAGCCGCCCTTGAAATTCATCACGGAGACGATCTGGAGCTTTTCGCCCGGCCTGCGGGCCGGCACATATTTCGGCGTGCCGTTCCGCTCGTCGAGGACCCGGCGGATCCGGTCCATGTCGGTTGCGCTATAGAGCCGTCGACCGTTTGCCAGCGGATCCGGACCATGGCCATCAGCGGCCACCTGCCGGAGATAACCTTCGCCGATGCCGATGAAGGCCGCAGCCTCCGCCGGAGAAAATGTCCTGATCGTCTTTTGCGACAAAGGGGGAAAGATTTTCGCCTGATGCTGCTGAAGTTGATAGGACAACTCCTGCGCATCTGTTGCCAGAAGTGACGGGAGATGCTCTTGATCGTCTTGGAGAGCAAGCCTCGGCTGCATATTGGTTTTCCCAAATAACTGCGCAATTTTGAACGAAAGCGCCTCAGTTGCGCAGTTACTATATGCCGCGATTCGTGGCTGGATTACAAATGCTTAACCAAAACACGCATCAGAGCCAGTAAAACGGGCTCCGAAACGCGGAGGTTTGGCGGATTGGACGGCGGTGATTCGCACCGCTCGCGATGCCGACGGGCAAGGCCTTCATTCTCGTTATGCATTTGGAATCATTGCGTTTTTGCGGCACGCTCCCGCGGCACAGACAGGCTCAAGGTAACGGTAGCCGGTCATCCTTCAGGTTTTGTTGCCGTTGATCAGCACGACACATCAAAGCGTCGTGCGGTTTGAGAATGCTTGGGGCTTTCCGTCTTGCCGTTCGTACGGCAAACCGGCAATTTCACCGCGGCGATGGGCGATCGGTTTCGTCCAAATAGCGTCGGCCAACGCCACGCTTGCGGCGATATACCGGTGGTCATGGCACTATGTCCTTGATGAGCAGCCGACAATCCGCCTGGCTGCTTCTTAGTCCCGGTTAGCAACCACCGGCAAGCTTCCTTCGTTTGGAAGACGGGATTCAGTCTGCCGTGCGGCGGAGGCAAGGCGTCGCTTTGCGCGGATCGAATGCCATTGTTGGTCGATCAGGACCCCGATGAGAATCACGCCACCCATGACGGCGAAGTTCAGCGACGAGGGAATGCCGAGCAGGTTCACAAGGTTTTGCAACTCCTGCAACAGGACTGTGCCCAGCACGGCCCCGACGATCGATCCCTCACCGCCGCGGAGTGAAAAGCCGCCGAGCACGGCGGCGGCAATTGCGTAGAGCTCGTAGAACTGGCCATGGCTGGCCGGCGAGATCGAGCGCGTATACATGGCGAAATAGATCGCCGAAAGCGCCGTAAGCAGTCCGCAGATGACATAGGCCGTCATAATCAAACGGTCAGTCCGGATACCTGAATAGCGAGCAGCCTCTTCGTTCTTTCCAATCGCGTAAAGATAACGTCCGAAGACAGAGCGATGAAGCACCAGCCACATGGCTACGGCAATGACGACCATAGCAATGAAGGTGCTCGGAATGCCATAGAATCGCCCGGCGGTCAGAAGTTCAAGCTCCGGGAAATTCTGGCCGAAAGCAAATCCCGCCGTTCCGTCGGCCGTATAGAAGCGCGCTGCCCCGCGGTAGATCAGCAGGCCGCAAAGGGTGACGACGAAGGGCTGCAAGTTGAGCCGGGTGATGAGCCAACCGTGGACGGCGCCTATGACTGCGCCGAGCAGGAGAATGAGCGGTAACGCCAACGTCCAGGGCATATCTTGAACGGCAATGAAATCGACGAACAGTACGCCAAGAAGCGCTACGAGCGAGCCCACCGAAAGCTCGATACCGCCCGTAATAATGACAAAAGCTTGGCCCATCGACAGGATTCCGAACAGGCCGATCAGGTTGGCGGTGTTCGCAAGGTTGATCGGCAGCAAGAAGCGCGGGTTGATGATGGCGACGACGACGCCGACAACGATGATCAAAAGCAGCAGTCCAAGATCTTTCTTGATCATTCGAGACCCATCCCCGATACCCATAATGGCCGCAGCCGCTATTTTACGCTTTTGCCGACAGCAAGCAAAAGGACGCTTTCCTGACTGAATTCGTCCTCTTCGAGAATGCCGGCGATCTGGCCCTCGTGCATGACGGCGATGCGGTCGGAAACGCCAATCACCTCTTCCATGTCGCTGGAGATCATCAGGATCGCGACACCGGCATCCGCAAGCGCTCGCATCAGGCCGTAGATTTCATTCTTCGCGCCGATATCGATGCCGCGTGTCGGCTCATCGAAGATCATTACCCTCGGGCTCATCGACAACCATTTGGCCAGAACCACCTTCTGCTGGTTGCCACCGGATAGAGTGCCGGTTCGCGTCGAAACGGAGGGCGCTTTGATACCGAGACGAACACGCTGCTTTTCAGCGGCCTCGATCTCCCGTTCAGCGGAGACCATGAAGCGGCTAGAAATCCTGGGAAGATCGGCAAGGGTGATGTTCTGGGCGATCGGAAGATCAAGAAGAATGCCATTACGCTTGCGATCCTCCGGCACCAGAAAGATGCCGCGGGCGACAGCGTCCCGAGCAGAACCGATCGCAATTTGGCGTCCGTCCTGCAGAATGGCTCCGCCGTAACTCCGGTCGATGCCGAAGAGTACCCTTGCAAGCTCGGTGCGGCCAGATCCGACGAGGCCTGCAAGCCCCAGGATTTCTCCGTACCTGATTTCCAGGTCAACGGGGCGGCTGGGATAGGCCTCGGTGCGCACACCATTTACCTTCAATGCGACCGGGCCTGGCGAACGCTGCGGTTTTGCCGTCCTGGCCGCGAGCAACCGGCCGATCATCAGCTTGACCATCTGATCATGGCCAATGTCCTTCTTGGCGAGCGTACCGACGAGCGTGCCATCGCGCAATACGACTACCCGGTCCGCTACGCGCTCAACCTCGTGGAGACGGTGCGAGATGAAGATCACACTGATACCATCCGCTTTCAGCGATTTGATGATGTTCAGGAGCCGCTCGGTTTCAGCCAGGGGCAGGCTGGAGGTGGGTTCGTCGAAGATGACAAGCCTGGCCTTGATCGACAGTGCCTTGGCGATTTCCACCATCTGCTGTTCGGCGAGGGAGAGCGCCGCAACGGGTGTATCGGCGGAAAAATGTGCCCCTACACGCTTCAAGAGCGGGGTCACCATCTCGCGAAGCCGAGCGCGATCGACAAACTTGAAAGGTCCCGCTTTCAACGGCTCACGGCCCAGGAAGATATTGGCGGCGACGTCGAGATTGTCAAAAAGGTTGAGTTCTTGATGCACAAAAGCGATGCCGGATGCGATGCTCGTCTCCACAGTAAGGTGGCGAAGCTCTGCGCCATCGAGCAGGATCGTGCCCCGATCCGGAGCGATCACGCCGCCAAGAATATTCATCAGCGTCGATTTTCCGGCCCCGTTCTCGCCGACCAAGCCGATGACCTCTCCCGGCACGATGTCGAGCGACAACCCGTCAAGCGCTACGACGCCTGGAAAAGTCTTGCCAACGCCGGAAAGCGAAAGGAACGGCGTCGCAGGCGCGTTCGGTGACGGGATGTCTGAGCTATGATTCATTGCCTGTCCATGACTGCGGGTGCTGCGGCATGAAACGTCTTTCGCGGCGGGGAGTACCCCCGCCGCGAGAGAGAATTACTTTCCAGCCATGGCCTTCAGGTTAGCGGCATATTTATCGACGTCATCCTTGCCGATGATCACTGTCGGAATGATGATCAAGCCGTTGCTGGGAATACCGGACTTGTCTCCCTTGAGGTAGGCGGCCATCAGCTTCATCCCCTGATAAGCCCATTCGAATGGCTGCTGCACGACGGTTGCCGCGACCGTGCCTTCTTTGACGCCGCCGAGCGTGATCGGATCGTCGTCAAAGCCGACGACAGTGATCTGACCAAGCTTTCCGGCGTCGCGCAGCGCCTCATAGATGCGTGGCGTGTTATAAGAGTAAAAGCCGACCATGCAGGTCACGTCCGGGCTGGCCACCAGCGCATCCTCGACATTCTTTTTTGCGCGTGTCTGGTCGATATCGTCGCCGCGCACATCCGTCAGCTCGATCTTCGTGCCCTTAAGTCCGTCCTTCATGCCCTGAATGCGTTCCTTGGCGTTATCGGCGCCGAGGAGCCCGACAAAACCGATGCACTTGCCGCCATCCGGCATTGCCTTCTTCGCGATTTCGGCCGCCTGCAAACCGGCGTCGATATTGGATGAGCCGATATAAGCGACGCGGTTGGTCTGCGGCGCGTCGCTGTCGGTCGTGAAGAGAGCTGTTTGTGAGCCGATCTTGTTCAAGCCCTCGGTCTGAGTCTTGGGATCGACTGCGGAAACCATGATCCCCTTGACGCCAGCACTGACCAGGTCTTCCATCAGGCGCTGCTGGATGGCTACCGATGCCTGCTCAGGGTACTTAAGCTCCAGTTGGTAATCTGGCAATTCGGCCTGAGCCTTCTTCACGCCCGCTTCCGCAGCTTTCCAGAAGTCAGACGCTCCGTTGACGACGAAAGCAAGAGTCGGTTTGTCGGCGGCATTGGATACTGCAATCGGCGCCGCGCTCAGCATCAGCCCGGCAAGGAACAAGGCTGCATTCCGTTTCAGCTGTTTCATAATATACCTCCCGAGGGGCCGCAGTCGCATGGGCCCGTTTGCGATTTACGGCCGGCCGAATGCGCGCCCCCTCCCAGGGCCGCCGCAAAAGCGACGAGTGGCATAGGTTCCGATCGCCCTCTGACGGTATACAAGAATCTTAATTAGTAAATAGTATTATCAATGCACATCAAAACATTTCATCGCGGAATAGTGAGAATGAAGTTCCAAAGTGAGCATTGCCAAGCATTGCAGGTGCTCGCGCGATTGCCAGCACTTTCGGATAAGTGCTAATATTAATTACCTAAAACGTAACTTCTTCCAAGATCCGGAGATCTTTCCCCCGAATGCGAAAGCCTAAGACCCAAAAGAATCCTGAAATGGATAAGCCTGCCCGCGTGACCATGATGGACATTGCCGCGGCGGCCGGCTGCTCACAGGCTGCTGTTTCCTTCGTACTCAATGACACGCCCGGCACCCGCATCTCACAGCAGACTCGCGACCGCGTATTGGAGGCGGCGCGCGCCCTCGGCTACATGGGGACAAGCTATACCATGAAGGCCTCTTATTCGGGCCTGGACAACGTGATCGGTTTCGCCGTGGATCAGCTCGCTACCAGCCCGGAAGCGATCGTCGCGATCGAGGGCGCCCGCCAAGCGTCGTGGAATACGGGAAACGTGCTGCTGGTTACCCAAACGCTCGGTGATCCCGTCATGGAGCCAAAAGCAATCAGGGCCCTGACGAACGGGGGCATATCCGCACTCATATATATGACAATCTATACCAGAGAGATCCAGCTCCCCTCTTATGTCTGTGAACTCAACATCCCGACGGTATTGTTGAACTGCTACACGGCGGATCATGCCTTTCCAGCCGTAGTGCCAAGTGAAATCGCCGGAGGCCAGAGCTCCACCCGGCATCTGATCACGCACGGCCACCATCGCATAGGGACGATCACCGGTGAAATCTGGATGCAGGCTGCACAAGACCGGCTGACGGGATACCGCCGTGCACTAGCGACCGCCGATATACCCTTCGATCCAGAATTGGTCGTTGAAGGCGACTGGTCGGCCGGTGCCGGCTACGCCGCTACGATGCAATTGCTTGCTTTGCAGGAACCCCCGACCGCGATCTTCTGCCAAAACGACCGCACTGCAGTGGGATGCTACGAAGCGCTCAAAGATGCCGGACTTCGCATTCCCCAGGACATGTCGGTGGTCGGTTACGACGACGAAGAAATTTCGAGACATCTGGTACCGGCGTTGACCACTTCGGTCCTTCCGCACCTCGCCATGGGTCAGTGGGCGATTGAACATCTCAACCTGCAGACCATGCCCGGCAAGCGCTATCCAATTACGAAGCTCGAATGCTCGCTGGTCAATCGTCATTCCGTCGCTGCGCCGAGGGCCAAGGCGCGGCATATCTTCGATGGGGCGCATGGGCCGCGATAGACTGGAGGTCGAGCCGGCGGGCACTGCACGGATGGAGCATGATCTCTCGTCTGGGTCTGCATCATTCTCTAGTTATTCAATAGGCTTCATCCTTTGGTGCGAAGACCAAACCGGCCGACAGTGTTGGAGCCGCCGCAAAAGCTTGAGCCGCCGCTGCACGAGATTTGATGAAATCTGCCATAACGCAGGTCTTCGCCTCACGAACTGGGCGCTATCAATTTCAACGAGGGGAAATAGCTGCGATAGCGGCCGCCATCTCGCGTCAGGAGCGGCAGCTGCTGCACGGCGGCATGAGCGCCTATGAAGAAATCGGGAAGCACGCCGGTGCGCGTACCGCCTGCTTTGCGATATTGCGTGAAAACCTTGCCGGCGAGAAACAAAGCGGATCTCGGCATCGGCGTCATCTCGAGGGCAGCCTGTTCAACAAAGGCTTCCAGCGCCTCGATCCTGTCGTATCGAACCGCAAGTTCGGCATAGACTACATCGTTAATGAGCAGGGGGCCCTCGATACTCGCGGCTTCCAGCTGCGCAATAGACCAGTCCGACCATTCCGGGTCGTCGGTTACGAGGTCTAGGAGCACATTGGTATCAACAAGGGTCACGTTTCGCCGCGCGTTAAAGCCATGATAGCGTCGGTATCGAGGCCCTTGCCGGCATGGCCGCGCAGTTTCTCAAAGCGGCTCGCCGGCCGCTTCTTGTCGGCGCGCGTCAGAACCACACTGCCGTCGGCAGCACGATGAAAATCGACCTGGCTGCCAGGAACGATGCCGAGCATGTCCCGTACAGGCTTCGGAATGGTCACCTGCCCTTTCGCAGTAACGGTGGTGGTCATAGCGAACGCCTTTGTAATACTCTCCAAGAAGAAGGTATTACTTCATTCGGCAGAATTCAAGATGGCCGCTAAGCCGCCATCGATCGGTAGAGCCACTCGGAGAGCTTCTGGGTCGCCACGCGCGCGCCGACATGAGGCAGCAACACGTCACCTGTCAGTTCGACCCCGAAATACGAGGTGGAGGGATCGGTTATCACCTGCCGCTGGTCTTCGTTGGCGGCGAGATAGATGCGGGCGACGTCGTCGATGGCGAATTGTTCGGGGCCGCAGATCTCGATGATGTTGCCCAAGGGATGTCCTGTTGCCAGTTCCGCCAGGAATGCCGCGACTTCACGAGCTGCGATCGGCCTCACGGAGGCCGGAGGCAAGCGAACGACGTTGCCTTCGGCACCGATGTCGATCACGCCGTTGATGAATTCGTAGAACTGGGTCGAGCGGAGGATCGTGTAGGGGCGAGTTGAAGCTCGAATGAGATTTTCCTGCACCGCCTTCGCGCGGAAATAATCGCTTTCGACCAGGCGCGGCGTGCCAACGACGGAAAGCGCGAGATAGTGCCGGACGCGGGATTCCGCCGCGGCTGCGAGCAGGTTCTTCGTCGATGCCTTGAAGAAATCGAGCGCCGAACTGTCGCCGAAGGAGGCGGCATTGGTCACATCGACAACGACGTCGGCACATGTCATTGCCGCTTCCAGGCCCTTGCCAGTCACCGTATCGACGCCGAGCGACGGAGATGCCGCCGTGACGTCGTGGCCCGAACGCCGTAGATCCGCCGTCAGTTGCGTTCCGATGAGGCCGTTTGCTCCCGCTACCATGATTTTCATCTCGGCATCCTCTGTTGCATCGTCTGTATGCTTGCGCCGACGGAGATTGACCGCAGCGCCGGACGGCTTCCATCATGCTTGAGGTCGGACGTTCGAGACGCAAGGCATAGCGGAGCCAGCCCAAAGTCCAGAATGCTCCATCGCTTACATTCCCGCGCAATGCATGGGTTTCCATGAGTTGCGGTTGTGGTGCGCCAGGATTACGGTTCCAATATGAGCGCGCCGGCCCCGAAGTGGAAAACAACTGCTGTAGGAAACACTGACGATCCCCAGGCTTTGCCTGTCCGGCCGGAGCGGTTGATGGAGAGGGTCTGGTTGCACCGCCCGCCATTCCCGCGTCTGGGGCTTTTCTTCCTCGCCTATGTGCTCGCCTGCGGCTTCGCCCAATCTCTGGCGATCGTGCCTGGAACCGGCATTTCCATCTGGCCGGCGAGCGGGCTTTTCATCGCGACGCTTATTCTCAGTTCCGGATACAGCTGGCCCTCGTGGGTGCTGGGCGGCTGCCTGGCGGAGATGTTCAGCAATGTCCTGTGGTTTCACAGTCCACCGCTTGCCGCCTTCCTGATCTATGTCGGCAACGCTCTGGAAGCGGTGGCCGGCGCCTGGCTCGTGAACCGCACTCTGCAGCGGCCTGTGCGGCTGGAAAGCCTGCAGGAGGTGCTGACTTTTGTAGCGCTCGGCGCCGGGATTGCTCCGATCGTCAGCGCCACCATCGGAAGCGCAACGCTCGCGTGGTTTAGCATCCTCTCGCAATCCTTCCTGACGGCATGGCCTCTCTGGTGGATCGGCGATGCGACCGGCGTTCTCATCGTGGCGCCGCTGGCGCTCGTCGTGCTCCACAGCTGGCGGGGCAGACCGCAGCTGTCGACCACGCAATGGATGGAGGCTTGCGTTCTCGGCCTCATCTTCCTCGCCGTCGCCGCGCTTTCCCTGAGCGGCTACCTTCCGTTCGCCTATATCATCATGCCGCCTCTTTTGTGGGCGGCAGTCCGCTTCGAGTTCAAGGGCGCGGCAATATCGCTCGTGCTGCTGGCACTGATTACGGCGGTCTTCACGATAACCGGCGCCGGTCAATTCGCGGGCGATCCGGAGTCCCAGAAACACAAGCAGATCATGCTGCAGCTTTTTCTGGCCATCTCGGCGCTTTCGGCGCTCATCGTCGCGGCCATATCCCGCCAGCATCAACTGGCGTCGCTTTCGTTGCGACAAAGCGTTGACGCATTGCGCGAACGGGAGCGCGAGCTATCGCAACTGGTGGACATGGTTCCGAGCCATGTCTGGCGTCTGACGCCCGCGGGCGAGCCGACCTTCTTCAACAAGCGCATGGTTGATTTCCTCGGCCTTGACGTGGCCGATGCCGACAAGCCGGATATGAGCCGCCTGGAAGCAGTCCTTCAAGCCATCATTCATCCCGATGACACCGCGGCGTTCAGAGAGTCGCTCAGCCATTGCCTCGTCGCGGGCGACAATTTCGCCATGCGGTATCGGCTGCGCCGCGCCGACGGCGTCTATCGCTGGATGTCGAGTCGCGCCGAGCCGATGCGCGATCAGGCGGGAAGCATCGTTCAGTGGTACGGGCTTTGTCACGATATCGACGATCAAGTCCATGCCGAAGAGACGCTGCGCCGGAGCGAACAGCAGTTGCAGCAGATGATCGACGCCGTTCCTGTCCGCATCTGGAGCGTGGAGCCGGCGGGCGGATCAATCTACTTCAACAAACGCTATCAGGATCACTTCCGCGCCGTCATCGCCGATTTCGACGCCGACGGCGAACCCCGCATCGACGAGTTGCTGCAGCAACTGATCCATCCTGATGAGGCGCCCGACGTTCAGCGCACGCTGCGCAAATGCTTCGAAAGCGGCAGCGGCACCGCGATGCGGTTTCGCTGGCTTGAAAAGGACGGCGTCTATCGCTGGGCGGAATGCAGGGTGGAGCCGCGGCGGGACGACGACGGCAAGGTCGTGCAATGGTACGGCGTTTCCCTCGATGTCGACGAAGAAGTGCGTGCGCTCGAGGCACTACGTGACCGCGAGCGCGAACTGTCACAGCTCGTCGACATGGTTCCGGTTCACATTGCCCGCATGGCGCCGAATGGCGAGCCAACCTTCTTCAGCAGGCGCACCCTGCAATCCATCGGGATGGATGATGTCGCAGCCTGGGACAAACCCGATCTCAGCCGTTTGGCGGTGCTCATCGGAGCAACCGTGCATCCCGACGATGGACCTCGCATGCGCGAGGTGCTCGGTCGTGCGCTCGCGACCGGCGAGCCCTATACGATAAAGTATCGCCGGCGCCACGCCGACGGTGCGTATCGGTGGATGGAGGGGCGCGCAGAGCCGTTGCGGGATCAAAATGGAACGATCGTGCAATGGTATGCCGCTGCGGTCGATATCGATGACGAGGTGCGAGCGCAACAGGCACTGCGCGAGCGGGAACGGGAGCTGTCGCAGCTCGTCGACATCGTGCCGAGCCTTCTCTGGCGCTTGAATGCGGATGGCGAGCCGACTTTCTTCAATAAGCGGCTGATCAATTTTCTCGGCCCGGACATTGCAAACCCAGAAAAGCCCGGCACGAACCGGCTGTCCGCCATAATAGAAGCCGCCATCCATCCCGACGATGCGGAGAGCCTTTCCGAGGCGCTGAAGCATTCCTTCGCCACCGGCGAGCGTTTCTCGAAGCAATATCGCCTGCGGCGCGCTGACGGCGTCTATCGCTGGGTCAGAGGCAGCGCCGAGCCGCTCAGGGACGAGAGCGGGCAGATTATTCAGTGGTATGGCCTGACGCATGACATCGACGATCAATTGCGCATCGAGCAAGAGTTGCGCGAGAGAGAGCGTTCGCTTTGGCAGATCGTTGAAACGCTGCCAGCAATGATCGATTGCGCGGCGCCGGATGGGGAGCCGGTCTATCGCAATCCACAGCTGCGCGACTTCCTCGGATACAGGCTCGAAGCGCTTGATGGAACGGGAAAAAGCCGGCTGGACGGCACGCTCGATGCCGGCGTTCATCCCGACGACGTGGCAGGGGTCAAGGAGAACTACGCCCATTCATTGCGCACCGGTGAGCCCTATGCGCGCAGGCATCGCCTGCGGCGGTTCGACGGCGAATACCGCTGGGTCGAGACGCGCGCTGCGCCGATGCGCAATGCCGAAGGCGCCATCGTCCAATGGAATGTCATCTGCCTCGATATCGACGGCGAGGTTCGGGCGGAGGAAGATCTGCGTCAGGCGCGAGAGGGTCTCGCGCGAGCGAGCCAGGTCGCGAGCCTTGCCGAGCTTTCGGCCTCCATCGCCCACGAGGTGAACCAGCCGCTCGCTGCCGTCGTCGCAAACTCACACGCCTGCCAACGCTGGCTCATGGCCGAACCGCCGAACATGGAGCGTGCCCAAAGGACAATCGAGCGCATCATTCGGGACGCCAACTCGGCCGCGGATGTCGTCAGCCGCATCCGCGCCCTGTTCAAACAATCCGCAGACAGGAGGGTTCATACGACGATGCCAGACATCGTCAACGAAGGGCGCAACCTCATGGCTGACGAGATGGCGCGCCGTCACGCCCGCATGGTTTTGCAGATCGACGGCAACCTCCCGCCGATCTCCGTCGATCGCACCCAGATCCAACAGGTTCTGATCAATCTCATCCGCAATGGCATGGAGGCAATGGAGGCCATTGCCGGCGACAGGGTGATCGAGGTGCGCGTGCGTCACATCGGCAATGCCGTACAGACGGAAATCAGCGATCGTGGCCAGGGGATTGAGTTTCCCGAAAAAATGTTCGAGCCGTTCTTCACGACGAAGGAAGACGGCATGGGCATGGGCCTGGCGATCTGCCGCTCGATTGTCGAACTGCATGGCGGACGGTTGTGGGCGGAGCAGAACAATCCGCGCGGAGCAACGTTGATCTTCACATTGCCCATTGAAACACAGGTGGCGTCATGACGGCGGACGACCATATTGTCTTCATCGTCGATGACGATGAACGCATTCGCGAGGCGCTCGGCGAGCTGCTGGACTCGCATGGCATACGCGCCATCGCCTTCGAGTCGGCCTGCAACTATGTGAAAGCGGACAAGCCGGATGTCCCCGCCTGCCTCATCCTCGATATCGAACTGCCCGATATCAACGGCCTCGACCTGCAGAGGCAGATAGCCGACGGCGATCATCCGCCGATCGTTTTCATCACCGGACATGGCGATATCCCCTCCTCCGTGCGCGCCATCAAGCGCGGCGCGGTGGATTTCCTGACGAAGCCGTTCAGCGACGAGCACCTGATGACGGCAATCCAGGCGGCGATCGCCCAGGATCGGGAAAAGAGGACCGAGCGTGCCGAACTCGGCATGCTGAGGCAACACTATCTCGACCTGACACCGCGTGAACGCGAGGTGTTGCCGCTCGTCGTCAGCGGCCTTCTCAACAAGCAGGCGGCGGCAGAACTGGGGATCAGCGAAGTCACGCTGCAGATCCACAGAAGAAACGTGATGCAGAAGATGGCGGCGGCATCGCTCGCCGACCTCGTGCGCATCGCGGAGAAACTGGAAATACCGATAACCCACTCGCGCCGGGTGGGAGGGAATTGAACATGAACAAGACAAGACATGTCGTGGCAATTGTCGATGACGATCCAAGACTCCTTGAATCGATGAGCGACCTTCTGGAATCGGCGGGCTATGTCGCCCGCGGCTTCTCGTCGGCAGGCTCGCTGCTCGTCAACGGACTGTCGGACCTCGATCTGCTCATCACCGATATCGGAATGCCCGGCATCGACGGCTTCGAACTCCGCGATCTCGTCAGGAAGTCACGCCCGGAGCTGCCGGTTTTCCTGATTACGGGTCGCCACGAGATCGCAGATCAGGGCCGCGCTCAAGGCGCCGGCGGATTCTTCCGCAAGCCATTCGATGCCCAGGCCCTGATCGCGGCCATCGCCAATGCCTTACACAAATCGAGAGATGGAGGGTGACATGAGGGTTGACCAGCCGTTCGTTCGTAGATCGGCGCCTTTGTCAGCGCAGCGTGAACGTGAAGAGGATCAGCCGCTCGTCATGATCGTGGACGACGACGCATCCATTCGCGAGGCGCTGTCGGAGCTGATCCTGTCGGCCGGTTTTCAGCCGGTCAGCTTTGCTTCGACGCGCGAACTGCTCGACGCGGATATATTGAACAGACCCGGCTGCCTGATCCTCGATGTGCGCATGCCGGGGGCAAGCGGTCTCCATCTGCAGAGCCATCTGGCCGAGAACGGCATTGCCAAGCCGATCATCTTCCTGACCGGCCATGGAGATATCCCGATGACCGTCCAGGCGATGAAAGCCGGCGCCGTGGATTTCCTCACTAAGCCGGCGCGGGATCAGACGCTGCTTGATGCCGTAACCGCCGCCATTTCAATGGACAGCGAACGACGAGCGGAAGCGGCGATCGCCAATCGCAATATCGAACGGCTGGAGACGCTGACGCAGCGCGAGCGGGAGGTTCTGCACGAAGTCGCACGCGGGCGCCTCAACAAGCAGATCGCCTTCGATCTCGGCATCAGCGAAGTGACGGTCAAGCTGCATCGCAGCAACGTCATGCACAAGATGGAGGCCGCCTCGATCGGCGAACTGATCCGGGCCTGGGAAACATTGCCGGCGCAGATGCGTCAGGCGGGGGCACGTTAGCTTTAATCAAGGTGCCAAGAACGCCGGCTGTCCATTTGATGCACGCCGTATCCGATTCACGCCAAAAAAGACGATGCGGCGCCGGCAATGGGTTTCGGCCCCGCACGCTTGCGTTATCTCTAAATTAAAGTTCGGGGATATGACACCGCACCCGGCTTTGGTTCCCCAAAGGAGATCTCGCCTTGAACAATCAATCGTCAGTCGCGCCTTCCCCTAAAACCAATGCCTTCGACACCGAAGCAACCTTCCTGTCGGCTATCGGGAATTCCAAACGGCTTCACATTCTGCATCTGTTGAGCGAAGGAGAAATGTCCGTAACAGTCCTGGCTGACGAAGTGGGATTGAGCCAATCTTCGACGTCTCAGCATCTGGCAATTCTTCGAGACCAGGAACTCGTGCAAACACGAAGAGCTGCGCAGACGATCTACTATTCACTTCAATCTGACGGGGTCAGGGCAATGCTCGATACGCTCGCGGACATCTTCGGATCTCATCGCCGTACGGCGGCAGAACGTTCCCGAGCCGTCGGCACCTGACGCCAATGGCGGAACGCTGATCTTGCCGCTCATGATTGGTCTCCAATTCTGCTGACATGCCCTTCGACCGCATCGATCGCTGATGTACGTTTGATGTACGCCTCCTAGACCACGGTGTGATTACGCCTCCATTGCGAATGGAGATAATGAACCACATCGGGAACGGAACGAACGGCCCGGCGCATGGAGGCGATCATGGACGTATATGAGGCAGTCACAAGCCGACGGTCGGTGCGCGGATTTAAAGACCAGCCTGTGGCGATGGAAATACTTGAGCGGGTGCTGGCTGCCGCGGCATGGTCCCCGTCAGGATCGAACATCCAGCCGTGGAATACCTACGTGATGACCGGCGCGCCGCTGGCCGAACTCAAGACATCAGCCGTCGAGCGCGTGGCGCATGGCGACGCCTGGGACAAGCGGCAGTATGAGATGTACCCCTCCGTGCTGAAGCCACCCTACGGCGAGCGCCGCTCCGCCTTCGGCAAGGAACGCTACAGCGCGCTCGGCATTGCGCGCGAGGATTGGGAGGCGCGCCAGCGGGCAGCAATCGCCAACTGGAACTGCTTCGGCGCGCCAGCCGCCCTGTTTTGCTACATCGACCGCGACCTTGGCCTACCCCAATGGGCCGACGTCGGCATGTATCTGCAGACCGTCATGTTGCTGCTTCGCGCCGAAGGACTGCACAGTTGCCCACAGATGGCATGGTCGCAGGTTCGCGAGACGGTCGCCGAGGTACTGTCGCCGCCCGATGGGCTGATCCTCTTCTGCGGCATGTCGATCGGCTACGAAGACCCTACGGTAAGTTACGCCCGCACGGGCCGCGCCCCGCTGGCCGAGACGGTCACGTTTATCGGCGAATAGTTGCTTGACCCAAAGGACAGAGACCCCATCGAGAATTCCGCGTATGATATGTCCTTTATCATGCGGGATACTGGAGAACGCCATGACCACGCATAAAGTAGGTTATCTTATCGGCAGCCTCGCCAAGGGTTCGATCAACCGCAAGCTCGCCAAGGCGTTGGTGCGCGTCGCCCCGCGGGAACTTGAAATGTCAGAGATATCCTTCAAGGACCTGCCACTCTACAGTTACGATTACGACGCCGATTACCCTCCGGCCGGCAGGGCATTCAAGGCGGCAATCGCGGCCGTCGACGCCGTGCTGTTCGTGACGCCCGAATACAATCGATCCATCCCCGGCGGGCTGAAAAACGCAATCGACTGGGCGAGCCGTCCCTACGGCACCAACTCGTTTACACGCAAGCCGTCGGCGGTGATCGGCACATCGCCGGGCGCGATTGGCACAGCCGTGGCCCAGCAGAATTTGCGCAGCGTGCTCAGTTTCTGCAACTCTCCGCAGATGAATGCTCCGGAAGCCTACATCCAATTCACTCCAGGGCTGATCACCGATGACGGCGAGGTCACGAACGAGAGCACCGCCGATTTCCTGCGAACGTTCATGCAGGACTTCCACGTCTTCATCGCGAGGGTTCGCTCAGTGCTGCCGAAAGACGCCTAGAGGCGCATGGAACTGGATCGCGATGTTCATGCAATGCCGGCAAACGTCGCCCCGCGGAAGCTGGCCGCGTCAATCCGGCGGCCAGCTCTCATTTAGCGTGTCACGCCCTCAAGCGAAGGCATAGGAGCCGTCCGGCCGCTTCGGCACGCGCCGCTGCCAATGGATATAGCCTTCCTCCTCCATCGCTTTTTCATCCATCTCGACGCCCCAGCCGGGCCGGTCGGGGCGCAGTTCGAGATAACCATCCTTCGGCAGATAAGGATCGACGACGTAGCGGGTTTCTCCCTGCCGCTTCTCGATGTCGAGGCCGCCATAGACATAGGCTTGGCCTTTTGGCAGCCGGTATTCGAGAATGCGGAAATTCTGGGCCGCGGCCGAAAAATGCACATTGACCGCCGTCGCCAGGGGGCCCATCGGATTGTGCGGAGCGACGCCGACAAAATAGGCTTCGGCAAGCGTGGCGATGCGGCGCATTTCGCTGATGCCGCCGACGACGCAGATGTCGGGCTGGATCAAGTCGGCACCCTTGACCTGCAGCAGCCGCAGAAATTCGTTCCTGTTATAGAGCGACTCGCCGGTGGCCAGGACGCAGTTGAGCCCCTGTTTCAGGTCGCCCCAGGCCTCGATGTTCTCGGGACGCAACGGCTCTTCGTAGAACAGCGGATCATAAGGCGCCAGCGCATTGCCGAGTTGCCTTGCGGCGATCGGTTCGAAAATCTTGGCATGAGCATCGAAGGCGATCTCGTATTCGTCATTCACCGTCTCGCGAAGAGAGCGGAAATAGTCGGCCGAGGCTTTTACCACATTACCCCAGCGGTGGGCATGCATGTCGATACGCCAGGGGCTGAGTTTGAATGCAGTGAATCCCCATTCCTCTTTCAGGCGATCGAACTCGTCGCGTGCGGCCGGCGCGTCTGGCGCGGTATAGACCCCGGCATAGACCTTGATGCGGTCGCGTACCTCGCCACCTAATAGTTTGTAGACCGGGACATTCGCGGCCTTGGCCGCCAAATCCCACAGGCAATGGTCGAGCGCGGAAATCGCGGCAAGGCCAAGTGCGCCAGGCGGGAAGCGGCTCTGCTGGATTAGCAGGTTGACGAGATAATCGACGCGTGTCGGGTCTTGGCCGGAGAGAAAGGCGTAGAGATAGTCGAGCAGCGGCGGCAGCGCCTTGTCGGGGCCGTGATTGTAGCATTCGCCCCAGCCCGTCAGACCGTCGTCGGTATCGAGTGCGACGATCACGCGGGGCCGGTCCTTGTCGCGGGTCATGAACACCCGCATGCGGTCGATCTTCATCATTCTGTCCTTCTAGCGATTGAAATAACTGCGGCGCGCCACGCGCGTCTGCACGTAGAGATGCTCGTTGTAGGTTCCGGGATTGTAGGAGCCGGCGGCCTCCGGCACGGGAACGGAGACATTGCCGCCGCTCGGAAACCGGGCGACGAATTCCTCGTCGATATCGCAGCCGAGTCCCGGGGCGTCGGGAACCGCGATCAGCCCGTCGACCTGCTCGGGATGCGGCACGATCGTCTGGCGACGGCCGTCCCAGTCGTCGTCGAGCCGCTCGAGGATCAGCGCGTTCGGGATGGCCGCAAGCAGATGCAGGGCCGCATATTCCGCCACCGGTCCGAGCGAGCCCGAATGCGGTGCCATCTGGATGTGGTGGGCTTCGGCCATGGCCGCGATCTTCTTCATCTGGGTGATGCCGCCGGCCCGGCCGGTATCGGGCTGAATGACATCGACCAGCTCTCTTTCGATGAGCTCGCGCTCCCCGAAGATCGTCGCCGAGCGTTCGCCGGCGGCAAGCGGCACATGGGCGGCATCGCGAATGCGCTTGTAGCCTTCGAGATTGTCGGGCGCGATCGGATCTTCCACCCACATGAGTTCATAGGGTTCGAGCGCCCGCACCAGACGGCAGGCATCCGCAGGGGTCAGCCATGGCGGCCCGTGCAGGTCGATAGCGATGTCCATATCGTCGCCGACCGCCTCGCGCAGTGCTGCGACCTTGCGGACGGGATCGGCCACGCCGCCGCACTTGATCGCCTTGATGCCGCGCTGTTTGCCGGCGAGCGCACGTTCGGGCGTATTGGCATGCGAATAGATGGGGATCTTGTCGCGCACCTTGCCGCCGAGCAGCATCCAGACCGGCACGCCGAGCGCCTTGCCCTTGATGTCCCAGAGAGCCATGTCGATGCCGGTCATCGCGCCGCCTCCGACCGTACCGAGCATGCCGTGCCCCATCATCGCGATATACAACTTCTGCCATAGGCGTTCGATATGGGCGGGATCTTCGCCGATCAGGAGCGGCGCCAGATCATGAATCGCCGTCTCAATAACGCGCGGCCAGCCGGAGCATTCGCCGATGCCGGTGACGCCCTCGTCGGTGTCGATCTTCAAAAACAGCCAGTTCCTCGTGCCCCGTAGCTGCTCGGATGCACCGTCTCCCGAACGCTCATCGGAGGCCCATTTCGACGGTTCGGGCTGACCTGCGTGCATGAGAAACGTTCTGACGCCGGTGATCTTCATCGCTGGGAGCTCCCGTTCTTCAGACTGTCGGGAGCAACATAGCGGAAGCGCCGCGAACGATCGCGGTCGCGTGGGTCAGGGCGCGGAATGGCTGATATGAGCGCCTGCGTATAGGCGTGCTCGGGGGTGCGGCAGACCTTCTCCGCCTCGCCGATTTCGACGAGCTGGCCCTTATACATGACGCCGACGCGGTCGCACATGTAGCGGATGACGCCGATGTCATGGCTGATGAAGATGTAGGCGAGCCCGAGTTCGTCCTGCAGGCGCATCAGGAGATCGAGCACCTGCGAGCGCACGGAGACGTCGAGCGCCGAGGTCGCCTCATCGGCGACGATGACGCGCGGATTGAGGGTGATGGCGCGGGCAATGCCGATACGCTGGCGCTGGCCGCCGGAGAAGGCGTGCGGATAACGTTCGCGCGCCCTGGGATCAAGGCCGACCTGCTCCATAAGGTGGCAAACGCGCTCGTCCAGCGCCCTCCCCTTGGCCATGCCGTTGACCAACAACGGCTCGCCGATGATCTGGGAGACGGTCATGCGCGGATTGAGGGAGCCGAAGGGGTCCTGGAACACCATGCGCAATTCGCGGCGCGCGGCGGCAAGCGTCTGACCTTTTGCCGCTGCCAGGTCGATGATGCCGCCATCGGCCCGGCGATAGAGGATTTCGCCGGCGGTTGGATCGAGCAGCCGCATGATCGAGCGGCCCATCGTCGTCTTGCCGGATCCGCTTTCGCCGACAATGCCGAGTGTCTCGCCGGGCAGAAGCGAAATAGAGACGTCGTTCAGCGCTTTCACTTCGCCAAAATCCATCGACACGTTGCGCAGTTCGAGGATCGGCGCTTTCGTCCTGTCCAGCGGCGGGCGCGCCAGGCGAATCTCAGCCTTCTGCTCCAGCTTCAGCACCGAACCAATCAACATGCGGGTATAGTCGTCTTTCGGTGCGTGAAAAATTTGCTCGACCGGCGCATATTCCTTGGCGACGCCATTGTGCATCACAAGCACATCGTCGGCGATCTGCGCCACGACGCCCATATCATGCGTGATGAAGAGAACGGCCATGCCGTTGGCCTTCTGCAGCCGGGCGATCAGGTCTAGGATTTCGGCCTGCGTCGTCACGTCGAGGGCCGTGGTGGGCTCGTCTGCGATCAGCAACTGCGGCTTGCAGGCGAGCGCCATGGCGATCATCGCCCGCTGACGCATGCCACCGGAATATTGGAATGCGTATCGATCCAGCGCCTTTTCAGGCGCGGGAATTTCCACCTGCTTGAGCAGCGATATGGCTTCCGCCCGCGCTTCCGCCTTGCTCATCCTGGTGTGAAGGCGAAGCGCCTCGATAATCTGGTTGCCGACAGTATGGATGGGCGACAACGACGACATCGGCTCCTGGAAGATCATCGCGATATCGCGGCCGCGGATCGCCCGAATCCGGCGCCCGCGCGGATTGAGGCTAGTCAAATCGATCGAGCCGCCCTTGGGGTGGTTCAGTGTGATCGAACCGCCGGCAATACGGCCGGGCGCATCGACGATCTGCAGGATCGAGCGCGCCGTCACCGACTTTCCGGATCCGCTTTCACCGACCACGCAGAGCGTCTTGCCCGGCTCTATTGTAAAGGACAGGTCGTTGACGGCGCGAAAGACGCCGGTGCGCAGCGGGAATTCGACGGTGAGGTTCTTCACCTCGAGCAGCGGCCTGCCGGCAATGGGAACGATGTCGGTCATGCCGTCCTCATTTGTTGTAGGGATCGGCCGCATCGCGCAGGCCGTCGCCGAGGAGATTGAGCGCCATGACGGCGACCACGACCGCGCAGCCCGGCAGGAAGAGCCAGGGCGCCGTGGCGATCGAGCGAATGTTCTGGGCCTCGCGTAAAAGCACGCCCCAGGAGATTGTCGGCGGCTGCAGCCCGAGGCCCAGGAAGGAAAGAGAGGTTTCGGCCAGGATCATCGCCGGCACCGCGAGCGTGATCGAAGCGATGATATGGCTGGCAAAGCTCGGCAGCATGTGGCGAAAGATGATGCGGCCTTCGCGAACGCCATCCAGTCTGGCGGCGGCGACGAATTCCTCGGTGCGCAGGGACAGGAAGCGGCCGCGAACGACGCGGGCAAGCTGGGCCCAGCCGGTCAGCGACAGGATGATCGTGATCATCATATATTGCAGCGTCGCCGGCCAATCCTGCGGCAGCGCCGCAGCCATGGCGAGCCAGATCGGTATCGTCGGCAGCGACAGCACGAAATCTATCACACGCTGCATGAAGAAATCGATGCGGCCACCGTAATATCCGGAGATGCCGCCGATCACGATGCCGAGCATCAACGACAGGAAGACGCCGACGAGGCCGATCGACAGCGACACCTGCGAACCCTGCACCGTCCGGCTGAAGACATCGCGCCCAAGCCGGTCGGCACCGAAGAGAAGCAGCGGCGTCGTCTTGTCGGGCGAGGCGATCAGATGGATGTTGGTGTTGAACAGACCGAACACGGAATATTCATAGCCGCGCCCGAAGAACTGCATGTCGATTCGCTTGGCCGTTTCTTCCTTGAAGATGGCGGCGAGAGTTTCCGGATCGCGGGTCAGCTTCATCGGATAATAATGCAGGCCGAAGGAAAACCCGTTCTCGGTATCGATCAGATGCACTTTCTGCGGCGGGTGAAAGGTCGCCCGCGCATTTTGCAGGTTGGGATCGTTGATGGCGAAGAAGCCGGGAACCAGGGCAACGATGTACATCATCACGGTGACGACGAGCGCCACCATGGCTAGCCGATGCCGGCGGAAAGCCCACCAGATCAGCTGCCACTGGGATGCGACGGCGGCGCGGTCCGGCTGAATATTTGTGACGGCGATGTCGGCCATATCGGGCTCCTATTCCAACCGGATGCGGGGATCGACCAGCGCAAGCAGGATGTCGCTGATCAGAGAGCCTATCAGCGTCAGCGCGCAGATCAGCAGAACGAAGGCGCCCGCCAGATACATGTCCTGGGCCATCAGCGCCTGTAGCAGCAAGGGCGCCGCGGTCGGCAGATTGAGGACGATGGCGACGACAACCGAGCCGGAGATGAGATTGGGCAGCAACCAGGCGATCGTCGAGATGAACGGGTTGAGGGCGATCATCAAAGGATATTTCATCAGCAGCCGGAACTCCGAGAGTCCCTTTGCCCGCGCCGTCGTCACGTAGGGCTTCGGCAGTTCGTCAAGCATATTGGCGCGCATCACGCGGATGAGGCTCGCCGTCGAGGACACGGCAAGAATGATGACGGGAAGCCAGAGATGCGAAAAGAGATCGCCCATCTTGGCAAAGCTCCAGGGCGCGTTCTCATATTGCGGCGAAAACAATCCCCCGACGTCCTGGCCGAATTCGACCGCCGCAATATACATCAGCACCAGCGCCAGCAGGAAGGACGGAACGGCCAGGCCGAAGAAGGTGAAGGCGGTGAAGAAGTAGTCGCCGATCGAATATTTGCGGACGGCGGAAAAGACGCCGATCGGCAGCGCGATTGCCCAGGTGGCGATCAATGTCGAAAGAGCGAGAACCAGGGTCAGCGCCATACGCTCCCAGATCAGATCGGACACCGGCTGCTGCCATTCGAAGGAAATGCCGAAGTCGCCGCGCGAGAGGATGCCCCATATCCATTTGAAATATTGGATGAGCATCGGGTCATCGAGGCCGAAGCGTTCGCGCAATTGTGCCGCGGTGTTCTGATCGACGATTTCGTTGGAAGCCGCCAGCGTCGCAATATAGGTCGTGACATAGTCGCCCGGCGGCAGCTGGATCAGCACGAAAGCGAGGAAGCTGACGGCAAAGAGCGATGGAATCATCCACAGCAAACGTTTGGCGATAAAGACCAGCATGGGCGCCTCTTGCATTGAGTACCGCCCTCCGGGCCTTACCAGCTCTCATCGCCGGCAAGGCATCTCGGAAGGCGAACCGAAGAAAGCGCCGTACCGTCGGTACGGCGCTCGATCAAAATCAGCTCGTGAAGGTGAACTGCTGCGGCATCGCAGGTCCCGGATTGGGCCAGGACCAGCTATCCGGCTGCTTCTCGGGAACATTGCGCAGATTATTGCGGATGATGCCGAAGCCGCCGACCGCAAGACAAAGGCCCACGGTCTCGAATTCCTCCGCGGCGATGTCGAAGATCTGCTTCATGATCGCGCCGCGTTTGTCGAGATCGGCCGTCGAACGCGCTTCGTCGAACAGCTTCATACGCTTCTTCTGGCTTTCCGGCGGCTCCTCGCCGCGCGCACCGTTTGACGTATACCAGAGCGTCCACGGAATGGCGTAACGCGAACCCTGCGGATGGAAGGCGAAGAAATCGCGCGGGTCGAGCATCGGGTCGAGCCCGCCCGGCCCCGGCCACACCTGCGCATCATGAGCATTGTCGTCGCCGCGGGTATAATAGAGCGCCCGCTCGATCGTATTGACCTTCATGTCGATGCCGATCTGCGACCAATGCGTCTTGACCAGTTCCAGGGCATCGACGAGATCGGGATAAAGCGTCGGAATGACGTCGACCGAGAAGAACACCTTCTGACCGTCGGGCCGAACGCGAAAGCCGTCGGGCCCCTTCTTATAGCCGGCCTGATCAAGCATCGCGCCTGCCTTGTCGGCGTCGTATTCGGTGAATTGACGCGCATATTTCTCGTGATACCACGGATGGGTCGGACGCGGCCCGGCCTGATAAGGCTCACTCTGCCCGAAATACACGATGTCGATGAGTTCCTGGCGATTGATGCCGATCGAGAGCGCCTGTCGGAACGACTTATCCGCAAACATCTTGCGCATGGCAGGATCTTTGTGGGTGATGTTGAAGTAGATCTGGCACTGTTGCGAGGCGGAAGGCACGAGCGTCAACAGGCGATAATCGCCCTTCTGCATGTTCTGGGAGAGCGTCGGCTTGTTGGCCAGGACGCTGATGTGACGTTCCTGAATGTCGATCTTTCCGGAGATGACGTTGAGCATCAGCGACTCGACGTCTTGCGATATGCCGAAATTGATCTCATCGATGTAAGGAAGCTGGTTGCCTGCCGTATCGACCTGCCAGAAATATGGGTTCCGGGCCATGACGACGCGCGTGGCGCCGCCGACATAGGGTTCCTTGACGACCCAGGGATCGAGCGTCGGCTTGTCGACGTTGCCCCAGCGCGTCGGAATCTCGATGTCACCGCAGCGGCTGCGGAAGAGCTCCGTCCAGCTAGTGACGCCCGCCTTCTTGGCATCGGCTTCGATGTTGGGATTGTATTTCGGCAGGAATTGGCTGCAATAATGCTTCGGGAAGAGCGTCGGATGCTGGCCGAGTGGCGTGGCAAGGTTTTCGAGATAAAGCGCGTTGGGCGCCGCGAAGGTGAATTTCACCGTATAATCATCGATCTTTTCGACCGTGACCGGCTTACCGGCAACGGCAAGCTGCGCCGGCGTCGCGCTGTAAAGCTCGGTGTTCTTCACGCAGTCTTCGATCGCGAAAACAACGTCGTCGGCGGTGAAAGGATGGCCGTCGGACCAGCGCACGCCTTCGATCAAATGGAAGGTGAATTGCGTCGCGTCGTCGCTGACTTCCCAGCGCTGGGCGAGGTTCGGCTGCACGGCGGTGAATTCCAGATTCCAGCGCACGAGGCTCTGGTTGCCGACCATGCGCAGAATGCCGTTATGGTCGGATGAACCGCGCAGGCCGCGGCGCAACGTGCCGCCATAGGTGCCGACCTTCTCGAACGGCGTTACCACCATCGGCTTCTTCGGCAGGCGCTCGGCCAGCGGCGGCAGTTTGCCGTCCTTGACCAGTTGCGCCAGCGCAGGCGCTTCCCCACCGGCGGCGAAGGCACGACCGGCGATGGACAGTGCTGCAGCACCAGCCATGCCGCCGAGAACGGCGCGGCGGGTGACACCGCGAGACAGAATTTCATTGGGCATCGATTCCTCCCCTTTTATGCCGGCACAGGCGGCTCCCGACCTGCCGTTTTGCGCCCTCCTCGGCGCTGGAACGAAACCATAGACACGTTCTCAAATGATTACAAGAGTTGACAGATAATTACAGATTCGATAGCCATGCCGCATCAAACACGACGCCAACCCATTGGCAATCCTGCCTTGGATAGGGATTGAAGACAGACCTGTCAGAAGCTGTATACAGGCCGCATCGCGGCCGGTGACGGCGCGACATCATCCCGGCGCATGGTCGAGTAGGCATATCCGGCTTCTGCTCGCCGGGCGAAGAGCCGATGGGGCGAATTCGTCACTTGGCGGGGGAGAAAAGAGCGATAATGACGTTTGCAGTCGATGCCGTTTCGAACCGGGGCGCAACGCGCTTCAGCGACATCATCTACGAGAAGATCGTAGGGATGATCGCGGACGGCAATTTTCCTGTCAACGAACGGCTGCCGTCGGAAACGAGACTTGCCGCCGATTTCGGCGCATCAAGACCCGTTGTGCGAGAAGCGCTCGAACGTCTGAGAGCCGATGGCCTCGTCGTTTCCCGCAAGGGCTCTGGTTCCTATGTCCGGCAGCGGCCGGATTCGTCGATGCTGAAAATGGTTCCGGTCGGCTCGCTTGCCGATGTCCAGCGGTTCTTCGAATTCCGCGCAGGTCTCGAGGCCGAAGCTGCGGAGCTTGCCGCGCGAAACTGGCAGCCGGCCGACAAGGAGCGGATCACGGAGGCGCTTCTTGCGATCGAACAATGTCTGAGGAACGGCGAACTCGGCGCCGACGAAGATCAGGCCCTGCACGACGCGATCGCGATGGCGACAGGCAATCAGTTTCACATCACCGTGCGCGAATGGTTCAAGCCACATTTCGCCATCGGCCATTCCGTAACGCGAAGCCTGAGCCTGAAACGGACGCCGGAGCAGATCCGCAGCGTTCAGGACGAGCATGCGGTCATCGTGGAGGCGATCTTCGCGCGACGGGAGGCCGAAGCGCATGACGCGATGAAGAGACACATACTGAATGCGCGCGCCCGCATGTTCCAGGGAGTTTGAACGACAATGGGAGGAAGGACGATGAGACGGATCGCAATGACGGGCGCCGCCGGACGTGTCGGGACGCTGTTGCGCCCGTTCCTCCGGCAGCATGTTGAGCATCTCCGCCTGATCGATATTCATGAGCCTACGGATCTGGGCGAGAACGAAAGCTTCGTCCGCGCCGATCTGTCAAAGCTCGAAGAGGCAACGGCCGCTTTGGGCGGCGTCGACGGTGTCGTTCATCTCGCCGGCCTTGCGGGCGGCGTTGATATCAACGCGATATTGCAGGCGAATGTGCTCGGCACCTACAATCTCTACGAAGCCGCCCGAATCAATAAGGTCCAGCGGGTCGTCTACGCCTCAAGCAACCATGCGACCGGCTTTTATCCGCGCGGCGAGGTCATTTCGCCGCTCGATCCCATGCGACCCGACAGTCCTTACGGACTTTCCAAATGCTGGGGCGAGCTGGTGGCGGGACTTTATTACGACACATCGGGCATCCGCTCCCTTTCCATCCGCATCGGCAATGCCGGCACCTACCCAAACAGCGAGCGCACGATCGCGATCTGGATCAGCGCCCGGGATCTGGCGCAACTGGTGCGGATCGGCCTCACCCATCCGCAGATCGCCGCAACGGTTGTTTACGGTGTTTCCGACACCGACACGAAATGGTGGGACAATGATCTGGCGACGCGGCTTGGCTATCAGCCGCAGGATCGGCCGCGTGATCACGCCCGTATCGAGGACGGAGCGGAGGGGCGGGTCGCCCGCTCGTTCCAGGGCGGCGGTTTCTGCGAATTCAATCACGACGGCAACATCCGCATGCGCGATGCCGAGGGCCTCGTCAAAGATCTGGAGACGGTCTCGTGAGGGCGCCGCGCATCATTGAACCGAAGATCCGTTCCGTGCTGCAGCAACCGCTGACGGTCGGTGAATCGCCGGTATGGGACGAGGAAACCGGCGCTCTCTGGCTTGTCGACATCCTGGCGCCGGCAATCCTGCGGCTTTTCCCGCAAGGCAAGGTCGATCGCTTCGAGATGCCGGCTGCGGTCGGCAGCCTCGGGCTCTGCGGCGACAACAGGATCATCGTTGGTCTGCAGACGGGCGTCCATCTCTTTGATTCTGTCTCAGGCGATATCGAATTTCTCTGCGATCCGGTCGGGCGCGACATCAATGGCCGTCTCAACGACGGCAAGGTTGGCCCGGATGGGCATTTCTGGGTCGGCTCGATCAGCGAGGCCAAGCCGCAGGTGAATGATGCGGCGCTCTTCCGCGTCGGCGCCGATGGCAGCACCCGGACCGTCGCAACGGGGCTAACGAGTTCCAACGGCCTTGCCTGGTCGCCGGACGGCCGGCGGATGTATCACTCCGACAGCCGACAGTGTTTTCTGCAAGCCTTCGATTTCGATCCCGCAACGGGCGAGCTCGGCGAGGGACGCCGCCTTCGCAGTTTCACGGAGGAACAAGGGCGGCCGGACGGGGCGACGACCGATCGCGACGGATTCTACTGGAGCGCCGGCGTTTCCGCCGGCCGCCTCAACCGGATATCGAGCGAAGGCGAAATCGTCGAAATCTACATTCTGCCGGTCGCAGCACCGACAATGCCGTGTTTCGGAGGGCCGGATTTCAGCACCCTCTACGTCACGAGCCTGTCGAGCGACCGCACCGGACGTTTCGAGGCGGGCACGGTCATCGCCTTCGATGTCGATGCGGAGGGGCTGCCGCCCTTCCGTTTCGGCTGACGATCAACTGGAAGAAAGCGAACGGGGGAGAAAAATGAGCATCGCGAGCATGCGCAAGGCGCTTAGGGGCGTGTCGGGCGTTCCCGTCACGGCTTATGACGCCGGGGGTGAAGTCGAGCCCCGGATTACCGCGAAGGTCTATGAGCGCGTGGCTGTAGCCGGCATTCACAACATCGTCGCCGCCGGCAATACCGGGGAATTCTATGCTCTGACGCCGCAGGAAATCCGGATCGTCCACGAGGCGGCGGTATCGGGAGTCGACGGCCGCGCGCCGGTGACGGCGGCGATCGGCCGGTCGCTGCGGGAGGCGATCGGCATGGCTCGGGATGCGGCCGCGATCGGCGCATCGGCGGTCATGTCGCATCAGCCCGTCGACCCTTTCGCGGCACCATCGGCCCAGATCGATTATTTCTGCAATCTCGCCGATGCTTCCCCCCTGCCGCTCGTCGCCTATGTCAGGGCAGAAGGTTTCAGCGTCGCCGAGATCGTCCGTCTTGCCAATCACGGCAATATTGCCGGCATCAAGTTCGCCACCACTGATCTGATGCTGCTGTCGCGGGCGATCCCCGCCGCCGATCCGAATGGCGCGCTGTTCGTCTGCGGCCTGGCGGAGAGCTGGGCGCCAACATTCACCGCAGCCGGCGCGCGCGGCTTCACCTCGGGTCTCGTCAACGTCGCTCCGAAGCTTTCGCTCGCCGTTCACGAAGCGCTTGAAAAAGGCGATTTCGCCGCGGCGAGAGCAATCGTCAACAAGCTCGAACCCTTCGAGCGGATGCGCACCAAGTTCCGCAACGGCGCGAATGTCACGGTCGTCAAAGAGGCCGTCACCTATTCCGGGCTCGATGTCGGCCCGGTGCGCGTGCCGGGATTGCCGCGGCTCGACGCGCAGGATCGCGACGAGCTGCATCGACTGCTTCGAGGCTGGGAGGCCGAGGGCGACATTCAAACAGACCGACGGGACGTCAAGGCAGCCGGCTAAGTTCGAAACATCATTTCCGCAAGCAACAGGATTGGGAGGTCTTGAGATGCTGAAACAGCTACTGACGACGATCGCAATGACAGGCGCCCTGATGGCGGCGCAGCCTAGCCTGGCGGCATCGCCGCCCAACATGCTTGTCATCGGCACGAATCTGACAGGTATCCGCACGCTCGATCCGGCTCAGAACAATGCCCGCACGGTATCCGAGCTGATCTCGAACCTCTACGACAATCTCGTGCAGCTGTCGCCTGATGACCTCAAGACGCTGAAGCCGATGCTTGCGACGAAATGGGTCGTCTCGCCCGACGGTAAGGTCATCACGTTAACCCTGCGCGACGACGCGGTCTTCCAGAGCGGCAACAAGGTCACCGCCGAGGATGCGGCCTGGTCGATCCAGCGCGTCATCAAGATGGGTCAGGTCGGCTCCACCGACGTCGCGCTCTGGGGCTTCACTGCCGATAACGTCGAAAAGCTCGTCCGCGCCAAGGACGAACACACGCTGGAGATCGAGCTGCCGCAGGCGGTCAATACCGACCTTGTGCTCTATTCGCTGGCAGGCGCCTCGATCGGCATCGTTGACAAGAAGACGGTGCTGTCGCATGACGCGAACGGCGATTTCGGCGGCGCCTGGCTCTCGGCCAATTCCGCCGGCAGCGGCCCGTTCAGCCTGGCGCAGTGGCGACCGAACGACGTGGCGATCTTCAATGCGCAGCCGAAATACTGGGGCGGCAAGCCCGCCATGGCGCGCGTCATCGCCCGCCATATTCCGGAATCCGGCAATCTCAGGCTTCAGCTTGAAGCCGGCGACGTCGATGTCGGCCAGTATGTGGCAAGCGGCGATCTCGATGCGCTCTCCACCAACAAGGATATGATCATCGAGAACGTTCCGGGTCTCGGCTTCTATTATATCGCCCTCAACCAGAAAGATCCCGATCTGCAGAAGCCGAAGGTTCGCGAGGCCTTCCAGCACGCTTTCGACTGGAAGGCGATCTCCGGCAATATCATGCGCTATACCGGCTTTCCCTGGCAGTCCATGATCCCGCGCGGGATGATCGGCGCTCCCGAAGAGGCTGATGTCCGCTACGATTACGATCCCGCTAAGGCCAAGCAGTTGCTGGCGGAGGCCGGATATCCCAATGGCCTGAAGAAAGTGCTCAATCCGTCGGGGGCACCAACCTTGCCTTTCGCAGAAGCGCTGCAGGCGAGCGCACGGGCGGCCGGCTTCGAGCTCGATCTCGTGCCTGGGGAATTCACGCCCGCCTTCCGCGAGCGCAAATTCGAAGTGCTGCTCGGCAATTCCGGCGCCCGCTTGCCCGATCCCTTCGCCGTCGCCACGCAATATGCCTTTAACCCCGACAACAGCGACGAGGCACGTCTCGGCAGCTATTATCTCTGGCGGACCGGCATGAAGGTGGACGAGCTCAACACGCTCATCGATCAGTCGATGAAAGAGCGCGACACGGGCAAACGCACTGACATCTTCAAGAAGATGGACGGCATCTATGCCGGCATGGCTTCCCCGCTGGTCATCTTCTTCCAGCGAACCGACCCCTATGTCATGCGCGCCAACGTCAAGGGCTATCACGGGCACACGACATGGTCGACGCGCTGGCATGACGTGACCAAGGAGTAGAGCGCGTGGCGAGCGCCGATCTGACATCGAAGCAGGAGGCGGGCCGCCGCTCGACGGAGGGCGGGTTCGCGGAGGCGGCCCCGCACCCTCTGATCAGCCTGCTGCGGCGCCTGGCGGGTCGCGTGGTGGCTGTCGTCACGACGCTGCTCGGCCTGCTCTTCCTCACCTTTTCGATGGGCCGCCTGCTGCCCGCCGACCCGGTGCTATCAATCACTGGGGCGGAGGTCAGCAAGGAGGTTTATGATCGCGTTTATAACGAGTTGGGCCTCGGCCAGCCGATATGGATGCAGTTCCTCTCCTACGTCGGCAAGATCGCCACAGGCGACCTCGGCATGTCGGCGACGACAGGTCAGCCGATCTTGACCGATCTGATGACGATATTTCCCGCGACGATCGAGCTTGCCATCATCGCCATGATCATCGGGGCGATCGTCGGCATCCCGCTCGGCATCACGGCCGCCGTCAGGCGCGGCACCGTCATCGACCACATTGCCCGGATCGTTGCCCTTGCCGGCCATTCCATCCCGATCTTCTGGACCGGACTGATGGCGCTCTTCGTCTTCTATGCGAAGCTGAAGCTCGTTGGCGCATCAGGCCGGATCGACGTCTTCTACGAAGGCCTTGTTACACCCTTAACGGGCTTTCTGCTGATCGATGCGGCGGTCCAGGGCCAATGGGACGTGTTCCACAACGCGCTCGGCCACATCATCCTGCCGGCGGCGATTCTCGGCTATTATTCCGTGGCCTATATCAGCCGCATGTCGCGAAGCTTCATGCTGGAGCAGCTGAGCCAGGAATACATCATCACCGCGAGGGCAAAGGGGCTCGGCACCCGCAAAGTCATCTGGCGCCATGCCTTCAGGAATATCCGCGTGCAGCTCCTGACGATCCTGGCGCTGACCTTCGGCGGCCTGCTCGAAGGCGCGGTGCTAATCGAGACCGTTTTCGGCTGGCCCGGGCTCGGGCAGTACCTCACCCGCGGGCTGCAGATGAACGACATGAACGTCGTAATGGGCTCGGTGCTGACGATCGGCGCCGTCTTCCTGACGATCAACATCCTGTCCGACGTCCTCTATCGCATCCTTGATCCGAGAACACGGTGACGCCATGACGATCTCCACCGAAGACGCAGACAGCACCCATGCCGGCCTTCGCAACTGGCTACGGGCACCGGAGCCTCAGGGGTGGTTTCAGTCGTCGGCGCAGCAGATCCATCAGGGCTGGCAGAAATTCAGCCTGCATCCGCTGGGGCTGGCAGGCCTCATCGTCATCGTGCTGCTGATCGTAGCGGCGACCGCTGCCCCGTTACTGACGAGCTACGATCCGATCGTCCAGGATATGGCCGCACGGCTTGCGCCGCCTTCGGCAGAACATTGGCTCGGGACCGATAATTTCGGCCGCGACGTCTTTGCCCGTGTCATCTACGGCGCGCGCACGACGCTCTATATCATCATGCTGGTGACGATCATCGTCGCCCCGCTCGGTCTGCTGATCGGCACATTCTCGGGCTATTTCGGCGGCATCGTCGATGAAATCCTTATGCGCATTACCGATATCTTCCTTTCCTTCCCCGGCCTCGTGCTGGCGCTCGGTTTTGCCGCCGCCCTCGGCCCCGGCATCACAAATGCGATCATCGCGATTTCGCTGACCGCCTGGCCGCCGATCGCGCGGCTGGCGCGCGCCGAAACGCTCAGCCTGCGCAAGGCGGATTACATCGCC
This sequence comes from Rhizobium sp. Nf11,1, assembly GCF_050587665.1. NCBI lineage: Bacteria > Pseudomonadati > Pseudomonadota > Alphaproteobacteria > Hyphomicrobiales > Rhizobiaceae > Rhizobium > Rhizobium sp. Nf11,1. The sequence continues at coordinate 250,438 of NZ_JBOBHU010000002.1, read as the reverse complement.
GCCGTACGCTTGCAGGGCGCGACCTCGCTCGCAATCATCACTCGCCACATCCTGCCGATGTGCATTCCCTCGGTGATCGTCCGCGTCACGCTCAACATGGCCGGCATCATCATCACCGCCGCCGGCCTCGGCTTTCTCGGCCTCGGCGCACAGCCGCCATGGCCGGAATGGGGCTCGATGGCCGCAAGCGGGCGTGAGTTCATGCTTGACAGTCCCTGGGTGATCGCAGCGCCCGGCATCGCCATTGCGCTCGTCAGCCTTGCTTTCAATCTCGTTGGCGACGCACTTCGTGACGTCCTCGATCCCAGGGGGGCGGAATGACCAGGCTGATCGACATCCAAAACCTCGAAATCGCCTATGGCGGCGGCCATATGCGCGCGGTGCGCGGCGTGAGCTTCACGCTCGGACAGGAAAAACTCGGAATCGTCGGCGAATCCGGATCGGGCAAATCGACCGTCGGGCGCGCCATCATGAAGCTCTTGCCGCCGACGGCACAGGTCAGCGCCGATCGAATGCGCTTTGGCGATGTCGATCTGCTGAAGGCGGACGAGAAAACGATGATGACGATCCGGGGACGGCGGATCGGGCTCATCCTGCAGGACCCGAAATATTCGCTCAACCCGGTCATGCGGGTCGGCGAACAGATCGCCGAGACCTATAGCCTCCATCATCCCAAGGAGCGCACCGGGAAAGCTTATGGCCAGGCGCTCGAAATGCTCGAAGCGGTCCAGATCCGCGATCCCGAGCGCGTCGCCCGCCTCTATCCGCACGAGATATCCGGCGGGATGGGCCAGCGCGTGATGATCGCTATGATGCTGATCGCCGAACCCGAAGTGCTGATCGCCGATGAGCCGACCTCGGCGCTCGACGTGACGGTGCGGCTCGAAATCCTGGCCCTGCTCGACGAGCTGGTCTTACGCCGCAATCTCGGCCTGATCTTCATCAGCCACGATCTCAACCTCATTCGCAATTTCTGCGACCGCGTCCTTATCATGTATGCCGGCCGCGTCGTGGAAGTGCTCGATGCCCGCGATCTCGACAAGGCGAAGCATCCTTATACGCAAGGACTGCTGGCATCGCTGCCGAAGATCGAGGATCCGCCGGCCCGGCTGCCGATCCTGAAGCGCGATCCCGCCTGGCTTGACGAACTCGCAGTGGAGCCGCCGCGATGATCAGGATCGACAATCTCACCATCCGCTTTGGACACGGGCAAAGGCCTGTGGTCAGAGACGTCAATCTCGCCGTCGAGAGCGGCACGGCCTTTGGCCTGGTCGGCGAATCCGGCTGCGGCAAATCCACGGTCCTTCGGGCGCTCTCCGGCCTCAACGCCAATTATGATGGGCAGATCGCGCTCAACGGCCAAACGCTGGACAGGCAGCGCACCCGGCCCTTCTTCCGCCGGGTGCAGATGGTGTTTCAAGATCCGTACGGATCGCTCCATCCGCGCAAGACCATCCGGTCGCAGCTGCAGGAGCCGTTGCGCAACCAGGGTCTGGACAGGAATTCCGTCGATGTGAACGCCGTACTCAGATCTGTCGGCCTCGACCCGGCGCTGAGCTACCGGTTTCCGCATCAGCTCTCCGGCGGGCAGCGGCAGCGCGTGGCGATCGCCCGGGCTCTGATGCTGAACCCCGACGTCCTGCTGCTCGACGAACCGACTTCGGCGCTAGATGTCTCGGTCCAGGCGGAAATCCTCAATCTGCTTCAGGACCTGCGCAAAGAGCGCGGCCTCACCTATCTCCTCGTCAGCCACGATCTCGCCGTCGTCTCCCACATGTGCAGCCGCGTCGCCATCATGGAAGCGGGTGAGATCGTCGAACAGGTCGGTATCGAGGCCTTGCGAAAAGGCGCGGTCGAACATCCCTATTCGCAACGCTTGCTGCGGGCGAGCCGAATGTATGGCAGAGCGTAGAATTCCTCCATTTACCGCTGACAGAAAGCAGGTCGCAGTCTTCAACGACTGTATTCGCCGGCCGGCCGCTCCCACCAAGCGCACGCTTGTGGCGTCTGTACACAAGTGAACACTTGACATCGGCCGCTTTAAGGCTGAAGCCGCACCTGGCCGCGCATGCGCGGCCATTTTTGCGAGGATTCGAGGAATGAAGACCAATACGGCCGTCGCCAATGCCGGAAACCTGATCATGACTGGCGTCGTATTGATGCTGCTCGGCGATCTGCTGTTCGCGCTGAACGATGCGATGGGCAAGTGGTTGATGACCAGCTTTGCCGTCGGCCAGGTGCTGGTGATCCGCTCGGTCGGCGCCTTCATCGTGCTCGGGCCGATGATCCTGCGGCAGGGGCCGATGGCGCTCTTCCGCGTCGAGCAGAAAGGCTTGCAGTTCATGCGGGTCGCCATGGCGACCGGCGATGTTGCGCTGTTCTACGCCGCCGTCGCCTATCTGCCGCTCGCCGACGTCATGACCTTCTACATGGCCGGGCCGATCTACATTGCGGCGATCTCGCATTTCTTTCTCGGGGAAAAGATCGGCTGGCGCCGTTGGCTTGCCGTTCTTGTCGGCTTCGCCGGCGTCGTTATCGCGCTGCGCCCTTCGACGGCGATGCTGTCGCTTCCGTCGCTCTTCGGCCTTGCTGGCAGCCTTTCCTTTGCACTCTCCCTGGTGATGAGCCGCTATCTCCGCTCGACCAGCGACACCACTCTTGTGACATGGCAGACGGTTGCGGCGCTTGCCATCGGCATCGTACTCAGCATCGGCCACTGGCAGCCGGCTACACCCATCGACTGGTCAGGCATGCTGCTGCTCGGTATCGTCGCCACTTGCGCGCATCTGCTCATCACCCGCTCGCTGAAGCTCGCACCGGCATCGCTGCTTGCGCCGCTGCAATATACGCTGCTGCTATGGGCGATCGTACTGGGCTACATCTTCTTCAATGACATTCCCGATACGCAGATCATCATCGGCGCCGCAATCATCGTCTTTGCCGGTCTCTTCATCTTCCACCGGAAGAATTTGAAGGAAACGATTCCGGCCGAAGCCGTGCCGTCTGACGCTCATTGAGGTTCAATCCTCCCCGGGCGGCGGCTCCCAGCCGAAGACGCTGCGGCCTCCGAAATCGGCGGATTGGCGGAATTCGCCGGCGATGATCTCCTTAAGATCGAGACCCGTAACATAGCGTTCCATCTGCCGGGACTGATCGTCCAGGCGCTTCAGCGCCTGCAGTTCCTCTTCTCGCCCGAGCTTGCCCTTCAGCACCGCCGATTTCATCACGCCGATCGTTTCGTCATAGACCTTCAGCGGCACCGGGAAGGGGTGGCGGTCCTTGCCGCCGTGGGCGATGGAGAAGCGCGCCGGGTCGGAAAAACGGCAGGGCGCGCCGTGCACGACCTCCGCCACCAACGCCAGAGCCTTCACCGTCCGGGCGCCCACGCCTGGAACGAGGAGCAGTTCTTGAAAGTCCGCTGGCCCGCGGTCGGCCGCAGCCGCCAGATTTCCATGCAGGCGGCGCATGTGGACATCGCTCTCGCGGACATCATGATGAGCAGGCATGACCAGGTGCGGCAGCATCGGCTGTTCGGCAGGTTCCGGCGTCGGCTCCTCCGCACGCATCAGCGCGGCCGCCTCACGGATAATCCTGTCGGGGCCGAGGGTTGCCAGCAGATCCAGTTGGCCGCGCCGCGAGTGCTCTGCGCGTTTGTCGGCGAGATTGACGATTTCGCCCTGACTTCTGCCTTCAATTGCCGCATGCGGCGAGTCGACGAAACTTTCGAGCCCTTCCGACAGCCAGTGATAACGTCGGGCCTGACGCCGGTCACCGTTCATGCCCTGCTGCACCACCACCCAATGGCCGTCATCGGCGACGATGAAGCCGTGAAGATAAAGGTCGAAGCCGTCCTGAAGCGCGGCGCTGTCGACCTTCGCGATGAGGCGGCTCGTCGTCGCAAGGCCCTCCCCGTCAAGGCCGACGCGCTGGCCGATCGACACCAGCTCCTGAGGGGTCTTGCGCGAATGCGTGCCTCGGCCGCCGCAAACATGCAGGCCGAGCTCGACGGCGCGCGGCTTCAGCCCGCGCTTCAATGCACCGAGAACGCTTGTCGTAATGCCGGAGGAATGCCAATCCATGCCCATGACTGCGCCGAAGGACTGAAACCAGAAAGGGTGGGCGAGCCGGCGCAGGAATTCATCGCGGCCATAATGATGAATGATCGCTTCTGTGATCAGCGTTCCCAGTCGCGTCATCCGGTCGCCAAGCCAATGCGGCACGCGTCCCCCGTGAAGGGGAAGGTCGGCACTGCCTGCTCGTCGTGACATTTCTTTTCCTACATCTTCTATGCCCGTCCGCCTCGGCAGCAGCGTCCTGGTCGGAACCGCGCGAAATTTCAGGCGTTTGCTTTCAGTCAAATCGCAGAGGCAAACATGACCGCATTTCAAACCATGTCCGATCAACCGTACCTGACCCGAACAAAAGCGCAACATCCGAGCGGCGAAAAAGAGGGATCTACGGCATTGCGGCTCCAGGGACGCGCGGACAAAGCCGCCTTTCTGATCAATGGCAACACATATTTCGCCGAAGTCTCGCAGGCGCTGCGGCAGGCCCGCCGCAATGTGTGGATCGTTGGATGGGATTTTCATCCAAACATTCGAATGGAACCCGAAAAGTCTGAAGACACCTTGGCCGACCTGCTGCATGCGCTGGCAGCGGAAAATCCCGAGCTCGAAATTCGCATACTTATCTGGGCGCTCGGGCCGATCTATTCGGACAAATCGATAGATCTGCTTCGAAAGAAGAATTTCCCCAGAAATGCCAGAATCGATTTGCGTTTTGCTCTTCAAGGGGCGCTGCGCGGCTGTCATCACCAGAAGCTCGTCTGCATCGACGACAAGGTTGCCTTCATCGGCGGCATAGACTTGACGGCACGACGATGGGACACCAGGCGCCATCGCGCCAGGGACAGGCTGCGGCGCGATCCCGAGGGCGCCCCTTACGACCCGCTCCACGACGTGCAGGCAATGGTCACGGGTGACGCCGCCCGGCTGATCGGCGATATCGCCAGGCGGCGCTGGGAGGAAGCCACCGGCGAAAAGCACCTGGCGCTCGCCGACAGCATGCCGTTCGCCTGGCCGGATACCCTTTCCGTTTCGCTGCGGGACGTCCCTGTGGGTTTCGCCCTGACAGAGCCGGCGACCACCTGGCGTAGCGGCATCAGCGACGGCATCGCCTCGACCTTGGAGATCATCGCCCGAGCCCGGCGCCAGCTCTACATCGAGGCGCAATATCTCGCCTCCTTCCGGGTTGCCGACGCCATCGCCGCACGATTACAGGAAAGGGACGGGCCGGAGGTGGTCGTCATCTGCACGCGCAGCTCTCACGGACTGATCGAAAAGCTCGTCATGGGCGGCAATCGCGACCGTGTCATCCGCCGCCTCAAACGCGCCGATCGCGCCAACCGCCTGCGGGTCTACTACCCCGTCGTGCCTGGACCGCAAGTGGCCGGGCCGCAAGTGCCTGGGCAGTCAGTGCAAGCAGGCAGCGAGGTTGAAGTGCTCATCCATTCCAAACTGATGATCGCCGACGACGAGCTCCTTCGTATCGGATCGTCCAATCTCAACAATCGCTCGGAAGGCCTGGATTCGGAATGCGATCTGCTGTTCGAAGCTGAAACCGCCGAGCATCGCCGCGCGATGACGGAACTGCGCAATCGCCTGCTGGCGGAATATCTCGGAGTGGCTCCCGGGGCCCTTGCCGCGGCCTATGCACAAAGGGGCTCGATGATCGAGGCGATCGACGCACTCAACCAAGGGGCTCGCGGCCTCAGGGAATTTGCCGTCGAACTGTCTGGCAAAGTCTCGCCGATCGCAGGCACGGCGATCTTCGACCCGACCCGGCCCTTTCTGCTCTTACACCGACTGGGCCTCGGCGCGCTCGTCCGCCTTTTCGCTCGCACTGCGTGATCGTCGGAAGATGAATTCGCTGGTGACGAGGAGTGTGGTGCCTAGCGCCAGCGGGATGAAGAAGTAAGCGCAACGGAAAGCGATCAGCGCACCGATCGAGGCCTGTTGCGGCACGGCGTAGGAGACGGTCGCCTCCAGCACGCCGAGGCCGCCCGGGATATGGGTTGCCAGGATCGCCGAATTGGCGAGCACGTAAGCGGTGACGGACCGGAAGAAGGCAACATCGCCGAAGGTCGAGAGCATCTGGTGCAGACAGGCGGACACCAGCATGAAATTGATCGTCCCGACGCCTACCTGCGCCACCGCGATCGGGAAGCGCGGCAGTTGAAACGACCATCGCCACAGCCGCAGCTTGCCGCGGATGAAGAACGCCAGCCCAGCGTAGGCGGCCGGCACGATCAGAGCCAGCAGCCCGAAGGCCTGGGTGCTTTCCGCATCGAGACGCAGCAGACGTGCCGCGTCAGCTGGATTGACGATCAGCGCAAGGCCGCCGAGCGTGATGAGGCCGAGCCCCACTGTAACACCGCAGAACAGGATGATCTTTGCGACGTCCTCCGTAGTCAGTCCCCAGCGGGAATAGTAACGATAGCGGAAGACGCCGCTACTCAGACCTGCAAAGCCGATATTGTGGCCGAGCGAAAGGCTGATGAAGGAGGCGAGCAGGATCCTCCGGTAAGGCAGAGATTTGCCGAGAGAACGGATCGCCAGCAAATCGAAACAGCTGAGGCATAGATAGGATGCCGCCGCGAAGAGCAATGCGGCACCGAAGGTCGCAAAATGTATGCTGCGGACCGATTGAACGATCTGCTCCAGGCTATACTGGCGGAAGATCCGATAAAGAAGAAAGCCCGCAATACAAAGGGCGGCAACGAGCAGTCCATTCCAGATTACGCTTTTCAGATTCATCGATTGTCCGTTTCCGAAGTGCGAGCCTCCGCGGCTCGATCATCTGGAACGATCAAAAGAGTTCTGTGTTCCCCTCGGGGAGAACGAGTCCCGTCTCTCGAGGGGAGATCAGTTTCAGCGGACCTATGCCGGATAAATCGATCAAGCTCCTGACTTATAATGTGCATAGCTGCATCGGCAACGACCGGAAGCTCGACCCCGGGCGGATCGCTTCGGTCATCGCCGAGGCTGAAGCCGATATTGTCGCTCTGCAGGAGGTCGACGTCCTCAGGCGCAGGACCGGCGGCGTCGATCAGGCCCATGCAATCGCCTCCCTTCTAAAGATGCAGGCTCATTTTCACCCGGCGCTCTCGATTGCCGAGGAGCAATATGGCGATGCAATCATCACTGCATTGCCAACCGGCGCGGTCAAGGCCGGCCCGCTGCCGTCCATCGGCGAAGCGAGGGGCGCGTTATCTGTCGAAATATTGGTCGGCGGCAGGAAGTTGCTCGTGGTCAATACTCATCTCGGCCTTCGAGGGCGCGAGCGCATTCGGCAGATGACGACGCTCTTGAATTCCGGCTGGCTGCGCGGCCCGTCGCACGAACCTGTCCCGAGCGTCCTCTGCGGCGATTTCAACGCCATTCCGTCATCGGCGACTTACCGGCTTGCTACGCGTTCATTGACCGACGCCCAGCTCGCAGGCAGCGAGGCGCCGAGAGCGACCTTCCCCTCCCGCTATCCGCTGATGCGTCTCGACCACATCTTCGTCACTGAAGACCTTGTCGTCCAACGGGCAACAGTGCTCCAAACCCGGCTGACGAGGGTCGCCTCCGACCACCTCCCTCTTCTTGCAGAAATCAGCTTCGTCTGATCATTCGCCAGCGCCGAGCGGCACGGAGTCTCCGGCAGAAAACGACATTCAACGTTGCCCACAGCGACATTGAAACGAATATTTCACTAATTGTGCGTTATGAAATATTCATTCCGCCGATACGATACGTGTCGGGACGGAGACGGATAGAGTCGATTCGAGCGGATCGGGACCTTCACTCGAGATCGGCTGTTTCCTGCAGAGGTGGAGGGGTTTGATGTTGGGAAGGCTGTTATCGCGGGTTCGCATCCAGACGCAGGTGATGCTGTTCATCATTCCGTTCGTCTTGAGCATCATGGCCGTAGGCACGACGGGCTTTTATGCATCGAGTCTGCTTCAGGGGCGCATGGATATTTCCAACTCCGTCCTGCAGTCCTTGAGCGGCTTTCGCAATCTGTCGGCGGCAATGGCCGAGTTCCTCGCCAATGCCACGCAGGAGAACCGGGAGGCCGTCAACGCCAAGCTTGCCGACCAGCGCAGCCTTCTGAAATCCAGTATCGAGCGGCTCAGCGCAGATCGCAGTGGCCAGCAGGAACTGGAGCAGGTACTCTCTTCCATTGACGGAATTGCAGCCCGCATGGATTTGCTGTGGCAGCTTCAGGAGAGCAGGGCAGCACTGCTCTCCGATCTTCAGAAAGCCCAGAGCGTCGTCGTATCGTCTCAGACAGATATTGTCGAAGGGACCAAGGCTCTCCAGCGTACCGCCGACCTTCAGGAAGATGAATCCCGCAACACCCTGGCCGACGCACAGCGTATTTCGGACTTCGCGTCCTTCGCCCAATCGCTGCACGACAAGGCCCAGGCAGCAGGCACGATTGCCGGCCCGGATATGGAGGAGCTCGCCCGGCAGCAGCGCATCGTGGGAATGGCTCTTGGCGGCGAAGCGCCGGATGCCAAAAAGGCGATCGACGACGCCGTCGCTTCCCTGAAGCCGCTCGTCGAAACCTCCGGCCAGACCGAGGAACGTGCAGCCGGCCTCAGGGATACTACCAGTCAGATCGTCGCCAGGCTGCCCGAATTGCAGGTGGTCGCCACACGACGGATCAAGGCCGTGACCGACAAGGCGGCCGAGACAGCCAAAACGGTCGAGCGCGCCAAGACCAGTCAGAGAGACGGTCAGAAGCTGACGACCTCGGCTTACGTGATCCAGATCGTCCTGGCGAAGCTGACGCTGGCCCCGACGGATGCCAATCTCCAGCGGCTTTCGCAGGAGATCACCACCGTCAGAAAAGGTCTGGACATGATGATTTCCAATGCTGGCGGTGTCGCACAATTCGACAATCTCAAACCGAAGCTTCTGCCGGCGCTGGACAAGATGCAGAAATCCGCTGCCGACCTCGTCCGCATCAGCGCGCAGCGCCAGGACGAATTCCGTGCCGCCGCCGCCGACGTGGATCGGATGTGGTCCCAGCTGACGGCTTTCGCCGAAATGCAGAGGCAGAACGCGGCCGACGAACGCAACAACGCCAACTCCATGTCGCTCGGCACTACGGTCCTCGGCGTAGTGATCGCAATTCTCGCCGGCATCGGCCTGACTGTGACACTGAAGGGGCCGATCAACCAAATTACCTCGGCAATGCGGCGACTGGCGGACGGCAGGCTGGAAACGTCGATCGTCGGCGAAAGCCGCGCCGATGAAATCGGCGACATGGCCCGTGCGCTTGGTGTTTTCAAGAACAATGCGATCGCCAAGGTCGAGATCGAGGAACGCAGCGAGATCGAACGGACGAGGGCCGAGGAAGAAAGGCACCGCAATGACGAGGAGAAACGCGCGGTCGAGCAGCAGATCGATTTTGCGGTGACGGCACTGGCCGAGGGGCTCGGGCGCCTGGCACGTGGCAACATCTCCCAGACGATCGCAACGCCTTTCTTCGGCCGGCTGGAGCAGCTTCGCAACGATTTCAATTCGTCACTGCTTCGTCTGCAGGAAACGATCGACCAGATACGCACCAACACGCGGATGATCGAGGGCAATGCCGGTCAGATGGATCTGTCCGCCAGCAACCTCGCGAAACGCACGGAACAGCAGGCCGTCGCGCTCGAAGAGATCGCCGCCGCCATCGAGGAGATCACCACAACGGTTCGTTCGTCGGCGGCCTGCGCCGACGATGCCCGTGAGATTATCACCAATACCAAGAAGACGGCCGATTCTTCATCCGAGGTGGTTGCGAGCGCCATCGACGCGATGAGCAAGATCGAAGCGGCTTCAGACGAGATCGTGCAGATCATAGGCGTTATCGATGATATCGCCTTCCAGACGAACCTGCTCGCGCTCAACGCCGGCATCGAAGCCGCCCGCGCCGGCGAAGCCGGCAAAGGTTTTGCGGTCGTGGCCCAGGAAGTCCGCGATCTCGCCCAGCGCTCCGCGGAGGCCGGCCAAAGGATAAAGCAACTCATCGGGCGTTCGCGAGCGGAGATTACCAATGGGGCGCGGGTCGTTCGCGAAACGAGTGAAGTCCTCGAAAGCATTTCCGCAAAAGTGGTCACCGCATCCGAGCAGATGGATGTCATCGCCCGCTCGAGCCGGGAGCAGTACAACGCGCTGCACGAGGTCAACTCCTCCGTCAACAGGATGGATCAGATGACGCAGCAGAATGCCGCCATGGTCGAGGAAACCAGCGCAGCGACGAAGGAACTTGCCGATGAGACCAGAACGCTCCTTCAACTGATCGACCAGTTCCAGCTGGATGACACCGGCGCAGGCCGCGTTGCCGCTGCTTAGAGCGATGTTGTGATGCTCAAACGTGTGCGGGCGTCAGTGACGGCTGTAGAGCGGCGGCGCCACCTCTTCATCGGCGAGTTCCGGGTAGAGGTGCCTGCGCGTGCGGGCGAGTGCTTCCGCCTCCCGGCGGTTCCGCTCCAGCAACGTGGCAGTAACATCCTTGTACGGTTCGCCCTCCGATACGGCGACGCGGACAGTTCCGCCCTGCGAGAGGAAATCGCAGAACGACTGTACCGAGCGAAGACGCGTCGTAATCTCGACGTAGCGATCGTCATGTCCAGCCATGTTCGCCTCCGTTTAAAGCGCTAGGATGTCACGAACACTTCGGCGAGATGATGGCGTTCCTTCCATGGTGAAGAAACCGACGCGCGATCTCACCTAAACCCATCGGTGCCTGCGGCCATCACCGCCGGGCGAGCTTTCGATTCATCGCAGCGACGGCCAAGGGTAACGCCGTTGTCACCACGCTTCCCCAAGGCAGCCGTCTCAGCCCCCTTGTGATGACGAAGGCACCCGCCATCGCGCCGGCGAGCTTCAGCCACGGTTGGTCGCCGAGTTGGGCATGGGCGCTGGAATCAGCCCACCGGACGTTTTCGGTGACAACCGTCGTGGCCTGGCGTCTGATCCCATGAAGGCGGGCGCGAAGGATTTCGAGTTCCCACCTCAGTTCCTGCAGCCGGCTTTCCAAAATGTGCTCCCCGGAGGTCTGCACCGGTGCTCCGACATGATCTTCGGTCGGGGCGGACATATCTCCGCCCAAGGTGGCAAAGTAGGCGCGGTATTCGGCCTCGCTCGCGAACCCCTCACGCCGAACGAGATCCGGATTGATGGTCGATTCTTCTCCATTCGGCATTGAAGCGGCGGCATCGCCGCGATCATTTTCGGCGCCGAAGGCGGCGGCCTCATCCTTGATCATGATGCGTCTCCCGTTGGTTCCTTTCGGCAGAACGTTCGATGGCTCAAATTGATCCGTCCGACGTCAGGCTGGCGACCATCCGCATCGTGGCTGTCACCGGGACGCCGCGCTGAAGCGCTCAGGGCGGAAGTCGGAAAGCAGCGGATGGCGGCGGCCCATGGCGATCTCGTCGGCCAACAGCTCGCCGGCAATCAGGCCAAGGGTGGCGCCGCTATGGCTGAAGGCGACGAAATAACCCGGAATCGATGACAGCTCGCCGAAAACCGGCTCGCCATCACCCGGAATCGGTTTCGGACCGACCCCATAATCTTCGATCTCAAGGACCGGATTGCCTTCGAGGACTCTCGACGCTTCTCGCAGCAGTCCCTGCAGCGTCGATTGCCTGACATTGTAGCCGCCGTGGGGGTTGGCGCTCACCTCTTCCTCCGACCAGGCGGAATCGAGTGCGAAGCCGCCATTGGGCATCGGTCGAATGGCGATGCGCGGGGTGTTGAGCACGGCCTTCAGCGGGTGGCTGATCGGCTTTGTCCTGACAAGAAGGGCGATGGGTGTCGCATCCTCGATCTGCTGGCCAGCCTCAGCAACAATTGCCGGAACCTTGCTGCCTGCAGCAAGTAGCACGGCGTCGGCGTCGTAACGCGCGCCGTCCGCCGTGATTACGCCGTGGGCGCGCCCGTTGCTGACATCGACCGCCGCGCGTCCGGCATCCGTGATGATCTCGCCGCCAAGCGCACGGAATTCTTCCGCAAGCCTGCCGATCAGAGATGGAAGATCGACCCACCCCTCCCCCGGGTTGAAGATTGCGCCTTGCGGCGTCACAGCGCTCGGGTCGACGCCGGGCGTCACCGCAGCGATCTTCTCCGGGGTGAGCCATTGAGCGTGATAGCCGAGGTCACGTTCATGGTCGAAGATTTCGGCGATCTCATTGCTGGCGTCGTCCGCATCCCAGGTCAGCCCGCCGTCAAAGCGCAGCCATGAGGCATCGGGGTATCGAGCAGCCAGCGTGCGATAGCGGTCAATGCCTGCCAGACGCAGCCGGTGATAGGCATCGGAGCGTTTTCGCGCCGAGTTCAGCCAAGCGAGAGATCGGCCGGAGGCACCGTTGGCAAGCGCGCCGTCATTGACAAGCAGAGTGTCAACCCCAAGCCGAGCCAAATGCAGCGCGCTCGAGACGCCGAAAATCCCGCCGCCGATGACAACGACCTTCGAAGGTTTGGTGTAAGCATTCATGTGGGGTACCCTGTTCCTGCTCTTGTTTGATCGAACCGAATTGCGCGCGTTGCCGGCCTGGCGCCTCAGAGAACTTCCGCAAGGAAGCGCTTCAGCCGCTCGCTTTGCGGATTGTCGAAAATCTGCTGCGGCGAGCCGGCTTCGACGATACGGCCCCCGTCCATGAAAACCACCTGGTCGGCCACGCGGCGGGCAAATCCCATCTCATGCGTCACGACGGCCATGGTCATCCCCTGACGGCCGAGCGTGGCCATCAGGTCGAGCACGCCCTTCACCAATTCGGGATCTAGCGCGCTCGTCACCTCGTCGAACAGGATGACCTCCGGATCCATGGCCAGCGCCCGAGCGATCGCGACGCGCTGCTGCTGCCCGCCGGACAGGCCCGCCGGCCGGTGATCCCCGCGCGCGGCCAGACCGACATCGGCCAGGCGCGCCTCGGCGACGCGTCGCGCCTGCTGCCTCGGCATCTTTTTGATCTTCGTCAGCGCAAGCATGACGTTTTCGAGAGCGGTGTGATCGGGAAACAGGTTGAAGTGCTGGAACACCATGCCGACCCGGCGACGAAGCTTTTCCGGCCTTATAGTCAGGATGCTTTCGCCGTCGAGCCGTATGTCGCCACCCTTCGGCTCGACAAGCCTGTTCATGCAACGCAGCAGCGTTGATTTTCCTGAGCCGGAAGGGCCGATGATGCAAGTGACGGTTCCGGCGGGGATATCGAGATCGACACCCTTGAGTACCTCGAGCTCGCCGTAGGACATGCTCAAATTCCGGATTTGCAGGGTCCCGCCCCTGAAATGCCGGTTATCGCAGCTCGCGGCGTCGACGATGGAGTGGGGACCGGCTGCCGCCGCAAGCTCGCTCACCTCGACCAATCCGCTCGCAGGACTGGGACCGCGCCCCTGCTTACCCAATCGCAGCCTCGCATCGATATAATTGACGAAATGGGTTAGCGGCACGGTGATCACGAGGTAGAAAACGCCTGCCAGCAGCAGCGGCGAAAGATTGCCGGTGACGACCGCCTGGTCCTGCCCAACGCGGAAAATCTCCCGCTCGGAGGCGAGCAATCCGAGGAAATAAACGAGGCTCGAATCCTTGACGTTGCCGATGAACTGGTTGACCAGCGCCGGCAGTACGCGCCTGATGCCCTGCGGTATGACAATCAGGCGCATGCCTTGCCCATAGCTCATGCTGAGCGCCCGGCAGGCCTCCATCTGCCCACGCTCGACGCTTTGGATGCCCGAGCGAAAGATTTCGCCGATATAAGCGCCAGCGATCAGGCTGAGCGCAAGAATTCCCAGCGGGAACGGCGACGGACCGAAGATATCGCGTCCAATCCGGGCAAAGCCCTGGCCGATGATCAGGATCGTGACGATCGCCGGCAGCCCGCGGAAGATATCGGTGTAGATGCGCGCCGGCAGCCGCAGCCACCGAGACTGAGAGATACCCATTACGGCAAGAACCATGCCGATGATGACGCCGAGCACGGTCGAAGCCGCGGCCAGGATCAAAGTATTCTTCAGGCCGACATTGATCATGCTCGGCAGCACGTCCGCCATCGCCTCCCAGTCGAGGAAGCTGCGGCGCAGATTCTCAAGCCAATTCATAAAAATCCCCATCGAAGCCCTCGCCGGGCGTGCCGCCATCGAGGTCAGCCGTCCGTTTTAAACGGACGGCTCGCGGCCTCACTTTTTGGGGAGGTATTGATCCGGCATCGGCGAGCCGGGGAACCACTTCTCATAGAGGGTCTTCCAGGTACCGTCCTGCATTGCCTCGTGAAGAGCGCCGTTCAGCGCCGTGCGGAAGGTATCGTTTCCCTTCCTGATCACAAAGCCCGCCGGTGCATCGAAGGACGGAATATTGACGGCGACTTTCAGCGCAGGATAGCGCTCACCATATTGTTTGGCCGCCTCGTAGTCGAGGAAATGCGCATCGATCGTGCCGTTGTTGAGAGCGGCGACGGCGGAATTGTTGTCGGGAAATTTCACGAGATCGGTTTCGCCAAAATTCTTGGCGGCGTAGACTTCCTGTAAGGTTCCCTGCACGACGCCGAGCCGCTTGCCATTCAGCCCGGTCGCGTCCTTGATGGCGGAGTCCGACGTCAGCACGGAGAGATAACCGGCGAGATAGCCGTCGGAGAAGTCAACGGTCTTCTTGCGGGCTTCGGTGGTTCCGATCGCGGCGACGGCAACGTCGAACCGCTCGTTTGCCACCGATGGCAGGAGCGCCGAAAATTCCTGGCCGGTGAACGTGACCTTGTCTTTCGCAAAGCCGAGCCGGGACACGACGTTGAGAAACAGTTCGATGTCGAAACCGGTAAACTGGCCATCCGCTGTCGCGAATGTATAGGGTTTGGCATCTCCCATCGTGCCGACACTGATGACGCTGGGCTCGATCAGATTGTAGGGATTGTCAGCCGCAGCTGCAAAGCCCACTCCCATAGCCAGAAGGCAGGCCGCGAGGCCCGCTTGCAGGGGCGCAATGACTGCCGGAAATGATTCAAAAAGCTTCATGTTGGTTCTCCGCTCCGGAAAGAATGCTCTTGTCGGCACTGTCTGTTCAACCGCCATCGCCGCCCTTCTGCGGCGGGGCAATCTGCAACGATACCGGTCTCCACTAAAAAGAGACCGGTCTCACAGCATATTTGATAACTGTCAATTGACCGGCCGTCAACAACTCTTGTAGTGCTGCGGCATGGAAGATTCCGCTGCGCCAAAACGTTCAGTCACAGTCGCCGATGTCGCGAAGGCGGCACGGGTGTCGAAAGCGACGGCCGCCCGCGTGCTCGGCGGTTACGGCGTCGTCAGCGGCAAGATCAAGGATCAGGTCATGGCGGCGGCGGTCGCCCTCGAATACCGGCCGAACGAGCTTGCGCGCAGCATGAGCACCGGCCGGTCCGGCATCATCGGGATCGTCGTCGGCGATATCGAAAACGCCTTCTTCAGTCTGGCGGTGCGTGGCATCAGCGATGCGGCTCGGCTCGCCGGCTTCGATGTAATCATCTCCAATTCGGGCGAGAAGCTCGAATCGGAAAAATCAGCCGTCGAACTCCTGATCGGCAAGCGTGTCGACGGCCTGATCGTGACGCCCGCCCGCTGTGACAGCTTCGACCATCTCCGACACGTCGGCCGCGCCGGTATGCCACTGGTCCTCTTCGACCGGAGCATTCCGGAGCTCGATGTCGACGCCGTGACCGGCGATGATCGCGAGGCTGCCATCGCCGCTGCCCGATTTATGGTCGACGCAGGACATCGACGTCTCGCTTACGTCTCGGCCATGGACGCCGAGGACGGCGGACTCACCGATATCAGCCGGATATCGAATTCTGCCGTGCGTGAACGCGTGGAAGGCTTCATAAGCGTGCTGACGGAAGCGGGCTTGTCCGACCCCCTTCACTCTGTGCGGCTTGGCGCGACCGATCAACCGCAGACGGACACCGTGATCAAACGCCTGCTGGCGGACCCATTGCAGCCAACCGCGGTCCTCGCATCGGACAGCCTGGTGGGGCTGCGCGTCTTCAAGTCGCTGCAATCACTCGGTCTCTCAATTCCCGGCGATATCTCGATGATTTCCTTCCTGGATGCCGATTGGACAAGCGTGACCGTGCCGCCGATTACCGTCGTCGACCAGCGCGTCTACGAGATGGGCAAACTCGCCGGCGAGCGGCTCGTCGCCCGCATCGAACAGATCCCCCTTGCCGTTGAACGGCTGCGGGTCAGTACGAGCCTCGTCATCCGCAGCTCGGTCGCAAGGATTGGCGGGTGAGCTTGTTCCAAAGCAGGAATGAAGCGGCGTCTAATCGAAAAGCTCGCCGTGGCCGATCTGCTCCCGCTTGCCCGGCACGTCGCTAATCACGGGATCGTCGGCAGGATCTGGATCTTTTTTATTTGCTTCGGTCAAAAATCGCGCCGCCTCGAGGAATGCGACCGAGATTTCCTCGGTTCCCCAACCGGCTTCATTGGCGGCTGCAATCAGCCTCTCCAAAGCGTCGCGCGCAGCAGCACTCGCTTCTTCGAAGCGCTGAGCGGGAGCCTCGGCTTTTGGTGGTGGAAAGGTCATCGGCGTTCCCTCCATGGTCTGGCTATCAGGATGAACGCAGCTCTTCCTAAATGGATGCACGACGAAGACAATTTAGCGGCGGATGCGCCTGATTTCTCGATCAGATGACCGTCTGCAGCAGAAACGGGGACCGCTCCAGCGGACGCTGGGCGAGGATCCTAAGCATCGCCGGACCCTGTATGCCGGTTGTCGTGCGCAAGCGGCCGTCGTGATAGACGACCGTCATGACCTGGTTGAGAATATCATAGCGTATCTCAGCGATCGTCCGGGTGTGAACCGGAAATACGCATTCGTCGGGCTCGGATATTTGCCCGGAGGTGTTCAAAGTCATCGCGATGCCCCAACGATAACAGCGCTCTGTCCCTCGCCCCCTGTTCAGTGCATCCGGCCCGGAAATCATAAGCGCTAAGCGGCCCAATCAAGCATATATTGCGCCCATGGTCGCGTGACATCAGCGTGACATGCAGTTTCGTCTGAAAAAATGCATAGAAATCAGCAGCTTATGCAAGCGGCAAGTGCCTGTAAAAGTCACGCGATTAATGCAATGTCGTCTGCAATGCGTGGACCCGAGCGACCTGCGGCCAACGTTCGCTCCTGCGCGCGAGCGACCGGACGGCCTCGTCCACCGCAAGAACGGCGTCCCTCAGCCGTTCGATCTCATAACCGAGTTCATATCGCTCGACCTCATCAAGATCATGCCTGTCCAGCAGCCCTCTCGCCGCTTCGATCAAGCGCTCCGCGCGCCGGACAATATCGAGAGCGCTTCGTATAAGGACGTCGAGCATGCATTTCCCTCCTTGCCCGACAGACAGTCGGGCAGAATCGGGATGCTGGCAATCCTAAAATCTTGTCAGATCCGCTCGCGCATCCTTTCGTACAAATCCTTGAGTTCGCGCAAGGCCGACGGCCCACGATGGCGCGGTGGGGAGAGCTGACGCGAGGCAAGCGCCAACAAACCCGCGACAGCAGCCATGAGGGCAAAGGATGATAGCGGATAATGTTTCACCAGAGCTCCGGTCTGGCGGGCAGCCTCTTCGGCGCCGGCCTTTGCCGATCGCCCGGCGCTGATCACTTGCTGCTGAAGCCTATCGACCTGTTGCCGCAGATCGCTCAATTCTGTGCGCAAATCATTCTCGGCCTGGCGGGGGACCCCGACGGAGGCGGTGTTGATATCGATGATCGCTTTCGGAACCGGCTCGCCGATTTTGGCTCCTTCGGTATCAAGCGTCGTCCCGACAGTGTTCTTGCGGCGCGGCATGATCAGGTCTCCTTCCTAGTCGTCATCGAGCGAAAAAACCGGTCGGTAATGGCGCTGGGAAATCACCAAGCTTCGGTCGGGCTGGATAATATAAATCTCCTCGACTTGCCGCCCCCATTGATCCGTGAAGGTGTGCGGAAAGGATGAACCGACCGGCGATCTGGTCAACTTGGTGCGCGGCTGACCGTGATAGGTGATGCTGCCTGGGATGGGCTCCAACCCGGCCGACGAGTAATTACCTGCGCTGGTCATGCAGCCTGTCAGCGCGACGGCCAAAATCAGCGCCAGTCCCATGCTCCGCCTCATCGAATCCTCCGGCTGCTTCGGCATTTGCCTGTCGCACAAATAACAAGGCGCGGCGGACATTGTTCCGGAACCCGGTGGTAGCAGGCAGGAGTTCCTCTTCGAACAGGAACACCGGGGCGGCGGTTATTTCGAAGCGAAGCGCGGCGCTGCGTCGATGCGTATCGCCGACGCGGAAGCGCCGAACTGGCGCGCCAACGTTTCATCCAGGCCGCCCATTGCGGCCGGTGTCCTGGCGTAAAGGCAAGAGAGGCTCCGAAGCGCTCGAATAGCGGCTCCGTGCGCTAACGCACCAAGGAAACAGGCCGCTTGGTATCAAACGGGGCGGCTACTATCTTGATTAGGTGAAGAGCGATGACGTTAACCGGCAATCGTGGCGGACTTTCATGTCGATTTTCTACCGACCGATACTCCCGCAGGATTTCAGATGCCTGTCGAAGGCTGTCATGAGCTGGTATCGCCATTTCGGCGTCTCGGTAAGCGAACACGACAGCCAGATCCTGTGCAGCGCCGCCATCCAGCTCTTCAATGAAGGCAAGACCGATGTCGACGAACTCGCCGCAGGATTGATCGAGATGTTTCCCGCCCCGGATCTGCTCAAGATCAATGCTGCCACCTCTCACTCGATCCACTAACATCTGCTAACCTTTGCTTCGGCGAGCCGAAGTTGCCGCAAACAAGAGGCGAAGCTCCTCCTTCGCGCGGTGCCACCCACTCTCGGAACAGGGTGCGCTTTGCCGCGTTCTCACGGTCTGAAGGAGGTGCGTTATGGCCAAGACAAAGATTCCGAAGAAGATTGCAGGTTACAAGGTGCCGAAAGCCATCCGAAAGAATTCCATACTGAAAACCTTACTGGCGAGCCCCACCGGTCGTGACACGCTGGGAAAGGCGCTGATTGCGGGAGCCGGCGCTGCTGCGGCCGTGCTGGTGGAGGACCGCGAGGACATTGCCGGCGCCGCAAAATCGAGTACGCGCAAGAGCGCGAAGACTCTTGGGCTGGTCGGGCAGGCCTTCCATAGTGCCGCCGATGCGGCCATCGATGTTGTGCGTGAGGCCGCCAGTTCGGCGCTTCCGAAGAATATCCGGAAGCAGGCGGAAGAAAACCCTCGGAAGGGCGTCGCCGTGCATTAGATGCGACGCCGCCCCGAAAGCATTCGAAGCGAAAGCTGGAATCTCTCTTGCGCAAACGCGCCGATAAAGGCGTCTTGTCTCAGGCCAAAGCGGCCGCGACGGCCAAGGCGCTCGGAAAGCTTGTGCGCAAGCACCCTCTTATCGCGGCCGAGATTGCCCTGGCGGGAACGGCCAGAGGAATCGCGGTCGCGGCCGAGGAAGTAAAGCATCGCATTCTACCTGATCATGATGTCCAGGAAATCGGAGACAAGGATTCCGGGGAAATCGACTGAAAGACCAGGATCTGAAGGAGCCTGGCGAGGCCATTCTGAAGGAAACGCGGGCCAATATCACACCGAAGCAGCTGATCAAGGATGAAATCACATCCGCAGGCCACCAAGAAAGAGATCGTTCGTGCGGCCTTCTACGCTCTTATTGCACATGCCGGCAACGACCCCGAAATGGCCGGCATCCTTCAGGAGTTCGCGATCACCCAGCGTGCCGACGAAATCGAGTGAAACTGCGGCGGCCGAAGATATCGGCTTCCCAAGCGTGGATGAAATCCTGGCCCGCCGTCGACCGGACAACTAAAGCTCGTCGCTGCGGCGCTTTACCGCGTGTTTTACAGCCAGCAAATGTCGGCGCCGTTCGATCATGTAGTCAGCATAGCCGACGCAGATGTAAAGCAATGTCGGGCCGGCGTAGATGACGATGAGAGCCAGTGCAACAAGGATGAATGCGGTCGTCATGGTCTGTTTTCCGTCATGTTGATCATGTGAAGCGGTGGACCTCGTGCTTTGGGCTCATCGGGTTCCACCGCCAGGTCTGTCCCTCACTTCTCTCTTGCGTCGTGGGTGTGGTGGCGATCATGCTCGCCGCCGCCGCCCGAAACCTTGCTTCGCGTACGTCTATCCGGCTCGGCTGGCGGCTTCGGTATCTCGAGCGGCGCCTTGGCGTTTTCATGGGATGCGCCTGGGCCGCCCTGGCGGATAGTCGATGGGCTCTTCTTCGACGTAGACATAGATGCCTCCTACCTGTCCTGCTGGTAACCCTGATGGGTGGTGTTGACTTTGGTGTTTCCTAGTTGACCCTTCTTATCAGGGTTTTCGTTGCCGCTTGCCACCGCAGTATCCTCTGACTCGGTCTGCCGGGGCTTGCCGGCTCCCTTGTTACTGACGTTGTCGGCGGGAATGGGAGGTAATCTGCTGCTCATCACCTTGTCCTCATTTAGGATTCCGATTGGAGCTGTGATCCGAGTATTGCTCGGTCTGAATCGTCTTGCCGTCGAGACCGCGCTCTTTGGAGTGCCGGGTCTTGTCACGGTTCGAAAGAACTGTGTTTGCGGGAAGCTTTTCCTCGTCGAGATTGGTCATCGCGCCGCTTCCGTCGCCCTTCCCCTTCGCGCCCGCGCCAATATGTTTCCGGTCGGCATGTGCCATGGTTTTCTCCTTTCATTTGTGGAGTCAAACACGCCAAGCTCATGGAGGTTCCGGGATGCGAAACTCAAATCGCCTGACGCTCGAGCGGACAAGCTGAGACGTCCTAAGGCTTGTCCAGGTGCCGCTGCAGTTCGCCCTTGGGAATGAAATTGTCGGTGCTGCCCGGCTCATGATCGGGATGCGATACCTTCACGTCGAGATCGTCAGGAAGCGACAATGCCTGCTTGGCGTTCATGATGCCCAGCGGCACCCGTCCTTCCTCGGTTTCTACGGCAACTTCGACAAGTGGTCTTCTGGCTTTCATCTCGGCGATCCTTATCCCTGTCTATTCGAAATCCGCCTGCTTCCTGATCGTTCCGTTGCCGCGTGAATCCGTGGCCTTTCTTCCCGCATCGCCGCCGTAATGCGATGCAGCAGAGGGTTCGACGCCAGCTCCGCCAACGACAGCGACAACTTCAGCTTCCAATTGGGGTAACTGTCGCTCGTGCCAGGGATATTGGTGGGCCTTTTCTCGTCGGTCATGTCGGCAAGCCGAACCGCCACGAGAAGCGACGGAGTACGGGCCACGAAGCGGTAGGCGCTGACCGTCAGTTCCCTCAAGGTCTTCCGGCTCGCCCTTGCGCTGAGACGGGCCGGCACATCGATGTCGGCAGCGCGGAGCGCCGCCTTCAGATTTCGTCGCTCGCGCCGGCGGTGCTGGAGATGTTTTGCCGTGAGATCGGGCGGCACGATGCCGTGGTCGCGGCGATCCTGGATGTCGGCGCTGCGCCACCAGCCGGCGAGCGTCTGATGGTCGTGCGTTGAAATGCAGGTCAGGCCAAAGACGGGATAGGCATCCGGCGGCTTGAAGCCTTTTTCGTCCTGTTCATAGGAGAGAATGCGATACGAAAGGATCTGCGCCGCCGCCAGCTCGTCAGGCAAATCCGGCGGGATCATTCCCAGCGCTTCGCCGATGACGAGGCATCGATACTTGGCGGAGGTCTCGGCCAGGATCTGCAGAAGCTGATACTGGGGGTAGCGGACATAGGCGCCGCCATCCGGCCTGCTGCCGAGCGGCACCAGAAACAGGCGCCGGAGCGCCGGGGCGTGATCGATCCGGATCGCACCGGCATAGCGCATGGCGGCGCTCACCATGCGCCGGTAAGGCGAGCTGTCTCCCGAAGCGATCGCGGAAGGCAGATATCCGGCTAGATGCCAGTCCTGTCCCTCCACCGCGAATGGATCGGGAGGGCTGCCGATGGTCGCCTTCGAGATATAGACATCCGGCTCGCTCCATGTGGCCGATCCGTCGACCGCCTCGCCCACGGCGAGATCGAGATAAAGTCCGATCCGCAGGCCGGCTTCCCGCGCCCGGTCCGCTGCCTGAAGCAGTTGCTGATGAGCGAGCCACTGCAGCCACATGTGGAAGCGGACCTCGTCCGCATGCTCGCGCGCGAATTCGGCGACGGCGGCGCTGTCAGAGCGCCGGAAATCTGCCGGCCACCCCCGCCAGCCGGCGCCTGCCCCGCGTTCCGCCATGGAGAGCGAAAGACATTCAAAGAGCGCATGGCGCCGCAAGCTGTTGCCGCCGCGCGCGACGAAGGCATCGAAATCAACGGGATCGTAGCGTTCATCGGTTGCACCCGCCTGCAGCCAGGCGCTCCATAGGTCCCGCAGAATTCCAAGCTTGGTCCTCGCAACTCCGGCATAATCGACAAGGTCGCTTCGGCGAAGTCCCTCCAGTTGCCGTTCGAGTTCGGCACTACTGACAAAACCTGGCAACCTATCGACCGCGATATAGAGCGGGTTGAGATGCTGACGGCTTGAAGGTTCATAAGGGCTGCAGCGATCGGGATCGGCAAGAAATGGTGCGTGCAGCGGATTGAGACCGATAAAATCAGCGCCAAGCTTCCCCGCCAGGTCGGCCACGTCTGACAGATCCTCGAAATCGCCGATGCCCCAGTTTCGCGCCGAACGCAGTTCGTAAAGCTGCAGGCTGATACCCCAGACCCGCGTGTTGAGCAGGAAGTCCGGCAGAAATGACTTGGGACTTGCGTCATTCGCCGGCCCCGGCTCCTGCTCCCGCCGCGGTGCAACCGTCTGCCGATGGGTGGTTCCTGACAGATCGACTTCCAAAGCCGAGAGTATCTTGCGTTTGGTGTCGGCGGAAATCGCCACCTCGCGATCCTCGGGACTGGGCCTGGTCGGGCTGATCCCGTATCGCCGGGCGAGCTTTTCGAGCTCGGCGGATTTCATCGTCCGATCGCCTTCATGCCAGGCCCTCACGCGAGATGCTCCAGATCACCGTCCAGGGCGCCAATTGTCCTCCATCGCTGCCGCCGAGGCGGAAGATCGTTTCGCCTTCTTGGCGCCGCCGCAGAAGCGGCGCCGCCTCGCCGCCGAGATTGGCATCCAGATGAAGGCGCCGGTCGCCGGCCAGGACCCAATCCACCGCGAGCGTTGCACCTGCGGAGCGGTAGACCCCGTTTCCGCCTCTGGCTCCTTTCAGCAGGGGTACGATCCGTCGATGTCGGAGGTCGAGAAGCGTCTTGTAGAATTCAAGCATTTCAGACGCGCGTTTCGACCAGTCGAGCTTGGCAGCCGCAAAGGTCGACGGCGCCGTCGGATCGAGATGCTCGTCCACATCGAAACCCGGCAGGCGCGAAAGCTCCTCACGCCTGCCCTTTCTGACCTTTTCGTTCAGATCCTCGTTGAAATCGCAGAAAAACGGAAAAGGTTCTCGCGCACCCCATTCCTCACCCATGAACAGCATCGGTATCTCAGGTGCCAGCAGGTAGATCGATGTGACGGCCTTGATGGCATTGGTCGGGCTCGAAGCCATAATCCGGTCCCCCAGCGCCCGATTGCCGATCTGATCATGGTTCTGGATAAAGGAGACGAAGGCGGTGGACGGCAGATGGCCGCTCGGCTTACCCCGGCTCCCGCCGCGATAGGGCATATGCTCGCCCTGGAACACGAAGCCTTCCGCCAGAGCCCGGCCGAGCTTGCCGGCGTCACTCACGTAATCGGCATAATAGCCGAAGGTTTCCCCCGTGGCAGCGATATGCAGCGCGTGATGCAGGTCGTCGTTCCATTGGGCGTTGAACAGCCTCGCCTCACCGTCTGCGTCACGCTTCAGAAGGTCGCTGTCATTCTCCTCGTTTTCCACGATCAGATGAACATGCCGGCCACCGGCCGCAGCTCTGACGCGGCGCGCAAGCGCGTGAAGAAGATGCTCAGAACTGTCGTCCATGATGGCGTGGACGGCGTCGAAGCGAAAACCGTCAAGTCTGAACTCGCTGATCCAATAGATGGCGTTCTCTATGACGAATTCGCGGATCATCTCAGAGCCGTCGCCGTCATAATTGATGCCGTGGCCCCAGGGCGTCTTGTGATGATCGGTAAAGAGCGGTGCGTAGGAGGGAATATAGTTCCCGTCTGGCCCAAAGTGGTTGTAGACCGCGTCGAGAAAGACCGAAATGCCACGTTCGTGCGCCGCATCCACCAGCGCCATGAGATCTTCCGGCCGGCCGTAACTGCTGTCGGGCGCATAGGGAAGCACGCCGTCATAGCCCCAGTTGTAGCGGCCGGGGAAGTCGCTGAGCGGCATGATTTGCAGCGCCGCGACGCCCAGTTCCCGCAGATGGTCGAGACGTTCGATCGCGGCCCTGAAGGTCCCCTGCGGTGTAAAGCAGCCGATATGCAGTTCGTAGATGACCATCTCTTCCCATGGCCGGCCCGTCCAGTCGCCCGTTTTCCAGCGATAGGCGGAAAGGTCGACCACTTCGCTCGGACCATGCACATCCTGCGGCTGGAAGCGCGAAGCAGGATCGGGAATTTGAAGACCGTCCGGCAGGATGAAGCGATACTGCGTACCAGGGCCGGCATTCGCGACCGCGCACTTATGCCAGCCATCTTCAGCCGCTTGCATCGGGCGCGGATCAGAGCCTTCGATTTTCAACGAAACGCTTTCATGCAGTGGAGCCCAAAGGCGAAACAGAACGCCATCTTCGGTGAATGCGGGGCCGAACATCGTTTTGGTCAAGGGGAAGCCTTCGGTGAGTGAGGATGGGTTTGAGTAACTTTCAGCAGAGCGAAAAGTTTCGCCGGGGTAGAGTACGCGCGACGAAATCTCATCAGCGGTCGCGGCGTGTTCATGCTGAAAGGTTCACACGGACGAAGAGCAGTTTTCCATGTTAACCGCGGGCCTCATGGGCGGCATCCGCGGGCACGGCAGCCGATTCCTCCGCCACTCAGGCTGGTGACTTAGGGGTGAATGAAGAAACGTCGATTATGCAGCATCCCCCAACGGCTGCCGCTTCGATCATCATGCCGCTGCGACCTTGTCTCTCAGCGCCTCGTCCATGGCCGCTTGGAGCTGCTCTTGCGTGAACGGCTTCGCCATCCTGAGCATCCGGCCGAGCCCCTGATCCTCGGCAAGCTCGACATAGCCGGAAGCGAGGATAACGGGCAGGTTGGGGAAGGCTGAACGAAGATGGCGTGCGAGCTCGGCGCCCGTCATGCCCGGCATGGCATGATCGGTGATGACGAGATCACACTCCTGTCCGCCGGCGAGGAATTCCAAAGCTTGGGTAGCGGAAGCCGCTTCCCGCGGCAGGTGCCCGAGGTCCTCCAGCATTGCCACGGTTCCGGTCCTGACGAGTGCGTCGTCGTCGACGACGAGGATGGCAAGCGATCGCGAGACCGGATTCAGGGGTTCCGCGGTCGCAGGCACGACTGCCGGCTGCGCCTTGGCAATGGTCTGCGCGACCGGCAGCCAGAGCGAAACGGTCGTGCCCTTGCCTCTCGTGCTCGAAATCTGGATCGAACCGCCCGATTGCGCTGCCAGGCCGTGCACCATCGACAGGCCGAGCCCGGTGCCCTTGCCGATCCCCTTCGTGGTGAAGAATGGCTCGGCAGCGCGCAGAACCGTCGCTTCGTCCATTCCCTCGCCATCGTCCGACACCGATATCTTGATGTAATTTCCACCTGCAAGACCGGCCGGCCGGGTCTCCTCCGCCGCAGCCGCGACGGTCACCGCACCGCCGCTTTCGAGCGCATCCCTCGCATTGACGAACAAGTTGAGCAGCGCCAGTTCCAGCTGATTGCTGTCCACCAGCAGCGGCTCCAGATCCGCAGGGATGCGCTTTCGGATTTCGACGCGCGGTCCGACCGCCTTGGCGAGCAGATCCTCGACGTTTTCGAACAGGCGGAGGAAATCGACCGCCTGCGGCTTCAGCTCCTGTCGGCGAGCGAAGGCAAGCAGGCGCTGGGTGAGCGCCGTACCGCGTTCGGCCGCCTGAATGGCGTTCGTCACCAGACGTTCGCTGCGCTCATCCGCCGGAAGCCGCTTCTTGAGCAGACTGAGGCTGCCAAGCACCGCCATCAGAAGGTTGTTGAAGTCGTGCGCCACGCCGCCTGTCAGGTGGCCGATCGTATCGAGCTTCTGTGCCTCGAAGAGCTGCGCCAGCGCCTCCTCGCGTTCGCGTGTCCTTTGGTCGATGCGGTGCTCCAGCTCCTCGTTCAGCTGACGCAGCTGCGCCGCCGACGCTTCGAGCTCAGCGGTGCGCTGATGCACCCTGGCCTCCAGTTCGGCGTTCAGACGTTCGAGTTCCCGCGTCTTCCTGTAGAGATCGGCAAAGACCCTGACCTTGGCCCGCAGCACTTCAGGCACGATCGGGACGGAGACGTAATCGACGGCGCCTACCGCATAGCCGCGCAACCGGTCGGGTTCGGCCAGCATCACGGCGGAGACGAAGATGATCGGTGTGTGTTGATAGCGCGGATGCTGGCGGATCATGCTGACCAGTTCGAATCCGTCCTGCTCGGGCATGCAGACGTCGACGAGGATCACGGCAATTTCCGTGCGCAGCAGGTGCTCGAAGGCTTCGCGCGCCGATTGCGCCTTGATCAGATTTTCCTCGAGCTCTTCGAGAATGACCTCGTAGCTCAGGAGTTTGGCGGGCTGGTCGTCGACGAGGAGGATGTTGACGGGGTTCATGGCCGGATCCTCAGCGGTGCAGCCACATACGCAGAGCCGAGAGGAGCTGCTCGGTGTTGACGGGCTTTGCCAAGTAGTCCGACGCGCCCGCTTCCAGGCATTTCTCCCGGTCACCCTTCATCGCCTTAGCCGTCAGCGCCAGGATCGGCAGCCGTCGGAAGCGGGGCTCCGACCGGATCACCTGCATCGTCTCGTAACCGTCCATCCCGGGCATCATGATATCCATCAGCACGATCGCCACCGAGGGCTCGGTGTTGATGACCTCGATTGCCTCGCTACCGGTCGTCGCGGTCAGCACTTTCATGCCGCGACGTTCGAGAACGCTGCTCAGCGCAAAGATGTTGCGGGCGTCATCGTCGACGAGCAACACGGTCTCGCCGACGAGATCCTCGTCCGAGCTGTGCAACTCCTGCAGCGTCGCCTGCTTTGCCGCCGGCAGGTCGGCCACCACCCGGTGCAGGAACAACGCCGTTTCGTCGAGCAGCCGCTCGGGCGACTCCACGCCCTTCACCACGACGCTGCGCGCCATGCTGTGCAGCGTGGCGTCTTCCTCAGGCGAAAGCTCCCGGCCTGTGAACACGACGACCGGGACTTCGGCGATCTCGGCGTCGTCGCGGATCTGCTCGAGCACTTCGAAGCCGGACATGTCAGGCAGTGTGAGGTCGAGCACGACGCAGTCGGCCGAGCCCTGCCGGAGAACCGTGAGTGCCTCCGATCCGGAGCCGACGCTTGTTATGTCGATGTCATCGTGCCCAAGGAGGGCGGTGACGCTCATGCGTTCGGCTTCGTTGTCTTCCACCAGCAGCAGCTGTTTGCGGCGCGGCTCGGCATAAGCCTTCAGCCGCGACAGCGCCTTGCCGAGACCTTCCGGCGTTGTCGGCTTGCTCATGAAGGCGAAGGCGCCGCGAGTCAGCCCGTGCTGGCGGTCCTCGTCGAGGCTGATGATCTGCACCGGAATGTGTCGCGTCTGCGAATTCTGCTTGAGCTGGCTCAGCACCGTCCAGCCGAGCATGTCGGGCAGGAAGATGTCGAGCGAAATCGCCGACGGCCTGTATTCCTGTGCAAGAACAAGCGCATCGCTGCCGCGCATCGCGACCAACACCTTGAAGCCGTTGTCGCGGGCGAGATCGACGAGGACGCGGGCATAATGCGCATCGTCTTCGACGACGAGCAGCACGGAGTCGCCGGGCTCGATCCGGTGGCGGTCGTCCGCGACATGTTCGGCGGGTTTCTCAGCCCGGCGGGCAGCCGCCTCGGCGAATTCAACGACATTCGCCGCTGCCGGAGCCGACTTCGGCGCGACCGCGCCGGCGCCGACATAGGTGAGCGGCAGGTAAAGCACGAAGGTGCTGCCGACACCCGGCGTGCTGCGCAGCTGGATCTCGCCGCCGAGCAGGTTTGCCAGTTCGCGGCTGATGGCGAGCCCCAGGCCGGTGCCGCCATATTTGCGGCTGGTCGAGGCGTCCGCCTGCTGGAACGCCTCGAAGATGATGCGCTGCTTCTCAGGCGGAATGCCGATACCGGTATCGATCACTTCAAAGGCGATGACCGATGGCGCATGCCGGAGCGAGGGATGCTCCGGCGACCAGCCGCTCGCCGCCGAGGCGACGCGAAGTGTGATGCCGCCCTGCGCCGTGAATTTGAAGGCGTTCGACAGCAGGTTCTTGAGGATCTGCTGCAGCCGCTTCGAATCCGTAATGATGCTCTTCGTCACATCGGCGCCGACCTCGATCGCGAAGGACAGGTTGCGGTTTTCCGCCTCGTGCCGGAATGGCCGCGCCATCACTTCGAGCAGATTGCTGACAAAGATCTCCTCGGCGTCAACCGAGACCGTACCGGACTCGATCTTTGACAGATCAAGAATATCGCTGATGAGGTTAAGCAGATCGGTGCCGGCGCCGTGGATGGTCTTTGCGAATTCGACCTGCTTTGCCGAGAGGTTGCCGTCGGGGTTTTCGCCAAGCTGCTGGCCGAGGATAAGGATCGAATTCAACGGCGTGCGCAATTCATGCGACATGTTGGCGAGGAATTCGGATTTGTACTTCGAGGTGAGAGCAAGCTCCGTCGCCTTTTCCTCGAGCGCGCGGCGGGCCTGCTCGATTTCCTGGTTCTTCGCCTCGACTTCGACGTTGCGTTCCTCGAGCTGCTGCGCCTTCTGGCCGAGCTGCTCGTTGGTCTGTTGCAACTCGCGCTGCTGCGTCTGCAGTTCGGCCGCGAGCTGCTGCGACTGCTTGAGCAGGCCTTCGGTCTGCATGGTCGCTTCGATCGAGTTGAGAACGATGCCGATCGACGTCGTCAGCTGGTCGAGGAAGGAAAGCTGCAACTCGGTGAATTCACCTGCAGAGGCAAGCTCGATCACCGCCTTCACCTGCCCCTCGAAATGCACCGGCAGGACGATCGCGCTTCGCGGCAGCGTCGTGAACACGCCCGAACTGATCGGAACAACATTGTCGGGAAGATCGGTGACGAGGATGCGGCGGGCGTCGCTGGCGCATTGGCCGACGAGGCCTTGGCCGAAGTCGAGCCGCAGCGGATGCGCCGCTTCGACGCCCTGCGCATAGACCGAGAGCAGGGACAGGAACGGCTGCTCTTCGTCGGCGTCCACTTGGTAGATGACGCCCTGATGCGCGCCGACCAGCGGCGCCAGCTCCGAAAGCAGCATCTTGCCGACCAGCGTCAGGTCGCGCTGGCCCTGCAGCATGTTGGTGAAGCGCGCCAGATTTGTCTTCAGCCAGTCCTGCTCGGTGTTGCGCTCCGTCGTCAGGCGCAGATTGTCGATCATCGTGTTGATGTTGTCCTTGAGCTCGGCCACTTCGCCGCGCGCATCGACCTTGATCGACCGCGTCAGGTCGCCCTTGGTGACGGCGGTGGCGACCTCGGCGATGGCACGCACCTGCGTCGTCAGATTGGCGGCAAGCAGGTTGACGTTGCCGGTCAGATCCTTCCACGTTCCCGCGGTACCGGGAACATTCGCCTGACCGCCGAGGCGGCCTTCGACGCCGACTTCGCGCGCCACCGTAGTCACCTGATCGGCGAAGGTCGCAAGCGTGTTGGTCATGTTGTTGATCGTCTCGGCAAGGGCTGCCACCTCGCCCTTCGAGGCGACGGTGAGGTTCTGCTTCAGGTCGCCGTTTGCGACCGCCGTCACCACCTTGACGATGCCGCGCACCTGTTCGGTGAGGTTGGCGGCCATGACGTTGACGGTGTCGGTCAGATCTTTCCAGGTGCCGGCGACGCCGGGCACCTGCGCCTGACCGCCGAGCTTGCCTTCGGTGCCGACTTCGCGAGCGACGCGTGTGACTTCGCCGGCGAAGGCGTTCAGCTGGTCCACCATCGTATTGATCGTGTTCTTCAGTTCGAGGATTTCCCCCTTCACGTCGACGGTGATCTTGCGCGAGAGGTCGCCGCGCGCCACGGCGGTCGTCACTTCGGCGATGTTGCGAACCTGCGTCGTCAGATTGGCGGCGAGCAGGTTGACGTTGTCGGTCAGGTCCTTCCAGGTGCCGGCGACGCCGGGAACGACGGCCTGCCCCCCCAGCCGGCCATCGGTGCCGACTTCGCGGGCGACACGCGTCACTTCGCCGGCGAAGGAGCGAAGCTGGTCGACCATAGTATTCAGCGTGTCCTTCAAGAGCAGGATCTCGCCGCGCACATCGACGGTGATCTTGCGCGACAGGTCGCCATTGGCGATCGCAGTCGCCACCTCGGCGATGTTTCGCACCTGCGCCGTCAGGTTGCCCGCCATGGAGTTGACACTGTCGGTCAGATCCTTCCAGGTGCCGGCAACGCCTGGTACCTGCGCCTGGCCGCCGAGTTTGCCTTCGGTGCCAACTTCGCGGGCAACACGCGTGACTTCGCCGGCGAAAGCGTTCAGCTGGTCCACCATGGTATTGATGGTGTTCTTCAGCTCAAGGATTTCCCCCTTCACGTCGACAGTGATTTTGCGTGAGAGGTCGCCGCGCGCCACGGCGGTCGTGACTTCGGCGATGTTGCGCACCTGACCGGTGAGGTTCGAAGCCATGGAGTTGACGTTTTCGGTCAGATCCTTCCAGGTCCCGGCCACACCAGGCACCTGCGCCTGACCGCCGAGCTTGCCTTCGGTGCCGACCTCTCGGGCCACACGCGTCACCTCGGAGGCGAAGCGGTTCAGCTGATCCACCATGGTGTTCAGCGTTTCCTTGAGCTCGAGGATTTCGCCCGAGACCGACACCGTGATCTTCTTCGACAGGTCGCCATTGGCGATCGCCGTGGAGACTTCGGCGATGTTGCGCACCTGCGCCGTCAGGTTGCCGGCCATGGAATTGACGCTGTCGGTCAGGTCCTTCCAGGTGCCGGCCACGCCAAGCACGTTGGCCTGGCCGCCGAGCCGGCCTTCGGTGCCGACTTCACGTGCGACGCGCGTGACCTCGCCGGCAAAGCCGTTCAATTGATCGACCATCGTATTGATGGTCTCTTTCAGTTCGAGGATCTCACCCGACACCGGAACGGTGATCTTCTTCGAAAGGTCGCCCTGGGCGACGGCAGTCGCGACTTCGGCGATATTGCGCACTTGGCCGGTCAGGTTGGAGGCCATGGAATTGACGCTGTCGGTCAGGTCCTTCCAGGTGCCGGCCACGCCGCGCACGTTCGCCTGGCCGCCAAGCCGGCCTTCCGTGCCGACTTCGCGCGCCACGCGCGTCACTTCCGAAGCGAAGGCGTTCAGCTGGTCGACCATCGTGTTGATGGTTTCCTTCAGTTCGAGAATTTCGCCCTTCACGTCGACGGTGATCTTCTTCGACAGGTCGCCATTGGCGATGGCTGTGGAGACTTCCGCGATATTACGCACCTGCGCCGTCAGGTTGCCGCCCATCGAGTTGACGTTTTCGGTCAGGTCCTTCCAGGTGCCGGCGACGCCACGTACGTTCGCCTGACCGCCGAGCCGGCCTTCCGTTCCCACTTCGCGGGCGACACGCGTCACTTCCGAGGCAAAGGCGTTCAGCTGATCGACCATCGTGTTGATGGTTTCCTTCAGCTCGAGGATTTCGCCCGAAACCGTCACCGTGATCTTCTTCGACAGGTCGCCATTGGCGATCGCGGTGGAAACTTCGGCGATGTTGCGCACCTGCGCCGTCAGATTCGAGGCCATCGAATTGACGTTGTCCGTCAGGTCCTTCCAGGTGCCGGCCACGCCAGGCACCTGCGCCTGGCCGCCAAGGCGGCCTTCGGTGCCGACTTCACGCGCCACACGCGTCACCTCGCCGGCAAAGCCGTTCAACTGATCCACCATCGTGTTGATGGTTTCCTTGAGCTCCAGAATTTCACCCGAAACGTCGACGGTGATCTTGCGCGAGAGATCGCCGCGCGCAACCGCCGTCGTCACCTGCGCGATGTTGCGCACCTGGGCTGTGAGGTTGCCGCACATCGCGTTGACCGAGTCGGTCAGGTCCTTCCAGGTGCCGGCGACACCCGGCACCAGCGCTTGGCCGCCAAGCTTGCCTTCGGTGCCGACCTCACGGGCGACGCGCGTCACTTCGGAAGCGAAGGAGCGCAGCTGATCGACCATGGTGTTGATCGCTTCCTTAAGCTGCAGGATCTCGCCGCGCACGTCGACGGTAATCTTCTTGGAGAGGTCGCCGTTAGCGACCGCGATCGTCACCTCCGCGATGTTGCGCACCTGCGCCGTCAGGTTCGACGCCATCGAGTTGACGCTTTCAGTCAAGTCCTTCCAGACGCCCGTCACCTCGGGCACCTGCGCCTGCCCACCGAGCTTGCCGTCAGTGCCGACTTCGCGGGCAACGCGCGTCACCTCCGAGGTGAAGACGCTGAGCTGCTTGATCATCGTGTTGACGATATCGGCCGAGCGCAGGAATTCGCCCTTCAGCGCCCGCCCGTCGACATCGAGCGGCACGGTCTGCAAGAGATCGCCTTTGGCGACCGCGGTGATCGTGCGGGTGACCGCCGTGGTCGGCCACAGGAGATCGTCGATCAGGCCATTGATCGAGCCTTCCATTTCCGACCATGAACCATCCGACAGGCCGAAGCGCACCCTGGTACTTGTCCGCCCGTCGCGGCCGACGACCTGGCCGACATGTTCGAGCTGCCGGGCCATGCGCTGATTGGCGGCGATGATGTCGTTCAGCGCATCGGCGACTTTGCCGGTCACGCCGGTCAGGTCAGAGCGCATCCGCACGGAAAAGTCGCCGCGCCTGACCGCGACCAGCACTTCTAAAAGGGCGCTGGCATCGTCGTACGCCATGCTTTTGTGGTCGTACCCGTTGATGCTCTCAGCAGCAGCGTCGTCGCGCGAAAATTCACCGGTTTGCGTGCTCACGAAATCCCCCCTGTTCGACAGAGGGTAATTAGTGCTCGACTGGAAAAAGGCTATGGGTGTGCCGCAGGGTTGCAGAGGTAGGCCTAACCCAGTGTCGACGGCCAAACTTTGCCGGCGTGGGAACAGTTTCCCGCTGGCCGTCGTTTCCGTCCTGACAAGGAGAACGACATGTCGAACGTCTCAAGGACAGGGAAAGACGAGATCAACAATGCGACCAGCCCGACGACCTTCGGAAAGTCGGTCGAGAGCCAAGCGCAGATGCAGGATGCCGCGGCGGAGGCATCGTCCGAAACCGGCGGCGAGGTGCTGAACATCTACCGGCTTGAGCCGATCGCCAAACCCGACGATCCCAGATGGGGCAATGCGCCCAATCACGGCGCCATCGTCGTCGCTGCCCGGACGCCGGGCGATGCCAGAATCGTTGCCGCGGCACGCGAGCTCGATTTCATGGAAGTCGATGCGGCGCCTGCCGAAGATGTCACCACGGCCAATGCCAGCGCCTTTCGTGACGACAAACTCTACACCGTGATCGAGATCGATCGGGACAGACGTGATATAAAGCGGGGTATCCTAGACGGCACGGTCTCGGTCGACACAATCCGGCCGGTCGAACAGGACTAGAAATCCTTTCTTCACCCGGGAGTTCTCATGAATACCGCCAATCTGCAGCTCAAGGGCCTGATCATGGCAATGGCCTCGATATGCGACGCGATCGTCGAAAAGGAATTGCTTACGCGCGCGGAAATCGATGCCGCGCTCTCGAAAGCCAAAAGGGCTATCGAGGAGGACGACGACCATGAGCTCTCCGGCGCCAACCTGGCGGCAATCCTATTTCCAATCCGTGTGCTGCAGCTTGCCGGCGAAGCCGGCAGCAAAGGCGAAGGGGCGACATTTTCGGATTATGCCAAGCTCGTGGGCAAGCTCAGCTGACCATGTTCCAAGGCTTTTCTCTCGATTCCGTCGACGTCGGACCGGGTTCGCTTCGCGTCCGACACGGCGGATCAGGACCAGCCGTTCTTCTCCTCCACGGCCATCCCAGGACGCATATGACCTGGGGGAAGGTGGCTGAGCTGCTGGCGCCCGACTACACGGTCGTCTGCCCCGACCTTCCCGGCTTCGGCCGCTCCTACCAGCCGGCCGATGCTCCCGACAGCAGCAACTCTTCGAAGCGCGCCAAGGCTGAAGCGCTGGTCGCGCTGATGCGGCGACTGGGGCACGAAAACTTCGCGGTGGTCGGCCACGACCGCGGAAGCCTGACTGCCTTCCGCATGGCGATGGACCATCCCGATCGCGTGCAGAAACTCGTCATCGCCGACGGCATCCCCGTTATCGAGCATCTCGAACGCGCCGACTGGAAATTTGCCCGGGACTGGTACCACTGGTTCTTCTTCGCTCAGCCGGAAAAGCCGGAGCGGGCGATCATGGCCGATCCCTTGGCATGGTACGACAAACTCTCGCCTGAACTGATGGGAAGGCCGGCCTATGACGACCTTATCGACATTATCCACGATCCAGCCGTGATCCACGGGATGATCGAGGATTACCGCGCCGGCCTCAGTATCGACCACCGCCACGACCGCGAGGGCCGCGATACCGGCCGGAAAGTGATCTGCCCCATGCTGTGCCTCTGGTCGTTGCGCGACGATATGGAACAGATCTACGGCGATCCCGTCGCTATCTGGCGAAACTGGGCCGAGGACGTGCACGGCTTCGGCATCGACAGCGGCCATCACGTGGCCGAGGAGAACCCACGAGCTCTCTCGCAGGCGATCCGGAAGTTTCTCGAAAACGATAGCAGTATCTGGACTTAGGACATGGTCTGGCAGGCGAGTTAACTGGGCGCAGTGTCCAGCACCGTCGATTTCTGCGATAAGTTGATCCATTTGGTCTTGTTTTCCTGCGCCTCCTGTGGCTATACCCCCGCCCATAAACTCACGCACCGGGATTTCTACGTGATCTGCTTTAAATCACTTCTGGCCGCCTGCGGCCTCTCCGCTCTAATCGGCCTTGCCGCGGCCCCGTCATTTGCCGGCTCGACCACCTACCCGCTGACGCTCGAAAACTGCGGCGCTGAGGTGACCTTCAAGAAGGCGCCCGAACGGGCGATCGGGCTTGGCCAGAACAGCGCGGAAATCCTGCTGTTGCTCGGCCTTCAGGACAAGATGGTCGGCACCGCCTTCTGGCCGAGCAAGGTTCTGCCGCAGCTCGCCGAGGCAAATGCCAAGGTCAAGCTTCTCACCGTCGAGATGCCGACCTTCGAGTCGATGCTCGCGGAAAATCCCGATTTCGTGGCGGTGGCCTTGCCAAGCCTGGTCGGCCCGAACAGCAAGATCGCCAAGCGCGAGGATTTCGACAGGGTCGGCGTCTCAACCTACCTCTCGCCGAGCACCTGCCTCAGCACCAAGGACGTCAAGGACCAGTACGGCAGCCGCCGCGAGTTGTGGAACATGGATCTTCTCTACAAGGAGATCGACGAACTCTCTCAGATTTTCGATGTCGCCGATCGGGGCCAGGCGCTGATCGCCGATTTCAAGGCGCGTGAAGCCAAGCTTCGCGGGAGCGTTGCCAAGGACGGCCAGAACCTGTCCTACGTCTTCTGGTTTTCCAGCCCCAGCCCGTCGGCCGACGCCTATGTTGGTGGTAAAAACAGCGCCTCCGGCTTCATCGCCGATCTGCTCGGCGGACATAATGCGATCACCGCCGACGCAGAATGGCCGACCGTCGGCTGGGAAGGCATCATCGCCTCCAACCCCGACGTCATCGTCGTCGCCAGCCTCGACCGCAACCGCTGGGAGCTCGACAAGCCCGAAGCCAAGATCAACTTCCTGAACTCCGATCCGGCCGTCAGCCAGATCCCGGCCGTCAAGAACAAGGCTCTCGTCGTCATGGACGGCCAGGCCATGAACCCGACCATCCGAACGATCTACGGCGCCGAGCAGGTAGCCGAGCAGCTGAAGGCGCTCGGTCTGCGGAAGTGACCGACGCAGGCCGTCTCTTCCGGCAGCTGGGAGCGGTCACCGCACTGCTGCTCGCTTCCTTCTGCCTCATCGCTGTCGCCATCGGCGTCAGCGTCGGGATCGGCGATCTGCCGATTCCGCTGGCGACCACCTTTTCGGCGGTCACCAACCGGCTCGGATGGACCGCGGTCGAGCTGAACCGCATCCACGAGACGGTCATCTGGGATTACCGCCTAAGCCGCGCGCTCGTCGCCGCCTTCTGCGGCGCCGGACTGGCGCTGTCGGGCGCCATCATGCAGTCGCTGCTGCGCAACCCGCTTGCCGAACCCTATGTGCTCGGCATCTCGGCCGGCGCTTCTACCGGCGCCGTCGCAATCGTTATCCTCGGGCTCGGCTCGGGCGCGGTATCGCTGTCATCAGGCGCGTTTGCCGGCGCCTTCGCAGCCTTCTTCTTCGTCGCATTGCTGTCGAACGGCACCCGCGGCGGCGCCGACCGCACCATTCTCGCCGGTGTCGCCGCATCGCAGCTCTTCAACGCCTCGACCTCCTATATCGTCACCACCTCGGCCAATGCCCAGCAGGCCCGCGACGTCATGTTCTGGCTGCTCGGCAGTTTCGGCGGCGTGCGATGGCCGGAATTCGCGCTTGTTTCGGTCGTCGTCGGCCTCGGCCTTGCCGCCTGTGTGCTCTATGCCCGCGTGCTCGACGCCTTCGCCTTCGGCGACGAGGCGGCATCCTCGCTCGGCGTCAATGTCGGGCGCGCCCGCATGGTGCTCTTCGCGCTGACGGCCATGATGACCGCCACGATCGTCAGCATGGTCGGCTCGATCGGCTTCGTCGGCCTCGTCGTGCCGCATGTCGCCCGCTTCGTCGTCGGGCCGCTTCATATCCGTCTTCTGCCGGCCTGCGCCATATCAGGCGCCATCTTCATGGTGCTCGCCGACATCGCCGCGCGTGCCCTCATTCCCAACCAGATCCTGCCGATCGGAGTCGTAACGGCGCTGGTCGGCGTGCCCTTCTTCTCGATCATCCTCTACCGGTTCCAGCGCGCGTCATGAGCATCAAGGCCGACAACCTCACCTGGAAAATTGGCAGCAAGACCATTCTGGACGGCGTCTCCATGGAGGCGCAGCCCGGCCTGATGCTCGGCTTGCTCGGACCGAACGGCTCGGGCAAGACCTCGCTGCTGCGGCTTCTCGCGGGCCTGAAGCGGCCGCATTCCGGCCGCGTCACACTCGACCGGAGCGATATCGGCACGATCAGCCGCCGCTCGATCGCCCGGCGTATCGCCTTCGTCGAGCAGCACGCAACGACGAACGCCAATCTCAAGGTCATCGACGTCGTCAAGCTCGGCCGTTTCCCGCACCGGTCGATGTTCTCCGGCTGGACGAAGGCTGACGAAGAGGCGGTCGAGGCAGCGCTCGCCCGCGCCGGCATGGCCGAAAAGCGCAACGATCGCTGGCAGAGCCTATCGGGCGGCGAAAAGCAGCGCACCCACATCGCCAGGGCGCTTGCCCAGTCGCCGCAGGAACTCATCCTCGACGAACCGACAAACCATCTCGACATTCAGCACCAGATCGGCCTGATGCGGCTCGTTTCCGGCCTGCCGATCACCAGCATCGTCGCCCTGCACGATCTCAACCATGCCGCCATGTTCTGCGACGAGCTTGCTATCATGCAGCAGGGCCGGATCGTCGCGTCAGGCGCGCCAGAGGATGTGCTGAGCGAGGCGCTGCTGCGCGAGGTCTTTTCGGTCGAAGCCCGCATCGAAGCCTCCGCCCATCATTCGCGCCCGCATATCCACTATCTCAGGTGAGAACGGCCGCTCTCACGTCACGATCTGCAGCGGCAAAGCGGTCGTCTTTTTAATCGTCTTGAGGACGATGCTCGATTTGACCGACGCCAGATTGTCGGTGACCCGGATCATTCTTTCGAGAAACTGGCTGAGATGGTCGAGGTCACGCGTCATGACCTTCATCAGAAAGTCGGCGTCGCCTGTCTGCGAGTAACATTCCAGGATCTCCGGCGCAGTCTCGATGAAACGATGGAGCCGCTCGTTTCCGCCTTCGGTATGGGCTCGAAGGCTGACGAGCGTATGTGCGACGACGGTGAAACCCAGTTTCACCGGATTGAGGATAGCGACGACGCTCTGGATATATTGCTCTTTGCGCAGTCTTTCCAAACGGCGCGCGCATTGAGTGGCGGACAGGTTGACCTTCTGGGACAACTCGCCCTGCGTCATCTCGCTGTTTTGCTGGAGGGCGGCGAGCAATTTGATATCGAACGGATCAAGCATGACCATCACTCCAGACGGTGATTTTCTGCACATTATAGGCCGCTTCCGCCGATTGTCTGCACGATCGCGGACTCCAGGGGTGAAAATCGCAGAAATTCGCCGTGACAGTTCAGTTAATCTCCAGCCACAATGCAAAAGCGAGGTGGAACCGTGTTTGACCAACTGAACAGCCGGCCGGCCGATAGCCTGCTCGCCCTCATCAAGGCCTTCCAGGCCGACGATCGTGCCGGAAAGATCGACCTCGGCGTCGGCGTCTATCGCGATGGCATGGGACGCACGCCCGTCATGCGGGCCGTCAAGGCGGCGGAGCAGTTTCTCCTGGAGACCCAGGGCAGCAAGAAATACCTCGGCCCCGAAGGCGATCTGCAATTCGTGCGCCTGCTTGAGCCGATCATCTTCGGCAACGCGCCGAAATTCACCCAACGGCTCGCCGGTATTCAAACGCCCGGCGGCAGCGGCGCGCTCCGTCTCGGCGCGGAGCTCATTCAAACGGCAAACCCATCAGCAAAAGTTTTTTTGGGAAGGCCGAGCTGGCCCAACCATGCACCGATTTTCGCTTCGGCACGCTTGGGCGTGAAGGAATACGCCTTCGTGGACCTGACTTCACAGCAGGTGACATTCGACAGCGTCGTCTCCGCCTTGTCTTCCGCCGGGGAAGGCGACGTCGTGCTGCTTCACGGTTGCTGCCATAACCCAACTGGCATCGATTTCACCATCGAGCAGTGGCGAAAGATTACCGACCTCCTCGTCGCGCACAGGCTGGTGCCCTTCATCGATCTTGCCTATCAGGGGCTCGGCGACGGCCTCGAACAGGATGCCGCCCCGACACGCATGATCCTCGATGCGGTCGACGAGGCGCTGATCGCCTATTCCTGCGACAAGAACTTCGGCCTCTATCGCGAACGCGTCGGCGCACTTTATGTCGTGGCTCGCAATGCCGATGACGTCAGAAAGGCGGAAAGCAACATGGCGGCGCTTGCCCGCGTCAACTGGTCCATGCCGCCGGATCATGGGGCTGCCGTCGTCAGGGCCATTCTCGAAAGCGCAGAAATGACGGCAATGTGGCGCGCCGAACTCGAAGAAATGTGCGAGCGCATTAACGGCAATCGCGCGGCGCTGGCTGCTGCCTCGACCGAACTGGCCTTCATCCGCCGGCAGCGCGGCCTGTTTTCCAATCTCTCCATGCGTAAGGAAACGGCGATCGCGCTCAGGGCAAACCATGGCATCTACATGGCGGATTCCGGCCGCATGAATCTTGCCGGCATGCAGCCCGCCGATGCCGGCGCCATCGTCGCCGCGCTCAGGGCCGAAGGCTGCCTGAAGTAAATAAATCAACACTCCGTTGGAGCCTCCGAATGAGCAGGAAAGAAACGACCGGCCAGGCGATCACCCGATCGCTTGTCGCCCATGGGATCGACACGGTCTTCGGCATCCCCGGCGCCCATATGTATGATTTCAACGATGCGCTTTATGACGCCGGCGACAAGATCCGGTTCATCCATACAAGGCACGAACAGGGTGCGGCCTATATGGCCTACGGCTATGCCAAATCCACCGGCCGGATCGGCGCCTATACCGTCGTGCCCGGCCCGGGCGTCCTCAATTCGGGCGCGGCCCTCTGCACCGCTTACGGCGCCAACGCGCCGGTGCTCTGCATCACCGGCAACATCATGTCGCACCTCATCGGCCGAGGCAGAGGACAGCTGCACGAACTGCCGGATCAACTCGCGACAATGCGCGGGATTACCAAGACGGCGGAACGCATCAATCACCAGTCCGAAGCCGGTGTCATCATGGCGGGGGTTGTCGCCAAGATGCGCTCCGGCCGCCAGGGCCCGGGAGCGGTTGAAGCCCCTTGGGACGTGTTCGGACAATCCGGCCCTGAAGTAGACATTCCCATTGGCGCGAGAGCGCCTCATCCGGCAATCAATCCCGATCAGATCGCCGCCGCGGCGGCGCTGATATCAAGCGCCAGTAATCCGATGATCATGGTTGGCGGTGGCGCGGCGGATGCCGGCGCGGATATCGCCGCGCTTGCGGAACTGCTGCAGGCACCGGTGACATCGCATCGCTCCGGCAAGGGCATCGTCCCCGACGACCATCCGAATTATCTGAATTTCGTCGCCGCCTATGAATATTGGAAGAAGGTCGACGTGCTGATCGGGATCGGCAGCCGGCTCGAATTGCAGTTCATGCGCTGGAAGTGGCTTCCCAAGGGGCTCAAGATCATCCGCATCGATATCGATCCGACCGAAATGGTCCGCCTCAAGCCGGATGTCGGTATCGTCGCGGACGCCAAGGTTGGAACGAAGGCGCTGATCGATGCGCTGGCCGGTTCCGGCCGCGAGGATCGCACAGGTGAATTTGCCGAACTCAATGAAGAGGCAAGGTCTCGTTTTTCGGCGGTGCAGCCGCAGCTTGGCTATCTCGAAGCCATTCGCGAGGCCCTGCCGAGAGACGGCTTCTTCGTCGAGGAAGTCAGCCAGATGGGCTTTACCGCCCGCTTTGCCTTCCCGACCTACGGTCCTCGTCAATATGTGACAT
Organism: Rhizobium sp. Nf11,1; assembly: GCF_050587665.1. Classification (NCBI taxonomy): domain Bacteria; kingdom Pseudomonadati; phylum Pseudomonadota; class Alphaproteobacteria; order Hyphomicrobiales; family Rhizobiaceae; genus Rhizobium; species Rhizobium sp. Nf11,1. Next base: position 209,648 of record NZ_JBOBHU010000002.1, on the reverse strand, counting down.
GCGGCTATCAGGACAATCTCGGTTTCGGCTTCAACTCCGCCTTGGGCGTGAAAGTCGCCCATCCCGACAAAGCCGTGATCTCCGTTTCGGGTGATGGCGGCTTCATGTTCGGCGTTCAGGAGCTTGCCACCGCCGTACAGCACAGGATCGCCGTGGTCGCCATCGTGTTCAACAATTCCGCTTATGGCAATGTGCTGCGCGACCAGAAGCAGACCTATAAGGGCCGCACTCTCGGCTCGGATCTGACCAATCCCGATTTCGTCGCTCTCGGCGAAAGCTTCGGCATCCGATCCTTCAAGGCGACGAGCCCCGGCGAATTAAGGGACGTGCTGGAGAAAGCCCTTGCACTCGACGAGCCCGTCCTCATCGAAGTTCCAGTTGAAAAGGGATCGGAGGCAAGCCCCTGGCCCTTCATCCATCCGGCTCCGCACGAATGACCGGAAGGAGGCGAAGCCCTATCAAGGCGACTTGAGAAAGATCGTCGCCAGCGGCGGCAGCGTCAGCGAGAGCGAATGCGGCCTCCCGTGGGCAGATACTGGTTCGCTCGACACTGCGCCGTTGACGAGGCCCGAGCCGCCATATTCGCCCGCGTCCGTCGTGATCTTCTCGATCCAAACGCCATCCTGCGGGACGCCGATCCTATAGCCATAGCGCGGCACCGGCGTGAAATTCGAGACGACGAGCACCGACGAGGAGCGGTCAGGGGCATAACGCAGCATGCCGAGGACGGAATTCACGGCGTCATCAGCCGCCGCCCATTCGAAGCCTTGGTGATGGAAATCGCCAAACTGCAAGGCCGGCTCGTCTTTGTAAAAGCCGTTCAGATCCTTGACCAGCCGCTGGATTCCCGCATGCGCGGGCCGATCCAGCACATCCCAGCTGATTGAGGCGTCGTGGTTCCACTCGCCAGGCTGAGCGATCTCGCTTCCCATGAATAACAGCTTCTTTCCGGGATGGCCCCACATGAAGGCGAGGTAACTGCGCAGGTTGGCGAACTTCTGCCACTCGTCGCCGGGCATCTTGCCGAGCAGCGAGCCCTTTCCGTAGACCACCTCGTCGTGCGAAATCGGCAGAATGAAGCGTTCGGAATAGGCATAGATCATGCTGAAGGTCATCGTGCCGTGGTGGTAACTCCGGTAAACCGGATCCTTCTCGATATAGCTCAGGCTGTCATGCATCCAGCCCATGTTCCACTTCATGTCGAAGCCGAGCCCACCCTCTTCCGGCGGTTTCGTCACGCCGGGCCAAGCGGTCGACTCCTCTGCGATCGTCATCGCATGCGGGCAGCGCTCATGGACGATGCTGTTCAGGTGCTTGAAGAATTCCACCGCTTCCAGGTTCTCACGGCCGCCATACCGGTTGGGAATCCATTCCCCCTCGTTGCGGCTGTAGTCGCGGTAGAGCATCGAGGCGACGGCATCGACGCGCAATCCGTCGATATGGTAGCGTTCGAGCCATTCGAGCGCGCTGGCGATCAGGAAGCCTTTCGCCTCATTGCGACCGAGATTGTAGATCAGCGTGTTCCAGTCGCGATGAAAGCCCTCACGCGGATCCTCGTGTTCGTAGAGCGCGGTGCCGTCGAAGCGGGCGAGCCCCCAGACGTCGGTGGGAAAATGCGCCGGCACCCAATCGAGGATGACGCCGATCCCGGCGCCATGGCAGCGGTCGATAAAATAGGCGAGATCCTCAGGCGTGCCATAACGGCCGGTCGGGGCGAAGAGGCCTAGCGGCTGATATCCCCAGGAGCCGCCGAAGGGGTGCTCCATGATCGGCAGCAGCTCGATATGGGTGAATCCCATCTCGCGAACATAGGGAACGAGCCGCTGGCTGAGCTCGACCCAGTCGAGCGACCGCCCGCCATTCTCCCGCAGCCAGGACCCGGCATGCACCTCGTAGACGGAGATCGGCCCTTCCAGTCTTTGCTGCCGCGACCGGCCCCTCATCCAATTGTCATCAGTCCATCGAAATCGCGTCGAGGATGCGACGATCGAAGCGGTGGACGGGGCGGCTTCGCTCGCTCTCGCCACCGGATCGGCTTTCTGCGGTAAGCAGTTTCCATGCGGATCGATGATCTCGAACTTGTATCTCTCGCCAGGCGCCAGCCGTGGCACGAACAGCTCCCAGACGCCCGCCGGCTGCCTTAGCCGCATTGGGTTTCGTCGCCCGTCCCAGGCGTTGAAATCGCCGACAACTGAAACGCGGCGGGCATTCGGCGCCCAGACGGCGAAGCGGACGCCCGCGACGTCGTCGACCGACATTTCGACCGCGCCGAGCGTCCGGCTTAGGCTGTAATGGGTGCCCTCGGAGATCAGGTGGAGATCGAGCTCTCCGAGCAGAAGCCCGAAGCTATAGGGGTCCTCGGTTATCTGCTCGCCATCCGGCCACGTGATCCGCAACCGGTAGGGCATCCTCGAACCCATCGCCGCCGCAAACAGGCCGGAGGGGTGAGCGATGCTGAAGGGTGTCACCACCCTGCCGCTCGCCGCTTCGATGAGATCGACGCCTTCGGCACCCGGCAGATAGACGCGCACGATCGTCATGCCGCCGCTTTCATGCGGACCGAGGATCGAGAAGGGATCGCCGTGGCGTCCCTCGATCAGGGCCCAGAGGGCATCATGCCCGATGCCGGCGAGAAGTTCCGAGCGTTCAACATTCATGCCGTCACCCTCGCCAAGCGCGATACGATTTCGGCAAGGCCGGCAAGCGGGATCGGCAGCCACTTCGGCCTGATGCGGGCCTCATAGGCGATTTCATAGGCTGCCTTTTCGAGAAGAAAGGCATCGAGAATCCTCCGTCTTTGTTCGGTCGGCATGGCGAGCGCCCTCGATACGGAGACCGCCTGCCAATAGGCATCGAGAAAAGCCTCTTCGGCATTGCGCCCGAAACGCGCGATCGCGTCCCGGCGCACCTCGTTTTCGTGTTCGGTGACCGCGTCATTGTCGAGCTGGGCAGTGGCGACGAGATAGCTCAGCGATCTCAAAAGCCCGGCGACGTCGCGGAGCGGAACGGTCTTGGCGCGGCGTTCGGCGAGATTTTTGGCGGGCTCGCCTTCAAAGTCAATAATGACGGCGTCACCCTCGCTGACCAGGATTTGGCCAAGATGGAAGTCGCCATGGGTGCGCGTCATCAGCGCGCCGCGGGCGCTCTCCGCCAGACGCGCGCCAAGCTCGATGAGTTCGGAACGGCGCTCCAGAAGCGGGCGGGCGAGTTGATCGATCGCGGGCTCGGCATTTTCCTCGCGTTCTGCCAGTTTCGACATGGCATAGGCGACTTCGCCCGCCACCGCCTTCTTGATCGCCTCGACCTCATCGTTGCCGGCGACGACAGGGCTGAAAGCCTCGTCCGCATTTTCACCGGACAGCACGACGTGCAATTCGCCAAGCCTCATGCCGACCATGGCAACGAAGTTGATCAGCGGCTGAAAGACATCGTCGCCGGGCTCGACCGCCGGATCGTTCAACACGAGCTCGTCGGCCGCGCGGCGCAGATTGTTCAGCATCCAGTTCCAGGCGTCGCCCTGGTTGCGGATCGCACCCTGGACGATGATCAAGGTCGAGCGGCGGCCGCTGGAATCGGTGTGGGCTACTTCGCCAAGCAACGGCGCGGTATGGTCGTAACCCGCGCAGGTCAGAAACCGCGTCATTTCGACCTCCGGATGGACGCCGGGGAAGATGTGCCGGATTAGCTTGATCATGGCGACGTCGCCGACGATCAGCGAACTGTTGGATTGCTCGGCCGAGAGCCAATGAACCGGCATGTCGTCGGTAACCTGCAGGCGGTCGAGTCGCTCGGTGCCGAGAAATTCGAGTGTGCCGGTGCGTCCGGTGATGCGCGAGCGGTCGGCCAGCCCGCGCAGGATGCCGCGCGCCATCGGCTCGATCGCGAACCCATCCGTCAGGAAGCCGACCCGCCTGCCCTGACGAACCCGCCCGAGGGCGAGCTGCTGCGTCAGAGCGGAGGGTTGCGCATCATCCCAGGCGACCGCCAGCGGCAACTGATAGGATTCGCTGTGATCCGGCAGATCCACCTCCAATTCGCCGAGAACGATCCCCTCGGCATAGGGGATCGGCGTTGCCGAGATCAGCCGAGCCGCCTGAAGCGGCTGGTCCTTCGCCCCGAACCAGCGCCGCTTGGCGAGATAAGCGGGCAGAATTTCGTTGCTAAGGACGCGTCCCAACCGCGGCTCATCGACCAGATCGAGCAGACCGCGGCGGATCACCATCGTCACGAGATCGGGAAGCTGTTCGGGTGGAGCAGTGCGCCATGCCGGCGGATCGGCATCGGCCTCCAGCTGAAACCAGAAGAAGCCATAGGGCGGCAGTGTCAGGAGATAGGTCAGTTGCCCGATCGGTGGAAACGGCGACATGCCCGTCAGTTCGATCGGCACGCGGCCCTCGAAGGCCGAGAGGTCGAGCTCGACCGCCTGGGGCAGTCGCGAGAGGTTTGCGACGCACATCAGCGTCTCGCCGTTATATTCCCTAAGATAGGCCAGGATCTTGCGGTTCTCAGGCGACAGGAAACGCAGCGATCCGCGTCCGAAGGCCGGATGCCGGCCACGCAACGCCAGCATCTTTCGCGTCCAGTTGAGCAGCGAATGCGCGTCGGTGCTCTGGGCTTCGACATTGACGGCCTCGAAACCGTAGAGCGGATCGGCGATCGGCGGCAGGACGAGTCGCGCCGGATCCGTCCGGGAGAAGCCGCCATTGCGGTCGGGCGACCATTGCATCGGCGTCCGCACCCCGTCGCGGTCGCCGAGATAGATGTTGTCGCCCATGCCGATCTCATCGCCATAATAGATCACGGGCGTTCCCGGCATTGACAGAAGCAGCGCGTTCATCAGCTCTATGCGCCGGCGGTCGCGCTCCATCAGCGGCGCCAGGCGCCGCCTGATGCCGAGATTGATGCGGGCGCGCTTGTCGGATGCATAGGTCTCCCACAGATAGTCCCGCTCCGCGTCGGTGACCATCTCAAGCGTCAGCTCGTCATGATTGCGCAGGAAGATCGCCCACTGGCAATTCTCCGGGATTTCAGGCGTCTGACGCAGGATGTCGGTGATCGGGAAGCGGTCTTCCTTGGCGATCGCCATATACATGCGCGGCATCAGCGGGAAGTGGAACGCCATGTGGCATTCGTCGCCTTCGCCGAAATATTCCCGCGTGTCCTCGGGCCACTGATTGGCCTCCGCAAGCAGCATCACGCCGGGATGAGTGGCGTCGAGAGCGGCACGGATGCGCTTGAGGATCGCATGGGTCTCGGGAAGATTTTCGTTGATCGTCCCCTCGCGCTCGACGAGGTACGGAATTGCGTCGAGGCGGAAACCGTCGATGCCGGTCTCCAGCCAGAAGCGCATCACCTTCAGCAGCTCCTCCATAACAAGCGGGCTGTCGAAATTGAGATCGGGCTGGTGAGAATAGAAGCGGTGCCAATAATAGGCGCCGGCGACCGAATCCCACGTCCAGTTCGATTTCTCCGTATCGAGGAAGATGATGCGCGTTTCCGGGAACTTCTGGTCGCTATCTGACCAGACATAGAAATCCCGCTCCGGCGATCCCGCAGGTGCATGGCGTGCGCGCTGGAACCAGGGATGCTGGTCGGAGGTATGGTTGATGACGAGCTCGATAATGACGCGGATATTTCGCTGATGGGCGGCGTCAACAAAGGCGCGGAAATCCTCCATGGTCCCGTAATCCGGGCTGACATTGCCGTAGTCGGCGATGTCGTATCCATCGTCGCGGCGCGGTGAGGGAAAGAAAGGCAAAAGCCAGATGGCGTTGACGCCGAGCGCTGCGATGTGATCGAGCTTCTGGTGCAGTCCGGCAAAATCGCCGACACCATCGCCATTGGCGTCGTAGAACGACTTGATGTGCAACTGATAGATGATCGCATCCTTGTACCAGAGCAGCGGGTCGACGCTACCGGGATTCATCGTGTCCATTCATGCCTCCGCTGCGCGAACGCGCCAGATCGCAAAGGGCAGGATCTGAGGATTGAAACTCACTCTCTGCCATTTGCCGTTCCACCTGAACCGGTGCCCCGTGACCAAATCCTCGGCGTCGAGCGCGCCGCCGTCCCCAAGCCCCCATTTCCACAGAGGCAGCTCGACATTGCTCTCCTGAAAATTGTGGGGATCGAGGCTGATCGCGATCAGCAGGACATTGTCGCGGGCGCGGCTCGCCTTCTCGAAGAACAGGATACTGTCATTCCACGCGTTCAGCAGCGTCAGCCCGAGATGCGAATGCAGCGCGGTGTTTTCGTTCCGGATGCGGTTCAACATCCGGATTTCGGCGATGATGTTGCCCGGCCTGTCGTAATCCCAGGCGCGAATCTCGTATTTCTCACTGTCGGCATATTCCTTGCGCTTGGCATCGGGACGCCCCTCGCAGAGTTCGAAGCCGTTATAGACGCCCCACAGTCCGGAAAGCGTCGCGGCCAATGCCGCGCGGATCAGGAAGGCCGGGCGCGGCGCGTTCTGGAGGAAATCCGGATTGATGTCATGGGTGTTGACGAAGAAATGCGGGCGGAAGAATTCCTTCGGCGCCGTCTCGGTCAGCTCCCGCATATATTGCTCGAGCTCCCACTTGGTATTGCGCCAGGTGAAATAGGTATAGGACTGGGAGAAGCCGATCTTCGCCAACCGGTACATGACCTTCGGCTTGGTGAAGGCTTCCGACAGGAAGACGACCTCGGGGTGGCGCGCCCTGATATCGCCGATCAGCCATTCCCAGAACGGGAAGGGTTTAGTGTGCGGATTGTCGACCCGAAACAGCTTGACGCCCTGGTCGACCCAAAGCTGGACGATATCCCTGAGTTCCACCCACAGGGAGGGCAGCGCGTCTTTCGTATAGAAATCGACATTGACGATGTCCTCGTACTTTTTCGGCGGGTTCTCCGCATATTTGATTGTGCCATCGGGCCTCCAGTCGAACCAGCCGGGATGTTCCGTCAGCCAGGGATGATCCGGCGAAGCCTGGATTGCAAGATCGAGTGCGATCTCCAGCCCATGCCGACCCGCCTCCTCGACCAATCGGCCGAAATCCTCGAAATCTCCAAGCTCTGGATGAATTGCGTCATGGCCGCCCTCCTTGGAGCCGATGGCATAAGGACTTCCCGGATCGCCGGGTGCTGCCTTCAGGCTGTTGTTCCGCCCCTTCCGGTTGGTCGTTCCAATCGGATGAATCGGCGGGAAATAGAGCACGTCGAAGCCCATGCCGCGGATATCCGGCAGTCTCGGGATGACGTCGTCAAAGGTCCCGTGCCGGTTCGGATCTCCGCTTTGCGAACGCGGGAAGATCTGGTACCAGCTGGCGAAAGCCGCCGACTTGCGTTCGGCATCGACGGAGCTTGTCGTGGAGCGAAGCCGGAAAGGCCGCTTATCGGCCCGGTTCATCAACTCGGCTGTCTCGGGGTCGAGCAAGATCGTCGTGCGCTCGGCATCGGAAGCGTTTTCAAGACTGTCGATGAGCGCCTGCAACTCTGCGCCGAGTGCCGCCGGCGCTTCGGCCTTCGCGGTGTGGACGAGGTCCAATCCTTCCTGCAGCTCCAGTTTCAGGTCCAGCCTGGCATCGTTCTTCTTGGTCAGCTCGTAGCGGAAGATCGCGAACGGGTTCTTCCACGCTTCGACCGCGAATTCATAGCGCCCGACGCGTTCCAGCAGGAATTCGGCACGCCAGCGGTCGTTCTCGACCAACTGCATCTCCGTCTCGTTCCACTCCGCCATGGGATCGTGCGGCCGCCAGAGCAGCACGGCGGCGATCGGGTCGTGGCCGTCCGCGAATATATCGGCCTCGACTGTGACGGTTTCGCCGACCACACGCTTTACGGGAAATCGTCCGTCATCGACCCGAGGCATGATGTTTTCGATCGCAAGCCGCGGCGAAGCGATTGCCTGCTCAACGTCGATAGCTGGCCGGGATGCGATCGGCTCGGGCGCTTTGGCTTCGATGATCCGCATTTCCCCTGCCCGCAAGCGCAGGACCGCATCGGCGGCGACGGGAAGATAACCGGAGGCAGCTTCGCGAAGGGCCGTCATTGGTGCGGAAGCGCTTCTCCTGAGGTCCTTGTTAATCAGGACGAACCGCACATTCGATGCGCTGCGAAGATCCTGCTCCTCGGATTGCACAAGCGCCGAAACCGGCCCATTGGCGTTGCGGATCAGGCGAAGCGATGGAGCGCGCGCGTGGCCGGACCTGCCGATCTCGGCATTGGCGACGCGTATTTCGGAGGAGATGTCGAAGGCGAGATCATGGCGCAGCCTCCGCAGCCCGGAACCATCGCCATGGGTCGGATCGAGCGGTGTCGCCGCACCATATTCGAAACCGATGGGAACCATGAGACCACCGCCGAGCGAGGCGGCAAGCCGCAGCGCTCTGACGGCACGCCGCTCGAGGATTTCACGGCTCTCGGACCCATGCGCGATCCGCCTGGCAAAGGGCGGTTCGGGAAAGGCAACCTGCCAGCCGAGCGCCTCCTGGACGCGGTGCTCCTCGACGAACCATCTCTCGTCGAGATCCCACCAGGCCATCGATGAAAAACAGCCTGAAAAGCCTGCATCGGCGATCGCTCTTCTTACCGCAAAATCGGTGCCGGGCGTCCAGGCGAGAAATTGAGCGTCAGCCTTCTCGCGCACCGCAGCGATCAGCGATTTGAAAAGCGACGGTGCGGCGCGATCGATCCCGAGCACCCGGTAGCCGGAGAGGCCGAGTCCGGACAGCCGCCATAGCCGTTCGGTCCACTCTCCCAACAAACGCAATTGCCGCTCGGACCCGATCGTGTTCATCGGCTCCGCCGGATCGAGCGGCGAGCGTCGAGGATCGACCGGACGAAAGCCGGCTTGCGCATCGCCGACTTTCCCGTCGAGCATCAGGTCCATCATCAGGCCGACGCCGCTCTTCTCCGCGGCCTCCACCAAGCGCGATAGCCCATCATCGACCGCGCTGCCGAGCTGCAGGTCAGGATCGAGGCGATCGAAGTCCCGGGAGGTAAAGACGCTGCAGTCCCCGCCCCGCTCGAAGAGCGGCGCGGTCAGAACATAATCAAAGCCGGTATCCGCCGCATGGCCGAAAACCTCACACCATGCATCGATACCTTGGAGAAGTAGCGGGTTGACATAATAGATCCGGGGTGGGGTGCTGAAAGCACCCTGCTTCGCAGAGAGTAACATCGGCCGCCGCCTCGAGTTGCTTTTCAGGCAAACTTCCTTTGGCGGAGGTTGTTCCACTCAAACCGTCAATTCACGGCTGCATGGGGCATGCGGGACGGGAGACGACATCATCAGCCAGGTCGTCGCGCTCAACGAGAGAAGGAAGTCCTGGGATTTGCCGGTAGAGATATTGCCGCCATGCGCTAAAAGATCCTCTGACTGTTTCCAATCCGGTAATCATCGAGCGGTTGAGAGCCCACCCATCAATGCTTCGATCAATAGTCGTCATTACCGCCCTCACGGCTTGCATACCCTTCCTCGCCTCCTGGAGCATCGAGACCGACCGCTCGACACCTGATAAGCACGGCCTGTTCGAAATCCGCGAGGAGGCCAGGCGTTTCATCACGCAGGAGACCGCCAGGGGGCACCAGCGCTGGAACGTGCTGGAACCGAACGCGAAGGTGCTGGTTCCCCGATGCGCCGTCCCGCTCCAGGCGCAATGGACGCCGAAGAACCTCGGCCGCTCGAAGCCCAGCGTAATGGTGATCTGTGCGGTCACTGTGCCGAACGCCGTGATGGAACGGTGGGATGTGCCAGTGCCGGTGGAGCGGACATCTGGGAGCCCTTAGCGGGCGAGCATCCAAACGAGATTTGATGTAGTAGATGATATCACTGCGATTGCAACGAAGGCGGGCAGACGTGAACCCAGCGGTAGAATTATGCTCCCATCCCGGACTTGACGAGCGCATCATTATCCTCCGGGCTGGAGACGAGGTCGATGCCGTGTTTGTGCGGACCGAGAGGTTCAATGTCCTGATCGATACGCTCGGCACGCCCGAACTGTGCCGGATGGCGCTGGATCTGCTTGGCGACAGAGGCGAGGATCGCCCGCTGATCGTCGTCAATTCGCATATGGATTGGGATCACTTCTGGGGAAACTCTGCGGTTTCGGGGCGTGCTCCGATCATTGCGCATGCCGCAGCGCTCGACCGTCTGCGTGATGCTTCCACGCAGCAGATCCTGAAGGACAAGGCTAGCCAGGAAATGCGGTTTGCAAATGTCGAACTCATCGGCCCGGATATCACCTTCTCCGGCTCGATGGTTCTGCACGGCGGCGATCTGACGCTGGAACTCATTCATACGCCGGGACACACGCCTGACCATATCGCCGTCTGGATTCCGGAACTCCGCATCTGCCTGGCCGTCGACGCGGTGGAATATCCCATTCCCGAAGTCGGGAGCAGGATTGCCGATGATCTTCGCCAGATCCGCTCCTCGCTCAGACGGATCCGTGACCTTGATGCGAAACTGGTCATTCCCGCGCACGGCAGAACATCTTCGCCTTCGGTAGTGGATGAGAACCTTGCTTATTTCGAAGCCCTGGCTGTTCGCGTCCGCGGTCTGAGTGAAAGCCGGCTGGCTGACCCTGAACTCGGCAGTACAAGTGGTTTCCGGCTTGACGACTTCGTCGCCATTCCCGACGGGATGCCTTTGGACACGGCGGCGTTCTACCGGAACTGCCATGAGACGAACCTTGCCGCTACGGTTCAGGCCCATATCGAAAAACTGAAATCTGGAGGCCATGCGTGAAATTATTGGAGGGCGGGCGAACCGGACAGATCTGGCGCGACGGCGATACCGTCATCAGACCATCCGGCGCATGGACGCCGACCACGCACCGGTTCTTGCGCCATCTCCGAAGCAAAGGCTTTTCGGCGGCTCCGCAGCCCGTTCAAATTACCGGCGACGATCAGGAAGTCGTCAGCTACCTCGCAGGGCGCGTCTGTGAAGACCTCAGTGATCCCCTTGTCGGATCGGAGCGCATGCTGATGTCAGCAGCGAGACTTCTGCGCGATTTTCATACTGCATCTCAAGGCTTTCTGGGATTGGATGACGATGCTCAGATATGGATGCTGCCGCCGCAGGAGCCACGTGAGATCGTCTGTCACGGAGACTATGCGCCCTATAATGTGGCGACAGTCAATGAGGAGGCTGTCGGGATCATCGATTTCGACACTGCCCATCCCGCCCCGCGCCTTTGGGATCTCGCCTATGCGGTCTATCGCTGGGCGCCCCTCTCCGATCCTGCCAACCCCTCGGTGGCATTCGGTCTGGACGACCAGCTGCGGCGGGCGAAAATCTTCTGCAACGCCTATGGCGCGACGATGGAAGAACGGCGCCGGCTTCCCGAGATGATCTGCAGCCGGCTGCAAGCCCTCGTCGATTTCATGTTGGCAAGGGCTGCGGCCGGCGACGAGATCTTCGCGGAAGACGTCGATGCAGGAGACGCCAGGCTCTATCTGAACGACATCGGCTATATCGGCATACACCGAAATCGGCTGTTGAAAGCGCTGTCCTGACTAAAGCCATTTTCGCCGGCGGAAGAAGCCGAATAGGCTGAGGCACAGGACAGCGATGACGCCCAATACGACGAAATAGCCATACTGGAATTTCAATTCCGGCATATCGCTGAAATTCATGCCGTAGATGCCGGCGATCGCGGTGGGAACGGCGAGGATCGCCGCCCAGGCGGCGAGCTTGCGGGCGATCGCCGTCTGTTCCGTCTGGCCGATCATGACGCTGGCTTCGAAGGCGAAGGCGAGCACCTCGCGCAATGCATCGATATCTTCCTGAACCCGGCGCACGTGATCGGTGACATCGCGAAACAGCGATTGCAGCGTCGGATCCATGCCGGGAAGATCGATATGCTCGTATCGTCGGCAGACGTCGACGAGCGGCACCACGGCGTTGCGCAGCCGCAGAAGCTTGCGCCGCAGCATGTAAAGCCGCTCGATGTCAGATTTTCCCAGCTGTTCGCGCAGCACGAGATCCTCAAGCATCTCGACCTCTTCCTGCACCACCTCGATGACAGGCATGTAGTTGTCGACGATGAAATCAAGGATGGAATAGAGGATGTAGTTCTCGCCGTGGGCAAGGGCGGCGGGCGTCGCCTCGCACCGCTGCCTGACCGCAAGATAAGAGGAGGATTCGCCGTGACGAACGGAGACAACGTAACCGCGGCCGACGAAGAGATGCGTTTCGCCGAAGATGATTTCGCCATCCTTCATATGGGCGGTGCGGGCGACGATGAACATCGCCTCGCCGTAAATTTCCAGCTTCGGGCGCTGGTGGGGCTGCGCCGCGTCCTCGATCGCTAGCGGATGCAGATTGAACTCGGCCTGGATCTGGTGCAGCAGCACTTCATCCGGCTCGTGCAGGCCGATCCAGACGATGGCATTCTCCCGGCTTCGCCACTCGCCGGCTTCCTCTATCCTGATGTCGCGAATACGCTGCCCATGCTCGTAGACGGCCGCGGCCACGACGCCGCGCCGCTCATAAGGAGGCGACGCCGACCCGCTGCCGACCCGCGCGGAAACACTGTCCAGATCCTTCAGCCGCTCCAAATCCTGCCGTCCTCCCCGTCCCGCGGATCACGTATCCGCAACAAACGCCGGTCAGGCGTTGCGCCGATCATAATGCCATTTCGCAAAACATGCATCCGCTTCTGACAGAAGATGAAGGCGCCCGGCGACGGCCAGGCGCCTTTGTTGCGTCATGAGGCGAAGGCCGGATTGCGCCGAGCGCCCATTCTCAGCACGAAATAGATCGCCCCGCCGATGGCGACGCCGAAGAACCAGCCATAGGTGCCCCACCAATCCGGCAGGACTGAGGTGAAGGTCGGCAGGATCGACGAGAACAGCGCACCGACCGCAAAGGCTATGAAGGCATTGCCGTGCCAGCCGTTCTGGAACCGGAATTCGCCATTCTCCCGGTAGAGCGCCTCGACGTTCAGCTGGCTCTTCCGGATGAGATAATAGTCGACCATCATGATGCCGAAGATCGGCCCCATCGTCGAACCGATGAAGTTGACGAAATGCGCAGCACCCGTCTCCCAGGGAGCAAACGGATAGAGCACGAGGGCGATCAAAGCGGCGATATATCCGCCGCGCTTGAAGTTGATCTGGCGCGGGAAGACATTGGCGAAATCGAAGGCCGGCGAGACGAAGTTTGCCACGACGTTGATGCCGAGCGTTGCAACCGCGAATGTCAGCGCCGCAAGCAGCGCCAGGAACCAGCTGTCGAATTTCGCCGAGATCATTTCCGGATGCAGCAGGACTTCACCGTACACGGTGAAGGCGGCCGTGGTCGTGACACCTGCGACGAGGCAGAATGCCAGGAGGTTGATCGGCAGACCCCAGAGATTGCCCTTCCGCAGCGCCTTTTCGCTCGTCGCGTAACGCGAGAAATCGCAGAAGTTCAGGTAGAGTGCCGCGAAATAGGTGATCCAGGTGGCCGCCACGGCGGCAAGTGCGGCAATGGAGCCGGGCTCGCCCGGCACGCCGGCATCCTTGGTCTTTTCGATCAGCACGTCACGCGGGATTTCTGAACCGAACGAGAAGGTGCCTGACTTGACGACCAGATAGACGGCCAGGATCAGCATCATGATCCAGACGGCAGGACCTGCCCAATCCTGGAACCTGCGGACCGTTTCCATGCCGCGCTGAATGATCAGCAGCTGCAGCGCCCAGACGATGATGTAGCAGATGAGTTCGAGGGTCGAGTGGCCGAGCATGTGGCTGTTCTGGTGGAAGGCGAGCAGGCTCTCGTTGCGGATCAGCAAGGCGACGATCGCGCCGGATGCGGCGGCGGTCTGCGCGCCGTACCAGAAGCAGGCGACCACCGCCCGGACCAGAGCCGGAACGTTGGCGCCGAACGTGCCGAAGGAGGCGCGCGCCAGAACCGGAAAGGGTACACCGGTGCGCACGCCGGCATTGCCGACCAGGCTCATCAGGAAGAAGATGACGAGGGAGCCGATGCCGATAGCGATGACGAAGTTCACAAAGCTGCCGCAGAGCAGGAACAGGCTTGCCGCCAGATAGTAGCCCCAAAGACTATGGACGTCCGACGTCCAGACGTTGAAGATGCTGAATGCGCCCCACTTACGCTCCTCCGCGGGCGCAAGATCCTCGTTGTACAACGAGGGAGACGGATTTTGAATGCTCATAATGCCCTCCCATGTCCCCAGTGGCCGACTCGGCCACGATGGAAGTCTGCGCTTCGTTTAGGCATCTGACAATTTAATAGTCACATTGTACACAATCCCGATCGACCAGATGAGCAGGCTATCGGTCTATTGCGGGCGAACGACACGCCCAGCCAGGCGAAACGGGCTTGCGACTGCAGCGCCTGCGGCATCGAAGACGAAGGCGCCGACATCGCCGGCGGTCGACCGCCTGCCGCTCTCGAAGGAAGCAAGCTGGGCGCCGAACTTCGCGAGCGATGCGTAGCGGTCGTGGCCCAACCCGTCGGAGGTCTTGATCGAGGTAATGTCGATGACCCGGAGCCTCGCCTGCAAGGCCGCCTCCTGGATGACGGGATCGTCGATATCGAGGCGGCCTACGCGCGCCCGTTCGCCGGCGATGAAGCTTGAGGCCACAAGAGCCCGGTCGTCCTTGGAAACCAGAAGGGAGATCGGGTTCGGCATTGGACCGATGTCCTTCAGCTGCGACCGGAAGACATCGACGTCGATGTCTGGAGCGGCGAGCACCACCGCCAGCTTGCCGATCACGGCCTTGCGATGCTGCAGCTTGAGCTCTCGCACCGTTTCCATCACCAGGAACCCGCCCATGCTGTGCCCGAACAGGATGACGCGCTTCACCTTGCCCGACGCCGAGAGAGATGTAACGAGAGAATCGAGTTCGCTGCGCGAGGAAAGCGCAGCGTCGCGGTCGGCGACATATCCGGCGACGGATGCCGCCGAAGGCCAGGAAAACAGGATCAGAGCACCCGGGATCTTCGCGTCGGCGGCAATCTGCGCGGTGCGGTAAAGCGCCTCCTGATAACTGTAATTGTAGCCGTGGACGAAGATGCCGACGGTGCCGTCGGGCTGCACGGAGGCGAGCGCCTGCTGCACGAAAGCATCGCTCGGCAGCTGCCTGCGCTTGACGACGGCAAATTGCCGCTCCGGATCCGGCTTTGACTTGGGATAGATGATCACGGTATCCTTCCTGACGGGAGGAACCGAGAAAGCGTATTGCTCATAGGTCAGCTTCTCGGCCCATGTGCTGTCGAACCCGCCCCGCACGCGATCCGGGGTCCTGTTGGTCGCGACGAGCACGCTCACCCTGTCCGGCGCCGTTTCCGAACGGGCCAGCACGCTCAGATGAACAGGCGTCAAGACCTCAGCCGATGGCCGCGTGGCGCAGCCGGCGAGCGTCGCCAGGCCGATGGTGACGATGATCGCGCGCATTGGCTTTGGCAGGCCTCGGAAATGTCGCTGCATTATCGATCCGTTTCCCTCAGATCCAGACGCTCTCCGGCGTGTGGTTCTGACCACGTCATCGTTCGCCATGCCATTCCCGCTCCGGGGTGGGACGGCATCGCCTGCGCCATCCCACCTATTTCGTCGCGGCCCGTGTTGCAGCGGCCGCCGCGGCGGCCGTAGGCGATGGCCGTCGAAGCCCGGTTTCATGCCTCTGCCAAGGCTTCCGCCCGAACACTTTCATCCCTGGGGATCCTGAACCACGCGACATAGAGTGCCGGCAGGAACAGCAGTGTGAGCGCGGTGCCGATGACGATGCCGCCCATCATGGCGTAGGCCATCGGCCCCCAGAAGATCTCGCGCGAGATCGGGATCAGCGCCAGGGTTGCCGCCGCCGCCGTCAGCATGATCGGCCGCATGCGGTGTTCGGTCGCCTCGATGACAGCCTGCCATGGCGCCAATCCCTCGGCACGCAGTTGCTCGATCTGCACCACCAGGATGACGGAGTTGCGGATCAGGATGCCGATCAGCGCCAGAATCCCCAGGATGGCGACGAAGCCCATCGGGGCGTTGCTCAGCAGGAGGGCTGCGACCACGCCGATCAGCGCCGTCGGCGCGACCGCAAAGACGAGGAAGAGGCGGCTGAAGCTCTGCAACTGGATCATCAGAATCGTCGCCATCGTAAACAGCATCAGCGGAGCCACCGCCGCAATCGGCCCTTGCGCCTCGGCGCTGGATTCGACGGCGCCGCCGATTTCCACCTTGTATCCGACAGAAAGGTTCTTCTGGAATTCCTCCACCTTCGGCTTCAGCTGATCGACAATCGTAGCAGGCTGTGTCGAACCGATGACGGCCGCCTTGAGCGTGATGGTGGGCTGCCTGTCGCGACGCCAGATCGTTGGCTGCTCAAGTTCGAAGCGGAAATTCGCAACGGCCGAGAGCGGCACGACCTTGCCGTTGGAGGTCGAGAGCTGCAGATTCTCAAGCGTCTGGACGGAATCGCGCTCGGACGCCCTGGCCCGGCCGATGACATTAACCAGGTAGATGTCGTCGCGGATCTGCGTCGCGGTCGAACCTTCGACAATGCCGTTGAGGGCGGTCGCGATGTCCTCGGAAGAGACGCCGAGCTGGCGCGCCTTGTCCTGCAGCACATCGACCTTCACCACCCGCGAAGGCTCGTTCCAGTCCAGCACCATGTTCGACAGCAGCGGATGGGTACCGACAACGCCTGCAAACTGCTGGGAAATATCACGGACCTTTTGGATATCCGGGCCGCTGATCCGGTACTGGACCGGTTTGCCCACCGGCGGGCCGATATCGAGAAGCTTCACGAAGGCGTCGGTGCCGGGGAAGGTCTTCGTCAGATAATCCTGCAGCTCCGCCCGCACCTTGTCGCGCACGTCGAGACCTTTGGTGACGATAATGGTCTGCCCGAAGGTGACATCGGGCGTCTGCACGTCGAAGGACAGGATGAAGCGCGGCGCGCCCTGGCCGACATAGGTCGTCCAGTGATCGACATCCTTGTTGTCCGCCAGCATCTCCTTTTCGAACTTGGCCATCTGCCTGTTGGTCTCGGCGATCGAGCTGTTGTGCGGCAGGTTCCAGTCGATTACGAGCTCGGTTCTGTCCGAGTTCGGGAAGAACTGCTGCTGCACCAGCCCCATGCCGCCGACCGAAAGCGCAAAGACGCCGATCGTCAGCACGATGGTGATCCAGCGCCAGCGCATAGCGAGCGTCAGCAGCCAGGAGAAGACGGCGGCGAAACGCCCCTTCTTCTCGTGATGCGACTTCATCGTCTTCGGCAGGATAGTAACCCCGAGAAGCGGCGTGAACAGCACGGCGACGATCCAGGAGACCACAAGCGAAACCGCGATGACGACGAAAAGCGTGAAGGTGAATTCGCCCGCCGCACTGCTGTTGAGACCGACCGGGATGAAGCCTGCGACGGTCACCAGCGTTCCCGTCAGCATCGGAAAGGCCGTCGATGTGTAGACGTAGGTCGCAGCCTTCCTCAGATCGTCGCCCGCCTCCAGGCGGGCCACCATCATCTCGACGGCGATCATGGCGTCGTCGACGAGCAGCCCGAGCGCTATGATGAGCGCGCCGAGCGAGATGCGCTGAAGCGAAATGCCGGAATATTCCATTACCACGAAGGTGATGGCGAGCACGAGTGGAATGGAGATCGCCACTACCATGCCGGCGCGCAGGCCGAGGCTGATGAAGCTGATGACGAGCACGATGACGATCGCTTCGAAGAGCGCGCGGGTAAAGCCCGAGACGGCTTCGTCGACGACATGGGGCTGGTCTGAAACGCGGTGGACATCCACCCCGATCGGAAGATCTGCGACGACCTGTTTCATCCGCGCGTCGAGCGCCTCGCCGAATTTGAGCAGGTTGGCGCCCTGCTTCATGCCGATGGCAAGACCGATCGCCGGCTCTCCATTGAAGCGGAACAGCGCCGAGGGCGGATCGACGTAACCACGCTTGATCGTGGCGACATCGGTCAGCGGGAAGAAGCGGTCGCTGATGCGAAGGTTGATCGACCTGAGACTCTCCTCGGACGTGAACTGTCCGCTCACCCTCAATGCGATACGCTCCGGACCCGCGTCGACGAAGCCGGATTGCGTGACGGCATTCTGGGCCTGCAGCGTCTGGATGACCGACTGCTGGTCGATGCCGAGTGCCGCTATCTGGCGTGTGGAGAATTCGAGATAGATTGCCTCATCCTGGGCGCCGATCACATCGACCTTGCCGACATTCGGGACCGTCAGAACTTCTGAGCGGGCATTTTCCACGAGATCGCGAAGCTGGCGCTGGGTGAGCCCATCGCTGGTGAAGGCATAGATGTTTCCGAACACGTCGCCGAAGCGGTCGTTGAAGAAGGGACCAACGACCCCGCTCGGGAAATCCCCCTTGATGTCGGCGATCATGTTGCGGATGCGCAGCCAGGTCGGCGCGACGTCCCTAGCCTTGGTCGTCGGCAGCAGCTCGACGAAGACGGTCGTCTGGCCGGCGACGGTCTGGCTCTTGGTGTAGTCGAGCGATTCCAGTTCCTGGAGTTTCTTCTCGATCCTGTCGGTCACCTGCCGTGTCACTTCCTCGGCGGAAGCACCGGGCCACTGGGCGGTGATCACCATTGTCTTGATGGTGAAGTTCGGGTCTTCCTCGCGGCCGAGGTTCAGATAGGAGAAGGCGCCTGCGAGAATGAAGACGATCATGAAGTACCAGACGAGCGAACGGTGCTCGAGCGCCCAGTCGGAAAGATTGAAGTACTTCACTGGCTGATCTCCTGGTCGATCCTGATGGCCTGGCCATCCTCAAGTTTATGCACGCCCGCCACAACCACCCGCTCTCCCGGAGCGAGCCCTTCGGTGACGCGGACGGTGCCGCCGTCGACGACGTTGCCGTCGATCTTCACGCGGCGCAGCGCCACCTTCTTGGCCGGCACGTCGACGATCCAGACGCTGGCGCCGTCGCTGCCGGCAAGGATCGCCGAGGAAGGCAGCACGATCTCGGGGTCGGCGGCGATGGTTGCGGAGGCTGTGATGACCGCGCCGAGCCTGAAGGCTTCAGGCGGATCGGCAAGTGCGATCTTGGTCCTGCTCGTGCGGGTGGCGGTTTCCGCCTCCGGCGCGATTTCGCGCACGACGCCCGTCGTGCGGATCGAAGGCTCGAGCTGCAGCGTCACGTCGAAGGGCGCGTCGATCTTCAGTTTCTGGGCAGCGGCCTGAGGCACGTCGACAACGGCGTCGCGCTTGTCCGGCCGGGCTATCGTGACGACCGTCTGGCCGGCCGACACGACCTGGCCGACCTCGGCCGACGTCGCCGTGACGACGCCATCGAATTCCGCCTGAAGCTGGGCATAGCCGAGCTGCTCCTTGGCTTTGTCGAGATTGGCCTGCGCCTTGGCGACGGCGGCCGCGGCCGTCCGTTTCGCCTGCTCGGCTTCTTCGAGCGAGGCTTCCGTGCCGGAGCGCGATTCTACCAGCGCGCGCTGGCGCTGCTCCGTCGTCACTGCGTTTCGAAGCTGGGCATCGCTGTTCTCGACGTCGGACTGAGCGCTGCGCACGGCAAGCTCCAGCGCCAGCGGATCGATGGCGGCAACGACATCACCCTTCTTGACGACATCGCCGACATTAACGTTGCGGGCGATCATCCGCCCGAGAATCCGGAAGCCGAGCTCGGTCTCGATCGTCGGCTCAATCGTGCCGGTAAGGCTGAGGCTTGTGGCGGGCGTCTGCCTGACCGTCATCGACAGCACGGGACGGGGCGCCTCCTGCGTGCTTTCCTGCGGCTTCGTGCAGGAGGAGATCAGGGCCGTACCCATCATCAGGGCCATTATCTTAGGACGAATACTCACTTGGATACTTCCTTCACATAAGACACGGTTTCACCGGGCCTGAGGAATTTGGTCCCGTCGGTCACCACGACATCTCCCGCCGACACACCTGATTTGACGACGAAGCTGCCGGTCTCGTAGCTGGCGACATCGATCGCTCTCATCGAAACCGCTGAGGATGCAGGATCGACGATCCAGACGGCTGGCTTGCCGTCCTTGGAGGTCATTGCCGACCAGGGCAGCTGGATGACGTCCTGGGGGACATAACTGAATTTCCCGACGACGGGAGCGCCGAGCGGAATGGGAGCATCGCTCGTAATGGCGACTTTGACCCTGATGGTGCCGGTGGAAGAATCGATCGTCGGCGAAATCTCGCGGACCTTCGCCGTGATCTTCTGCAAGGGGTTCGACAGCAGGTTCACAGTGCCGTCGCCTTCGATCGGACGCAGGAACGCACTCTCGACGACTTCGAAGACGGCGTCCCGGTCGCCGTCATGGGCAAGGGTGAAGACAACCTGCGCGGCCTGCGCCACCTGCCCGACCTCGGCATTGCGGGCAGTGATCACTCCGTCGGCATCCGCCTTCAGCTCCGTATAGGACAGGGTGTCCTGCGCGGTCTCGAAGAGCGCCTGCGCCGACTTCGTCGAGGCCTGCGCCGTCAACAGCGCCTCCTGCGCCTGGTCGAGTGCGGCCCGCGTCGTCACCTGCGTTCGAAAGAGGCTCTGCTGACGGTCGAAGGCGAGCTGTGCCTGGGTCTGCTGGGCTTCGGCGGACTGAAGATTGGCCGCCGCCACATCGAGATCGGCCTTCTGCTCTTCGGGATCGATGCGCGCCAGTACCTGCCCCGCCTTTACTGACTGACCGACGTCCACCAGCCGTTCGATGATCTTGCCGCTGACCCGGAAGGACAGATCGGTCTGGACCCGGGCGCGCACCTCTCCCGTCAGCGCACCGCCATCACTCAGCGGCTCAGACCTCGCGACGACGACGCCGACCTGGCGCGCGGCAGGTTCGCTCGGCCCGCCTGGCTCGCTGCAGGAGACGAGACCGATCGTGCATACGATCGCTGTGGCGATCAGAATGGTTCTCATAGTTGACCTCTTGCTCTCAACGGCAGCTGCTATATAATTGACTGACGGATTAGTCAATGAAACTTTTGCACAGGAACGATTGCGCAAAACAAGGGAGGCGAGGCACGCATGGCAGCTCAGAAGAAACTCACACGCGCGGAACAGAAGGCGCTGCGACCCATCCAGATCCTGGATGCTGCATTCGAGGAATTCGTCAGAAACGGGTTCACCGGCGCCCGCGTCGACGACATCGCAGACAGGGTCGGCGTCACCAAGGGCACGGTCTACGTTTACTTCGAGACGAAGGAAAAGCTGTTCGAAGCCATGATCAGTCACTTCTCCGTCCCCTTTCAGGAACTGCTTGAAATCACCGCCCGCCTCAGCGGCAGCGCCACTGACAGGCTGATGTCCATTCTCGGTCTCCTTTACGACCAAATCGCGGAGGATCGTACAACCCGCGAATTGACGCGTCTGGTCATTTCGGAAGGACAGCGCTTCCCCGACCTGATCGATCGCCACCACGATCAATTCATAGCGCCGATTATCGCCAGGATAGACGCTCTCATCGAGGAAGGCGTTGCGTCAGGGGAATTTCGCAAAATTTCTGTCGAATTTTCCGACCTCGTGGTCGCGCCGATTCTGACGACGACGGTTCTGCGGCTGATATTCGATGATCGCCGCGTGCCGACGCCCGACAAGGATGCCTTTATGCGAGCCTATTTCGACCTTCTGTTCAACGGGCTGCTTGCCGAACGCCGCTGATTGCGAATGACGAAAATATCGACGCAAGCACATAGCTTTTCTAAAGTCTTTATGTGAAAACATCGAGTTAGCTTATGCTTCGAAGGTACGATCTGAATTCCTGGCGGAAAAAGTGGAACGTAAAGTCAATCTCAAAGATGTCGCACGCGATGCCGACGTGTCGCTGAGCACGGCCTCGCACGCCCTGAACGGAACTGCGCCGCTCACGATCGAGGTGCGGGAAAGAGTGCTGGATTCGGCAAAACGTCTCGGCTATCTCGACCGCCGCAGAAAGAAGGCGACGATCGCCGCCTTGCACGTTCTGCTTCTCGCCATTCCTGACGATGCCGCCCCGGAGAGCGATCTCAACCTGGTGAGCTGGACCATTCTCAACGGTCTTCGCAGGGAATGCGAGCGTCGAGGCATCCGCATCGTACCCTATGTCAGCAGCGGCCGGCGCATCGACGGCGCCCAGGTCAGGCAGATCGCGATAGCAGAACGCGCTGACGGCATCGTGGTACTGAACGATGATCAGCCCGAACTCATCCGCAGCCTCGCCTCGGCTGATATGCCCGTCGTCATCGTCAACGGCGAGGATCCCGCCATGCTGGTCGATACTGTGACGCCTGAAAA
Organism: Rhizobium sp. Nf11,1; assembly: GCF_050587665.1. Taxonomy (NCBI): domain Bacteria; kingdom Pseudomonadati; phylum Pseudomonadota; class Alphaproteobacteria; order Hyphomicrobiales; family Rhizobiaceae; genus Rhizobium; species Rhizobium sp. Nf11,1. Next base: position 187,464 of record NZ_JBOBHU010000002.1, on the reverse strand, counting down.
CCGCTTCGGCGCACGGCTCGGCATCGAGCACCTCATGGCGCTCGGCCACCGCCGCATCCTGCATCTGACCTGGAAGGGCCGCACGACCATCCAGCGCCGGTATGACGGTTTTTCCGATGCCTATTTGGCCGCACAGCTTCCGGTGCCGAAGGACATGATCATCGAGGCCGAGGGATATGAGCCCCGGCATGGCGAAGCGGCCATCAACGCGCTGCTCCATCGCGACCCCACGCTGAAAGGCGCCACCGCCGTCTTCTGCGCGGCCGACAATCTGGCGCTCGGCTGCCTGAAGGCATTGGCCGATCGCGAGATACGCGTGCCCGACGCAATATCTGTGCTCGGCTTCGACGACATCGTTCCCGGCGAGTTCAGCCGCCCGCCGCTGTCCACCGTGAGCGTGCCGACCGACCGTCTCGGGGCGGCAGCGCTCGCGCTCATCGAACAGCGGCTGATCGCCAATGATCCGCAACGGCCGGCTCATCGCCTCGAACTCGGCTGCCATCTCGTCCTGCGGGGCAGCATCGCACCGCCGCGCTGAAGGGCCGGAAGAGCCAGCCTTTCGAAGGTCCGAAGCTCACATCAGCGCAAACGCTCAGCCCGTAACCGCGTATCCCTCGGGCTTTCACCAAAAGTGCTGCGGTAGATGATGGAGAACCTGCCGGCGTGCGCAAAACCCCATATCGCGCAGATTTCGCGGACGGATTGCTGGTTTGTCGGATCCCGAAGCTGCTCGCGGGCCGCCTGCAGCCGGATCGTGCGGAGGTAGCTGGCCGGTGAGGTTCCCCTGAACGCCTTGAAGCCCGTTTGCAGCGCCCGAAGCGAGACGCCGACGCCATCGGCAACCATCGTCATAGTGATAGGTTCCGCGATATTGGCATGCATGTAGTCGATAGCGCGTCGGACATGCCAAGGTGCGATCAACGATACTTTCTTTTTTTCCAGATGATCGGAAAACCGATGCCGGCCAAATCGGATCACGAGGTGAGCAAGAGTTTCGCTCATCGCGGCTGCGGCAAGGGGCGAAGATAGCAACGGACCGGCGCCGCGCATGCCCTGCACGATCGTCTGGAGCAGATTGCCGATGAGTTGGCCTGACTGCGTCGCGCGATCCAGAATCGGGTCGAGATCGAACGACTCCGAGAGGGGCTTTTCCACCAGCGAGGCGAGGACCCTTTTCACAACCTTCCAGTCCAGAAAAAGGACGTCCGAGCGGTGCGGTCCTCCCTGGACCACACGATCGCCGACTTCGTGATTGTTGGCCATGAGAAAGTAACCGGCGCCGCTTTCGACCGTTCTCTTTCCTATCGACAGTCGAAAAGAGCCTGTGTGCGGCATGAAAAACGCGAGATGCTGCGGAGACTCATCAAGCGTCTGGATCGTCCAGGAACTCTGATAGACCGAATGAAGCACCGTGAGCGCCTCGGTCCTTCTCAGATCCGCGGCCCAGGCGAAGTTTCGGTCATCCTTCAACGGCTGTGCGCCGAAAACGCCGTAACCAGCCGTAAAGGCCTGAACCATTGATTCGAAGCTGGTGCCTCCATGCGTGGGCTCGAATCCGTAACCCCGATGCTCGGCAATTGCCATTTTCTCCCGTCTTAACGCATCCATGCCGCTCGGTTCTTTTCTTCTGCCGCCTGACATCATCGCGACTGGTCTGGCCAATCTTGATGGGTTAAGCAGGACCGGCAAAACCACGGATGATTTCGTTGCCCCGCAGAAGCAAAGCGTCCCCTCCACCTGCTTCACACTTACAGTGTAAATCAATATGTTTGGAAAATGAAGTACGCTCCGCTGGACCACGTTGCCCCACATTTCCTGCGAGACACAGAGCCCGCGAGAGTAGCCTCGCGTAACGAACGGGACCTTTTGCGGTTGATCTGGAAGTCGCCCGGCATCGAGCGCTCCAGCCTGACCGATCCACTCGATCTCACCCAGCAATCGCTGCACAGAATCGTCGGCCGGCTTCATGATCGGGGAATGATCGTCTTTTCCCAATCGGAAAACCGGCGCGCCGGTCCACCAAGTCCGGAGCTGACACTGCGAAGGGAGTGGTGTCTGACACTCGGCATCTCCATCAACGTCGGAACGATTGGCCTTTGCCTCATGGGTTTCGGCGAACCATTGGACAATATGGAAATTCCCCAGGCCGGCTCGTCGCTACCCCTGGAAATGGAGCGGATCGAAGCAGCCGTCGAACAGATCCTCGCCCGGCGCGGCGCCAAGCGGCGCGACATCCTCGGCGTCGGCCTCGCAGTCTCCGGCCATCGTATGCTGGATACGGCTTTCAATTGTCCCCTGCCGCTCGCCCACTGGTCGCTGATCGACCTGGCGCCATTGCTTGGGGAGCGGATTGGCCTGCCGGTCTGGGCGGACAATGTCGCCAGGACTGCGGCCTTGGCGGAAGCAATTTTCGGCGTCGGACGTGACGTTGCCGATTTTGCCTATATCGCCCACCTTCATGGCTATGGCGGCGGCCTTGTCTCCGGCGGCGTGCCGTTTCGCGGCAGTTTCGGAAATGCCGGCGAAATCTCCGTTCTTTTCGGGCGTCACGACTACGATGATCGCCCCGCTCTCAACCAGCTGCTCGAGCATCTTCGCAGCAAGGGGCGCGGCGGCCTGACCCTGAAGGATCTGAAGAACGAAAATATGGTGGAGTGGGATGGTGTCGAGGAATGGATCGACCGCGTCACTCCGGCCCACAATCGAGCCGTCAATGCGATCTGCGCGATCTTCGACCCGGCATTGATCGTGCTTGGCGGCGAGCTTCCACATTCACTTGCGAGAATGCTGATCGAACGGACCGAGTTCAATAATCTGCCTCGGCATGGCGCCTTGCGCGACGTTCCGGGGCTGGCCGTGGCGAAGATCATCGATGCCCCCGGCGCGATCGGCGCGGCCTTGATCCCGCTCTTCGAAACCGTTTTGTGATGGTGGCTCAGCTAATCAAGCTCGCGCGGCCTCCCCTATGGAGCAGTTCAGCTTTTCATGGAAGCGCTGAACCGCTCTAAGTCTTTTTTTACGCAATTCCCCACGGAAACCCGCTTCACACTTTTCCTGGAATTGCTCTAAACGGACTGAAGCGCACCGCAGGACCAGATGCGGTGCGCTTCAGCCGGCGCGATGAGATGGGAAGGCAGTCTTCGATGCTTGGGAGGTTTCCTCATCTCGACCCCAATCGGGGCGCGCCAGGATTCATTCATTTCATTCCCGTACCGGCAATGCCTGTGGTGATGTATTTCTGCAGGAACAGGAAGACGACGGTGACGGGCAACAGGCTGAGGAACGTCATCGCCAGGATATAGTGCCACTGCACCGAGAACTCTCCCTGGAAGGCGTTGAGACCGACTTGCAGGGTGAAATTCTCACGGCTGTTGAGGACGATGAGCGGCCAGAGGAAATCGTTCCAGCGCCAGAGCACGGAAAAGATCGCCAGCACCGCAAGCGCCGGCGCCGTCAGCGGCAGGATGATCCGCCAAAAGATGCAGAATTCGCTCGCCGCATCGACGCGCGCCGCCTCGATCAGCTCGTCCGGTATGGTCAGCATATATTGCCGCAGCAGGAAAACGGCCGTCGGCGAGGCGACGGTCGGCAGGATGACACCCCAGAGGTTATCGGCACCGACCCCGACGATGACGAGATAGGCGGGAACCATGACGACGGCAAGCGGGATCATGAGCGTTGAGATGATGATGACGAACACAGTCGTATCGCCCCGAAACTTGTATTTCGACAGCGCAAAGGCAGCCATAGCGTTGACGATAAGCGTCAGCAGCGTGGCAACCACAGTGACGAAGACCGAGTTCTTCAGGAAGGTCAGGAAGTTGAAGCGCGTCAGCGGATCGGTGAAGTTCTCGGTGGCAACGGTCAGATGCTGCACCGGCGTGATTCCCTTCACGTCAACGCTGACCGGTTGTCCCGGATTTGCAGGATCGACCATCTGGGCCTTGAGACCGATGCGCCTGATCATGGCCATTTCACGCTGCTGGCCGTCAATCGTGACGTTCCAAAGGCTGAGCGGCTTGTCGAATCCGGGCACGGTCTGCTCCACGGCGGCCCGCGGAAGCAGCGACGGCGGAAAGCGGGTGATCTCGGCCGCCGGCTTCAGTGAGGAGAGGCCTGCCCAGACGACGGGGATGAGCACCGCGAGTGTTCCGCCGATCAGCCAGACCCATGACAAAATATCGGTGATATCGATGCGTCCGGCCCGGCGTGTGCGTGAGAGAAAACTGATCGGGTTCATCTCAGGACTCCATTCGTTTGCCCAAGCGCAGCTGTATGAGGGTGAGAACCAGAAGCACCAGCCCCATGAGAACCGATGCGGCCGACGCAAGCCCGAAGAGACGGAGATCGCTGCCGAAAGCCATCTGGTAGATATATTGGACGATGAAGCTGTTGGCCGTGCCCGGACCGCCACCATTGGTCAGAACCCAGGCTTCGTCAAAGATCTGCACCGACTTGATCATCAGAAGGATGAATACAACAAGCAGGTTCGGGGCAAGAAGCGGAAGCGTGATCCTGAACAGTGTGCGGCGCGGCGAAGCGGCATCGATCGACGCGGCCTCGTAAAGATCTTTCGGGATCGCCTGGAGGCCGGCGAGCAGAATCAGCGTGTAAAAGCCCATATGGAACCAGACCGACACGACCACAACGAAAAGGCGCGACCAGCCGACATCAAGCAGGAAGATCTCAGGGGGAACGCCAAGCATCTGAAAGAAGGCGTTCAGCAGGCCGTTGCGATCTAGGAACCACTTCCAGATCAGGCCGATGACGACGGGAGACAGTAGAACCGGATAGAAGAACATCGCCCGGAAGAAGCCACGCGCGAAGATCGCCCGGTTGAGGATCAGCGCCGTGATCAGCGCCACCAGCAATGTGGCGACGACGTTGAAGGCCACGAACCAAAGTGTGTTCCACACTGCCGTCCAGAACAGCGATTCTTGGCAGGTTCCTGGCTGGAGATAATTGCCGCAGGAAAGCAGGGTGCGGAAGTTGTCGAGACCGACGAACGGCCGGTCGGAGACGAAGAGATTAGTGCCGCCCGTGAAGGCGTAGCCGATCGCGATCGCGATGGGAAGGAAGGTGAAGATGGCGAACAGGATGAGGTTCGGCGCCAGGAACAGCCATGGCATCCGCTTGCGGCCGAACAGACGCTCGATCGCATTCATCGGCGCCTCGACCACCCTCATCGCCGTTTCGCCTGTCTGAGACAGCAATGTACCGGCTGTGAATTCTGCCATTTTAGCGCCTCCCCTGCCCGGACCGCCTGCCAAAGGCCAGGCCGCTTTCGGGATCGAACAGATGAACGCGGGCCGGATCGGCATCGATCATGATCCGGTCGCCCGAAACCGGCGCGAAATGGCCGGCTTCATGGATGATGATCTGATCGTCTTGCCCGGCGAGGTTGCCGTAGACATAGGTCTCGGTCCCGAGCCCCTCATGATACTGCACGACGAATGGCAGGCCCCGCTCGCTGGAGCGGGAGAAATGCGCGGGCCGGATACCGGCAACAACCGACTGACCGACCGCAATGCCGGCGGGATCGACATTGCTGACGATCGTGCCGCCGTTGCCGACATCTACGACGACGCCGCTTTCGCCGACGCCCGAGACCTTGCCCTTGATGATGTTCATGCGCGGCGAACCGAGGAATCCGGCGACGAAGAGGTTGCGCGGATGATCGAAGAGCTCCAGCGGTGCGCCGACCTGCTCGACCCGACCGGCGCGCAAAACGACGATCTTGTCGGCCATGGTCATCGCCTCGACCTGGTCGTGGGTGACGTAGATCATCGTCGTCTTGATGTCGCGATGGAGCTTGGTGATCTCGGCCCGGGTCTGGACACGCAGCGCCGCATCGAGGTTCGACAACGGCTCGTCGAAGAGGAAAATGTCGGGCTCGCGTACGATCGCCCGGCCGATCGCCACACGCTGGCGCTGGCCGCCGGAAAGCTGCTTCGGACGCCGGTCGAGATAGGGTTCGATCGCCAGCATCCTGGCCGCCTCAGCAATGCGTGCCTCGATTTCTGCCCGCTTGAACTTCAGATTTTCCAGGCCGAAAGCCAGATTCTTGCGTACGCTCATATGCGGATAGAGCGCATAGGACTGGAAGACCATCGCGATTTTACGCTCGGCCGGTGACAGCGCGCTGACGTCGCGTCCACCGATCGCGATTGCGCCCGAGGTCACCTCCTCAAGGCCCGCAATGACCCGCAAAAGGGTTGACTTGCCGCAGCCCGACGGACCGACGAAGACGACGAATTCGCCGTCCTTGATGTCGAGTTCGACGTCATGCAGGATTTTGACAGCGCCATACGACTTGTTGACGGTGGAAAGTTTCAGTTCTGCCATGCCCCACTCCCATCAGATGCCGTCGTTTCCATGACGACGTCGATTGCGTTCCAGCCTTGCGGCAGCGGTGCAGGCCTCGTAATCCGCACCTCGTTCATCAATATGCCGGCGACATCGGCCACGTAGACGGCCGGCATTCCGCCGGGATAGTCCTGCAGGCCGATCACCCGTCCGTCCGAACCTCGGGTCCAGGCATTGGCACGCCCGCCGCCATCCGCCTTCGGCGCGAGGTCGGCATTCGTCGGGCGCAGGTCGTAGGTCCGCCCCGTGCCGAGCTCTCCGGGCTGCTGATCGACGGCGATACGGGCCAGCGACACGTTCCGGATGCCTGACGGCGCGGCCGCAATGATGGTGATCGCCCCTTCCATACGGCCGGTCACATCTTCGACGATGAGATTTTCGACGGCGCCCGCGGGGCGTTCGGCGATACGGTCGACGACATTGACGGTCAGCGCCTCCCCCGAGCCCCAGAAACCATCCGGCGTTTCACGGCACTCTACCGAGATTCTGGAAAACCTCACATTCGAGATCCTGCCGCCGTCGCGGGAAAATATGCCGAGCGCCCGGTTGGAAGACGCGACGCTGCAATCCTCGAACAGGATATTGGTGACATCGCCATGTGTTTCCGTGCCGATCTTCAGCGCGCAGCTCAAGCTCTGAACGGAGCAGCGGCGCACGACAATGTTCTCGCACCGGCCAATGGCCACACCTTCAGGACCGATGCTCGTCTTCAGGCATATGCCGTCGTCGGCCGTCGATATGTTGCAGTCCTCGATGACGGCGCCGCGGCAGGCGTCGAGCACGATGCCATCCGTATTGGGAAGGCGGCGGTCGTTTTCGATGGTGACGCAGCGGACCGCGACATCGGTGCAGTCGACAAAATGCAGCGTCCACATCGGCGAGCGGCTGATGGTGACGGAACTGATCTCGACATCGTCGCAGCCTTCAAAGACGACGACGCGAGGACGGAATTCGGCCGGGATGAAGGTTCCGACCGTCTCGTCGTCTCCTGTGATGAAACTTTCGCAGCCGGCTTCGATGCGCCCTTCCCCCGTCAGGCTGATCCGCCGCGCATCCCTCGCCACGATCATGCCGCGATCCGACTTCTCGGCGATCACCGAAACCGTCGTATGCGCGTAAGCGGCATAATCGGGAATGGGACGCAGGATCGCGCCGGCGGTCAGATGCAGATCGACGCCGGAGCGCAGCTGAAGCCCCCGGCAGAGGTGGATGCCCGCCAGGAGCTCCAGGCGTCCGCCGCCGGAAGCAGAAAGGCCGTCGATCGCCGCCTGCAGACGGTCGGTGTTGTCGCTGTCGAGCGCCTCAATCGCGACAAGGGAGGGAGCGCTCATTGGCGGCGGCCGTTCTCAATCAGAACTTCGGTCAGCAGCAGCATGGTCAGCGCTTGGCCGTAAGGCGTCGGCAGGTTCGGGATGTGCCGATAGAAATCGAGATCATGGCCCATCGGCGTGCCATCGGAAACACCGTGGACGACGCCTTCGTCGTCGATCTGCGCCATCACGGCTTTGAGCGCGCGCTCCGCATGGACCCTGTCGCTCTCGTCGAGAATGCCGGCATCGATAGCGCGCAACATGCCGTAGGCGATGCCAGCCGTTGCCGAGGTTTCGAACGGCGAGGACGGATCGTCCAGAAGCGTCGTGAACATGCCGTCCGGCCGCTGGTATGCCTTCAAGGAGCGCACCTGGCTGACAAGGACATTCGACAGGAAACGCCGGTCCTTCTCGCCGAGCGTCGGGACGAGGTCGAAGAGTTCGGGAATGGCAACGGTGATCCAGGCATTGCCGCGTGCCCAGAAGGCGTTGGCGAAGTTGTGGCGGCCGTTGAAGGTCCAGCCGTGATACCAGAGGCCGCTCACCGGATCGGAGAGATAGCGCGTGTGGAGCACGAACTGATAGACGGCCTCGTCGATCCAGTCTTTGCGCTCGCAGAGCACCCCGGCCTGGGCAAGGAAGAGGCAGGCCATGAACAGCGTATCGTCCCACAATTCGCCGTCGTTGACGCGCTCCTTGCAGACATGCTGAAAGCCGCCGTCCTCGGTCTTCGGCAGTTCCTTGATCAGCCAGCCGGCCCAGTCTTCGACGAGGGCGCGAAAATCCGGGCGGTCAACATGCTGGACGAGGATTGCCAGCGGCAGCATCGGCGCCGTGCTGTTGATCTGGCGCGGCGGAATGCCGCGTTCGATCTGGGCGCTGTACCAGGTGACGAGCTCCTGCAGCGCCTTCTGGTCGTTGGCGCAGGAATCCGTAAAGGCCGACGCCGACTTCCCAGTCCCATTCGTCGAACTGGATGCCGGAGGCGGCATTGTCCGTCACGAGACCTTCCTTGATGCCCCTGAGCCGGCTGAAAGCCGTCGCCACGCGATCGATCGTCGTCAGGAGGGCGGCGTTGTCGACAGATGCTGTGTTCATGCTGGAGACCTATGTTAGCAGTAAAACGGCCCGTCAGTGCCGGCTTGGAATGCGGCGCTGTCGTGGGTGAGGATCGGATGCGGCTGTTCATGCGTGAACGGCCGGGGCTGACCGGCGATCGAAAAACCGTCGGCATAGGAAAGAGCGATCGCCGGGGCGCCCGGCGGCGTCAGGGAAAGGCGCCGAAGCGTCGGATCGAAGGACACCGCCGTCTGGCACAGGCGCTCTATGAAGGCTTTGAAAGCATCGTCATTGCCGGATGCTACGATGGCCGCCCAACCGCAGAGCGATCCATGCGAGCGCGCCTCGCGGCCGGCGGTCGGGCCGTCCGTGATCAGCTCCAGGCCGTTCGAGGCCCAGAGAGCGGCAAATCCCCTGCCCGACCGGGCGATCAGCCATTTGTCTTCGACAATCAGATCGTCGAGCCCGTCGCGGCCAATATAGGCGTGCGTCCAGGCATGCCGCGCGTCGCCCGTGTCCTCGATCAAAAGGGCGACGTCGCGATGCTGGGCAACACGCGGCAGGATGCCGTTGCCGGCCCAATAGGACGGCCGTTGATTGCCCCACGGATCGTCTTCGCCGGGATGGTTGACCCAGAGCCTCGCCATCGGATGGCCGGCGAGCCGGACATCCAGTACGTGCTGCTGATGCCCCTTTCGGCCAGTCTTGTGATCGACGACAGTCGAAAGCTGCGCGGCCTCGCTCTTGAAGAGCACGAGCTTTCCGCTCTCCAGCCCCTGACTGTAGCGGGCCTCGACGCTTCTTCCTCGCGAAAGCGAAGCAAGCTCGGCTAGATCGGCCGGCGGTTCATAACCGCCGGCGCAGAACATGGTGAGCGCCGCCACGCCATTGTTGAGCCAGCCCGTGCCGAAGGCGACCTGGGCGAAAGGCGCAAGCTCGGTCAGCGGGCCGGCGCGCAGTTCCTTGTCGTAGGCGCGCCCCTGCGACCCCGCCGGGACACCGGCAAGCGTATGAAGAGCGATCATGCGGAAGATGAGATCGATCTGGCCGCGGGCCCGGCCGGCGATTCCGCTTTCGGCCCAGCGCTCCAGCGCCAGCAGGCCAATGAAATCGATCGGGTAATAGGCGGCCGAGTTCCACTCGGCCAGACCATGGGCCTCGACGCTGTCGAACCAGCGCCCGAGGCGCTCCACGGCGAGTTCCGCCTGCTGCCGTCCCGTCCGCCCCGAGGCCGAGAACAGCTCGTCGGGCAGGAAAAGTCCGGCCAGAAGCTGGCTGGTATGAAAGCAGAGCACATGGTTCTCGCTCCAGAACCACATCGCGTCATTGCCTGGCTCGTCGACCCAGTAGCGATAGGAGAGAACGGAGTGACGGATGCGCTCGACCGTGGCCTTGGGCATGCGGTCACCATAGGCGCCGAGCAGCCACAGGAGCGGCACCATGATGAAATCCGAGCAATCCTCGCGCGCATCGATGGAGGCGAGCGTCGCATCGATAATGCGGTCGAAGCTCTCCCGGTCGTCGTAGCCGGTTTCCATCATGGCGATCAGGCGGCCGGCGCGGTTGGCGCCGAAGCGGGCGCTGTATTCCAGCGCCTGCCGCTTGCGGGCGGCAAGCGATGCCTCTGCCGGCAATGGCGAAATGCTGCCCATGAAGGCGGCATCGATGACGCGGGTGACCGAGCCCGGCCCGGAGCCGATCGTCATGTGGATGCCGTGATAACCGTCGGCAATGGTGCAGACATCGTCCGCCGTCAGCCGATTCTGGCCGGCATGCAGGGTCAGTTTTGCATGAGCGAGAATCGGGCGCTCATGACCATGGCCGACCACTTTTAGCTCCACCGGCAGGTCGCGCTCCGGCGCCGTATCGAAGATGATCTCCAGCGGCTCTCTGACAAAGACGTCGCGGGCCGGGCGCACGCCGCGCGAAAGTGCTTCCAGCTCCCGCACCTCATCCTGATCGAGCGATACAGGCAGCAGTACGCAGAGCGGCTCCTTGTCCAGCATTTCGAGTTCGAAGAACCAGGTCGTGTCTCGTTCGGCAAGATCTTCGGTATGGACGAGAATCTCGTTGTCGCCTGCTTGGAGCGGCAAACTTATCTCGGTTGCGCTCTCGACGTTGCGCTTGAAGGGTTCGAAGCGCACCGCCTCTTGGCCGTTGACCCAAATGCGCACGCCGCCGCAGGTCTTGAGCGCGAGGTTGAGCGTGCGCGGGGTGTCCGTCGTGAAGGTGCCCTTCAGCCATTTCCTGACATGCGTCGGCACATGCCAGAAGCTGGTGAACTCGACGCGGCGATTCGAGCCGGGAAGATAGAGGCTTTCGGTCGGCCAAGCTGTGTCGGGCATGAGCTCGCGTCCGACCATGGTCGACCAGAAGGCCTTGCGGCAAGGCAGGTCGCCGACGTCGACGAAGCCGTTGATGAAACGATAGTTGACGCGGTCTTCGGCAGGCGCCGGCTCGCCGGGAAAATAGCTGGCAATGAGGCCGGAAACCGCCCACGCGGTGATCGTCTGGCCCTCGGCCACGCTGTAGGCGGGCGCCATGCCGTCCGGTTGCTTGATAGATTCCGCGTTCACAGACTGCCTCCTCCGCAATCATATGAAAATTTTTTCACTGGTTACTTCGTGAGCATCATTTTCGGAAAATGCTCAAAAACCTCGCTATCGCCGCAGGAAATAGCTTGACGAGACGAAAGTCAAGTATATGAAATTGTCATATCGATGGCCGAGGCCGCGATTGATGAAAATGTTTTCATGGGAGGATGAAAATGAAAACGTGTCTATCAGGGGCTTTCGCACTGGCGTTGGCGACCGTTTCCCTCGCTTGGTCCAGCACTGCCATGGCGGAAACCAAGACGATCACCTTCTTGTTCACCGACGACGACCAGGCTTACGTCGAGCGGATGGAAGCGCTGAGCAAGGAATTCGAAACGGCGCATCCCGACGTCAAGGTCAACTTCGTCTCTTCAGGCTATGACGCGGTCGCCAAGCAGCTGCCGGTACAGCTTGCCGTCGGCGAGGGTCCTGACATCGCCAAGATCACCGATTGGCAGCTTGCGCCCTATTATCTCGACATGCGCCCCTACATGAAGGATCCGGACGGCTTCGCCAAGCTGCACGGCGATAGCCTGAACACGCTTCGTTTCCCAGGCGTCAACGATCCGAACTCGATCAACGGCTATATTGCCTCGCAGACCTTCAACCTGCCCTTCGTCAACAAGACGCTCTTCGAACAGGCAAACGAACCGCTTCCGAAGCCGACCGCCACGCTGAAGGAGATCGTCGAGGCCTCCGCCCGCGTCGCCAAGGCGACCGGCGCCCAGATCCCCTTCACGATGGACCGCTCGGGCCATCGCTTCTCGGGTGCTGCCTTCTCCTACGGCGCGAACTACGTCAAGGACGGCAAGTTCTTCTTCCCCGACGATGCGGCCAAGCGCTACATCACGGACCTCTACAACTGGACGAAGGACGGCTCCTTCCCGAAGGAAATGTGGGGTGCGGCCGGCGGAACCCAGTACAAAAACATGGGCGACGAGTTCGTCAACGGCAATGTCGTGACCTATATCGCCGGCAACTGGATGGTCAATCCGTTCCAGAAGAAGATCGCCGACTCCTTCGACTGGACCGCCATCAGCGCGCCTTGCGGCGATGCCGGCTGCTACGCAATGCCGGGCGGCACCGCGATCGTCGGCTTCAAGCGCACCAAATATCCCGAAGCCGTGGCCGCGTTTATCGAGTTCCTCGGCTCTGAAAAGGTCCAGCGCGAGATCGCCGAAAATTACGTCATCCTGACCGGCGCCGATATCAAGGACCCGCAATACAAGCTCGAGAGCAAGAATGCCAAGGACGCCATGGCCGTCTTCCTCGGAAGCCGCAACAGCGTGCCGCAGGCGGCCCGTGACCTCGAACGTCTCAAGGGATCCTCTGCCGTGTACCAGCTGATCGTCCAGCGGATGAGCCAGCTGATCGTCGGCGAACTTTCCCTCGACGACACCTTCAAGGCCATGAGCGCCGACGTCGACAAGATCAACGGCGCGCTTGCCGCCAAGTAATCTGATCACGCCTTCCCGCAGAATGTGCGCACGCATCAGCCACGGCCTCGCAACGGGCCGTGGCTGATCCATTTCGCCGCTGCTCAGCTTTTCGAAAGCCTCATTGCCCTCGGGCCTGCTCTGATTCAGGGCAAGCCGGTGCGGCAGATTCGCGCTGATAGACAGGACGGTTCCGCGGCGTCGTGACACGAGCTTTGCGAGAGGCTATAGGCGTTATCGGCTGGCGGGCTCGCCGGTGTCAGGCTCAACTTACGAACGTCGACCAACCGGCGGTCCAGTCCATTGAGGTGCCTCTCCATGCCACTCGGCTCCGAGCATCCGCTGCGAAGAGAACTTCACAATGAGCTCCATGCGCGCCCGTCGCTTTACTTCGACGGCGACACCGACGTCTGGCACATCGCCATCGTCGGCGACAATGCCCCTCCACCGTTCCCGGCTTCGCTGCCGGGACTGGAAGATGTCACCACCACCCGAGAGGGCAACCACGGCATCGGCCGTGTCGGCGACGGCCGGCTGAAATGGGAAGCTCATACCGAATTCCTGACCTTGACCTTCGTCGTGCCGGCGTCGGCAGAACCGGGCAGTCAGCCACCGGAAGCCTTTCAGGCGTGCTGCCGCCAGATCGACGGCAAGACCATAGCGGCCGTGCGCGTGCTGGTGCGCGACGAAAAAGACGGGCCTCCCCTCGAAAAACCGAAGCTCGACTATGTCGCCTCAAGGGTCGGCGGCGGCGATGCGGAGGTGCACTCGAACTTCCGTCTGACGGACAGCGGCTTCGTGGAATTCCTGTTCTTCAACCGCAATCTCAATGCCTATCGCACCGGCCGCATGGTCAGGCGTTTCCTGGAGATCGAAACATATCGGATGATGGCGCTGCTTGCCATGCCGATGGCACGCGAGACTGTCTCGAAGCTTTCCACCTTCGACCAGCGCCTCGACCTCCTGATCAGCCATATGCAGAGTGCGGTTAAAGTCGACAAGGCGCTGCTTTCCGAGGTGACCAGGCTCTCCTCTGATGTGCTCAATTTCTCGGCGCTTGCCCGCCACCGCTTCGGCGCGACAAAAGCCTATGCCGAAATCGTCGCGAGCAGGCTGTCGGAGCTTCGCGAAGAACGTGCCGAGCAGCGCCAGAGGATCGGCACATTTATCGACCGCCGGTTTCAACCAGCCGTCCGCTCGGTTCGTGCCGCCGAGCGCCGCCTCGACGAACTCGCCGAACGCGTTAGTCTCGCCGGCGACCTCCTGAGAACCACCGTGCAGGTTCAGCTCGAAGATCAGAACGCGTCGCTGCTGACCTCGATGGAAGAGCGGGCGCGCATTCAGGTTCATATCCAGCAGGCTGTCGAAGGCTTCTCCGTCATCGCCATCACCTATTATACCGTCGGCCTGGCGAAGATCTGTCTCGAAAGCATTTCCGAACTGGGTGTTGATCCGCATATTGCGAAACTCGCCGTTCTCGGAGCCATCCCGCTCGTGCTTTTTGCCGTCTGGACTGCAATTCGCCACGTCCGCCGAAGCATCGCCGGCGCCCCACAAGCTCCGGCATCCGGAAGCCACTGACGCGATCTTACACGCGCGTTCATCGCCGCCGTTCTCGCAGCGGCGATGTTTGCCTGCGTCAACAGCACTTATGACGCTATTGCGTAGTGCCGATGGACCGATGCCAGGCCACTGCCCGTCTTGAAGCGCCGCAGCAGTTCGGCAAGGCTTTCTGTCTCGTGCGTCAGGCTCTGGGCGGCGGCCGTGGTTTCTTCGACCATCGCCGCGTTCTGCTGCGTCACCTTGTCCATCTGGTCGCCGGCAGCCGAGACTTCGCGCAGGCTCGTCGCCTGCTCGCGGGCGGCGACGGCGATTTCAGCGACAGTCGCATTCATCGCGGAGACCTGCTCGACAATCTGCTCCAAGGAGAGACCGGATTCGCCGACCAACTCGACGCCCGTCTTGACCTGCGCCGAGGAGGTGGAAATCAGTTCCTTGATCTCCCTGGCCGCATTGGCCGAGCGTTGGGCAAGCTCGCGGACTTCCTGAGCGACGACGGCAAAGCCTTTGCCCGCTTCACCGGCTCGCGCAGCCTCGACGCCGGCATTCAGCGCCAGCAGGTTAGTCTGGAAGGCGATCTCATCGATGACGCTGATGATGTTGCCGATCTTCGACGACGAATTCTGGATTTCCGTCATCGCAGCGATGGCGCGGGAGACGATCTCGCCGCCCTTTTCAGCGTTGGTGCGGGCGGTTGCCACCACCGCCTGGGCGCGGCTGGCGCCCTCGGCCGTCCCGTTGACGCCGCGGGTAACGTCGCCGAGGGCTGCAACGGTTTCCTCCAGCGAAGCCGCCTGCTGCTCTGTGCGGCGGGCAAGATCGTTGGAAGCGGTGGAGATTTCGGCAAGGCCGGAGCGGATGGTGGTGACCGCGCGGATGACCGAGTCGACCGCTTCTTCAAGGCTCGCGACCGAGCTGTTGAAGTGATCACGGATTCGGACATAGCGATGGTCGACTTCACCGACGCGGACCGAGAGATCACCCTTCGAGAGCGCATCAAGCCCAATCGAAATCTGGTGGAAGGCATGTTCCATCACCTGCGCATCGCTGAGACGCTCGGCTTCCTGGCGCAGCCGCTCTTCTTCGGCCGCCAGACGCGCTCGCTCGGCATTGGCTTCGGCGATCAGCTTGGCGCGGCCGGTCTCCTGGAACACCTTCAGCGAACGCGCCATGGCGCCGAGTTCGTGCCGGTGCTCGACGCCCGTGATCACGATGGCATCGTCGCCGCGGGCAAGCTGTTCCATGGACTGTGCCATGCCGCGCACCGCTGAGGAAATCAGGCGACCGACGAAATAGGAAAGCACGAGGCCGATGACGATCAACAGGCCGCTGATGACAAGCGTCGTGCTGGTGGCCGAGGCAACCGTTGCTTCGACCGAGCCGTCGAGGTTTTTCTGCGCGCCTGTCACGGTCGCCTGCAGGTCCTTGAACTCGCCTGCGATCTTCGGCGCCAAAACGTTCAACTGCGTCTGGCGGATATTGCCGGAGGTCTGCAGCACCTCCTTCATGTCGCCGAGGCGCGCGGTGTAGTTCTGCATGAGCTGGCCGGCGCCCATCAAACGCTTCTTCTGCAGGTCGTTCTTGGCAGCCTTGGCGGCGGCGTCATTCAGCGCCACCGCCTGGACAAGCGCTGCCTGCGCCGTGTCATAGGCGGCAAAATCGTTGGAGTGGACGAAGCGCTCGGAGAAATAGAGGCTGCGGTTCAGGGCTTCCAGCGTTTCTGCCGTCATGTGCAGCAGGGCGACATCGTTCTGGCGCCAGGCGCTGCGCATGACGTCGTTGAGCGCGATGCTGGTCCAAGGGCCGAATTCGGTGACCTTGGAGATCAGCAGATCGCGCCGGGCCTGAAGGGTGACGATCTGTTCGAAGGCCTTTCCGTAGGCAGCGATATCCTGGCGGATCATCGCAAGGCCGGACTGCAGCTCCTTATTGCCGGCGAAACGCGGATCGTCCGCCTCGAAGGCCTTCTCGCCGGCGCGGAAATTGTCGACGACAGCCTGCGTCGGCGTCGAGCGGAAGGCTTCCGCCGACATCTGGATCTCGTGCAGCTGATCGCTGTAATCCGAGATGGCGAGGCTCTGCCCCGCCGTGGCGCGATAGGAGGAGAAAATGGCGGCAAGCCCGTTCATGCCGGAGATCGCGCTGACGGTGAGCAGGCTCATCAGAAGGATCAACGGCACGAAGCCGGAAGTGATCTGCGCTCGGATGCCGAATTTATTCCAGAAATGCAACATTATAGGCCTCTTATGCTCACTGGCTCTTCGGCAGGTATTTGGAGATGTTCTCAGGTGTGACGAGTTCGAAGGGAACGTTGTTTTCGCGCGGCACCTTCTCCTTGTTGACGAGCTTCACGGCGGCGTCGACCGCCGCGGCACCCTGTCCGACAGCGCTCTGGAGAATGGTCACGTCGAGATCGCCTGATACCATCGCGGCAAGCGCATCGTCGGTCGCGTCGACGCCGGCGACGACGACATCCTTCATCGGCATGCCGGCCTTCTTCATGGCGCGGATCGCGCCGAGCGCCATCTCGTCATTGTTGGCGATAACGGCGTCGAACTTGACGCCGGCCGCAAGCCACTCCTGCATCTGCTGGTCGGCATTATCGCGCGACCAGTAGGCAGCCTGCCGCTCGACGATCTCCAGGCCCTTGCAGTCGGGCGTGGCGATGACATCCGAGATATCCTGCGTTCGGGCGCGGGCCGCGGCGTGGAAAGCCTCGCCCATCAGCACGACGACGCGGCCCTTGCCCTTGAGCAGCGCGCAAACCTGCTTCGTCTCCAGCGTTCCGGATTCCTTTTCGTTGGAGGCGACCACGACCTGATTTTCGGGAAGATCGAGCAGGTTCGAAGGAACGTTGTTGATGTAAACAAGCGGAATGCCCGCATCCGCCGCCATCTTGGTCATCTGCGGCCCGAGATCGCCATCGGAGACCGCCAGGATGATGGCGTCGACCTTGTCGGCGATGAGCTTCTGAACCTGCTTCTTCTGCAGCTCGTTGTCGCCCTTGGCGTTCTCGGTAACCAGCTTGAGGCCGGAGACCGTCTGCCCGTGGGCGACGACGCCATTGAGAAGCGCCGTCCTGAATTTGTCGAGATCGGACATTGAAACGCCGATCGTCTGAGCGTTGGCAACAGAGACCGACATCGCCAAGGCGATGGATGCAAGCGTGGCCGTTTTCATGAATTCCCCTGCGCAATTCGGATAGAAGCGCGTTATTTCAAATTTTGGTTAAATTTTACTTTTCGCGCCGGAGCTAGAAGTATCGGCGGGGACGTGATCTTGCCGTGGCGACAGCCCCTTCTTCGACTCCGGCCGCCTGGACTTGAGACGCGCCGCGGCAAACTTGACACCGACACCTCAAGCCTTTGTTTTATTACCGTTATCTTCCACCGAAGCCGGAGCCGACGCTGATGCCCTTGTAGATTACCCTCTGCAGCACGATGGCGAGGATCACCCCCGGCACCATGGAGATGGTGGCGCCCGCCATAATGTAGTTCCAGGCGGTGCCCTGCTGCGTCTGAAACAGTGTGAGCCCGAGCGGCAGCGTGGCCTTTTCGAGCCCACTGGTGGCGATCAGCGGCCACAGAAAGCTTTTCCACTGCGCGATGAAAGTAAAGAGCGACAGCAGGCCGATCGCCGGCATGGCGAGCGGAACGATGACCCTGACCAGGATGCGCAGGCGCGAGGCCCCGTCCATCATCGCCGCCTCGTCGAGATCCTTGGGAATGCCGAGGATGAACTGCCGCAGCAGGAAGGTGCCGAAGGAAGAGAAGGCGACCGGCAGGATCATGCCGTGATAGGTGTTGATCCAGCCGAGCTTGCTGACCAGAAGGAAGAGCGGGATGACCAGCATCACCTGCGGGATCATCAGTGTGCTGAGATAGGTGAGCAGCAGTCCCTCACGGCCGGGGAACCGCAGCCTGGCGAAAGCATAGGCCGACAGGCAGGAGACCACGATGACGATCGCGGTTACGCCGCAGGCAACGACGAAGGAGTTCAGCAGGAAGGTGCCGAAGGGCAGCGACACCAGCGCCTCGACGAAATTGCCCCACTGGTATTCCTCGGGAAGAATGCGAACCGGCACAGCCAGCACTTCGGTGTTGGAGCGAACCGCATTCGACACCATCCAGAAGAAGGGAAAGAGGAAGAGCAGCGCGATCAGCGACAATGCAGCGTAGCTGACGAAGGTGCCGATCCCCCGCATAATGCGGTACCCGTTCCGGGACTGGGAATGCGGATGCGGATGCCGTGGGGCCGGGTCAGTCGTCATAATGCACCCATTTGCGCTGCATGTGGAACTGCAGGATGGTGAGCGCCATGATCATGACGAACATCACCCAGGCGAGCGCCGACGCGTAACCCATCTGGAAATTGGTGAAGCCCTTCTGGTAGATGGCGAAGCCGAGGGTCGCCGTCGCCGAGCCAGGGCCGCCACGCGTCATGGCGAAGATC
Organism: Rhizobium sp. Nf11,1; assembly: GCF_050587665.1. Classification (NCBI taxonomy): domain Bacteria; kingdom Pseudomonadati; phylum Pseudomonadota; class Alphaproteobacteria; order Hyphomicrobiales; family Rhizobiaceae; genus Rhizobium; species Rhizobium sp. Nf11,1. The sequence goes on along the minus strand of NZ_JBOBHU010000002.1, from coordinate 168,687 downwards.
TCGTCGAAGACCTGCAGCGAGGTAATGGCCGTCATGACGGTGGCGAAGAAGACCGTCGGTGAGATGAGCGGCAGGCGGATGCGCCAGAAGCGTCGCCAGGGACCGGCGCCGTCGATCATCGCCGCTTCGAGATAGTGCTTCGGCACCAGGTCGAGCGCGGCGTTGAACATCACGACGTTGTAGCCGACATTGGCCCAGAGCGTGACGAGCACGACCGCCTGCATGGCCCAGCTCGAACTCAGCAGGAAATTCGGCAGGCCGAGGCCGAGCGAGCGGATGACGCTGTCGGCGAGCCCGTCCGGCGTGAAGATCAGCAGCCAGACCACGGAGGCTGCGATCGTCGGGGTAAAGGTCGGCAGGAAGAAGATCACCCGAAAGATCGCCTTGCCGCGCTTGAGACTCGATATCCAGACCGCGAGCGTCAGCGAAACGATGATATTCACGGCCAGATACTCGACAGCGAAGAACAGCGTGTTGCGCAATATGGTATAGAAGGCCGGATCGACGGTGAAGAGCTTGATGTAATTCTGAAAGCCGACGAAGGACGGAGTCGAGATCAGCTGCCAGTTGGTGAAGGAGAGCGCCAGCGACGCAACGATCGGCAGGGCCATGAAGATCATGAAGCCGAGGAAACTCGGCAACAGGAACAGCATGGCCGTCTGCGTCTCGGGCTTCAGGAAGCGCCTGGACTGACCGGGCTGCAGGGCAATTTCGGCAATGGCGCTTTCCGACATCTCTTCCTCCATGCACGGCAGCTCCTGCCGCCGCGCTCTAGCGGCACGCTCTATTGCTGCGCGAGGCTCTGGATGGTTTCCATTGCCTGCTTGGCGTCGGCGCTGCCGCCGAAGGCGGGCGGGAAATACTGGTTGAAGAGATTTTCGACCGCAGCCCAGTTGTTGGTGATGACATAGGGCACCGAATGCGCCAGCGAATAATCCAGCGCCTCGCCCCCATTGGTGATGTCCTTGGCAGCCACCTTGTACCAGGAGGATTGCGAGGCCGTACGCGCCGGCAGAGCGCGGCCCTGCTCGGCGAGATACTGCAATGCTTCCGGGCTGGTCAGCACCTGGATCGCCTTCCAGGCCGCGTCCTTGTTCTTGCTCGTCGTGGCAATGCCGAAACCGGAGCCCGCCGTGACGGCCGTAAGCTCTCCGTCTGCGCGCGGCAGCGTGGTGGAACCAACCTTGAACTTGACCTTGTCCTTCATGCCGATGATCGACCACGGACCGTCGACATACATGGCGACATTGCCTGAATAGAAGCGGCCCTGGATGACCGTGCCGGCATCGGCGCTCGACGGCACCAGCGGCGCGATCTTGTCCTTGGCGGCAAAGCCGATCACCCTCTCGGCAGCGACAATGGCGCTCGGATTGGTAAGATCGAGCTCGCCGGCATCGTTGACGTATTTAACGCCCCAGGCCGAGGCCAGCACCGAATAGTTCTGCGGGGTGATGCCGAAGCCATACTGGCCGTCTTTCGTCAGCTTCTTGGCGGCATCAGTAAACTCGGCGAGCGTCCAGCCCGGCTTCGGTAAAGGAATACCGGCGGCTTGGAGCGCATCCTGGTTATAATAGATGACCCACGGACCGACGTCATAGGGCAGGCCGTAGAGCTGCTTGTCGACGGACATGCCGCCGATGATCGAGGGGGTGAATGCCCCAACGTCGAACTTGTCGGCCGCGATCCGGTCATTCAGCGGTTCGAGCAGCGAATAGAAATTCGGCATACGCAGCGACTGCATCGAAACTATGTCGGCGAGCTGGCCCGACGCCGCCAGCACCGGCAGCCGCGTCCAGTAGTCGACCCAGCCCGTCGTCGTCAGCGTCACCTTGATATCGGGATATTTGGCGGTCACCATGTCGGCCAGGTGCTGCCAGCCTTTGGTGTCGGCGTCGGATCCGGTCCACATCTGCCAAGTCAGATTGACCTGTTCGGCCGAGGCGGATGTGACAAAGAGGCTGCCGCCAATCGCGGCAAGCAAAAGCGTTTTCTTCAGAACCTTCATGGGTTTCTCCTCCCTCCATGACGCAATGAACACGCGAGTGCGACCGAGTTCACGCCTTGAGGACGATCTCGATCACCGGGACGGTAACGTCAGGTCGCCGGACCGGCAGTTCGAGCGTGATCATGCCTTCCGGCACCATCACGCCGATATTGGAATCCACATCCCTGGTGTGGCTGAGCCAGCGCACTTCGCTGGCGTCGTGCAGGAACTGCGCATAGGCGATCCTGTCGGCGAGCCCCTCGATATGGATGTGGCGATAAGGCCAGTTATAGACATGCAAGTAGAGGCGGTTGCCGCGCTGGGTGTAGCGGCAGCCGGCCGGCACTGGAAATGTGGACGGACCGGCGCCGTAGATCGAACGTGCGTTGACCTCCATCCAGTTCTGGTAAACCTCGAGCGCGGCGATGGCGCGGGCATCGAAGGTGCCGCGGCCGGTCGGGCCGACGTTCATCAGGAGGTTGCCGCCGAGCGCGACGGAATCGATAAGCAACTGGATGATCTGCTCCGGGCTCTTCCAGCTATCCTCGTCGCGATGATAACCCCAGGAACCGCTGAAGGTGTGGCAGGCCTCCCAGAGCACTCCCTGGCTGGCGACAGCGGGCGCCACGCGCGGCGTATATTGCTCTGGCGTCGTGATATCGGGCAGCTTGCCCGGCGGCAGATCGAGGCGGTTGTTGACGATGATCTCGGGCTGCAACTCGCGCACCAGCTCGACTAGGCGTTCGCTCTCCCAGTCGGCGCGCCCTTTGCCGGGCAGGCCGCGATATTCGCGGCCTGGATAGCTGAAATCAAACCAGATGATATCGATTCGGCCGAAGCCGGTCAGAAGCTCGCGCACCTGTTCGCGCATATAGGCGGCATAGTTGGCGATGTCGCGGCCGGCGTTCAGCGCCTCGGCTTGCGGGTGATTGCGCAAGGGGTGGTGGACGTCGATCGGGAAATCGGGATGGTGCCAGTCGAGCAGCGAATAGTAGAAGCCGATCTTCAGCCCCTCAGCCCGAAAGGCCTCGACCAGCGGCGTCAGCAGGTCTCTGCCGCAGGGCGTGTTCGGCGCCTTGTAATCGGTGACCTTGCTGTCCCAGAGACAGAAACCTTCGTGATGCTTGGTCGTCACCACGACATATTTCATGCCGGCGAGACGTGCGCGGCGCGCCCACTCCTTCGGATCGTAAAGATCGGGATCGAAATTGTCGAAATAGCGCTGGTAGTGGTCGTCGGTCAGCTCTTCACGGTTCTTCAACCACTCATGCCGCGCTCCGAGGGCATAGAGGCCCCAATGGATGAACAGTCCAAGACGATCATGGCTGAACCAGGCGTGCTTACCCACTCCCGGCACCGAATTTTCCGACTGGCGCTCCGAACTCGTCACAGGTTTCTCCTCCCTGTTTTCCGGTTCCACTTCATATCGAACCGGTTCGGCGATTGAGCATCGTCCTTGACCCGGCACCTGTCAAGCCGAAATTCGCAGATGGCGGAACGATCCTTGAAACCGCGCGCCAGCAGCCAATAATGCGCAGCGTGTTGCAACAACAAATAAAATCTGACAAAAGAAAGCTTTAGAACCGGTTCGATAGACATGACGACCATACGAGATGTCGCGCGCCTGGCGGGGGTTTCGATCTCGACCGTCTCGCTCGCGCTCAATAGCCCCAAGCGGGTCGGCGCCGAGACGCTCGACCGCATCCAGAAGGCGATACAATCGACCGGCTACCGCATCGATCCCGTGGCCCAGACGCTGGCGCGCGGGCGCAGCTCGCTCATCGGTTTCGTGTCCGCCAATCTCGGCAACATGTTCTTTGGCGACATCCGCCGCGAGATCGAGCATCAGGCGCTCGACCACGGCTATTTCGTACTGATTGCCGATTCCTCCGGCAGGGCCGATCTCGAACGGGCGCTCTTGGAGCGGCTGCAGGCGCAGAAAATCGCCGGCATCGCCTTGGCGGCAAACGGACGCGGCGAGGAATACGCAACCTTCCTGCGCGACTTCAAGACGCCGATCGTGATGTTCGACCAGAAGGTGGAGGGCGCCGAGCGCGACTTCGTCGGCTCCGACAATCCGCTGACGACGACGATCCTGACCGAGCACCTGCTGCAACTCGGCCATCGGCGCATCGCCTTCATCTCCGGCCCGAGCGGCCTGCACACCGCCGACGAGCGCCTGAAGGGCTTCGTGGACACGATGGCCGGCGCCGGCGTCGACGTCGACCCGTCGCTCGTGGTCGAGGGCGGCTATACCAGGAGCGGCGGCCATACGCAGGCGATGCGCCTGCTCACCCGCCGCGACCGCCCGACCGCCATTATCGGCGCCAACAACATGACGGGGCTGGCAACCCTGCAGGTGATGCAGGAAATGGGCTTCCGCTGTCCCGACGACGTATCGCTGGCAATGGTCGACGACGTGCCTTGGAGCAACGTCATCACGCCCCGCATCACCATGGTCGTGCAGGATGCGCAGAAGCTCGGCGAACTGGCGGCACAGCGCCTGCTCGCCAGGATCGGAAGCCCGGAAGCCGCCGCCGAGCCGCCGCAGGATTTCATCCTGACGCCGAGATTCGTGCGCGGGGAGTCAACCAAGCGGCTGTAAGGGCTTGGCTAAATCTCATCACCAGGCGAGGAAAGAGGCGAAGAGGACATCGACTGGAGCCCCAAGAGAGCCTCATCCTTGTATGTTGCCGTTGGTGTATAAACGGGCTGCGCGACGGGGATGAGGGGCGCGGGAGAATGCCGCGCCCAAAGCTTACGAGATCCCATCCAAAAGACCATTCTTGCTGGCGATCCGGTAACGGCAGGCACGGTTCATCCATTGAAAGACCGCAATATTTGTCATACATGTGTGATGAATCGTAAATTTCGGCGCGCGGCTGGTTCCAACGGCGCCGGATCGAAGCCGATGCGGGGGTCGAGGCGTGGCTATGCAGGGGAAGGATCGCAGCAGGGGCTCGGGGTCGCTGGTTTCACAGGTCGGCGAAAGCCTGCGGCAAGCGATCCTCAGCGGCCAGTACGCCGCCGGCGACAAGCTTCCGAGCGAGCACGAGCTGACCGAGACACACAGCGTCAGCCGCACCGTGGTACGCGAGGCGGTGGCCGCGCTCCGTTCTGACGGGCTGGTCGAGGTGCGCCAGGGCGCGGGCATTTTCGTGATCAGCCCCGACCTGGCGCTGTCGGGCCGCAAAGTCGACAAAGCCCGCGTCGCCTCCGATCTGGAAGTGCTGGAGATCCGCACACCTGTCGAAATCGAGGCGGCGGGGCTTGCCGCGCTCCGCCGCTCGCCGGCGCAGGAGGAAGCGATCTTCGAATGCCACCGGAAAATCCTCCAGTGCATCGAGACTGATCAATCGATCCGCGAGGCCGATCTCGAACTCCATGTCGCGATCGCCGAGGCGACGAACAATCCGCTGTTCAAGCACTTCCTGGAGTCCCAAGGCTCGGCGATCATCCCGCAATCGAGGCTCGTGCCGGAAACAAGGACGGCCGAACAGACCGCCTACCGAAAGCTGATCCACAGGGAACACGAAGCGATCGTCGTCGCCATTTCCGACAGGGACGATCAGGCCGCCCGCAACGCCATGCGCGAGCATCTGGTCGGCAGCCAGGCGAGATATCGCAACCTGCTCAAGGATCTGCGAAACTTTACCAGCTGATATCCACTCCCGAGCGTCCGGGCGCCTTGGCGGGAGACAAAGCCAGCGGAAACGCTCTGCCGCCTTGTAAGCTGCCCGCCTTGCTGGCTCGGGCGCCGGCCCATCATTTTCCCCGCCGATTCACGCGATAGATTGATCGTTCGCGGCTGAAAGCTAGTTGAAAGCTTCGACGTCTTAGGAAAAGGCAGCATCGTGGAGGAGACACGGGTTGAGGTGACGAGACGACGATGCAGGCAAACCAACAGGAGGAGATATCAATGCGTTCTTCACGCAGCCTTTTTCACACCGTCGCTTTTTCCGCGCTTCTCGCCGCAGCCTCGTTCACGTCAGGCACCGCCCACGCGGCCGACAAGATCACCATCATGGTCGGCGGCTATGAGAAACAGATCTATCTGCCCGCTAAGCTCGCCGAATCCCTCGGTTACTTCAAAGACGAAGGTCTCGACGTCGAGCTGCTGAATGAAGCTGCCGGCGTCGATGCCGAAAACCAGCTGCTGGCAGGCGCCGTCCAAGGCGTCGTCGGCTTCTATGACCATTGTGTGGACCTGCAGGCCAAGGGCAAGTTCGTCGAATCCATCGTCCAGTTCAGCCAGGCGCCGGGCGAGGTCGAGATGGTTTCGAGCAAACATCCCGAGATCAAGTCGCCGGCCGACTTCAAGGGCAAGAGCCTCGGCGTTACCGGTCTCGGCTCCTCCACCAACTTCCTCACCCTCTTCATGGCCTCCAAGGCCGACCTCAAGCCTGGCGACGTCGTCACCATTCCGGTCGGCGCCGGCGGCACGTTCATCGCCGCGATGCAGCAGGATCAGATCCAGGCCGGCATGACGACGGAGCCGACGATCTCGCGCCTGATCAAGACGGGCGAAGCGAGTGTTCTCGTTGACATGCGCACGGTTGACGCGACCCGCAAGGCGCTCGGCGGAACCTATCCGGCCGCTTCGCTCTACATGGAAACTTCCTGGGTCGAGGAACATAAGGAAGAGGCACAGAAACTCGCCAACGCCTTCGTTAAGACGCTGCGCTACATCAATACGCATTCCGCCGCCGAGATCGCGGACAAGATGCCGAAGGATTTCTACGTCGGCGACAAGGACGGCTACATCAAGGCTCTCGACGAGGGCAAGGGCATGTTCACGCCTGACGGCGTGATGCCGGAGGACGGTCCGCAGACCGTGCTTGCCGTGCTCTCGGAGTTCTCCAAGAACGTCAAGGGCAAGCAGATCGACCTTTCCAAGACCTACACGACCGAGTTCGTCAAGAACGTCAAGTGAGGCCGTCGCGTCGCTTCCAGCTCCTGAGCGGAAGCGGCGTCCGTTCGATCATGGGCATTGCGTGCGCGCCCTTAAGCACGCCTCCAGGTATCACCATGCAACAGGACACCAAACAGACCCCAGCGATCGAGCTGATCAATGTCAGCCGACGCTTCGTCTCGCCGACCGGCAAGTCGCTGACTGCGCTGCGCGATTTCAACATGACGGTTGCCCGCGGCGAGTTCGTCGCCGTCGTCGGCCCCACCGGCTGCGGCAAGTCGACGACGCTCAACCTCGTGACGGGCCTCGCACGCCCGAGTGCCGGCGAAGTCCGCCTGATGGGCGGGCCGATCACCGGCATCGACCCGCGTGTCGGCTTTGCGTTCCAGACCGACGCGCTCTTTCCCTGGAAAAACGTGATCGACAATGTCATGGCCGGTCCGCTGTTCCGCGGCAAGTCGCGCGCCGAGGCGGAACAGAGCGCCCGCGACTGGCTGGCCCGCGTCGGCCTGTCGAAGTTTCTCCACCACTATCCCCATCAGCTTTCCGGCGGCATGCGCAAACGCGTCTCGCTGGCGCAGACCTTCATCAACGAACCTGAAATCCTGCTGATGGACGAGCCATTCTCGGCACTCGACGTGCAGACCCGCACGGTCATGCACGAAGAACTGCTGAAACTCTGGGCCGAGCGCAAGGCCTCGGTGGTGTTCGTCACCCATGATCTCGAAGAGGCCGTGGCACTTGCCGACAAGGTCTATGTTCTGACCGCCGGCCCCGCTACGGTGAAATCGGTCTATCCGATCGATCTTCCCCGCCCGCGCGTGGTGTCGGAGATCCGCTACGAGCAGAGCTTCATCGACTACTGCAAGACGATCTGGGAGGATCTCCGCGAAGAGGTCGAGACCAGCTACCGCCGCGCAAGCGAAGCGGCCTGACGGAGGATATCATGGCACACGTCACATTCGAGGCCGGTTCGGCCACCCTGTTTCGCCCGGGCACGTCAGATGCCGAGATCGAAGCCTCCGCGCTGAAGGCGATACGCCGGCGCAACACGTTGGTGCGCTTCTGGCAGATCGCCATCCTGGTTTTCGTAATCGGCATGTGGGAGCTCTCCTCCAACATGCAATGGATCGACCCGTTCTTCTATTCGAGCCCGAGCGGCGTGCTTGAGCGGCTCTACGAATGGGCGACCGAAGGCACCACCGAAGGGTCGCTCTGGTATAATCTTTGGGTGACGATGGAGGAGGCGCTGATCGGCTTCTTCGCCGGCTCGATCACCGGCGTCTTCGTCGGCATCGGCCTCGGCCGCAACCGTTTCCTCTCCGATATTTTCTCAGTCTACATTAAGGCGATCAACTCGATCCCGCGCGTCGTCCTGGCCCCGATCTTCATCATGATCATGGGTCTCGGTCTGCCGTCCAAGGTGGCGCTCGCCTTCATCATGGTGTTCTTCGTCGTCTTCGCTAACGCGTTCCAAGGCGTGCGCGAAGCCGACCGCAACATGATTGCCAATGCCCGCATCCTGGGCGCATCGGACTGGCAGGTGACGCGTACGGTTGTCATTCCCTCGGCGATGAGCTGGATCTTCGCCAGCCTGCATGTCTCCTTCGGCTTTGCGATCATCGGCGCAATCGTCGGCGAATTCGTCGGCGCCCGCTTCGGCATCGGCCAGTTGATCTCGATCGCAAAGGGCACCTTCGACGCGGCCGGCATGTTCGCGGCCATCCTCCTCGTCATGGTCGTCACTCTTTTTGCCGAATACATCATGACGTTGATCGAAAACCGCCTTGCGAAATGGCGTCCGCAGCAGCAGCTTGATACGCAGTAATCCGCCTCCTCCCAAGGCAGATCGAAGCGAAGGCCGGGCGCTATGCCCGGCCTTATTCATTTGATGCGTCGCCTGTTTTAAAGCGGAAGCCGCACCGTCACGACGAGGCCGCCGCCTTCAGCAGCACCGAGTGAAACCGAACCTCCGGCGCCGTCAACGACCTCGCGCACGATCGCAAGCCCGAGGCCGCTCCCTTCGCTTTCGGTTCCCATGATCCGGTAGAACCGTTCGAAAACCTGCTCGCGCTCCCCTTCGGGAATGCCCGGCCCATTATCCCAGACGGTGACGACGGCGTGGCCGTTCTCCTGCCCGACGGCGACGGTCACCCGTCCATCGGCTTTGCTATAACGGATTGCGTTGTCGATGAGGTTGACCAGCATCTCGCGCAGCATCGTCCCGTCGCCTTCGACGACAACGGAGCGGTCCGCCTCCAAACCGAGATCGATGTTGCGCTTGAGCGCCTCTTCGGCATAGGTCTCCAGGATCTCGCGGGCAGCTTTGCTGAGATCGGTCGCATCGCTGCGCGGGCGGCGGCTGCCGGGCTCGGCCCGCGACAAGGTCAGAAGCTGACTGGCGAGGCGCGAAATCTGCCGCGTGCTGGTGCGCAGGGCAGCAAGCGCCTCGTCGCGGCGGGCTGCATCGTCTTCGCGGGACGCGACACTCGCCTGCGTCGAAATCAGCGCGAGCGGCGTCCTCAACTGATGCGCCGCGTTCGATACGAAGCGCCGCTGTGCGGCCATCTGGTTCTGGACGCGCTCCATATGATCGTTCAGCGCATGGACGAGCGGGCGCAGCTCGCTCTGGACCATCTCCGGCGGCAGCGGATCGAGACGGTTGCGCCCGCGCCGGCGCACGGCGTCCCGCAGCCTCAGAGCGGGCGCAAGGCCGCGCTGGAGCCCCAGGATGGTCACCAGGCTTGCGAGGAAGACGAGCACGAACTGCTTCGAAAAATCCGAAAGCCACAACTGTCTTCGCATCGCATATTGGCTGTTATGCGTCACGGCGACGGTCACGGAGATCGTGCCGTCGTTGGGAAGACCGACGACCGGATGATCGAGCATCAGTATGCGCACATCGGCGCCGTGGAAGGCGCGATCCTCGCCGGCGCGCTGGACGGCCGGCAGCGGCAGATCGGGAAAGCCGCTCACCAGATTGCCCCAAGCGGTGATGACTCTGTAAAAGACGCGGTCGCCGAAGCCGGTATCGAACATCTCGAGCGCGGCCGGCGGCACATCCACCTGAACATTGCCGCCCTCGTCGACGCGCACCGCCTCGGCGATGACGCGCGCCGAGGCGAGGAGCGTTCGATCCGTCACCAGCTTTGCCGTCACGTCGGCCGACCAGAAGCTGTCGTAGAGATTGAAGGCGATGGCGCCGAAGAGCGTCAGCAGGACCCAACAGAGCAGTTGCACCCTCAGACTCTGGCTGAGCCGCACGATCGCTCCGCCGGCCTTTGTCACTACATTATTGGACATGTCTGAGGAGATAGCCGAGCCCGCGCAGCGTCGCGATCTGAACCGAACTGTTCTCGAGCTTCTTGCGCAGCCTGTGGACGTAGATTTCGATGGCGCTGGGATCGGCCTCGTCGTCGAAACCGAAGACGCTTCCGGAGAGGGCGGCTTTCGAGACCGTGGTGCCGAGCTTCATGACGAGCTGTTCGAGAACGGCATATTCCCGCGGCGTCAGTTGCAGCGGTTCGTCTGCGACGAAGAACTGCCGCGTCCCCCCGGAAAAACGCAGGTTCCCGACGGTGATCTCGGAGGATGCCCGGTCCTGGCCGCGGCGCACCACGGCACGGATCCTCGCCTCGAGTTCAGCAATTTCGAAAGGCTTGGCGAGATAGTCATCGGCGCCGCTGTCGAGCCCGGCCACACGGCCGTCCAGGCTCGCATTCGCAGTCAGGATAATGACCGGCAGCTTGCTGCCGGACTGTCTCAGCCGCTTCAAAAGCGTCAGCCCGTCAAGCTTGGGCAGCGAAAGGTCGAGGATCATCGCCGAATATTCCGCCACCTTCAGCAGATGCTCGGCGTCCTCGCCGTCATAGGCAAGGTCGATAGCGTATTGCGCCTGCCGCAGGGCTTTGCCCAGCCAGGCCGCCAGATCCTTGTTGTCCTCCACCACAAGCAGTTTCATCCGTCCCACTTAGCACGTGCTGAGGGCTTGGCGGAAGCGTGCGCATGCAAGGCCGGCAGGCGTTGGATATCGCCTTCCCCTCCGGGCTCAATCTCATTCATGGCATTCATTGGCGCGAATTGTCCGCTATTTGTCCAGTGCGGGCATTTTCCTGTGGCTTGAGATTGCCGAATATGGCTTCATCAGCAATATCCAAGGAGCAAGAAATGTCCGGCTATGATACCATTCTTCTCGTCATCGACGCCCAGGAGTCCTTCCGGCAGCGTGATTATTGGGATGAAAGCCTCGCACCCGCCTATATCGAACGCCAGCAGGCTCTGATCGACGGCGCAGAAGCCCGCGGAATACCCGTCATCCAGATCTTTCATGTCGATGGAAGCGGGCCGTTTTCGGAAAGCTCGGGCTTCGTCAGAACGCTCGCTCCGCTCAGGATCGCTCCCGAAGCGATCTTCAGAAAGAACCGTCATAGCGCACTCGTCGGTTCCGGCCTCGACGTATGGCTGACCAGGAATGGCGTTCGCCGCATCATCGTCTCCGGCATCCGCACCGAACAGTGCTGCGAGACCACGACCCGTCATGCCTCGGATCTCGGTTATCAAATCGACTACGTCGGCGAAGCGACCCTGACCTTCCCGATGACCGACGCATCGGGACGCACATGGAGCGCCGGGGAAATCCGGGGCCGCACGGAACTGGTCCTGTCGGGCCGTTTCGCCCGGATCGCCACCGTCGAACAGGCGCTGGCGGGGCGCGGAGAGCAACTCGCGGCATGACTGATAGAGCGCAGCCCTTCGATATTCCTGTCTACGTCGTCGTGCCCCCGCGCGTGCTGCTGCTCGACATCGCCGGTCCGATCGAAGTGCTGCGCAAGGCGAACCTCGAACAGAAGGCAGTCCGTTTCAGCGTCACCTATGTCGGTCCGTCGGCAACGGTCGGCAGCTCGATCGGCCTTGCGGTGACCGGTGTCGCCGCCTTGCCGGAGCGATTGCCCGATCATGCGCTTGTAGTCATCGCCGGCAGCGCCGACGTGCCGATGGAGAACAACCGTCCCTGGGACGAAGATGAGCGCGCCGCGCAGGCCGCGATCGTCTCTTGGCTGAAGCGGGCTATTCGTCCGGGGGTTCGGCTGGCCTCGATCTGCTCGGGCGCCTTGCTCGCTGCCGAGGCCGGAATGCTCGACGGCCGCGAATGCACCACCCATCACGGCTGTATGGAGGATCTGGCAAGGCTCGCGCCCACCGCGCGCGTCCGGGACAATCGGCTCTACGTCGAGGATGGGGAGCGCCTGACGAGCGCCGGCATCACCGCCGGCATTGACCTCATGCTGCACATCGTTGCCGAAGCGGCCGGACCTGCCTGCGCGCTTGCGGTGGCGCGCTATCTCGTCGTCTATCTCAGGCGCGGCGGCTCGGATCCGCAGCTTTCGCCCTGGCTCGAAGGCCGCAACCATATCCACCCGGCCATCCATCGCGTACAGGATGCAGTCGCCGCCGATCCTTCCCGCGACTGGTCGGTCGCCTCTCTCGCACGCCTCAGCGGCGCCAGCCCGCGAAACCTCTCACGGCTGTTCAATGAACATACCGGCATGAGTGTCACGGATTTCGTCAACCGCATGCGCGTAGCGCTCGCCCGGGAGATGCTCGCCGGCTCAAGGTTGGATATGGAGGCCGTGGCCATGCGCGCCGGCTTCGGCTCGGCCCGGCAACTGCGCCGCGCCTGGAACCGCCTGCATGACAGCCCGCCGAGCGCGGCCCGGACGAAACCGGCGGTAGACTCATAGAGAAAGAGCAAGGGGCGCGCGCCCGACCTCATCTTCGACGCCGGAGATTGCAGCGCCGGCCACCTCCGTTCCCCAGATTTCGATCTGCGTCAGCGCCGGAAAGGGCGAGATGTCCTCAGCCTTGATGAGGCCGTGTAGTTCAACCCATTCGACTATGCAAGGCTCGATGGAAAAGCCCTGCGCCGCGCCGGATTTGACGAGCGGGAAACGAGAGGTCTTGCCGCTCGAGAAGGTGACGCTCACCTCTTCCCACCAGGAATCATGCGGGAAGTCTGCGCGAAGGTAGAAGACAATTTCATCGACGCGGACCGGCCTGCCGAACTCCACCGTCAGCGCCGCTTGTGGATCGCGATTGATGCCCCAGCTCGTATAGGGCCAGAAGCCATGATCGTCATTGGCCTTTTCGCCGTCGATGGCGTTTCTGGCGGCAAAGACCGCTTCGCCTCGGGTTTCGACATTGGCGCGCGCATGCGGAAACAGCGCCCGATTGGCGTGATCGTCCCAGGGATTGAGCGCAAGATTGCGTCGGTGAGCGATCTCCTCGGGGCGCGTGCAGCGCACGGACAGCCGGTGGATATCGCCACTGAACGCGTTCGGGGAATAGGATTTGCGCTTGTCGCCGAAAGGCACTGTAAGCGCATAGGCGCATTGTTTCATATAGACCAGGCTGGGTTGGATCGCACTGTCAAGCGCGAGGAAGACATGTCCGGGCCTGGAGACTTCCACAATCACCTGCTCGCCTTCGCGATAGCTTTGGCGATAGACCAGGAAGGTCTCATCCTGCCCGGTGGCGCTTGCCAATACGAACCCGTCGGCATCCACGATCTTCAGCGTCAATTCCATGTTCGTCCTCCTCAGAGCCTGATGATTCCTGATAGCATCAGGCTCTAGCCATCTAATTTATCAGCAATTTCAGGAGACACCCCGCAAGCGGAATGCGTAGGCGATAGAGCTTCTCGGGCCAGGCCGACCTCAGCCTGACATCATTCACCTCGATCTCGTCGATTTCGATCGGCCCGGCGCCGTCGACGAAAATGCTGCCGAGATCGGCAAGATCGATCCTGTCCCGGGTGATCGTCGGCGGCAGGCATGTCATCAGCGATAGAACCGCCGCCTTGTCGCCGTCATAGGTATCGACGATCTCGACATGGCGTCCGCGAACCAGGGAGACGGCACGCCGATAGCTGCGCAGTTGCGCTTCCGCCGGATAGGCGCCTGCGATGTCGAGAGATATGCGCGCCAGGTTATCACCGAATTCAGTTTCGACATCGCGCGCGCCGAAAGCTTCCCCGGCGGACTGCATGACGCCGTCGAATGTCGGCAGGTTGTGATAGGCCGACTGCATCGTCCATATCTCGTAGCGCCGCGGCGAAAAGGTCTTTGCCGTATAGGTCTCGACGCCGACATCGATCAGGAACGGGTGCCCGTCCTTGTAGAGGGTCACGCTGCCGACGTCGTTGTGATTATGGCCCTCACCATTGTTGCCGCCCTTGACCGCAAGCGAGAACCGATCGTCGCGGGCAATAAACAGGCCGATGCCGGGATAAAAAATGTCCGGCCGCGACAGCGCACACGGCTCGGCGATCCGGATCTGCGAACCGGCCAGCAGTTCCTGCACGCGATACCAGAGGTTCCATTCCCCGGGCAAATGCGGGTGTTCGGCGGCAGCCCTGTCGGCTGCGGCGAAGTCCGCCAGCATCTGCGAACCAACCGCTTTGCCGAACAAATATTCCCGTGCGCTGCAGGGCTCGAGGACGGAGGAGGAATCCGCGAAGTTGAAATAGTAGCGGCCGGCTACATGCATGTTGGCGATATATTCGGCCATGTTTCGGATCTTCGGCTGCTGCCAGATCCCGGCAAAAAGGCCTGGCGCCGCGGCGTCCAGAACGGTCAAGGCGCCATGGAGACAAAGCGCCGCGTGGCGATAATAGAGCACGCCCTCCTCACAGGCTCCGTCCTCGGCATAGTCCTTCAGGAAAGCGTCGAGGCTCGCGAGCGCCTTCTCGACAACCGCCCGGCGCGTCGCCTGATCGGTGTTCAGCGAGAAGGTCGCCAGCAGGACGTTCTGGGTAATCCAGGCTGTCCAGTTGTTCATCCTCTCATTGCCACGGCCCATCCACCAAAAGTGCCGACCGAGATAGGGCAAGAGAATGCGGCCTTCGATCTCGCGCGCCACCCGTGCGGCGATCTCAGGGCTGACGCCGTCGAGCGCCTCGCCCAGCACGGCGACGATCGTTGCGAGCAGGGCTGCCGTTTCGGCGGCGAAGAGGTCGACAACGGGCTGGGAATTATCGGGAAGCGGCAGGCGCGGGCCACCACGTTCATAGGCGTTATGCGCCGGAAGCTGCCAGCCGCTCTCCTCCGCGATCAGGAAGATGCCGTCAATGATCTTTGACAGGAACCGTCCATTGCCTTCGACGAGCTCGCCCAGCACGACATCATTGAGCATCCGCCGCCTGGTGAAATAAAGCTCCTCAAAACGCGAGCGATTGCCGCTCGTCGTGTATTCGCGATAATCCGAAGCGGTGATTAGAGGCCATGCCCGCGCGAATGTAGCTTCGGCATCGCGAATAACCGCCTCGCGCATCGCCTGCGGCACCGCGCTCCATCTGTCTCGATCGGAAGAAACCGCTCCGGGCGTGAAGTCGCCCAGGCTGTCAGTCAGATCTCCTGAAATCTCGCTGAACATGTTCCTCCCCGCGCTGAAAAAGCCGCCACAAGCGTCTGGCCTCCATGCTCACCTATCATATGTTTCCAGCGTCTACCATAAAATTTGTATGATCTATTCATAACTTGTTTGACGAGTGCCAGATATGTGCTATGCCGCTGGACGGAGGGAGAATTGCGGCGGCCGGCAGAGGAAATCCACAAGCCGTCAGTCGCAGAGATCCGCGCAGGAGGAAGGCATCGGTGTCCATATCGAATTCGGTCATCGCAACGGATGGCGCCCCGGCAACTTCTGACCGGAAGGTCGCGGTCTTGTCCAAGCGGCAGCGCAAGATCCGCAGCGCGCTCATTGCTTACTCTTTCATCGCGCCGAATTTCCTCGGCTTCGCCGTCTTCACGCTCGGGCCGATCCTCTTCGCTTTCGCGCTCGCATTCATGCATTGGGACGGCTCGAACGCGATCACCTTCGCGGGGCTCGACAATTTCTGGCGGCTCTTCGAGGACAAGGCTTTCATCGCAGCCTTCTGGAATACTATCATCTACACGCTTGCCTCGGTGCCGGCGACATTGCTCTGCGCGCTCGGCCTCGCCGTTCTCCTAAACCAGAAGATCGTAGGGCGCGATTTCTTCCGCACCGCGATGTTCTTTCCCTATGTCGCATCGCTGGTCGCCGTCGCGGTCGTGTGGAACATGATCTTCAATCCCGAGATGGGGCCGGTGAACATGATCCTCTATGCGCTCGGCCTCGATCCGAAAAACATGCCGGGATGGGCGGCCGATCGCCACTGGGCAATGGTGACGGTGATCCTCTTCGGCATCTGGAAGAACATGGGCTATTACATGGTCATCTATCTCGCCGGGCTGCAGGGCATTAATTCCGAACTCTATGAGGCCGCCGATCTCGACGGCGCCAATTCCTGGCAGAAGTTCATCCATGTCACCGTGCCGCAGCTCGGACCGACGACCTTCTTCGTGACCGTCATGCTGACGATCCAATCGTTCAAGGTATTCGACCAGATCTACATGATTACCCAGGGCGGCCCCGGCACCTCGACGCTGGTTCTTGTCTACCACATCTACAACGAGGCCTTCATTTCCTGGGATCTCGGCTATTCCAGCATGGTGGCGCTCGTCCTGTTCTTGCTCGTGCTCGCCGTCACGGTCTTCCAGTTCCGCCGTCAGAGGGAGGATGAGGCATGAAGATCGCGGGACGTAAGATTACCGCCAAAACGGTCCTCCTTTACGCCATCGTTATCACGGTGACGATTGTCATGCTGATGCCCTTCGCCTGGATGCTCTCGGCATCCCTGAAGCTCAGCCGCGACGTCTTCGCTTTCCCGATCGAGTGGATACCGTCACAGCCGCAATGGCAGAACTACGTGGATATCTGGACGAAGATCCCGCTTGCGCTCTTTATCTACAACACCTCGAAGCTGACGATCATCGTCACGCTGCTGCAGCTTCTGACCTCAAGCTTTGCGGCTTACGCCTTCGCCAAGCTGAACTTCCCCTACAAGAACACGCTGTTCCTCGGTTATATCGCCACCATCGCCATGCCCTGGCAGGTCTATATGGTGCCGCAGTTCCTGCTGATGCGCGAGTTCGGCCTCAACAACACGCATCTGGCGCTGATCTGCCTGCAGGCCTTCACTGCCTTCGGCGTCTTCCTGATGCGGCAGTTCTACATGTCGATCCCGACCGAACTCTGCGAGGCAGCCCGTATCGACGGCATGAACGAATATCAGATCTGGGCACGCATCATGCTGCCGCTGTCGAAGCCCGCCCTCTCGACGCTGACGATCTTCACTTTCGTCAGCACCTGGAACGATTTCCTCGGGCCGATGATCTATCTCACCAAGACCGAGCTGAAGACCGTCCAGATCGGCCTGCGCATGTTCATCTCGCAATATTCGGCCGAATACGGGCTGATCATGGCGGCATCCGTCGTCGCCCTCATTCCGGTTCTCGTCGTCTTCCTCTCTCTGCAGCGCTTCTTCGTCGAGGGCATCGCCTCGACGGGACTGAAGGGTTAAATCCATGAACGCCGTTTCCTCAGTCGCCCCGCAGCCGATCACCGATGAAGAGGTCAAAGCCGCGCTCGATCTTGCCGTCACGCAGATCCGGCGTAACCTTCCCGAATTCACCTACGCCTCGCAGAACCATTCGAGTGTCGGAAATTTCTATCCCGCCGTGGCGAACACCCAATGGACCGCCGGCTTCTGGCCCGGAGAGCTGTGGCTCGCCTTCGAGCACGGCGGCGATCCGGTTTTCCGGCATGCGGCGCAGATCCAGGTCCAGTCCTTCCTGCATCGGATCGTCAATCGGATCGAGACCGACCACCACGACATGGGCTTTCTCTATTCGCCGTCCTGCATCGCCGCCTGGAAGCTGGTCGGAGACGAAGACGGCCGCAAAGCCGCGATCCTCGCTGCCGACCAGCTGATCGAGCGCTTCCAGCCGATCGGCCAATTCATCCAGGCCTGGGGCCACAAGGGCAAGGCAGAAGAATATCGCTATATCATCGACTGCCTCTTGAACCTGCCGCTCCTCTATTGGGCAAGCCGCGAGACCGGCGATCCGAAATATCGCGAGATCGCGCTTATTCACGCCCGCACCACGCTTGCCAATTCGGTTCGCCCTGACGATTCCACCTATCACACCTTCTACATGGATCCGGTGACCGGAGCGCCTGTGCGCGGCGCAACCAAGCAGGGCTACCGGGACGACAGCGCCTGGGCGCGCGGGCAGGCCTGGGGCATCGCGGGCATGGCGGTCTCCTATCGCTACGAGCGGATCGATGAATATCGCCAAACCTTCGACCGGCTGCTCGCCTTCTATCTCAACCGGCTGCCGGCCGACATGGTGCCCTATTGGGATCTCGTCTTTTCCGATGGCGACGGCGAGCCGCGCGACAGCTCTTCGGCATCGATCACCGCCTGCGGCCTCCTCGAAATGGCCGACCTCGTCGAAGCCGAGGCCGCCGAGCGCTACCGGACGTTGGCGCAGCGTATGATGAAGAGCCTTACCGATCACTATGCGGTCAAGGACCCCGCGGTTTCAAACGGCCTCGTGCTGCATGCCACCTATTCGAAGAAATCGCCCTTCAACACCTGCCGCGGCGAAGGCGTCGATGAATGCGTCTCCTGGGGAGATTATTATTACATGGAAGCTTTGACGCGCCTTTCGCGCCGCTGGTCTTCCTATTGGTGACGTGAGGAGAAACCCGATGGCCAGCATTTCGCTTAAAGAGCTGAACAAATCCTACGGCGCGCTCACCGTCGTCCACGACATCGATCTTGAGATCGCGGACAAGGAATTCATCATCCTGGTCGGCCCCTCCGGCTGCGGCAAATCAACGACACTGAGGATGATTGCCGGTCTCGAGGAGATATCGGGCGGAGAGCTCCGGATCGGCGGCGACGTCATGAACGACGTTCCCTCCAAGGATCGGGATATCGCCATGGTCTTCCAGAACTATGCGCTCTATCCGCATATGACCGTTTACAAAAACATGGCCTTCGGCCTGCAGCTGAGGAAGGTTTCGCGCGATTTCATCGACAAGCAGGTCCAGGATGCGGCCAAGATCCTCGACATCACCCATCTGCTGAACCGCAAGCCCAAAGCGCTTTCGGGCGGGCAACGCCAGCGCGTGGCGCTCGGCCGCGCCATGGTGCGCAATCCCGCCGTCTTCCTGCTCGACGAACCGCTTTCCAATCTCGACGCCAAGCTGCGCGGGACGATGCGCTCCGAAATCACCAAGCTGCATAAGCGCCTCGACGCCACCTTCATCTACGTCACCCACGACCAGGTGGAAGCCATGACCATGGCGGACCGGATCGTCGTGATGAAGGACGGGCACATCCAGCAGGTCGACACGCCGCAGAACCTCTACGACCGTCCCGTCAACATGTTTGTCGCCGGCTTCATCGGCGCGCCGCAGATGAACATGCTGCCCTCGACCATTCAGCGCCGGGGCGGCGGCTTCGTTGCCGTGTTCGACGGCCGGGAACTGCCGCTGCCCGGTCATTTCGACAAGGGCAGAATCGCCCCTTACGAGGGCCGCGAGTTGGTGCTCGGCATCCGTCCGGAGAACTTCCACGAACTGCCGCCGGCCGACATTCCGCCCGAGAACCTGGCGCCGCTCAAGGCGGTGGTGGAGCTTGCCGAGCCGATGGGTTCGGAAGTGCATCTGAACATGGTGGCCGGCGGGCGCAATCTCATCGCTCGCGTGTCGCCGCGCTTCCGGCCTGCGATCGGCGACGAGGCGACGCTGGTGGCGGACATGAGCAATGCCCAGCTGTTCGACAAGGAAACCGAACGCTCGATTCTTTACTGAGGCGCCAGCGGGAGACGGCGATGCAGTGGCTGCGGGACATGTGGACGAAGGAGGGGCCGGGCGTTCCGAAGGATGCGCCTGCGAAGACCGGCGTTGCCCTGTTCATCGAGACCCTCGCCCGCGAATGGTGGGAGGTGGTCAAGCTCAACATCCTGTTCCTCCTGGCCTCGCTCCTCGTCGTGACGCTGCCGGCGGCACTCGCCGCCATGGCGCGGGTTTCGGTGGCTTTGGTGGAGGATCGCAACACCTATCTCCTCAGGGATTTCACGGAAGCGTTCCTGCGTTACTTCCGGCGCGCCACCGCCTGGGGTCTGGCGCTGGCCGCGGCCTTTGCGATCTGCATCTATGTGATCCTCACCTATGGCGCCGGAGCGCGGGACAACTTGATTCTCGCCGCCCCGCTCGCCGTGGCGCTTGTCGCCACCGCCTTCCTTGCGGTCACCGCCTGCCATCTCATCGTGCTGATGGTGATGCGCGACCTGCCGGCTCTGCGGCTCCTTCGTCTCGCCGCGCTCGCCTCTGTCGTCCGTCCGCTTCCGGCAATCGTGGCACTGGCCTTCAACGCTGCCCTGTGGCTGGCGCATATCCTCTTCTATCCGGTTTCCGTGTTCATGCCGGCGACTTTCAATTTTTCACTCGGAATGTTCGCCGTCGCATTCGGCGTCCATCGGGCGGCAGTGATGGTTGTGGACCAGCCGGAGACACCGCAGCCGCACCGTAAACCGCATGCACCAAACGCATCATAAAACAGTCGATCCAGAGACGATCCAGGGAAGGAGAACAGAAATGTATTTGGATAAATTCGGGAGGACGGTGAAACTCGCCGTAGCGGGTTTCACCTTGGCCGCAACAACGGCCGGTACAGCGCTCGCTCAGGATGCTGTGACCCTGAAATGGGCTTTGTGGGACTGGGACAAGACAGCCTATTACAAGCCGCTGATCGAGGCCTATCAGGCCAAGCACCCCAATGTGAAGTTCGAGCCGATGGACCTCGGCTCGCAAGACTATCAGCAGATGATCTCGACGCAGCTGACCGGCGGCTCGAAAGACATCGACATCGTCACCGTCAAGGACGTGCCGGGCTACACCAACCTGGTGCGCGCCGGCAACATCGCCGATCTCAGCGGCTTCGTGAAAGATCAGAAGATCGATCCGGCTCCCTATGGCGGCCTGATCGAGGAACTGACCATCGACGGCAAGATCTATTCGATACCCTTCCGCTCCGACTTCTGGGTCGTCTACTACAACAAGGACATTTTCGATAAGGCCGGCGTGCCCTACCCCACCAATGACATGACCTGGGCGCAGTTCGATGCAACCGCCGAGAAGCTTGCCGGCGGCATGGGCACCAACAAGACCTATGGCGCGCTGCTGCATACCTGGCGTTCGACCGTTCAGTTGCCCGGCATCCTCGACGGAAAACACACGCTCGTCGATGGCGATTACGCTTTCCTGAAGCCGTGGTACGAGCGAGCGCTCACCCTGCAGAAGGACGGCGCCATTCCCTCCTACGCCTTCCTGAAGACGTCGAACACGCATTATTCGGCGCTCTTCTTCAACGGCACGATCGGCATGCTGCCGATGGGAACCTGGTTCGTCGGCACCCAGATCACCAAGGTGAAGTCGGGTGAATCGAAGAGCAAGAACTGGGGCATCGTGAAGTTCCCGCATCCCGACGGCG
This sequence comes from Rhizobium sp. Nf11,1, assembly GCF_050587665.1. Classification (NCBI taxonomy): domain Bacteria; kingdom Pseudomonadati; phylum Pseudomonadota; class Alphaproteobacteria; order Hyphomicrobiales; family Rhizobiaceae; genus Rhizobium; species Rhizobium sp. Nf11,1. The sequence goes on along the minus strand of NZ_JBOBHU010000002.1, from coordinate 147,366 downwards.
TTGCGGCCGGCACGTCGGCGGCGCAGATTTCGGGCCTGGCGGTCAACGCCAATTCCACCCACAAGGAAGCCGCGCTCGATTTCATCAAATTCGTCACCGGTCCGGAGGGCGCGGCCGTTATCGCGTCGACAGGCACCTTCCCCGCGCTCAAGACCGCTGACGTCAGCGCGAAGATCGCAGCAACGCCCGGCTTCCCTGAGGACGCGGCCAGCAAGGAAGCGCTGATACCGTCGAAGACCTACCTGGAGATGGCGGTCAATCCGAACGCCGCCAAGATCGAGGTCGTCCTGAACCGCGCCCATGACGCGATCATGACCGATAACGCCTCCGTTGACGACGGCTTGAAAGAAATGACCGAAGGCGTGAAGGCCATCAAGTAAACGCCATACGACATCGCGGCCGCGGGTGAGCATTTCGCCCGCGGCCGGTTCCTGTTCTAAAAATTGGGACTGACGATGATCTACGATCCCACCAAGGCCAATCCGCTTTCCGGCAACCCGCTGAAGACACGCGGCGATCTGGCCAAGGCCATCATCGATCTCTTCAAGCCGCTTCTGCCCTATTTCTCCGAAGGCGGCGCCCGTGTGCGCCTTAGCGCTACCGGCGCGATTTTCGACCGGGCGGCAGCGGATCTCGAAGGATTTGCACGCCCGCTCTGGGGCATCGTTCCGCTCGTTGCGGGCGGCGGCCACTTCCCGCATTGGAACCTCTATCGACGCGGGTTGGCGAATGGGACGAATCCTGCGCATTCCGAATACTGGGGCGACCTGGCCGACCGCAACCAGAGGCTGGTCGAGCTCGCCGCCGTCGGCTTTGCGCTGGCGCTGGTGCCCGAACACATCTGGGAACCGCTGAGCGACGGCGAGAAAAGGACCGTCGCCGCCTATCTTCTTGCAGCGCGCGAACTGGAATTCATCGACAACAACTGGAAATTCTTCCGCGTCCTGATCGACCTCGGGCTGGAGCGCGTCGGTGTCGCTTTCGACATGGCAAAAACCGCCGCCTATCTCGATGAACTGGAAGCTTTCGACATCGGTGAAGGCTGGTATCGCGACGGACCGGTGCGGCGGGTCGACCATTACATTCCCTTCGCCATGCATTTCTATGGCCTGATCTACACGGTACTGGCGCGCGGCGACGAGGCGCGAAAGAACCGGTTCCGCAATCGCGCCAAGATCTTCGCCGTGGATATCCGCCATTGGTTCGGCCCTGATGGCGCAGCCCTCGCCTTCGGCCGCAGCCAGACCTACCGCTTCGCGGCCGGCGGCTTCTGGGGAGCGCTTGCCTTCGCCGGGGTGAAAGCGCTGCCATGGGCGGAGATCAAGGGGTATTATATGCGCCACATCCGCTGGTGGTCGGCCATGCCGATCGCCGATCGGGACGGCGTGCTCTCCATCGGCTATGGCTATCCAAACCTCTTGATGAGCGAGAGCTACAATTCGCCCGGCTCGCCCTATTGGGCGCTGAAATTCTTCCTGCCGCTCGCCCTTCCCCAGGATCATCCGTTCTGGACCGCCGAAGAGATGCCGCAGCCGGATTTCCCTGAGCCCGTGGCGTTGAAGCCGGCCGGCATGGTCGCCATGCACACGCCGGGAAATGTGGTCGTTCTCTCTTCCGGTCAGCAGCATGACAAGATGCGCGGCGCAAACGAGAAATACTCGAAATTCGTTTATTCCACCCGCTACGCCTTCAACATCGAAGCCGACGACCGGAATTTTGCCGCCGCAAGCTTCGACGGCATGCTCGGCCTCTCCGACGACGGCGTTCATTTCCGCATGCGTGAAACCATGGAGGAGGCACTGATCGCGGGCGACCGGCTCTATTCGCGTTGGCGCCCTTGGAACGATGTCACCATCGAAACCTGGCTGCTTCCCGCCAATCCCTGGCACATCCGCATCCACCGCATCGCGACACCGCGTGCGCTGAGCACCATCGAGGGCGGCTTTGCGATCGAACGCGCCGATTTCAACGCCGATCGATCGGAGCATGCGCAAGGCCGTGCTATCTGGTACGGCCAGACCGATGTCAGCGCGATCGTCGACCTCTCGCCTCATCCGAGAACCGGCCATGCGATGAACCCGATCCCCAACACCAACCTCGTCCACGCCAAGACCCTGCTGCCGCAGTTGCGCGGCGAAGTCGGCCCGGGAACCACCGTGCTAGTCAGCGCGGCACTGGCTCTGCCTGTTCAGGAGGACTGGGCACTGGCGCTGGAGAACCCGCCGGCCTGCCCGCATCTTGGCGAGTTGGAGCGGCACTTCCGCGAGAAAGGCGTTCGGGTGCCGGCATTCGCTCTCCTGATGTAGCTTGGTGAGGCGTGCGCCGTCGGCGGGGCATGGCGGATCGAAGTCGAGATGATTGAGCTCCGGCTCCATATGCGGCTTCTCAATCGCCGCAAGCTCCTGATCGCCGAGCATTCTCGTCAGGTCGACACTGCGATCGCGGCGGAGATTCCACAAGTTCGGCTTGACCATTCTGAAGCCGATAAAATCCAGACTGCGGCACCGGCAGTTCCAGCATTTCCTCTCTGGATAGTCGAAGATACATGCCTCGTATCAGCCTCCCCGTCAGCCCGTGGGATATGGCGATCGTCGTCGAGCGAAGTCCTGACAACCATTCCTCGACGCGGGCACAGGCTGCATCGAATGTTTCTCCATCCGGCGATCGAAAGAACCAATCGAAACCGGTGGCGCCTTCGAGCATGCTCGGATATTCCATGCTGATTTCATAGTGACTCATGCCGTCCCATGATCCAGTCGTGACCTCCATCAATCGTGGGTCATCGCGGCTGGCCAATGGCACATATCGTGCAATCCGCGCCGCCGTTTCCTTTGTGCGACCCAACGGGCTGACATGAACATCGATCTGATCGAAGGACCGCTCCAGTTCGCGGGCAAGAAGTTCACCCATCTGATCCGCTTGCTGCTGCCCTCTCTGAGTGAGGGGGGAATCCTTGTGACCTTGAAAGCGGCCGGCGGCATTCCAGGTCGTCTCGCCATGCCGAAGAAGAAAAATTATCGTCAATATCGTAAAACCTATGAAGAACTGCAGCAGCAAAGGCCTTAGCAACCGATAGGCTTATATGCTTTCCGACATTTGTACGGCCGCGTCCACAGACGCCGCGATAGTCCGTGTGAGGAGATCCGCGCTTGGCGCGATGAAGGCCAACGCTCTGATGGCCCTTCTTCAACACCTCCGCCAGCGGGCTAACTCCCGCCCTTGCCTAGCGGGCAGCAGCAACGCGCAGTTCATCCGACGTCTCGGCGCCAATCGGAAGCCGCAGCGTAAAGGTCGTGCCATTCCCGCGGCTGCTTGCCACTTCTATCGATCCGCCGTGAAGTTCGATGATCTGCTTGACGAGATTAAGGCCGATGCCAGTGCCGGCAATGCCGGTGGAACTTCTGGCGCGGAAATAACGCTGGAACATTTTCGGGAGGTCATCGGCGTCGATGCCGATGCCTTCGTCGCGGACAGTGATGTAAACGCCGTCCCCTTCCTGCCATCCGGTGACGTGGACGTTTGGAGAATCCGGCGCATATTTCACGGCGTTCGAGAAGAGATTGCTGAAGACCTGGTCGAGCGCAGGATGATCCCCATAAATGGTCGGAGGAAGCCGATCGAGGTCGAGCAGAAAACGGTGGGTGCGCCGGATGCTCTCCTGGCGGGCGCCGCAGATTTCGATGATTTCCGCGATCGAGCACGGCTTGTGCACGATATTGATCCTGCCGTGGTCCAACCGCCCGGCAGCAAGGATACTTTCCATCAGTTCGAGCATGCGCGAAACCGAACCGCGGATCTGATCGGCTTTTTCGCAAAGAAACTCCGGCGTCGCTGCCTCTTTGCGCCGAATGAGCCGTTGCGCCGCGCCGTCGATCACCGCAAGCGGGGTGCGGAATTCATGCGACGCCATCGAGACGAATTGCCGCTGCAATTCGTTGATCTGCTTTTCCTGTTCGAGCATGCGTTCGAGCTCTTCTGTCTGCCGCGCCAGTTCGACGGTGCGGGAGCGCACCATCTCTTCAAGCGTGTCGCGGTGCTGCAGCAATGCCTTTTCGGCGCGTTTGGCCTCGGTGACGTCGACGACAGCCATCAGCGATGCCGCCTGTCCCTTGTAGTTCAGGCAGGTGGAATAGACGGTGACCTCGATGGCCGTGCCATCTCCCTTGAGATGGCGGGAAGAGTGGGACGAGGCAGGATCCTCGACATCGAAAACGACGGCCTGCGGCGGGTTGGATTCCTGCGCCTCGATATCGGATAGCCGCATCGTCAGGAATTGCTCCAGACGATAACCGTAATGATCGATGGCAGCCTGGTTTACGTGGAGAAATCTCAACGTTTCATGATCGTAAACCCACATCGGCATCGGGTTGCCTTCGAACAGCAGCCTGAACGACGCCTCCTGCATTTTAAGGTCGGAAATATCGACGCGTATGCCGACACTGCCGCCTTCGGAGATCTGGCGTTCTTCGATCCGTATCCAGCGGTTTCCGGGTAGGCGCTGCTCGTGTTTGCTGGTGGGCTTTGCATGATGGGCCAGCCTCTCCGCCAGCCATTCCTCCTCGCGCCCGACCGCTTCCGGATATTGGCCGCGTTCGAGGCCAGCACGCAGGCGGTCTTCGAAGCGCATGCCTTTCACGAGCATATCGCCGCTTTCGGCGTAAAGCTGCTCATATCTCTGGTTCCACAGGACGAAGCGGTCTTCCTCGTCGAACAAGACGAGGCCCTCGGGGACGACTTCGAAAGCCGCCAGAAGACGTGCATGCGCCGCCCGCGCCTCCTGCTCGGCGCGTTCTGCCTGGACATGCGCCTTCGCAAGAGCCTTTTCAGCCTGCCAGGCCTGCGTGATGTCCTCATGGGTCGATACCCAGCCGCCGTCCGACGTGCGCTGATGATAGCCGCGGATGATCTGGCCCGACTTGAGTTCCTTGATCCAGTCTCGGGGCGTATCGCCCCTGTTGGTCGCTTCGGCCCAGGCGAGATATTCCGAGGTCGAGGTGGCGGGAACGGCGCCGACCCCCTGTCTCAGCTTGAGGATGTCTTCGAGTGACTGTCCCGGATGGATGACGGAGGGATCAAGTCCGTAGACTTCGGCATAACGGTTGTTTGAAAGCAGCAGCCGGCCGGCCTCGTCGAACAGGCAGACGCCTTGTCCCATGCTGGCAAGCGCCGTATCGAGTTGCTCGTTTCGCCGCCGCAGGTTCGCCTGGACTGCGCCGAGCTCGATATGTCGGTTAATGCGGGCGACGAGCTCCGCGGCGGAGACAAGATTGGAAACGCAATCGACCGCACCGGCGGCAAGCGCTCCGATCCGGCCCTCCTCATCCTCCGGCGAGACCACGATGATGACCGGAATATCACACGTTATGGGGTTTGATTTGAGACGCCGGCAGTCTTCGAGACCGCGTCCCTCCGGCGACAGGGCGTCCAGCAAAATGAGCGCCGGCAGCGGTCTTTTGGCAGCCAAATCGTGAAACTCAGCTCGGTCGAGGTGAAGGCGCAGCACGATACCATGCCGCTCAAGGGCGTGACCGACACCCTGCAGGCCTGCCAACGTGCTATCCATTGCCAAGATTGTGTGCAATTCGCCGGACACGACCGTTCCCCCTTCGTCCACATGGACGCGACTATAAGTCGTGCGGGTTAACACGCCGCTCACCCCAGGTCGGTGCCAGGGTGCTCCACGTTCTATGGTTGAAGAACGGTTGCGGGCGACGCGGAAAATATCAGGTGGAGCAAGAGGACGCGCGGCAGGATATTCCTTGAGATTTCGGCGTCGCCCAGGCCTAGCGTTCGTTCCGGATGTCGTGCAGGAGATCCAGGCCGCGCTGGTATTTTTCGGTTTTCTTGCCGGCTTGCTCGGCCTGTCGGAGATTGTCTTCGAGGTCGGCCTGTTTGACTGGCAGGGCCAGCGGATTCGATGCGGCGCGTCTGACGAATTCGTCATCAGTCTCCTCGGGCCGCCGCGTCAAGGCATCCACCGCGGAAATGATCGCCGGCGGGAAGCCTTCCTCCCTCAACCTGTCGAGCGTCCAGCCGCTGCCTTTTTCGGCGACGTCGTGAAGATAGGCGACCGTTCGCGCCTCGTCGCCCGACACGAGAAGCGCGACCCGCTGGCAGTGCTCGAAGAATGGCCGGCCGGTCTTGTCCACCTGCCCTTCATGCGCCTCTATGGCGATTTGCGTGGCATGGTCGAGATGCTGCATCGCGGTTACGGCCCTTCGGTCCTTCTGATTCTTCGCTGGGAAGGCTTCTCACCCGTTGTTATCTCGATATCGGGTGTCGTCGCCCCGGCAACTTGAGCAACGCCGGCTCGCGGCGGATCGAGATCACCGCTTTCCCCGGCTCCTTGAAGCAAGGCCGCATCATCTCTGTCGTCTTGATCAAGCAGGTCTTGCAGCGTCTCATGCTCGTCTTCGCCAGCCAGCTCGTCGCAGGCCTGCATCCAATGACGCAGGTCCGAACCTTCAGGGCGGCCTTCGGCTTCCCAGATTTCATAGGCGCGCCGCCGTATCTGCTCGTGTTTGTCTATGGCCATGATCTTCTCCAGTTTCGACCTGACCTTGCAGCGTTCGTCTGGCTCCGGCGCTCCCGACGGCTCTCAGCGCAGCTTCGTCTTTCAAGGCGTGTTGATGGTGGGAAGAAAATCTTCCACTTGCTTGCGCTCATCCTTTGGGAGGGTCTCCACCCGCTCTTTCCAGAAGCGTTCGGCCGCCGGGGGATCCTCCTCCCATTGGCGAACAGTGGTGATGTTGTCATCAATTTTGGACCGGCGGCGCCCGCCGAGGCTGAGATACTCCTTCGCGAGTTTCAGGCTTGGTGTCTCAGTACCGCTATCGCGATCAACCGTCGAACGAGCGTTGCTTCGAGCGGCTTCCAATGCCGCCTGGCGATCGGCCTCGGCTTGCTGCGTGTCGAAGGAGCGCGCATCGTCGGTTCCGTTGTCGGGAGACATGTTGGTTGGGGAAGTGGTCATGGATCACCTTTCGATGCTGTGATCCAATAACCTCCGCCAGCCGCGAGAGTTCCGCATGCTGGCGATTGATTCGGGCGGGCGGTCGAGCCGAACCGCGCTGCCGGCAATCAGTGAACGGCCATGCTCACCATGCGATAAGGGTGCACGGCCTCGAACTGCGAGATCATGGCCGTTGCCTGAAGCAACACGCGCTCGGCATTCTCGGGATCGTCGCGAGCGAGTTCGTCGGCATTGACGCGGATTGCTTCGGCCATGTTGTTGGAGAGTACGGCAAAGTGCGTATTGCCTTCGACAAGCGCCTCGCGCGCCGTATCCTCCAGCGTGCGAGCGATATCGACGAAGATCTCCTCGCGTTCCTCGATAGTGAGGTCTTTGATTATATTGGTCTTCTCTTCCATGTCACTCACTCCTAAAGACGTGGGACGGTGATCGAGCTCTTCGAGCCTCGATCGCCTGAGAGCTAGGAACGCCGACATCCGGATTCAAGCCATGTACAGTTTGAACTCGCCTTCGAGCCGAGGGGACGAGATCGTCATTATGCCGAACGCAGGAGTGGGCCTTCTGTTCCCGGGGAGAGCTGCTAGCAGTCGCCGGTAGAGAGTGCTAATTTTTCTCCTGCTCCTCTTGAAATCGAAAAACGCTCGAACCAGATCATTCGCGCAAGGCGCGACTTTGCACCCGAACCTCGTCAATCCGGTTCGGCCAGAGCCGACAACGTCGTCATTGTTTGTCTATGGAGGAAGACATGTCGTTCCGACCGCTTCATGACCGCATTCTCGTCCGCCGCGTCGATTCCGAAGAAAAAACCAAGGGCGGCATCATCATTCCCGACACCGCCAAGGAAAAGCCGCAGGAAGGCGAGGTCATCGCCGTCGGCCCCGGTGCGCGCAACGATGCCGGCCAAATCCAGGCGCTCGACGTCAAGGTCGGCGATCGCATCCTGTTCGGCAAATGGTCCGGCACGGAGATCAAGATCAACGGCGAGGACCTGCTGATCATGAAGGAAAGCGACGTGATGGGTATCATCGAAGCTCAGAGCGAGCGGAAAGAGGCCGCCTGAGTCCGTCAAGTCGAAAATCAATGCTAAAGCCCAGTGCGATCTCTGAGATTCGCTCCTCGCGCTTTAGATCTTAATTTCTACGCATGTCGTCCTCGCAAAACCGCTGTACACTTGGCGACATGCGCAAGCTGCCGATGAAGGAGTGAGGACATGGCTGCTAAAGAAGTCAAATTCAGCGTCGAAGCCCGCGAAAAAATGTTGCGCGGTGTCGACATCCTGGCCAACGCCGTAAAGGTGACGCTGGGTCCGAAAGGCCGCAACGTCGTGATCGACAAGTCCTTCGGTGCGCCGCGCATCACCAAGGACGGCGTCTCGGTCGCCAAGGAAGTCGAGCTCGAAGACAAGTTCGAGAACATGGGCGCGCAGATGGTCCGCGAAGTCGCTTCGAAGACCAGCGACATCGCCGGCGACGGCACCACGACTGCGACGGTGCTCGCCCAGGCGATCGTCAAGGAGGGCGCCAAGGCCGTGACGTCGGGCATGAACCCGATGGACCTGAAGCGCGGCATCGATCTCGCCGTCAGCGCGATCGTCGAAGAACTGAAGGCCAACGCCCGCAAGATATCCAACAATGCCGAAATTGCCCAGGTCGGCACGATCTCCGCCAATGGTGATGCCGAAATCGGCCGCTTCCTGGCGGAGGCCGTGCAAAAGGTCGGCAATGACGGCGTCATCACCGTTGAAGAAGCCAAGACCGCCGAGACCGAACTCGAAGTCGTCGAAGGCATGCAGTTCGACCGGGGTTATCTCAGCCCCTACTTCGTCACCAATGCCGACAAGATGCGGGTCGAGTTCGAGGACCCCTATATTCTCATTCATGAGAAGAAGCTGTCGAACCTGCAGTCGATGCTGCCGATCCTCGAAGCTGTCGTTCAGTCGGGCAAGCCGCTCCTCATCATCGCTGAAGACGTCGAAGGCGAAGCCCTTGCGACCCTCGTCGTCAACAAGCTGCGCGGCGGCCTGAAGATCGCTGCCGTCAAGGCGCCCGGCTTCGGCGACCGCCGCAAGGCCATGCTGGAGGACATCGCCATCCTGACCGCGGGCACCGTCATCTCCGAAGATCTCGGCATCAAGCTTGAGAATGTGACGCTCAACATGCTCGGCCGGGCAAAAAAGATCACGGTCGAGAAGGAAAACACCACCATCATCGACGGCGTCGGTTCGAAGGAGGAAATTTCAGGCCGCATTGCCCAGCTGAAGGCCCAGATCGAAGAAACCACCTCCGACTATGACCGCGAGAAACTGCAGGAACGCCTCGCCAAGCTCGCCGGCGGTGTTGCCGTCATCCGCGTCGGCGGCTCGACAGAGGTCGAGGTGAAGGAGAAGAAGGATCGCGTCGACGATGCGCTGCATGCCACCCGCGCAGCGGTCGAGGAGGGCATCCTGCCAGGCGGCGGCGTGGCACTGCTGCGCGCGGTCAAGGCGCTCGGCAATATCAAGACGGCCAATGACGACCAGCGCGTGGGTGTCGACATCGTCCGCCGTGCGCTCGAGGCCCCGGCTCGACAGATTGCCGAAAACGCCGGCGCCGAAGGCTCTATCATCGTCGGCAAGCTGCGCGAGAAGAGCGACTTCTCCTATGGCTGGAATGCTCAGACCGGCGAATTCGGCGATCTCTACGCGCAGGGCGTCATCGATCCGGCAAAGGTCGTTCGCACCGCACTGCAGGATGCATCCTCCATCGCCGGCCTGCTGGTGACGACGGAAGCGATGATCGCCGAGAAGCCGAAGAAGGATGCTCCTCCGGCAATGCCGCCCGGCGCCGGTATGGACTTTTAAGTCAGGGTCTCAGGCTCGCCCGGACACGCCGGGCGGGTCTTTTCCGAGAGAATGAAGATGGTTCAAACGATCCTAAGCCGATCGCAGGTGCCGTTGGACTCCCGCGATCTCGAAACCTGCCAACGCGTCTTCGACAAGCTCAGCGCCGATTACGCAGTGGCAAGAGACAGCGACGAAGCCGAACGAATGGCGAGCATCATCATCGAGCTCTATCGACAGGGCGTGCGCGATCCCAATCATCTGCAGTCGATGGTTCAGGCGGCCCGCGGCCTGTTTGAGACAAACGGACGCCCGACCACGCCGGTGACTGCGCCGGCACGCAATCGATGACGAGCGCATCCCGGATCCGCTTCAGCTCATAGCCGAGATCATATCGGAAGGGCTGACGCCGAAGGCATGTCGCCTTCGGCCGCCGTAACGGGCCGGCAGCAATCCGAGCCGCTCCGCACGTTTCACGCCACAGCCGCGATTGTGTCGCCGTCGTTCGGCAGCAGCCGCGCCACGGCGCTCAAAAGGTCGGTCTGCGATATCAGGCCGAGTATCCGGTGGTCGTCGTCGACGACGATAACGGCATGGGTGCGCCCGTCCGTCAGAACCGGCAGCAGCGACAGGGCGAGATCCGAAGCTCTTGCCACCGCCGGCTTGGAGATCGCGTGGGCAATCGTATCGCCGCCCCCAAACAATTCGCGCAAGCCGACAGTGCCGATCAGACGGCCTTCCCGATCTTTCACCGGCAGGGTGCGGATATTATGCTTCAAAAGAAGATGTCGCGCGGCGTCCGGGTCGGACGTTTCGCCGATGGCGATCACGTCCCGCGACATGATATCGGCGCAGCTGATCTTGTCGTTCGATCGGATGGCCGCCTGCAGCTCGACCTGCTGCAGCAGTCTCCCGAGGTCCGCACGATCGATATCGAATGTTTCGTCGAGCGCTTCGAGAGCGGCATCGACATCCTCCTCGCGAAAGCCCACCCGCGCGGCGGATGGCGGATCGATCGTCTGGTGGGTGTTCTCCGCCGGCTTCGGCACGACATGCGGATAGTTCCGCCTTGAAAGCTTGTGGAACAGCAGCCCGAGCCCGACGAGGATGCAGGAGTTCAAAGCGACGGGCACGAAGGGAAAGAGGAATCCCCACCCGGCAACGACGGGGCCGCCGAGCACGGCGGTCAGTGCCGCAGCCCCTCCCGGCGGATGCAGGCATCGCGTGAACGACATTGCGCCGATGGCCAGCGAAACGCCGACGCCCGTCGCGATGATCGGATCACGAATGAAATACGCCGCAATAATCCCCATCAGGGCGGAAATTGTATTGCCGCCGATGATCGCCCATGGCTGCGCCAACGGGCTTGCCGGCACCGCGAAAAGCAGCACCGCCGACGCCCCCATCGGTGCGACGATCAGCGGAAGATGCGGCCCCTGACCGAACAGATAACCGCTGATGACGCCAGTGAGACCGATGCCCAGCAAGGCTCCGAAACAGGCGATCAATCGTTCTCTTAGCGTCGCGCCGGCCAGAATGGGCGAAAACAATCGAAAGCGGCGAAAACGGCTCGGCCCTACCTTCGGTGAAACGGGAAATTGCATGCGAAGACCAATTGGGAGCGAGGGATTATCTGGAGGTGGAGGACGAGACGCCGGAGCTAGTTTGCCGCCAACCTGACATCTCTGCCTTTGGTTGCGCCAAGCACTTCATGAAAGGCACTGAAGGCGCTAGGGCAATCGTCCTTGCGGTAAACCAGCACGGTCTCGACCGGCCCGAGCTGATGGGTTTGAACGGCAGTCGGCCAGTGCATGAGATCGAGAACGGACCTTGGCATCACACCCGCGGCATTTCCGGTCGCAACACTCGCCAGGATCGCATGATAGGAACCGTGCTCGATCGTCGGCAGGCCGCTCGATTTGCGCGCCCAATCTTCGGCAATCCGGCGATAGGTGCAGCCGGGTTCCAAAGCCGCGAGCGACCCGACACGCAGGTCGGCCGCGGATTTGATGGCGGGATGCCCGGATGGCAGCACGATCAACAGATCTTCGATGAAGACCGTCTCCATCCCCAGTGCCTCGAGTTCGGCATCGAAATCCAGATCCTCCTCCCGCATCGCCTTCGGTGGGCGGGCAATAAGCGCGCAATCCAGCGCATCGGCCAGAACATCGCGGGCGAGATCGCGAGACGCGCCCATCGTCAGATGCAGCGACACGTCGGGCCACATCTGGTTGAATTGCGTCAGCGCCGCCGGCAGCCGGCTTGCCGCCGTGCTCTCCATCGTGCCAACCCGCAATGTTCCCGATGGGGCAAGAGGCCGCACGGCCTGGCGCGCTTCGAGCGCCAGCGCCATCAGCCGATTCGCATAGGCGACAAAGGTTTCGCCCTCCCGCGTCAGCGTCATCTTCTTCCCGTCACGGCTGAATAGGCAAGCGCCAAGGTCCTCCTCCAATTGCTGGATGCGCGTCGTCACATTGGACGGCACCCGCCCGACGGCCTTTGCAGCCTTCGTAACGCTGCGATCGCTGGCAACAGCGAGGAATATCTCGATTGACGAAAGGTCCAATAAAAATCTCTTTTCCGGAATTAAAGCGAGTCATCGTTCTCTATATAAAAATCATCACCCGAGCTCAAGCCGGTTTAGACACAGGCGCAAAAACCGGAATCGGGGCAGCGTGAGGGCTCCCGGGCGCGACCTTCTCATGATGTCCGCGCCATCGGCAGGCCGGACAGCCAAGTGATTGCCGAAAAAAAGATCGAGACGCCACCGAAATAGCCACGCAAAGTCCGGGATCGTCCCCGCTACCGGGCGTTTTGCAGCTGGCATGGAGATTGCGTCTCGATGCTGATCTGTAGAACGACCGGCGCCGACCATATGCTGCACCTTGTTTTGACCTGCCTTCTTCTAAGCGTCGCTTCAGGCCTGAGCATGCGGCGTTTTCTTCTGCCGTATTTTCCCGGCGGCGACCTCGCTGAGAAATCCGCTCCCGTCACGGTCGTCGCAAGCGCGGTTTTTCTGGCGGCAGTCGCCTTTACCATCTCCGACCAAAATCTCTGGAGCAAATCCGTCGTGCTGATGCTCTGCCTTTTGCTGGCGGCAATGTTCGACGACGCCCGCCCCAGTCTGACCATCGCGCTTTCTGCCATTAGCCTGGCGGCCTACCTCGGGCTGCGCCCGATCGGCTGAGCATCTGCTTGGCATCCTGTCCTGGCGATCGATGACACGGTGTTCTGGCTCGAGACCGTATACCGGCGGGAAACGGCGCAAGGCCTGTGGCAATATCGTTCCTTCCGACCCGAAGCCGAACGTATCTAGGCTTCGGCCGCCATGCCCATTATCCCGGCGCTTAATTTCCGTCAGCCGAGCGCCTGGCTGACCAGCGCATAGGTTTTCGGCCGATGCCCCACATGACCTCCCGGAATTGGAAGCCAAGGGTCGCCCAGCGACATGGTTGTCACGAAGTCAAAGACAGCAAGGCCACAGCGGGAGAGAAAATCGGCAAATAATCCGGCTTTCTCGCGCGTATCGAGGCGCAGGAATGACCCCGCATGCTCGAGCGCATGCGGATGAACGACGGCAATTGCGTCTGCGTCACTGACCGCCACGACCGGGCCGACGACATGGCTGCGCCCGAACCTTCGGCAAAGCGCGAAGGCCTCGACCCGGCCGGAGCGAACCAATACGACGCCCTTGGAATGTGCCATCAGCCGTGTCAGAAGCAGCGTGCGGTCCGTGCCGAAGGCAACGCGATCCAGTTCCGCGATCGCCTCCAGATCTTCAGCTTCTACGGGCCGTAGCAAGCTTGAGCTTTCCCGTGCGACGGAAATTGCAATCGATGCCCTCCTCGGTGACGATCGCCTCGATCGTATCGATGGACTCATCGAACGCCCGATAGAGCGCCATAGCCCTCTCCGCGCCGAGCGCTGACTTCGCGGACAGGAAGCTGTGAGCCAGTCCGTTGTTGAGGTGGCCGCCATTGCGCCCCGATGCCCCCCAGCCCACCCGTTCGCCCTCCAGTACGACGACCTTGACGCCGGCTTTCGCAAGCTGGCGCGCAGCTGCAAGCGCGGTAAAGCCCGCGCCGATCACGGCGACATCATAATGTCCTTCGACAGGACCTTGAGCCGCATCGGCAAAAGCACGCGCTGTGTCGTGCCAGTAGGACTGGAACTGCATCCTCTTATCTCCGTCAGAGGCCGACAACGCCAAGCAAGCCGGAGATGTCGGGAATCTCGACATAGCCGTAATAGGGATTTGCCGGCTCGTGACCGCAATTGACCCAGACCTTGTTTTTGATGCCGAGATCGTGGGCCGACATCAGATCATAGCGGAAGGAGGACGAGCAATGCAGCACGTCCTCTGGCCCGCAGCCGAGCATGTCGAACATGTATTCGAAAGCCTGGAAGCGCGGCTTATAAGCATTGGCCTGCTGAGCGGTATAAACCGCGTGGAAGGGCGCGCCGAGCTTTTCGACATTCGACATGATCTGGGAGTTCATGGCGTTGGACAGGATGACCAAAGGAATTTCCTTGGCAACTCTGGCAAGGCCCTCGGGTACGTCCCGATGCGCCCCCCAAGGGTGGGAACACGCTCGTAAACCATTTGCGCTGCTTCGTCGCGAAACGTGACGCCGTTGCGCTTGCATGTCCGCTCGAGCGAGTTGTGCACCACCTCGGCGTAGGGCTTCCAGGCGCCCATGATCTCGTCGAGACGATAGGCGGCGAAATTCCTGACGAACTCCGCCATGCGCGGCTCCTCGAGTTGATCGCCGTAGAGGTCGCGCGCCGCTTCCGCCATCTGGAAGTTGGTCAGCGTGCCGTAGCAATCGAAGGTGATGTATTTCGGGCGGAACGTCGTCATCTGCGTATCCTTGAATGACTGGAACCGGGATGTTTCACAATCATAGGCACCGCTTTATCCGTGGCTTACCCGAATTGGCGGCATCCGAAGCAGAATCTATCGTATCGAAAGCGGCGTTTGGCAGAAGGTTGCGCGCGCTCGGGTTCAGTCGTGATCGTGGTCATGATGCGACGGAAGATCGAGGCCGAAGGTATTGACGAGATCGGCGACCTGGGCCGGGCTGAGGAAACGGGGATTGAGGTTGCGCAACAGCAGATAGAGCTTCGCCGTTTCCTCCAGTTCCTCGGTCGCGAAGACCGCCGCCTCCAGGCTGTCACCGGCGACAACAGGTCCATGATTGGCGAGAAGCACCGACGAATATTTGCCTGCCAGTCCGCGGATTGCGTCAGCCACCGCCGGATCCCCAGGACGATAATACGGCACCAAAGCGGTCTCGCCGGCGCGCATGAGATAATATGGCGTCATCGGCGGCAAGGCGGCCCGCGGATCAATATCCGGCAGCATGGTCAGCGCCACCGCATGGGTGGAGTGAAGATGGACGATGGCGCGGGCGCTGCCGCGTGTCTCGTAGAGGGCGGTGTGAAGCGGGATTTCCTTGGTCGGCTTGTCGCCGGACAGCAAACGGCCTTGCGCATCGAGCCTGGAGATCCGGGCCGGGTCGAGAAAACCGAGCGAGGCGTTGGTCGGCGTCACCAGCCAGCCGCCGTCCTCCAGCCGCAACGATATGTTGCCGGACGAACCGGGCGTCAGCCCGCGCTCGAACAGCGAGCGAGCGTATAGGCAGATTTCCTCACGCAGGCGCGCGTCGGACATGGTGGTTCCTCCAGGTTACGCAGTTGCCCCTTCGATCAGTTCAAAACCGAGATCGATGGCCTGCGGCGGCGCGTTGGCGACGACCAGCTCAGCGGCGATCTGCCCCGTCGCCACACGCGGCGTGCGGATGGTCGATAAGGGTTGCGGTATTGCCCGGCCGATATCGAGGCCGTTATAGCCGAATATAGCGAGCTGCGAGGGGATGGCGATCCCTTGAGCGAGACAATGAAAATAACCACCGAGCGCCATGTCATCGTTGGAAAAGTAGACCGCATCGAGGCCGGTCGCTCGTGCGAGCAGTCGCTCCAGTCCCTGCTTGCCGTTTTCGACCGAGGAAGCGTCCGCGAGGATTTCCTGGGCGATGAGGGGGGTGCCGTTGGCTTCAAGAGTTTCACAAAAGCTCAAGAAGCGTTTGCCGGCGCGGGTGTCGCGGTCCAGGTCGTGACCGACATAACCGATCCGCCGGTAGCCCCGCCTGAGCAGGAAGGCAGCGCTCTCCCGCCCGGCCGCGCGATTCGAGAAGCCGACCGCAATATCGAGGGCGTCGCCATCCAGATCGAGCAGTTCCACGACCCGGCATCCGCTGGCGCGCAACATCTTCGCCGTACCCTCGGTGTGCTCGTAGCCCGCCAGCATCACTGCCGCCGGGCGCCAGGCAAGCATCGCGGTGGCGAGCGCCTCCTCCTTGCCCGGATCATAGTCCGTCACCGAAAAGACTGCCTGATAGCGGTTTTCTTCGAGAACGGCACCCGCTCCACGCAGCACGTCGGAAAATACGATGTTAGACAGCGAGGGAATGACGAAGGCGACAAGGCGCGAACCGGTGGAGGCAAGCGTTCCCGCGATCCGGTTCGGGACATAGCCCAGCCGCTCGACGGCAGCCATTACCCGCTCCCGCGTTCTGCCGGAAAACGATCCGTGGTTGCGCAGCACGCGCGACACCGTGCTCTCGCCGACGCCGGCCGCTTGCGCGACCTCTGCAAGGGTCACCGTCGCCTGATGTTTGAATTCCATGGTCAATCTTGAACCCGGCATCTGAAGCGCGAAGCTATCCTCGGGACACCTCGCTGCGATAGCCATTTTTCATCTCTTCCGACCAGAAGCAAGATATTTTTGGCAGCGCTGCCAATCTGCAGTTGGCAGCGCTGCCAAAAGGGAGTAGGAAAATGGCAGCGCTGCCAAAAGATCGCTCGCCGCCCAGGCATGGCTCTTGCAAGACTGGAGAAACTCCCATGACACCGCTTGCCGAACATTCAGGCCCCACCGTCATCGCGGCGGTGATCGGACTTGGCTCCATGGGCCTGGGAATGGCTCGCTCGATGAAGCGCGCCGGTCTCGACGTCATCGGATACGACATAACGCCGGCGGCAGTGGACCGCTTCGTCGCCGAAGGCGGACGTGGCGCGGCGACTCCTGCCGACGCCGCCAGGGAGGCTGACATCGTCGTCTGCGTGGTGGTCAACGGCGCGCAGACCGAGGCCGTGCTGTTCGGGGCAGAGGGTGTCGCGGCTGCAATGAAGGCGGGCGCCGTATTCATCTCCTCGGCAACCATGGATCCGGCCGTCGCACGCGATCTGGCGGGGCGGGCCGAGGCCCTCGGTCTGCACTATCTCGATGCGCCGATATCGGGCGGCGCGGCGAAGGCCGCGCTTGGCGAGCTGACGATCATGGCTTCCGGCTCCATGCAGGCTTTCGATGCGGCGCGGCCGGGCCTTGAGGCCATGGCCGGCAAAGTCTACGAGCTCGGCGAGGCGGCCGGAATCGGCGCCGCTTTCAAGATGATCAACCAGCTTCTCGCCGGGGTGCATATCGCGGCCGCATGCGAGGCCATTAGCTTTGCCGCCAAGCAGGGTCTCGACCTCGACAAGGTCTATGAAGTCATCACCGCCTCGGCTGGCAATTCGTGGATGTTCGAAAACCGCGTGCCGCATGTATTGGCCGGAGACTATACGCCGCTCAGCAGCATCGAGATCTTCGTCAAGGATCTCGGTATCGTTCAGGATATGGCCCGCTCCGAACGATATCCTGCACCGCTCGCGGCAGCCGCTCTGCAAATGTATCTGGCGGCGGCCGGGGCCGGCATGGGCCGCGACGACGATTCCTCACTCGCGCGCCTCTACGCCAAGCTTTCCGGCGCGGAGTTGCCCGGTTCCGTCAAGGAACCGCAGAGCCTGTAAAGGAAGTCAACATGCCTGCTTTCGCCGCCAACCTCACGATGATGTTCAACGAATGGGCCTTCCTCGACCGCTTCGACGCCGCAGCCGATGCAGGCTTTTCCGCCGTCGAATATCTCTTTCCCTATGAAGTCACGCCGGAGGCCATCGCCGAACGGCTCGCCCGCAACAATCTGCAGCAGGCCCTGTTCAACCTGCCGCCGGGCGACTGGGGCGCCGGCGAACGCGGCATCGCTGCCCTTCCCGGACGGTTCGACGAGCTGAAGGCCAATGTCGAGCGGGCGCTGGATTATGCGGCGGCGACGGGCGTCAAACGGTTGCACCTGATGGCAGGCATCGCCGATCCTCATGATCAGGGCGCCTCTTCCTCATACCGGCGCTCCGTGGCCTACACCGCCGGCCGGCTTGGGGAAAAGGGCATCGACCTTCTGCTTGAACCGATCAACGGGCGCAACATGCCGGGATATTTCCTAAACGATTTCGGCAGCGCCGAGCGGCTGATCGCGGAATGCGGCCTGCCGAACCTGAAGCTTCAATTCGACATCTATCACCGTCAGATCATCCATGGCGACGTTGCCATGGCATTGCGGCGCCTGCTGCCGATCACTGGCCACATCCAGATCGCCAGCGTGCCGTCACGCAACGAGCCGGATGGGGAAGAGCTGAACTATCCCTATCTGTTCAGCCAAATCGACGGGCTGGGTTATGATGGCTTCATCGGCTGCGAATATATTCCGCGAGGCCGCACGCTGGACGGTCTAGGCTGGTTCGCCCCTTTTGCACGGAGCTAGACGATGGCTATTTCACTCGGATCGATCGCTGACGACTACACGGGCGCATCGGACCTCGCCAACACGCTGACAAAGAACGGCTTGCGCACGGTCCAGACGGTCGGCATCCCCGATCCCTCGCTCGCACTGCCCGACGTGGATGCCGTTGTCGTCTCACTGAAAATCCGCTCCGTCCCGGCCGCGGAGGCGGTAACGGCAGCCACGGAAGCTGACCGATGGCTGCGCCAGCGGGGCGCCGGGCATGTGCTTTACAAAATCTGCTCGACCTTCGACTCCACTGATGCCGGCAATATCGGTCCCGTCACCGAGGCCTTGCGCGATGCTGCGGGCGGCGGCAGCGTACTGGTTACACCAGCCTTTCCGGAAACAGGGCGTACGGTCTATCTCGGCCATCTCTTCGTCGGCGGCCAACCATTGAACGAAAGCCCGCTCAAGGATCACCCCCTCAACCCGATGCACGACGCCAATCTCGTGCGGGTTCTTACTCGGCAATCGCGAGGCGCCATCGGCTTGATCGATCTGGCAGCCATCGCGGCCGGCCCTGCCGCCGCGAGGGCGAGGCTCGATGCGTTGCGCACGACAGGCGTGACCATGGCTGTCGCCGACGCGATTTTCGAAACGGATCTTGAAACGCTCGGCGAGATTGCGCTCGAAACGCCGGTATCGACCGGTGCCTCCGGCCTTGGCCTCGGCCTTGCCCGGGCGCTCGTCCGTTCCGGCCGCATATCCGGCCGCGCAACAGCTGAAGACGTCATTCGCCCTGTCGGCGGGTTTTCGGCGATCGTTGCCGGCAGCTGTTCGAAGGCAACACTAAGCCAGCTCGAGGTCGCCGAACGGGCGATGCCTGTGCTGCGGCTTGATCCGGAGCGGCTGATGTCAGGCCCCGATGAGCTCGCCGCCGCTATTTCCTGGGCCGGAGACCGCATCTCCGCCGGTCCGGTCATAGTCGCCGCGAGCGGGACGCCGGAAACGGTATCCCGCCTGCAATCGCAATATGGGCGGGAGGCCTCCGGCCACGCGATCGAGACCGCGACCTCGATCATAGCAGCCGAACTGGTTGAGAGAGGCGTGCGGCGCCTGGTGGTCGCCGGCGGTGAAACCTCGGGGGCCGCCGTCGACAGGCTCGCCGTCCCGGCATTTCTGATCGGCCCCGAGATTGCTCCCGGCGTGCCGGTGCTGCGCACGGTCGGCAATCGGCAGGGCGACATGCTTCTGGCATTGAAATCCGGAAATTTCGGTGGCGACGACTTCTTTGCGGCAGCGCTGGCAATGATGCACTGACCTGCCCGGAAGAGCCGAGCCATTTTGGCCCCGAGCCGGTTTGGATAGCGTGGATATCGTTCGGCTCTAGCATAAGATGCGGCAGCCCCTCGGCCAATGCTATAAGATACTGCCTGAACCGCGGCCTTCAGACGATCTGCCCGCCGGGGCTCCGGCAGACTTGCGGGCACGACATGAAGGACGGCCCGATGCAAACACGTCAGATCGAAATCGCTGCATTTAGCCCAGATCATCTGGAGGCAGCCGTTGCGCTCTCCAGGCGGGCGGGCTGGCCGCATCGGCCGCAGGACTGGCAGATGGCGCTGACCTTGAGCGAAGGCGTTGTTGCAATCGAAAACGACAGGGTCGTCGGCACCGTCCTCGTCACTCGATACAAGCGGGATTGTGCGACCATCAACATGGTGATCGTCGACGAGACCATGCGCGGCCGGAGCCTCGGCCGCAGGCTGATGGAGGTCGCCTTGCAGATCGCAGGCTACCGGCTTTTGCTGGGCGACCCAGAGGAGGCGCGGGCGCTTGGGGGCAGGCTGCGCGCCGGCAGCGTTCGCCTTAACAGTGCCGCCTGGGACAGCGCCGCGCCTTTTGGCGGCTACAAGCAATCCGGCAACGGCCAGGAATATGGCAAGTTCGGACTGCACGAGTTTACCGAGGTCAAGGGCATCGTTGGCTTCTTGAACGACTGAATCTCAAATCTGCGATATCCGGTTTGGGATGCCTGACGTATGACAAGGCCGTGCAGGGTCCAAGCATACTCGCGATGAGGTGCCTCGCCATAGAAGCGGCTGCTCGGCCACACAAACGTAGATCTGGCGCACAGCCTCTGTCGTGCGCCAACACCAACGAACCTGACTTCATGACAAAACCGTCACCTGCGCGAAGGGTCTTAGACCCCCGGTGCCCGCCATTGAAGGCCTTCGCCGCCCTCTCTAGTGCGGAAACAATGTGGTCAGCGGCATGTGGGCTTTGACGATTGGCGATTTCAGGACGACGAAACTGAAATATTTGTCGATGCCGACGTCCATGTCGGTGAGCCTTTCCATGATCGTCTGGTATTCATCGATCCCGGCGGTTACGAATTTCAGCAGATAATCATAGCCGCCCGAAACCAGATGGCATTCGATCACCTGGTCGACCTTCTCGATCGCTGCGAGGAAACGGGCGAAATCGATCTGCCGATGGTTTTTCAGGGTAATCTCGGTAAACACGGTCAGCGTCTGACCGAGTTTGCTGACGTTGATCTGCGCAGAATAGCCTTCGATGTAACCCTCGGACTGCAGCTTCTTCACTCGCATCAGGCAGGGGCTCGGCGACAGATTGACCAGCTCGGCGAGCTCCACATTGGTGACGCGGCCATTCTTCTGCAGTTCGTAGAGGATTTTTATGTCGATCCGGTCAAGTTTCATCATCACACGCGCCTTCGCTTGCTCGAGATCGGCCAACGGCGCAGCAGATTATGCTGCAGCCTTTACAACGTCGAGCTTAGCACATCACAAAGGGGTGTCGATCGGATTGCGGGACATGCCGAAGCACAAATGGCTGCCGGCTGGCCCGCAAGACGGAATCTTCTGCTGTCGCTGGATGAACTCCGGCAAAGGTGCCGCGTCGGATCCGCTAGACTGGCCTGAAACGGAGACCATACCATGCCCGCACCGCTCACGCGCGTCGACACCACACCGCAGCTGCCTGCTGCCGCAGATGCGGTGGTAATCGGCGGCGGCATCGTCGGCGTTTTCACGGCCTATTATCTGGCGCGACGCGGATTGAAGGTCGCCCTCGTCGAGAAAGGCCTTGTCGGGGCGGAACAATCGAGCCGCAACTGGGGCTGGTGCCGGCAGCAGAACCGCGACGCCCGTGAATTGCCGATGTCGACGAAGAGCCTCGATCTGTGGGAGCGCTTCGCCGCCGAGACCGGCGAGGACACCGGCTTCTGCCGCTGCGGCCTCTTCTATCTCAGCAACAGCGATGAGGAACTTTCCGGCTGGGCGCGTTGGCGCGATTTCGCCCGGTCGGTCGGCGTCACGACCCATATGCTGAGCGCTGCGGAGGCATCCGAACGCGGGCGGCCCACCGGCACGGCGTGGAAAGGTGGGGTCTTTTCGCCGACCGACGGGACCGCCGATCCTGCAAGTGCCGCGCCTGCAGTCGCGCGTGCGATCCTGAAGGTGGGCGGCACGGTGCATCAGTCCTGTGCGGCCCGCGGCGTCGACATCGAAGGCGGCAGAGTTTCAGGCGTCCTCACGGAGCATGGCACGATCCGGACGAAGGTCGCGATCCTGGCGGGCGGCGCCTGGGCCTCCTCCTTCTGTCGTCAGCTCGGCATTCGATTTCCGCAGGCCTCGATCCGCTCGTCGATCCTGTCGGTTTCGCCGGGTGCACCCGGCCTGCCGGATGCGCTGCATACGTCAGCTGTTTCCGTGACACGTCGCCGCGACGGCGGCTACACGCTTGCCATCAGCGGCCGCGGCCGCGTCGATCCCACCGCGCAGCAGTTTCGTTTCGCGCCGCAGTTCCTGCCCATGTTCGCCCGCCGCTGGCGGAGTCTGGCACCCGGCGGATTGGAGGGGATTCGTTCGGGCCACGAATCTCTGGCGCGCTGGCGGCTCGACAGGCCGACGCCGATGGAGCGCATGCGCATCCTCGATCCGGCAGTCGACCAGGCCACCATTACCCTCACGCATTCACGGGCGCTCGAGCTGCTGCCCGCCTTGAAGAACACCGAAATCAACGCGGCCTGGGCGGGCTATATCGACAGCACGCCGGACGGCGTGCCGGCAATCGGCGAGATCGCCACCCTTCCAGGTTTCATCCTCGCAGCCGGTTTCAGCGGCCACGGTTTCGGCATCGGACCCGGCGCCGGTCATCTGATTGCCGATATCGTCACCGGCGACGAGCCGATCGCCGATCCCAGGCCCTATCATCCCAACCGCTTCGCGGGGTCCGCCTGGGGCAAAGTCGCCGATTTCTAGAGCGCGTCGCAAAGAGAAGGCCGGGTCCCTCAGGAGGCCAAGGCCATCCGTGGGCTTACGGCAGGCGGAGCCTTGCGGGCGTCGGCGGTCTGGAAGCGGGAAATCCGCTCGTTCAGCAGTTCCACCTGCTGCCGAAGCCTGTGAATTTCGGCGGTGTTTTCCTCCACCATTGCGGCATTGTGCTGCGTGATATGCTCAATGTCGCGAACGGCGCTGTTGACCTCGTCGATGCCTTTGTACTGCGTGCTCGTGGCAGTCGAGATGACCTGCACCAGCCCGTTGATAGAGGTAAAATGCTCCATGATCGCCGAAAGCGCCTCACCGGTCTCCTCGACGAGCCTGACGCCCGTGCCCACCTGCGATGCGCTGTTGGAGATGAGATCCTTGATTTCGCGGGCAGCCTTGGCGCAGCGCTGTGCAAGCTCGCGCACTTCCTGAGCGACGACGGCAAAACCCCTGCCCGCCTCCCCTGCCCGTGCCGCCTCGACGCCGGCATTGAGGGCGAGAAGATTTGTCTGAAAGGCAATCTCGTCGATCACACCGATAATGCTGGAGACCTTGTCCGACGAACGGTTGATGGCGTCCATGGCGTCGACGGCCTTGGCGACGACGGCCGCGGAATGCTCCGCCTGCCGATGCGCCTCGGCGACGGAAACCGATGTCTGGCGCGCATTTTCCGCTGTCGTGCGAACGCTGGCGGTGAGTTCGCCAAGCACACGTGAACTGTCTTCGAGGGCGGCCGCCTGCTGTTCCGTGCGCCGCGCCAGATCGTCGGCCGCGCCTGAAAGATTGGTGCTGCCCTCGGCGATTTCGTGGGTGGTGTTGCGAACCTCGGCGAGTGTGCGGCGAAGCGCATCAATCGCCTGGTTATAGGTCCTGGCCATCGCGACATAATCGGCGGCCAGTGCCTCGCTCATCACGGCTGCGAGGTTGCCGTCGGCAAGCTTCCCGAGCATGTCGGAGAGTGCGTCCAGGGCCTCGCTCTGCTCGGCTTCGATGCGCGCCTGCTCGGCTGCGCGGCGGGCTTGCTCCTGTTCGTCCCGCGCCCTGTTCGTTTCAGCGACTTCTTCGAGCCTGGTCTTCTCGAGCGCCTGGTCGCGGAAGACGGTCACCGAGCGGATCATATCGCCGATTTCGTCGCCACGCTTGCCATCGCCGATCGGCACGTTGAGATCGCCGGCGGCAAGTCTCGTCATCGTCTGGGTGATCCGCTTCAGCGGTCCGCGCAGCGTTTCGATCAGCATGAGGCCGCCGATGATCGCAAGCACCGTGCCGGCAATCATCGCCGCGAGCGACATGGTGGCCGAACGCTGGCTGATGTCCTTGCCGCTCTCCTGCGCGGTGCTGACGAATTGCTCCAGAGTATGGCTTGCGGCGGCCACGAGCTCGGTCGCCGTCCCCCGCTCTGCCCGCCACCGGTCTGCGACCGATATCAGCAGCGACGTATCCTTTTCGATCGTGGCGAGGGAGGGCTCGATCTTCTTCGCAAGTTCCTGCAGGGCGGCGTTTTTCCCGCTCAATGGTACAAGCTGAGCAGCGCTTTCGCGCAGCGCCTTGAGATCGACAAGAACGGCGTCCCGCGCCTCGGCATCGACCCGCCTGTTCAGTTCACTCAAATGCAGGCGCAGATCGTCGATCGATTTGAAAGCGGTACCGACGATCGCCACCATCGAACGAAGCGTGCCAATGTTCGCATCCATGCCGACAAAACGCTCGATAGCGGTATCCGCATTCCCTGAGGCGAGCTTTACGAACTTCTCCTCAAAGCCCTGCAGATCCTGGTCGACGGGGGCATAGCCGTCGAGCGTAAGGTTAGCGCTGTCCTCGGCCATCGTCGCGAGCTTGTCCAATGCCGGCTTCAGCTCGGCAATCTGGCTTTGGGCCTTGTCGGAGGCGACTGCGGCGCTCCCGCCGACCTCCTTGACGAGCGGCGGCAGCAGGCTGCCGAGTGCGCCGGCGATATCCGTGGGTACCGTCGCCTGAGCGGTCGCCTTGCGCAATTTCGCAATGCGCTGGGCGATGTTCTTGTAAGCGGAGGCATCGAGAAGAAGCGCCCGGACGAAGGCTTCCTTTCCGTTCGCCTGATCCTGAAGGACGTCGAGCTGCTTGCGGGCAGTCTGGCTCTCCTTGAAAAGCTGCGCCACAGCCGTATCGATCGCCTGTTCGGTATTCGTGCGCTCCTGTGCAACGGCCCAAAGCGCGTCGGCGCTCCCCTGCATCTTGCCGCCGAGGTCGCGCACGGCCGAGATCTGCTGCTTCTGGGACGGATCGATCAACATGGCATCGAGCGTCGCAGCACCCTTCTCCTGATCGGAGATGCTGGCGATCAGCCGATCGCGCGTGGCCGCCGTCGGAAGATCGGTAAAGGCCGTCAGCGAGGATCTGAGCTGCTGGAAACTGGAAAGCGTGTCGATCGTCTGCCGTGTCAGGGTCATCTGGCCTTTGAGCGTGCCGGCGGTGAAATAGCCGAAAAGCCCTATACCCGCTATGAGGACGATCAGAGGCACCACGAAGAAGAGAACCTTCGTGACAATCCGCATCCGCTGCAACAGTCGATCAATCAATGCCATAAAAAGCCCCGCCCCAGGAATGGACACGCCTGATGGCGCGACGATAGCCGCAACTGCTAAAAAAATGGTCAATGGTGTCGAGTTTGTTCGGAGCATCGGAGGCGTGGCCGAGGCGCCGCATTTTCTGCCTCATCAGACTAGCTGACAAAGTTCGCTCTTTTACCCGACGTCATCCTCGGCCTTGTGCTGCCTTGTGCCGAGGATCTGTTGCCTTTTCGGCCGGTCGCAGATGCTCGGAACAGGCCCGAGCATGACGAAAGCGGAGTTGGAACCTGGGCAGCAGGCCTGGAGGGCGCATTTCTGCCCCCTCGGCCTATCGATCAGCCGATGGCCATCAGGCTCGCATTGCCACCCGCAGCGGCGGTGTTGATCGAGGTCGACACCTCCTCCAGCAGCCAGTTGAGGCAATAGGCTTCCGGATCGCTTGCCAGTTCCCCGCTCGTCGCGGCCTGGACCAAGAGAAGCGGGCCGGGCAGCGCGGCGATCTTCCGGTTGACGGCAAGAACCCTGTCGCGGTCCCCTTCGACGAGCGCGCCGGAGAACGGCCCGTCCTTTTCCCAGTCCGATGTCCAGGAAAGGCGGCTGGCGACAGCCGCCGGAAGATCTGCCAGCACCGACTTCGATATGGAAGCCGCATCGACTACGACGTGGTTGCCTGTGGAAAGGGCCGCGGCGATCTGGCGATGCAGTCCGGTTTCGGACTGCGGCACCAGCAGGATTCGCCCGCGCGGATGGAGCGCATAGAGATTGCGCTCGCCAACAGGGCCGGTGAGTTCGCGTTCGAGCCCGAGCGCCGAGCGGCTCGCATAGCCGCGCGCCGCTTCACCTTCGCCCGTCAGGCCCTTCTTATCGAGCCAGACGATGTAATCGCGAAGGGCGAGGTCGGTATGCACGGAATCCTGCTGCGGCGGCACGGGCGCGCGCTGCACCAGCCGGCCGATATAAAGCGGGCCGCCGGCCTTCGGCCCCGTTCCAGACAGGCCGCGGCCGCCGAAAGGCTGCACACCGACAACGGCGCCGATGATGTTGCGATTGACGTAGAGATTGCCGGCCTTGATACGGCTCGTCACATGCGCGATCGTTTCGTCAAGCCGCGTGTGAAGCCCGAAGGTGAGGCCGTAACCCGACGCGTTGATGTCGTCGATCAGGCGATCGAGGCCGTTTCTCTTGAAGCGGACGACATGCAGGACCGGCCCGAAGACTTCCTTCGTCAGGTCCGAAAGGGACTTGATCTCGATGATCGTCGGCGGAACGAAGGTGCCTTTTGCTGCGCTTTCCGGCAGCGGCAACTGTTCCACCTTGCGGCCGGCGCCGCGCATTGCTTCGATATGCTGGTCGATCTCCGCCTTCGCGCCTTCGTTGATGACAGGCCCGACGTCGACGCTCAAGCGATCCGTGCGGCCGATCGTCAATTCACGGAAGGCGCCCTTCAGCATGGCGAGCGTCCTGTCGGCAATGTCGTCCTGCAGGCAGAGAACACGCAACGCCGAGCAGCGCTGGCCGGCGCTGTCGAAAGCCGATGTCACGACGTCGGCCACGACCTGCTCAGCCAGGGCGGAAGAATCGACGATCATGCCGTTCTGGCCGCCGGTTTCGGCAATCAGCGGGATCGGCTTGCCGGTTGCCGACAGGCGTTCAGCGAGCTGCGCCTGGATCATGCGGGCAACTTCCGTCGAGCCGGTAAACATGACGCCCGCCGTTTGCTGCGCCCCGACCATGCCGGCGCCGAGGCGGCCGCTGCCGGGCACGAATTGCAGGGCGCCGACAGGCACGCCGGCCTCGTGGAGAATTTTGACACTCTCCGAAGCGATGATCGGCGTGACACCGGCAGGTTTCGCCAGCACGGGATTGCCGGCCACGAGGGCAGCGGCAACCTGGCCGGTGAAAATCGCCAGCGGGAAATTCCACGGGCTTATGCAGACGATCGGCCCGAGCGGCAGATGCGACGGACCGAGGGTTTTGCGCGCCTGATCGGCATAATACCGCAGGAAGTCGACCGCCTCGCGCACTTCGCCGACTGCGTTGGCGGCGGACTTGCCGGCCTCGCGCATGACGATGCCCATCAGCACCTTGATACGGGCCTGCATGATATCGGCCGCCCGATCGAGGCAGGCGGCGCGCTCGGCCGGCGGCACGGCAGCCCATTGCGGCGCGTATTCCGCCGCCATCGCAACGACACGGGCAGCCTCTTCTACCTTCACTTCGGTTACGGTGCCGACGACATCCCGGTGATCGGCGGGATTGAGGACCTCGCGCGTTACGCCGTCGGTGGAGCCGTCGGCGAGAATGGGAAACGCATGCCAGGGCGTCGCAGCCGTGGAGGCAAGCGTCTGCGCCAGGTCCGAAAGCGTGGCTTCGTTCGAAAGATCGAGACCGCTCGAATTGGCTCGGGCGCTGCCGTAAAGCGCCTTGGGCGCGGCAATCTGCACATGCGGGGCGCCGATGACAGGCATGGCCGCGACGGTCTCGGCCGGATCGGCAATCAGGGCCTCGACCGAAACGTTCGGATCGGAGATGCGGTGCACGAAGGAGGAGTTGGCACCGTTTTCGAGCAGGCGGCGGACGAGATAGGCAAGCAGCGTCTCATGCGTTCCGACGGGTGCATAGATGCGGCAGGGCCGGTCGAGCTTTTCCTTGCCGACGACCTCGTCATAGAGCGGTTCGCCCATGCCATGCAGGCACTGGAACTCATATTTGCCGACTGCGAAATCAGGCCCTGCCAAATGATAGATCGTGGCGAGCGTCTGGGCATTGTGGGTGGCGAACTGCGGGAAGACGGCATCGGCAGCGGCAAGCAGCTTTCGTGCGCAGGCGATATAGGCGACGTCGGTGTAGATCTTACGGGTATAGACCGGATAATCGTCGAGACCATCCAGCTGGGCGCGCTTGATCTCCGCATCCCAATAAGCGCCCTTGACGAGACGGACCATGATCCGGCGCCCGGAGCGGCGGGCGAGATCGATGATGTAATCCAGCACGAAGGGGCAGCGCTTGCCGTAGGCCTGGACGACAAAGCCGAGTCCGTTCCATCCGCCAAGCTCCGGGGCAAAGCACAGCTCTTCGAGAAGATCGAGCGAAAGCTCCAGCCGGTCTGCCTCCTCGGCATCGATGTTGAGGCCGATATCATAGGACTTGGCGAGCGCGGCGAGCGCCTTGACCTTCGGCAGCAACTCGCCCATCACCCGGCCGGCCTGCGCTCTCACATAGCGAGGATGCAGGGCCGAGAGCTTGATCGAAATACCGGGGCCGTCATAAATGCCGCGCCCATGCGCCGCCTTGCCGATGGCGTGGATCGCCTTCTCGTAATCCTTGAAATAGCGCTCGGCGTCTGCTGCGGTCGTCGCCGCCTCACCCAGCATGTCGTAGGAATAGCGGAACCCCCGGGCTTCCAGCGGACGGGCACGCTTCAGCGCCTCCTCAATCGTTTCACCGGTGACGAACTGCTCGCCCATCATGCGCATCGCCATATCGACGCCGCGTCGGATAACCGGCTCGCCGGCGCGCGCGATCAGCCGCGTCAGCGCAGCCGACAGGCTGCGGTCGTTGACCGTCGAGGTAAGCTTGCCGGTTACGACGAGACCCCAAGTGGCGGCGTTGACGAACATGGATTTGCCGCCGCCGATATGGGAGGTCCAGTTGCCCTCGGCGATCTTGTCGCGGATCAGCGCGTCGCGGGTGTCCGTGTCGGGAATGCGTAGCAGCGCCTCGGCAAGGCACATGAGCGCCACGCCTTCCTGGCTGGAAAGCGAATATTCCTGCACCAGCCCTTCGACGCCGGTACCCTTGTGCTTGGCGCGCAGCGCCTCGATCAGGGTGCGGGCAGTGCTGCGGATGTCATAACGCTTGGCCTCGGAAACACGTGCGGCCGCGACAAGCGGCGGCAGGCATTCGGTCTCCGGACGGCGATAAGCGGCGGTGATTGCCTGGCGAAGCTCGGATTGCGGCCGGATTGGCGGCGCGAAGGCCGAGAACGGCGCGGGATCATTGGATGGCGTGGTGTCGATCGCTGCGTTGAGCATGGAGGTCCCTATCAATCGATATCTGGTTTAACGGATGAATGAGACGCCGGGTTCATCGTCCCAGTCAGCATCATCCGTGACGACAGGGCCGGAATATTCAGTCTCGAAGAGCGGGCGCGCAGGCTTGTCGCGTTTGAACGTGAGCGCTGCCGCCACGGCCCTTATCGCCACCGGCCGGTAGTGGGCGATGAGGTCCGGCTTCTCGTCGTCGTCCTGCTTTTCCCTGCCCATGCATGACCCCATTTTGCGTGTGGCGCCGATGCGATCCTGACGATGCGTCAAGCGCCTGCGCCTTCCATCCCATTGTCCACGCATAACGTATCACAGATCGCCAATCACGATCTCACTTGATTTTCGCCATTTTCAGCCTGTATGAACTTATTAAATCGTATTTGAGAGCTCAAATGGCTAACGAACCCGACATCTTTAGTGAATTGGACCAATTCGACAGAAAGATCCTCGCAGCACTCGCCGAGGATGGCAGATTGTCGATCACCGATCTCGCCGCGCGCGTCGGGCTATCGAAGACGCCCTGCCAGCTCCGCTTCAAGCGACTGATCAACGAAGGCTATATCGAAGGCTTCAAGGCCGTCCTCAATCCTGCGAAAATGCAGCTCGACCACATCGCTTTCGTCGAGGTGAAGCTCTCCGATACCCGCGAGGCTGCCCTGAAAAGCTTCAACGAGGCCATCAAGAAAATTAGGGAGGTCGAGGAGTGCCACATGATCGCCGGTCGGTTCGACTATCTCCTGAAGATCCGCACCCGCGATATCGGCCGTTACCGCCGCGTCCTCGGTGAACGCATTTCGACACTGCCGCATGTGGCCAACACCTCGACCAACGTTGCGATGGAGACGATCAAGGAAGGTTGGGACAAGTTCGGTTCGAGTCTCTCGTGATTATTGATCCTACCGCTACATTGCCGCATTGAGCTTTCGGCTCGGCAGCATTATCAACGGTTCACGCCGGATGGCGGGGGACCCATGCAAAGTCGTTTGGACATGATCGGGAAATGGCTGGTGCGCATTCTGTGCGCCGTCGCACTCGTGTCAGTCGGATTTGCCCACCAGTCCCCGACGATCGCGGCCGACCCCGTCAACCTTGCCGAATATGTGCTTCCGGACGGGACGCTGCCCACGCTTTGCGTCACGGTTGCCGACGACGAAGGCGAGACGGGCGCTGATCACAAAGCCCACACCCATGGCTGCGAAGCCTGCCGGATCAGTGCTTCCGTCCTCCTGCCGCCGCCTGCAGACATCGCCGGGAAAGCCGTGGCATTTTCCGTTCGGGTGGATCTTCCCATTCGCATGGAAGCCTTCCATCGGCAAATTTACCCACCCAACACTGGTCCCAGAGCCCCTCCTTCCGATCCGATCCTGACCTGAACCAGCGCGTCAGCCACGCTGAGGCGCGCCCTTTGTTCTCGGCCGCGCCTTTGCCAGCGGCCACGGATTCGGAATTTCATCATGTCGACCATCACTTCCACCGCTCCGGCGGAAAGCGCCGTACCCGGTGTCTCGCTATATCGCGCTATCTGGCGCTGGCACTTTTTCGCCGGACTTTTTGTCCTCCCCTTCATGCTGAACCTCGCGATCACCGGCTCGCTCTATCTCTTCAAGAACGAGATCAACGAAAGCGTCTTCGCCTACCGCTATGACGTCGTCGCTTCAGGCCAACCACTGGCGCCGGAAAAGCTGGCGGAGATCGCGACGGCCGCCGTGCCCCGCTCCGCGGTCACCGCCTACAAGGACCCGGCAACGCCTGAGCACTCGGCCATCGTAACGGTGTCAAGCGATGCCGGCTCCACGCTCGTCTTCATCGATCCCTATAACGGCAGGATTCTTGATACGGTCGGCGCAACCGAAGAGTTCAACTACGTCGTCAAGCGCATCCATAGTCTTGCTCTGTTTGGGAGCCTTCCAAACAAGCTGATCGAGATTGCCGGCGGATTCGCCATGGTGCTTGTCGTGACCGGCATCTATCTCTGGTGGCCGCGCCGCCAGACGGGCGGCGTCGTCACGGTCCGTGGCACTCCGGCCCGACGCGTCTTCTGGCGCGACCTGCATGCCGTAACCGGTGCTTTCGCGGGCATACTGATCTTCTTCCTGGCGATCACCGGCATGCCGTGGTCGGGCTACTGGGGTTCGAACGTGCAGGCCTGGCTCGGAAGCCATGGCCTGGGCTATCCCACGCAACTCTGGGACGATGTGCCGAAATCGCGGAAGGTTACCCAGGACATCCTGCCTGTGGTCGGCTGGACAGTCGAACAGGCTCCGGTCCCGCTCTCCGACATTGCCGTCGCCCGGTCGAAGAAGCCGATCGGCCTGAACAAGGCCGTCGACGTCGCAAAGGCGGCCGGTCTGACGCCGGGTTTCGACATTGCCATGCCTTCCGGTGAAGCCGGCGTCTATTCGGCGGCGATCTATCCCGATGATCTCGCCAAGGAGCGGACGATCCACATCGACCAGTATTCGGGCAAACCGCTCGTCGACATCTCCTACCGCCAGTACCCAATTTTCGGAAAGGCCATCGAGTGGGGCATCAATGTTCACCAGGGGCGCGAATTTGGCCGCGCCAATCAATTCCTGATGCTCGCCACCTGCCTGGCGATCATTCTTTCCTGCGTGACCGGCATCGTCATGTGGTGGAAGCGACGCCCGTCCGGACGTGTGGGGGTTCCACCGCTGCCGCCGCGGCGATCGGTTTATGTCGGCCTATGGACCATCACGGCCGTCTTCGCCCTGGCGTTTCCGCTGACCGGTCTCGCCATCCTGCTGATGGTCGCGACCGACCAAGCCATCATTCGCACGATCCCACCGCTTCGGCGTGCGTTCGCTTGAGGAGGCGACATGAAGACAATCCGCATTCAGCCCTTCGGTGACGCTTTGACAAACGACCGCGTCAACTGGCAACTTCGAAGGAAACAGATGAGATGACTATGTCAAAACTCCCCCTGATCGCTTCCATCGCACTGATCTTGACGGCCGCGGCCGCCAGCCAGGCCCTGGCTCACGCCCACCTGAAAACGTCGAGCCCGGCGGAGAAGACGTCCGTCGTCTCTCCCAGCGAACTCGACCTGACTTTTACGGAAGAACTCGATCTCAAGTTCAGCGGCGTGAAGGTCACCGACTCCAGCAAGGAGGAAATCAAGCTTGGCGAAGCCGGACTGAAGGACGATGGCAAGGTTCTGACGGTTCCCGTTTCTGCAACATTAGCGCCAGGCGACTACACAGTCAGCTGGCATGTGCTTTCGGCCGACGGTCATAAGACCAACGGCAGCTATACCTTCACCGTTAAGCCGTGATCACGCCCGAGACGGCCTATATCGCTTGCCGCTTTTTCCTAGACGTCGCTGCCCTGTATCTGTGGGGCAGCTCCGCATATCTGTGGCTGCTCGTTCCGGCCTCCCTTTCCGGGAATATCTTGACACGGCAATCTTGGCCGCGAGCCCTTGCGGTCGGCTGCACAGTCGCTGCAACGGTCCTTGCCCTCCCATTCAGGTCCGCGATCCTCGGTGAGGATTGGGCGCAGGCATTTGATTTCAGCGCAATGCTAGATATTCTTTCCGGCACCACGATCGGCACGGCGTGGATGTGGCAGGCGGCAGGAGCCGCCGCGCTTTTGATCGCATACATCGCGACGCCCACGCGATTGCGGGCCGCCGCCATGACGTTCGCGGCGGGATTCCTGCTGGCCGGTCTTGCCGCGAGCGGCCATGCCGCCATGAACACCGGCTGGTTTCGCGCACTGCATCGGGGAGTCGATATCGTCCATGTCCTGGCGGGAGGCGCCTGGTTCGGGGCGCTGATCCCGGTCGCGATCATTTTGCCGCTGTTGTCCGATCACCGGGCCGGCCGCGACGCGACCACGGCGCTCGTCCGTTTCTCCACGGCAGGCCACATCGCCGTCGGCATGGTTTTGATCTCCGGCGCCGGCAACATGTTCATGATCATCGGGGGTTTTCCGCTCGACTGGTCCGTTGTCTATCAGCTTCTACTTTCCCTGAAGATACTGCTCGTCCTGTCGATGATCGGACTGGCGATCCTCCACAGGTATGTGCTCGTGCCAAAACTCTCCTGGTCTGATGGAGCTGTGACGGCACTCAGGATCGGCACCGTTGTCGAAATTGTCTTCGCATTCGCGGTCGTCGGCCTAGTGGCATGGTTCGGCACGCTGGAGCCGGCAGCCATGTAAGTCACGCTGAGGCATCGCGCAACGACCGCTTCGAGGCAACCGGCCAGCGACCGGTCCATCCTCTGCATCTTGCTAGCGAACCGCTTACGGGGTCTGATACCGCCAGGAGATGGATGGCTTGACATAGACGAGTCTTCGGCGACCGACCTGAGAATGAGGAGCAGGATGAATCACGTCAACAGCCCTAAGGCATCGGCGAGCGAGGAGAGGGAAGCGCGCCGGCTGCAATATCTTCCCTGGGAGCGCATCGCGTCGGACCTCGATCATCCCGCTCACCTCGCCCGCAAGGCAGCGCTCCGGCGATCATGCGCCGCCGAACTAGCCGAGACCTCCTATATCGCCGAGAATGCCGCGATCTTCACCGAAAGCCTGACGATCCTGATCTGCCCATACACCGCCAAGGCGTCGTCAGCCTCGGCATCATAACCCGCGACGGTGTATGGATCGGCGCCAATTGCGTGATCCTCGATGGCGTCACGATCGGAAACGGCGCCCTCATAGCTGCCGGGGCGGTCGTCACCAGGGACATTCCCGCGATGGCGATTGCGCTGAGGGATGATCCGAAGGCGCTCTACAACGTCCTTTCGGTCGGCTATGCGCTTGAACTGCTCGGCTCGAATCCGCGGCACCCTGTCCGCGCGGTCGAGCTCGACGCCGCAGGGCTCGACGCGTGGCTGAGCGCCCTGCCCTGGCAAAGCAGGGCGTGGCATGCCGGCAGCGTGGTCGATGCCATCGGCACCGCCATCTATTTCAACGCCAGCTATTTCGGCATCCGGCAATCACGCCAGGCGCTGTTCGAATGGTTGAACCGCAATGCCAATAGCGTCTCCGGCCTATGGGGCGAGCCAGCTGCCGAGGGATGGCTCCAGCCGGTGAATGGCTTTTATCGCCTGACGCGCGGCACCTATGCTCAGTTTGGCGCAGCACTTCCGCATCCACATGCCGCGCTCGAAACGGTTCATCTCAACTACGTCAGCGCGAAGTATAATGCCTGCAACCTGCTCGATACGATCCATCCGCTGCTGTTGATTACCCGGCAGACCGATTACCGGCGGACAGACGGAGAGGCGATTTCCCGACATCTCATAACAAGAGCCCTGGACAGATGGCGGGACGGCGAAGGATTCCAGTTCGCCGACGGCGCCGAGCCAAGCCTGCAGGGAACAGAGATGTGGCTTTCGGTCATTCACCTTTCAGCCGATTTCCTCGGCCTTGCGGATCACTTCGCCTTCGTCCCCAAGGGCGTGCATCGGACGGCAACGCCGGGGCTCGGTCAGTGATCACCCGTGCAGCGATGCCGTCAGCCAGGCGGCGGCGAGATTGCGGGCATTGCTGCGCTTGGCTTTGACCGGCACGATCACATTGTAGCGATCTTCGGCGGCAAGTTCGCTTGCCTCGGCGCTCACCAGGGTTCCGTCCTCGAGGAACGTGCCGACTAGCATGCGCCATCCGAGCGCGATCCCCTGCCCCGCGCGCGCGGCGGCAATGGTTTCGGTGTAGTGGTTGAAGCGAAGCGATGGCTTGACCTCGATATTGGCGCCGGTGAGCTGTACCCATTGCGACCAGCTGTACCAGGAACGGTCCAGAACGTCGGTTTCGATGAATTCGTCGGTCGAGCCCAGCGGGCCATTTCCGCGACGCCTGAGATAATCTGGTGAGCAGACAGGGGTAATGACGTCGCCGCGCGACGCGATCACCGTTCCGTCGCTGAAGGGCGGCATGCCGTAGCGGATGGCCACGTCGATCTCTCCGTCGTCGAGCGCGATCGGGTTGTCCTGGGAGATCACCCGCACGAGAATTCCGGGATTCGCCCGGCGGAACTCGGCAAGCCTCGGCAGCAGCCAGAAGGACGAGAATGCCACTGTCGCCCCGATCGTCACCACATCCTGGCTGCGCGACTGGATCGCCTCTACGCTCTCGGCGATATCGGCGAAACTCTTGGCGAGCGTCGCGCCGAGACTGACGCAGGCCGCCGTCGGTTCGATCGCTCGGTGCTTGCGCACGAACAGCGGCTGCCCCAGTTCCTCCTCCAGCAAGGCGATCTGCCGACTGACCGCCGCCTGGGTGACACCGAGCTCGGTCGCGGCCGTGGTGAAGCTCTTTCTGCGCAGAACCGCTTCCAGCGTCACCAGTGCTGTCAGCGAGGGGAGCCGCCGTCGAAACTGCATCTCGAACACCTTTTCACATGAGAAAATATTATGCGATCGTAATTTTTTATGCCGTTGAAACCCTGTAACTGCAAGGGCAATCTAGGGAACTCTCACATAAGAGGTTCTCATGCTAAACAAGCTTCCGTCTTCGATTTCGGCCCTTCTCGACGCCCGTGCCGACGGTTATTCTCTGCCGGCCGGCCTTTACATCAGGGAAGATGTGTTCGAAGCGGACGTCGATGTCTTCTTCCACAAGCACTGGATCTGCGTCGGCCTCGACTGTGACGTTCCCGAGCCCGGCGACGCCACGGTGATCGATATCGGCAAGACGAGCTTGATCCTCCTGCGTGACGACGATGGCGAAATTCGCGTCCTGCACAATGTCTGCCGCCATCGCGGCTCCCGCCTTCTCAATCCGGGCAAGACAATCGTTTCGAAGCTCGTCTGTCCCTACCACACTTGGACCTATGAACTGACGGGCGAACTCAGCTACGCCCCTCATATGGGCAAGGATTTCGACAAGGACTGTCACGGCCTGAAGCCGGTTACTTTCAAATCGATCGGCGGCCTGGTCTACGTCTGTCTATCCGACAATCCGCCCGAGGACATTGCCGGCCTCGAGCAGGCGATGGCCGAGCGTCTCGCTCCCTATGAAATCCGCAATGCCAAGATCGCCCACCAGACCGACGTCATCGAGGAAGGCAACTGGAAGCTGACGATGGAGAACAATCGCGAGTGCTACCATTGCTCCGCCAACCATCCGGAACTCTGCGTCTCCTTCGTCGATCTCGACTTCGGCTTCGATCCGGAGACGCTGAGCCCCGAGGATCGTGAGTTGGCGGAAGAGCATTTCCGGCTTTACGAGGAGCGCACGCAGGCATGGGAGACAGACGGTTTCCCCTCGGCTGCTATCGAGCAGCTCACCGACTGCGCCACAAACTTCCGCACCCAGCGGCTGATCATAGCAGGCGCCGGCGAATCCCAGACCCCCGACGCCACCGCCGCATCCTCCAAGCTGCTCGGTCAAATGACCCGCAAGGATCTCGGCGACACGCATCTCTGGGGTCATAACAGCTGGAACCACTTCATGGGCGACCATGCGGTGGTTGCGATCGTCATCCCGCTTTCGGCGGGCAAGACGCTGGTGCGTACCAAGTGGTTGGTCCACAAGGATGCCGTCGAGGGGGTCGATTACGATCTCGACAAGCTGACGGACGTCTGGATCGCGACGACGGACCAGGATGCCGATCTCGTCGCCCGCTCGCATGCCGGCACGCTCGATCCCGCCTATCAGCCAGGCCCCTATTCCCGCTTCTCCGAGACGAACCTCGACAAGTTCGCCACCTGGTACATCGATCGGATGCGCGCTCATGGGTATTGATCTCACATCCATGCGTCTAGGTCAGAGCGCGCAGCAGGTCTGGGATCCGGAGACTGACGAGACCCTCGTCTGTCTCGACGTCCATCAGGAGACGCATGACGTGAAAAGCTTCACGTTCGCGTCGCCCGAAGGTAAGCATTTCCACTTCGATGCCGGCCAGTACTTTCTGTTCGACTTCCCGACGGGTTCGGATGGTGAGGCGCGGTGCTACAGCATCTCGTCGTCGCCCCATCGAAGCAATACTTTTACGGTGACGGTCAAGCGCATGCCCGGCGGCAGGATATCGAACTGGCTCCACGACCATATGGCACCAGGCATGACCGTCAAGGGTCAGGGACCGCTTGGTTATTTCATCCGTCCCAAGGGCGAGAAGATCAAGCTTCTGCTCCTCTCCGGAGGTTCGGGCATCACGCCTGTCATGTCGATCACACGTGATCTGGCAGACCGATACGAAGCGTCGGACATCGTCTTTCTGCACGCGGCGAGAACGCCTGCCGATCTGATCTTTCGCCACGACCTTTCGGGGCTCGCAGCGAGGATGAAGGGACTGCGTCTCCAATTTCTTCCCGAAACGGTCGCCGGCGAATTGTCATGGCCAGGGCTGACCGGCCGGATCTCGCCGGAGTTCCTCAAGCTTGCCGTGCCCGACATCGCCGAACGCGTCGTTATGTGCTGCGGTCCCGCGCCGTTCATGGCAGTGGCGCGTTCGATCACGGCTGCTCTCGGCGTCCCGCCAGAAAACTATATCGAAGAGAGCTTCGACGCCGCGGTCATTGACGAGCCAGGCCTCGACGTCGACGCACAGCCGACAACGAGGACTTTCCAGGTCGAATTCTCGAAACAGAAGAAGACGTTGGAGGTCCCGTCAGACCAGACCGTGCTTGCGGCGGCAAAGAAAGGCAACGTCCGCCTGCCCTCCTCGTGCTCGAATGGGGTCTGCGGCACCTGCAAGTCGAAGCTTGTCTCCGGTTCGGTGGAGATGAACCATAATGGTGGCATCCGGCAACGCGAAATCGACGCCGGCTTCTTCCTGCCCTGCTGCTCCAAGCCGCTCGGCGATCTCGTCATCGAGCGCTGAGTAACGCCGCATTACTCACCGACAACAGGGGATCACTCGGATGCAGCGAGACAAAAGCCGTTCCGCCGAGCCGGCCCGTCTTCAAGGACGAGAGAAAACAGGCCTATCTCAATCCCGAGGGGGCTGACCGGCTTTTGACCACGACGAAGGGCGCGGAGCGGCTGGACAGCTTTCCCTGGGAAAATGTGTGAAAGGTCGCATCGTTCAATGCGATCTTAAAGCTGCCGCGCGATGCTGCGACGGCGTCTGCCCGAATGTGCGCTTGAACGTTCTCGTGAATTGCGACGCGTTTTCAAAGCCGACATCGAGCGCAATCTCGATCAGCGGCGCCTTCGATTGGGCCAGGATCGATTTTGCCCGCTCCATGCGGACGCGGTTGTAGGCTTTGGCGGGAGACATTCCCGTCTTCTCGATGAAGATTCTCTCCAACTGCCGCCGGGAGAGCCCGACCATGGCGGCGAGTTTCTCGATCGGCATGCTGCCATCGACGAACTGCTCCATCGTGATCATCGCCGCCTTGACACGGGCATCGTCATAATCGTCGTAAAGCGGACGCCGGGGCTGAATGTCGGCCGGAGCGCGGGCCTTCTCGATCTGCAGCACTTCAAGCGCGTTTCGTTCGGCATCGCGGCTGATATATTTCCTGACCAGCAGCGCCGCCATATCGGCACTGCTGCTGCCGCCGGCGCAGGATCCGCGCTGGCGATCGAGATTGAAGAGCCGGTCGGAGCGAACGCTGAGTTCGGGGAAACGCTCGCGAAACTCCTTATAATGCAGCCAGCTGACGCAGGAATCATGCCGCTTCATCAGGCCCGCAGCGGCAAGGATGAACGTACCGGTGCACACGCCGATCAGCGGCACCTTCTTGGCATCCGCCTGCTTGAGGAAGGTGATGGTCTGCTGATCGACGGGGTTCTCCACGCTCAGAAGGCCGCCGACGACGGCGATGTAGTCGAAGCGCGTGGGATCGACGAAGTCAGACGTCGGAGCGACCTGGACGCCGCAACTCGAAGTGATCAGATGCCGCGTGCTGCCGATCACCTGCCAGTCCGCAAGCACTCTTCCGGAACGGTCCTGCTCGTCGCTGGCCAGCCGCAGCGTATCCACGAACAGCGCAAAGGCGGACAGCGTGAACGACCGCGACAGAACGAATCCGACCTTGAGCCGGGCGGTGGGCTTTGCGGCGCCGTCTGCCTGCCGATGCTGCCCGGGTCGCATATTCATCTCATCACCGTTCCTGAATGCGCTCATCTGATCTGAAAACCGTGCGCCAGCGGATCGCGGTCGTCAACAAAAATGGTGTTGTGGCCGATGACCCGCGCCCAGCCCCCGATGCTCGGGAGGATGCCGCGATAAGGTCCGATGTTTGCCTCGCCTTCCACCCGGCCCTCGAAGACGGTTCCGATCAGGCTTTCATGACGGTAGCTCGACCCGACGGTAAGCCGTCCCTTTCCATGGAGCTGCGCCATGCGCGCCGATGTGCCGGTGCCGCCCGGCGAGCGATCTATCGCCTTCTCGCCGTAGAAGACCGCGCAGCGCCCGTCCGACACGTCGTTCACCGGGCCGTCACACCAGATCGCGTGATGCACGCCCGATATCCTGGCATCGTCGGGATGAACGGGATTGCAGATATCGGCAAGCGCTGTCCTGAGCTTCTGGCTGCAGCCGACGATGTCGGATGCGCTCATGCCGTCGAGTCCGCTCCAGTTCTCCTGCGGCTCGACGACTGCATAATAGTTGCCGCCATAGGAAATATCGACGCGCAGGCGACCCATTCCGGGCACATCCACCGCGACATCGGCCTCATGAAGATAGCTCGCGACATTGTGGAGACGGACGGAATCGACATATCCATTCTTCTCCTCATAGGTGACGTCGACCCTGCCCGCCGGCGTTTCGATCGCGACTCTTCCCGGCTCACGCGGCTTGACCAGCCCTTCCTCGATCGCAGCGGTCACGGTGCCGATGGTGCCGGCGCCGCACATCGGCAGGCAGCCGCTCACCTCGATGAACAGCACGGCGAAATCGCAATCGGGCCGATAGGCGGGATAGATGATCGAACCCGACATGATGTCATGCCCCCTCGGCTCGAACATCAGCGCCTTGCGCACCCAGTCATGGTCGCGGACGAAAATCTCCCGTCGTTCGCCCATGGGCACGTGCGGAAGCAGGGGGCCGCCTCCGGCAACGAGACGAACCGGGTTGCCGCAGGTGTGCGCATCGATGCAGAAAAAGCTGTTTCTCATCTTTTCACATCCCGCTCATCGCGCCTTGGGCAGACCGCCGCGGTCGAGCAGGCCGCGCGACAGCCGGTCGAGCAGAAGAGCGACTGCAACGATTGCCAGACCTGCTCTCAGGCCGAGCCCCATCTCCATGCGCGTCAGGCCGCGCGTCACTTCGGCGCCGAGACCGCCCGCGCCGACGAGGCCGGCGAGCACCGCCATTGCGAGCGACAAAAGAATGCATTGATTGAGACCGACGAGCAGTGTCTGCTTGGCGAGCGGAATTTCGATCTTCCAGAGGATCGAGCGGGGCAGTGCGCCGATGGCGCTGCCGAGCTCGATGAACACCTTCGGCACCTGATTGAAAGCCAGCGTCGTCAGTCGCAGCATCGGCGGAATGCCATAGACGATGGTGGCGATAATGGCCGGCACGCGTCCAAGGCTGAAGATCATCACCGCCGGAATGAGATAGACCCATGGCGGCACGGTCTGCATCACGTCGAGAATCGGGCGAACCACCGCCTCCAATGTCTTGTAGCGCGAACAAAGCACGCCGATCGGGAAGGCAATGAGGACGGAAATCACAACGGCGACGGTCACAAGAGCAAGCGTCTGCATCGACGCTGTCCACAGCCCGACAAGCAGGCAGAAGACGAGGCAAAGGCCGGCGAGGATCGCGGCGCGCAGGCTGACTGCGAAGAATGCCAGCAGGACGACGATGACGATCAGCGCATAAGGCGGCACGAAGAGCATTGCCGTCTCGATTGCCGACAGGACCGTTTCGACCACGGTGCTGATGGCCGCAAACAGCGGATGAAGATTGGTGTTGAGCCAATCGACGGCTGGGGCTAGGAAGGCGCCCGGCGAAAACTGCAGGATCGCAGGATTCATGACTTCCTCCCTGTTCCCAGGCGGGCAGCACTCTGGGTTATCCGGTCAATCACCATGGTCAGTACCACGATTGCGATCGCGGCATTGATCGAGGTCGCGATATCGAGCGTCCTGATCGCGCCATAGATCGTCTCTCCGAGCCCGCCGGAGCCGACGATGCCGGCGATGACGACCATACCGAAAGCCATCATCAGGCTCTGGTTGATACCCGCCATGATGCTCGGCAGCGCAAAGGGAAGACGGATCTTGAAGAACATTTTCGCCGGCGTCATCCCGAGTGCCTCTCCGAGTTCGATGAATTCCTTGGGCGTCATGCGGATGCCGAGAGAGGTCAGGCGGATGGCCGGCGGCACGGCGACAATCACGGTGGCGATCAGCGCCGTCGCCGGCCCGTAGCCGAGCAAGGCGATCGCGGGCAGCAGGTAGATGTAGGGTGGCATGGTCTGGATGAGATCGAGGCCCGGCTCCATGAAGTGATCGAGAGCCGTGAAGAAGCCGGCGGCAATGCCGACCGGAATGCCGATCGCCAGGGCGATCGTAGTGGCGGTCAGGACCAGAGCCAGCGTGCTCATCGTCTCCGGCCACAGCCCCATCGAAAAACAAAGCGCCAGCGCGACGCCGCTGAGCACCGCGAACCAGGCATTGACCAGCCGCCAGCCGATCAGCGCCACAATGACGGCGACCACGTAAAACGGCGGAAGCTCCAGCAGATAGAGGATCCCGTCATAGAGACCCTCGAGGAGCTGCCTGATATAGTCGAACAGGAATTCCCCGTTGTCGCTCACCCATTCGAGCGCGAAATCCGTCCATTCATCGAAAAAGTCGGTGAAGGTTGAAGTATCCATATCAATACCTCCAGTTGGGATCACGCCGCCGTCAGATCGGGGGCGGAGGTTCCCTTGACACCCATCAAGAGGCTGCGCGGTGTAACGACGCCCACGACTCGATCGTTATCGACGACGGCAATGGCGTCGCGGTCCGATTGCATCGTCAGGGAGATAAGCTCGTCGATATCGGCATCCGGCGTCGTGCGCGCCAGCGACGCGATATCCGAATTCGCAGCGCTCTGCTGGAATTCGGCAACGCTGCGCATGACCGAATGCGCCTTGATCAAATGAAGGCGGGATATGCCGGCGACGAATTCGGCCACATAGGCATCGGCCGGGTTGAGGATGATTTCCTCGGCCGTGCCGGTCTGGATGATGACGCCGTCCTTCATGATGGCGATACGGTCGCCGATGCGGATCGCCTCGTCGAGATCATGGGTGATGAAGACGGCAGATTTGCCGAGGGCTTTGGTCAGCTGGCGGAATTCGTCCTGAAGCTGGCGCCGGATCAGGGGATCGAGCGCGCTGAACGGCTCGTCCATGAGAATGATCTCCGGGTCGGAGGCAAGGGCGCGGGCAAGCCCGACGCGCTGCTGCATGCCGCCGGAAAGCTCATTGGGATAGCGGCTCACCCAGTCGGCGAGGCCGACTTTCTCGAGGGCGGCGGCGGCGGTCTTGTTTCGCTCCGCCTTCGCGATTCCCTGGACCTCGAGGCCGAAGGCCGCATTTTCCAGGACGGTGCGGTGCGGCAGCAGGGCAACGCTCTGAAACACCATGCCGATGTTCTTGGCGCGCATCTGCCTGAGATCGACCGGCGACAAGGAGGCGAGGTCGCGTCCCTTGACGAGCACCTTGCCGGCGCTCGGCGTGATCAGCTTGTTCAAAAGGCGGATCAGCGTCGATTTTCCGCTGCCCGACAGGCCCATGATGCAGAAGATTTCCCCGCGCCGGACCTGGAGGCTCACTTCGGACACGCCGACGACGCAGTTGAATTTCTGCAGGACCTCCTTCTTGTCGAGACCGCGCTCCTTTATCGACTGCATCGCCGCAGCGGATTTGTCACCAAAGACCTTCCAGAGGGATTGGCAGTCGATCAGGACATCCTTGGCATCGATATTGACGGTTTTCATAGCGATCCCCTTTTGAGCCAATCGGCGCTGGCTTCTTCTAGGTGAGAGGGTGGCCGCCCAAAGGATCGGACGGCCACGACGCACTTATTTCTTCTTGATGTTTTCCCAGCGCTTGATCAGGTCGGCATGGGCGCCGATCCAGTCCTGAACGGCCTGGTCCATGGTCTTGCCGTCCTTGACTTCGCCGTTGATGGCGGTGATGTCGGCGATCGGCACATAGACGCTGGCCATGACTTCGCGGGCATGCGGGTTCTCTTCGGAAAAGCCCTTATGGCCGATCCAGTAGTAGCTCTGCGGCGGCGGGAAGACGCCCTTCGGATCCTTGAGGTACTTGACCTCGTACTTCTGGACCATCCAGGACGGCTCCCAGATCGTCACGGCGATCCACTCCTTACGGTCGTAGGCGGATTTCAGCGCCGCCGTCATCGCGGCCGTGCTGCCTTCGACAAGCTGGAGCTTGAGCCCGTAATCCTTGACCGCATTCGATGTGTCGCGCATCAGGCCGGCGCCCGGCTCGATGCCGATGATCTTGCCGCCGAACTTGTCGGCGTTTTCATTGAGCTGTTCCAGCGAGTCGATCGGCACATATTTGGGAACGGCGACGCCCTGATAGAGGCCGTGCGAAACCGGCGAGATCTTTTCGAGACGGTTCTTGTTCTTGTCCCAGTAGTCCTGCGCGACATAGTCCGTCTGCGAGGTGAGCACCTGGATGTCGCCCTTGGCGAGGGCTGCATAGGCAATGCCCCACTCGGAGAATTCGGTGACCTTGACGGTATAGCCGGCGTCTTCGAGAACCTTCTTGGTGATGCCGGTGATCGGCGTGAGATCCTCCCACGACATCGTGCCCATGGTGATCGTCTTTTCTTCCGCGCGGGCCGGCAGAACGCTGATCCCGACCATCGCAGCGGCGCAGAGCGCCTTCCACAAAATTTTCATTGTTGTTACTCCTGTTTTACGTTCCCATTGAAGTCTGCGAGCGGGCAGCTTCGTATTGCGTGACCCGAGGGATCATCCCTCGCGGCCTGCACGCAATTCCTGTAGGCGGATGACCGAGTTGACGCCGAGCCAGGCGATGGGCTCGGGAGGCAATCTCGTCGGTTCCGGCTGGTTTTTGTACGTATCGAGCTCCGAGCTCGCGGCGCCTGTCGCGAGGTCAGCCGCCATCATGCCGGCAAGTGTGCTCTTGACGGTGCCGAGACCATTCTCGCAACAGGCGGAAAACAGCCCCTCTTCGACCTCGCCGAAAGCCGGCACATGGTTCCGGCTGAGGCAGAGCGCGCCCGCCCAGCTATATTCCATCGGCAGGCTTTTCAGCTCGGGGAACCGAGCGTCGAACGAGCGCCGCTGCTCGGCGGCAACGCCGGCCACACGCTTTTCCGATACTTTGAGGCTGGGATCGTAGGTGAACCTCGTCCTGACGACGATCCTTGACAGGCCATCCTTGGAGATCTTGCGCACAGTGGCGCCCATCGGGTCGGCCGGCAGCAGCGCCCAGCGATCGACGCCGGTGACATCGCCGCCAAATTCGTTCTGGGAAAAGGCCGATGTCATCGACGCATACGTGAAGATATGCATCAGCCGACCGCGGAAATGGCCGAAGCTTTCGATGTGGCCGTTCACGCCCAGTATGACCTTCGGCGATGAGACCGAGCCGCGCGGCGTCTTCGCCTTCCAGCTGCCCCCCTCCCGGGAAAGTTCCAGCACCGGCGAATTCTCGTGGATGACGACCTTCGAGGAAAGCCCGTGCGCCAAGCCGCGAATGTAACCGGCCGGCTGAATCATCACCGCGCCGGGCGTGTAGAGCCCTCCGAGGTAATAGCGCGAGCCGGTCATTTCCC
The DNA here is from genome assembly GCF_050587665.1 of Rhizobium sp. Nf11,1. Lineage (NCBI taxonomy): Bacteria > Pseudomonadati > Pseudomonadota > Alphaproteobacteria > Hyphomicrobiales > Rhizobiaceae > Rhizobium > Rhizobium sp. Nf11,1. Next base: position 102,389 of record NZ_JBOBHU010000002.1, on the reverse strand, counting down.
GCATGTGATCGGCGTCGAAAACGCTATGCTCCTCACCGATCTTCTCGAGCGACTTCCGATAGTTGTCGTTAAGCGCGAGCCCGCGCGCGGAGGCGGCCGCATTCACCTTGCCCGCGGGGTCGAAGACCTCCTTGGACAGGCCGTATTCGGCCGCCACTTCGGATGCGAAGGAAATCGCCAGACGGTTCTGGCGGATCTCGTCCTTGGTTGCCGCCTCGCCCGCCACCGAATACTCGCCGGAGGAGAGGTTGTGCGGCACGTCGATCATGAAGCCGGAATTTCTCCCAGCCGGCCCCTTGGCAAGCTCGCCGGCATCCAGGACGACGATCTTGTCGCCAGGCCGCGCCTGCGAGAGACGGCGGGCCGCCGAGAGTCCGGCAAAGCCGGCGCCCACGATCAGCCAGTCCGCCAGTATGTCACGCTCAAGCGCCGTTACGGGGAAGGCGCGTCCGCTGATCGCCTCCCATCCCGAAACGCCGGTATCGATCGGCAGGCGCTTGATGACGTGACGGATCATCGGATCGTCTCGTCGACCGATCGTTCGGATACGTCGATCCAGATGGTCTTCAGCTCGCAGTAATTGTCGTGGGCGAAGACCGACTTGTCGCGGCCGCCGAAGCCGGACTCCTTGTAACCGCCAAACGGGGTGGTGGCGTCCCCTTCTCCGAAGCAGTTGACCGTGACGACACCGGCGCGGATCTCGCGCGAGAGCTTGATCGCATTCCGCAGGCTACCGGTATAGACGGAGGCCGTCAGGCCGTAATTCGTATCATTGGCAAGGGCGATCGCCTCAGGGAGCGACTTGAAAGTGGTCACGGAGAGCACCGGCCCGAAGATTTCCTCCTGGAAGAGTCGGCTTGCAGGTGTCACACCCTCGACCACCGTCGGCTCGATGAAGATGCCGTTATAGGTTTCGCCGCCATGGGCAACGGAGAGCTTCTCCGTCTTGGCGTCGTCGAGGAAGGACTTCACCTTCTCGAAATGTGCCTTGCTGACGAGCGCGCCGATGCGGATTTCGGGATCGAGCGGATCGCCCGTCTTCCATTCGCGCAGATAGGCGCCGATGCGCTTCATCAATTCGTCCTTGATTCCGGACTGGACGATGAGACGCGAAGTGGCCGAGCAGTTCTCGCCCATGTTCCAGAAGGCGCCGTTGACAACCTGCTCGGCAACGAGGTCCAGGTCTTCGGCATCGTCGAGAACGACCGCGGGATTCTTGCCGCCGCATTCGAGCACGACTTTCTTGAGGTTCGAGTCCGCGGCATAACGCAGGAAGCGGCGGCCGGTGGGCGTCGAGCCGGTGAAGGCCACCATATCGACATCCTTGTGCAGGCCGATCGGTTCGCCGACGTCCTTGCCGCCGCCGGTCACAACGTTGAAGACACCCGCAGGAATACCCGCTTCATGGGCAAGCTCGGCGACACGCAGCGTCGTGAGCGTCGTTTCCTGTGCCGGTTTGACGATGACCGAGCAGCCGGCCGCAAGCGCCGGGCCGATCTTCCAGGCGAGCATCAGCAGCGGGAAATTCCACGGCAACACGCAGCCGACAACGCCGATCGGCTCACGCACGATCATCGTCAACGCGTTGGCGCCGACAGGGGCGGTGTTGTCATAGAGCTTGTCGATCAGTTCGGCATGCCAACGCAGCGTATGAATTGTATCGGGTACGTCGACCGTCTGGCATTCCCGGATCGGCTTGCCGCTGTCGAGACTCTCCATGACGGCGAGCTCGTGCCGGTTGCGCTCCAGGAGCTTGGCGAGCTTCAGCAGCACGTCCTTGCGCTCGCCCGGAGAGCGAAGCCGCCAGCGTCCGTCGTCAAATGCCTGCTTCGCCTTTTCGACGGCGAAATCGACGTCGCTTGAATCACAGGCGGCGATTTCGGCAAGGACCTCGCCCGTCGCAGGGTTTGTGGAGGTGAAGGTCTTGCCGGAATTGGCCGGACGGAATGTGCCGTCAATGAAAGCATTCGTCGGAAGTTGAAGACCGGCGGCGATCGCCTTGTATTCGGCTGCGGTCAATGGCTCATGCATGATTGGCTCCCGACGTGATCTGGCCGACCGTGCGCTTCAACGTGGAAACGACGGTCTGAAGGGTTCTTTTCTCTTCGGAGTTCAGTCCGCGCAGCGGCGACCGCACGGGGCCGGCTTTCAGGCCGATGATCTCGCAGCCGTGTTTGATCGACTGGACGAACTTGCCGCATTCGAGGAAATCCATCAGCGGCAGCATCGCGCTCATGATCGCCCGGCCCTTGTCGAAGTTCTTCTCGACGACGCAGGCCTCATAGAGGGCGACATGCTCGCGCGGCAGGAAATTGGAGCCGGCGCAGACCCAGCTTTTCGCGCCCCATGCGAAGAATTCGAGCGCCTGGTCGTCCCAGCCGCACGAGAGCGAGATGTGCGGGAATTTCCGGGCCAGCAGGTGAAGATTGCTCATGTCGCCGGAGCTTTCCTTGATGGCGACGACGTTCTTCGACTTGCCGACGCGGGAAAAATACTCATCGCCCATCACCACACCCATGCGGGCAGGGTAGTTGTAGAGCATGATCGGCAGGTTGGCGGCGCGATCGACGGTCAGCGCATGGACTGCGTTCTCGCGTTCGGTCGGCAATGCGTATGGCGGCGACGACACGAGGATCGCGTCCGCACCAATTTCCTTCGCAGCCTTGGCATATTCGACCGAATCTTCGGTCCGCGTGGCGCCTGTGCCGATGATGAGCGGCAGCCGCGTCCCGATGACTTCCTTCGCATAGGCCGCGAGCTCGTAACGTTCCTGGCTGCTCTGGGCGTAGTATTCGCCCGTCGAACCGCCGACAATAATGCCGTGGACGCCGGCCTCAATCAGCGACTCGAGCACGGCAGCGAATGCCGGCCGGTCGATCTGTCCATCCTGATCGAGCGGCGTCACGGCCGGTGTATAGATCCCCTCAAATTTCACGATGACTTCTCCAATAATTGCGTGGCCGGACCGCCGAGATGGGCATCCGCCTTAAGGCCTGGCGGGGCGATGAACATCTCCATGTTCTCGCGAGACAGTTCCCAGTGTTCGAAGACGAGGTCGACCACGGCGCTCTCGTCGTGAGCACCGAGAGCCTCTATGAAGCCGTCATGATGGTCGACGGCAATTTGCAGCCGCCGCCGCATGTCATCGTTTCTCGGGCGGAAGAAGGTGTGGCCGATGCGTGCGTGGTCGATGAGCAGCCGGCCGAGGCTCGGCTGCAGATAGTCATTGCCCGACATCTCACCGAAAATTTCATGAAAGCGATTGTTCTCCAGAACCATCGCCAGCGGGTCCCTAGTCTCGCTGGCGGCCCGGAACCGTTCCTGGGTCTGCCTCAGATCGACAAGCTGCGCGGGCTTGAAGTTCTGTACGGCGAGACGGCCGATGGCCGCATAGATCATCGGCGCGACAAGGAAGAAATTGCGCAGCGTGGAGTGGTTCATCGGAATGACCCGCGCACCCCTGTTCTCGCGGATGTCGATATAGCCCTCGCCGGCAAGGCGACGGAATATGTCCCGCACCGGGGTGCGCGACAGCCCGTACTTCCCGCTCAGACTGACCTCGTCGAGATCAGCGTCCGGATCCAGCTCCATCGTCAGAATCTGGCGTTTCAGGTCTTCGTAGAGATTGCTCTTGGGTGTCTTCGCCATCGTCGATCTCCGGTCGCTTGTTGCTCTACGCCGGGGAAGATGACACGCCGCCCGAACAGAGTCAATAATTGTGTACTCTATGTACACATTAATAATTCCTCGATTACACAATTTACGAAGAGCGTGTTCTGAGCGCGGGCGATGATCGGTGTCCACGGCAAAGGAGACTGTTGCCGCCGATAGCGGGAGGCTTGATGCCGCTGCTTATTTTCGGAAGTGACGGGCATGGCAAAAAGCTCCGCGGCGGCAGCCTTCGCGGAGTTCTTCTCATGGGTTGTCGTGGCAGGTGGGCTGGACTGGCTCCAGCCGAGGTCGATTACAGGACCTCAAGACGCCGGTCATCGCCGGGGGTTACGACATGCGGATGGCGGCTGCATTCGGGGAGCGCCTGTTCGGCGCCCCCCGAAGAATTAGGCGGCCAGGACGCCGCTCTTTTTGGCGGTCCAGGTGGCGATATAGTCCATCAGGCCAGGCGAAAGGCAATCATAAGGCTCGAGCCCCGACGCCTTCAGCTGCGCCCTGACCGCGTCCATCTTCGAAGGATCGAAGCCGCTTTCGATGATCGACGACACGAAGGCTGCGAAAGTCGGCTTTGCCCAGCCACCCTCCTGGAAGCGCTCCGGGTGGACGAAGGACAACCCCTGGAAGGGATGTTCGCGCTCGACCGGTCCGTACATATGCACCCCGCACTCCTTGCAGGCGTGCCGCTGAATCAGGGCGGTGGAATCGACAACTGCGAGCTTGTCGCCGTTTTCCAGCACCTCGACGCTTTCGGTCGGCGCCACCGCCACGACCGAGAAGACGGCGCCTTTCGGCTTCCAGCACTTGGTGCAGCCGCAGACGTGGTTGTGGGCGATATCACCCTTGACCCTCACCTTGACGGGATTGCTCGCGCAATTGCACACAAGCGTTCCGCCTGCGAAAGCAGCGTCAGTCGCTCGAAAGCCTGAATCCACTGCCGGATGTATGGCTATGCTGGTCATTGCTTCTCTCCTTCCCTCCCTGGCCGTTTGCGTTATGCCCGGCCGAGCTATGCAATTATTTTCCCAGCCTCTGCGCGTGCCAGCGCAGATGGTCCTCCATGAATGTCGAAATGAAGAAGTAGGAATGGCCGTAGCCTTCCTGCATGCGAAGCTTGAGGTTGATATCAGCCGCCTCGCAGGCTTGTCTCAGCTCGTCGGGGCGCAATCCATCCTCCAGGAAGCTATCCGCCGTTCCCTGGTCGACGAACAGTTCGGGGAAACGATGACCGTCCTCGATCAACGAGCAGGCGTCATAGGCCCGCCAGGTCGCCTCGTCGGCGCCGAGATATTTCCGGAAGGCCGGCTTCGACCAGCCGGAAACCGAGGGATGGCTGATCGGCGCGAAGGCCGAACAGCTGCGGAAGCGATCCGGGTTCTTCAGCGCGATGGTGATCGCGCCATGTCCACCCATCGAGTGACCGAATATCCCCTGGCGATCCATGTCGACCGGAAACTCCGCAGCAACGAGCCGCGGCAGCTCGTCGACGATATAGCTGTACATGCGGTAATTGGCCGAATAGGGCGGCTCAGTGGCGTCGACATAAAAGCCCGCACCCTTGCCGAACTGCCAGTTGTCGGCCTCATCGGGAACGTGATCCCCGCGGGGGCTGGTATCCGGGCAGACGATGACCAGACCGAGTTCGGCGGCAAGCCGCCGATACTCGCCCTTGTCCATGACGTTGGCATGCGTGCATGTCAGGCCGGACAGATACCATAGAACCGGCAGCTTGCCGGCGGCAGCCTGCGGCGGCACGAACACCGCGAAGGTCATGTCGCAATCGCAGGTCTCGGAGCGTTCCACGTAGACGCCCTGAGTGCCGCCGTAAGACTTATCAGTCGCGATCGTTTTCATTCTTAGTAGACCACCACGCCGCGGATGCTTTCGCCCTTGTGCATCAGGTCGAAGCCCTTGTTGATATCTTCGAGCGGCATGGTGTGGGTGATCATCGGATCGATCTGGATCTTGCCCTGCATGTACCAGTCGACGATCTTCGGAACGTCGGTGCGGCCGCGCGCGCCGCCGAAGGCGGTGCCCATCCAGTTGCGGCCGGTGACCAGCTGGAACGGCCGTGTCGAGATCTCCTGGCCGGCGCCGGCCACGCCGATGATGACCGATTTGCCCCAGCCGCGATGCGAAGCTTCCAGCGCCTGGCGCATCACCTTGGTGTTGCCGGTGCAGTCGAAGGTGTAGTCGGCGCCGCCGATCAGGTCGCCGCCGCGCTTGGTCATGTTGACCAGATAGGGCACGATGTCGTCGCCGACCTCCTTCGGATTGACGAAATGCGTCATGCCGAACTTCTCGCCCCAGGCCTTGCGATCCGGGTTGATATCGACGCCGATGATCATGTCGGCGCCGGCAAGCCGCAGGCCCTGAATGACGTTCAGGCCGATGCCGCCGAGGCCGAAGACGATCGCGGTAGCGCCGACCTCGACCTTGGCGGTGTTGATGACGGCGCCGATGCCGGTGGTGACGCCGCAGCCGATGTAGCAGACCTTGTCGAAGGGCGCGTCGGGGTTGATCTTGGCGAGCGCGATCTCCGGCAGCACGGTGTAATTGGCAAAGGTCGAGCAGCCCATATAGTGATGGATCTTGTCCTTGCCGATCGAGAAGCGCGAGGTGCCGTCCGGCATCACGCCCTGACCCTGGGTTGATCGAATCGAAGTGCAGAGATTGGTCTTGCGCGACGTGCAGGAATAACACTCGCGGCATTCGGGCGTATAAAGCGGAATGACATGGTCGCCCTTCTTGACCGAGGTCACGCCCGGGCCGACATCGACGACGATGCCGGCGCCCTCATGGCCGAGGATGGCGGGGAACAGGCCTTCCGGATCGGCGCCCGACAGGGTGAAATCGTCGGTGTGGCAGATGCCCGTCGCCTTGACCTCCACCAGCACCTCGCCGGCCTTCGGCCCCTCCAGCTGCACGGTCATCACTTCAAGCGGTTTTCCAGCCTGAACGGCTACGGCGGCGCGAACGTCCATTTGATAATCCTTCCTTATTAAATGCAATTTCGGTGTTAGATATGCGCAGATGCGGCCGGGAGATCGGGTACGATCGGCTTCGGCCACACCTTTGTCATCCCGGCTCGACCTGACACCAGACCGCGAGAAGCGGCTGGGCCGTACATCTTATCGCAAAGGATTGCCCCGCATCATTCGCGAAAACTGTTCCGGTCGCGGCGGAAAACCATTGGGAATCGTCCAGGCAGATTTCGCCCGGCGAAAGCAGAATGAAGGCACGCGGCTGCGTCTGAACATGATCGGGAAAGCGCGTGTAGCGATCCATATAGATCACGCCCACCCGGAGATCGGCCCGCTCCTCCAGGCCGCCCGGACCGATCAGGACGGCGTGGGAGTGGGTGTTGCCGAAGTTCAGGCTGGCAAAGGGGCCGGTCCGGCCACGTCTCCACAGCAGTTTGTCGGCGAGACTTTTGAACTGGCCGGCGATCGCCTCATATTTTCGTCCGGATTTTGCCAGATGGCCGATGGCGTCATCCAGCCCTCCTGGCACGCCGGGAAGAGGGTCGCCGTCCGGCCGCACCTTGCCTGTCTTGAGCAGCCTCTGCAGCACCTTGCCGGCAACGAAACTGGCAACGGCGGGAGCCTCAGCCGACAGCATCAGTCCGCCGATATCGTTGAGGAATTCCTGCAGCGGCCGAGGGCGCCTTTCCCTGCCGATGTCGTGCAGCCTGATATAGGCCGGCTTTTCCTCATCATTCAGGAGAAGGTCGGCACCAGGTCTGATTGGACGTCCCACCGCGCGCGCCACGTTCGGTCTCCTCGCTCAGAGCGCCTTTTGCAATTCCGGCAGGGCGTCGAACAGATCGGCGACGAGGCCGTAGTCGGCAACCTGGAAGATCGGCGCCTCCTCGTCCTTGTTGATGGCGACGATCACCTTCGAATCCTTCATGCCGGCCAGATGCTGGATGGCGCCGGAGATGCCGCAGGCGATATAGAGATCGGGCGCCACCACCTTGCCGGTCTGTCCGACCTGCCAGTCGTTCGGGGCATAACCGGCATCGACGGCAGCACGGCTGGCGCCGACGGCAGCACCGAGCTTGTCGGCCACCGGCAGGATGACTTGCCTGAACTTCTCGGCCGAACCGAGTGCGCGGCCGCCCGAGATGATGACCTTGGCCGAGGTCAATTCCGGACGTTCCGACGCCGACAGGGCATCGGAGACGAAACGCGACAGGCCCGGATCGGAGACGGCCGGGATCGCCTCGACCGTTGCCGAACCGCCTTCCGCTGCCGAGGCAAAGGAAGCGGTGCGCACGGTGATCACCTTCTTGGCGTCGCTTGATTGCACCGTCTGGATGGCGTTGCCGGCATAGATCGGCCGCTTGAAGGTATCGGCGGAGACGACCTCGATGATCTCCGAGACCTGGGCGACGTCGAGAAGGGCTGCCACCCGCGGCAGCACCGTCTTGCCGACCGAGGTGGCGGCCGAGACGATCGTGTCATAGGAGCCGGCAAGCGAGACGATCAGATCGGCCAGCGGTTCGGCGAGATTGTTGGCAAGCGCGTCGCTTTCGGCGAGCAGCACCTTGGAGACGCCGGAGAGTTTTGCCGCCTGATCGGCCGCAGCCCTGGCAGCCTTGCCGGCAACCAGGACATGCACATCGGGGCCGATCTGGCTTGCCGCCGTCAGCGCCTTGGCGGTCTGGTCGGAAAGGTGATTGCCGTCATGGTCGGCCAGAAGAAGAATGGTCATGATAGTTGCTCCTGTTCCAGGCCGATCACAGCACGCCGGCTTCGTTCTTCAGCTTGTCGATGAGTTCGGCGACCGACTTGACCTTGACGCCGGCCTTGCGGCCGGACGGCTCCTCGGTCTTCAGCACCTTCAGCCGCGGCGTCGTGTCGACGCCGAAATCGGCCGGCGTCTTCTTGTCGAGCGGCTTCTTCTTCGCCTTCATGATGTTCGGCAGCGAGGCGTAACGCGGCTCGTTCAGTCTGAGGTCGGTGGTGATGACCGCCGGCAGCTTGATCTCGATCGTCTGCAGGCCGCCGTCGACCTCGCGCGTGACCTGAGCCTTACCGTCACCGATCTCGATCTTCGAGGCGAAGGTCGCCTGGGCCGAGCCCAGCAATGCCGCCAGCATCTGGCCGGTCTGGTTCGAATCGTCGTCGATCGCCTGCTTGCCTGATATGATTAGGCCCGGCTGTTCGGCATCGGCCACACCCTTGAGGATTTTGGCGACGGCGAGCGGCTCGACGGCATCATCGGTCTCGACCAGGATTGCCCGGTCGGCGCCCATGGCGAGCGCCGTGCGCAGCGTTTCCTCGGCCTTGGCCGGGCCGATCGACACCACCACCACTTCTTCCGCCTTGCCGGCTTCCTTCAATCTCAGCGCCTCTTCCACCGAAATCTCGTCGAACGGGTTCATCGACATCTTCACATTGGCAAGCTCGACACCCGTGCCATCCGGCTTCACCCGGATCTTCACGTTGTAGTCGACAACCCGCTTGACGGGCACGAGAATCTTCATGGCAAACCCCTATATCCAAAGCGCGTCGCTATCTTTCAGATTCGCTTTCTCTGCGCTTTAACTCTTTGTTTTTACGTAAGCCGTTGTCACAATTGCCGCACAGCTTTGCGCGACATGCTGTAGACAGCCAGCCGTCAATGCGACCGCTCGGCAAGCAACGCCCAGAAGGCGAAGAGCGGCGTCTCCACCGACCTCATGGCATGTTTGATCCCGGGAATATTATAGAACGATCCGCCGATACCAGGCGAAAACCAGTTCCCCTCCCCCTGCTGGAACTCTCCCTTGGACAGCACGAGATAGACCTCCTCCGGCGCATGGTCGTGATCGGGATAGCGCACGTGAGGCGCCATCAATGTCACACCGAACCACAGGTCACTTCGCTCCTCCAATCCACCCGGCCCGACGATCATGGCATTGGCATGCCCATCAACGAAATTGTCGCTGGCCGTGGTGTGGTCATACTTTGTGCGGCGATGCCATTCAAGCATTGGCTCAATGCCTTTGAACCCCTCGATCAATCGCGCCAGCGAAGCATAGGACGTATCGACTGCGAGCGCCATATCGAGATGAGCGCAGACCGGCAACCGGTTTCCCTCTCCCGCGCGGGCAGTCCCCGGGCGCTCCAGCGCCGCGAAGAACTGCCCGATCGAGCGGCGGGCTTCTGGAGCCTCGGCGAACTGGTCGAAAGCGACCGAAGCGGCTTCCAGAAAATGCTGGAGGCTTTCGTTGCGCAAACTCATATCATCCCCTCCGGATCGGCCGGCAGGCGGCCGCTCTGACAATCATATATCCTTCGCGATGCGCAGACCGTCATAGACAGCGGCATGCGTGTTACGGGCAGCGACAGCGTCGCCGATCCGGAACAGCTGGAACTTGCCCTCCGGATTGCGGATGACCGATTGCGGTTGCCCCTGGAGAAGCTGATCGTGCGAGACCTCGCCCAGATTTTTCGACTTGGGCTTCAGCTCGAAATAGAGTTCGTCGAGCGGGATGGTCCCGTGATTTACGACGATCTGGTCGTAGCTGTGCTGCCGGGCAATTCCGCCGTAATCGCTACCGATATGGGCGACGAGCTGATTACCGCTCTTCTCGACGGCCTCCAGCCGATAGGTAACGGTGAAGGTCACGTCGTACTTTTGGAGCGAACGCATATAGGGCACCAGGTTCATGGCCATGACCTCCGGCGCGAAGGACCGGTCCGGCGTCATGATCTCGACCTTGGCACCTGATTTGGCGAGGAACTCCGCCGCCTGGAGACCGGCATGGTCGCCAGCGTCGTCGAAAACAAGCACGTTGGAACCGGGTTTCACATCGCCGGAGATGATGTCCCAAGACGAGACCACCAGTTCGTTGCCGCTGGTGAGCACCTCTGTATGGGGCAGGCCGCCAGTGGCGATGATGACGATATCAGGATTTTCGGCCTCGATCGTGTCGGCTTCCGCCCAGGTGTTGAAGTGGAAGGTGACGCCGTATTTCTCACACTGGCTCATGCGCCAGTCGATAATGCTGATCATTTCCCGGCGGCGTTCGCTTTGGGCGGTGAGGCGGATCTGACCGCCTGGATTGTTCGCTGCTTCGAAAACCGTCACTTGGTGGCCGCGCTCTCCCGCGACGCGCGCCGCCTCGAGCCCGGCCGGGCCGGCGCCGACGATGACGACCTTCTTTCTGACCTCGGCCTTTGCCGCGATATGCGGCATCGTCAGTTCGCGGCCCGTGGCGGCATTGTGGATGCAGTAGGCCGCCCCGCCCTGATAGATGCGATCGAGACAATAATTGGCGCCGACGCAGGGGCGGATATCCTCTTCCCGCTTCTCGATGATCTTGCGGACGATATGCGGGTCGGTCATGTGGGCGCGGGTCATGCCGACCATGTCGACTTTGCCGGCTGCAATCGCATGACGCGCCGTGGCGACGTCGGGAATCTTCGCCGCATGGAAGGTCGGGAAGTTGGTCGCGGCGCGGATTTCACCGGCAAAATCCAGGTGCGGCGAGTTCGCCATGCCCTGGATCGGGATGACGTCGGTCAAACCCGGGTCGGTGTCGATGTGGCCACGAATGACGTTCAGATAGTCGATAAGCCCGCTGTCGCGCAGCCGCTTGGAAATCTCTATGCCTTCGGCCTGCCCGTTGCCGCCGGGCAGACATTCGTCCGCCGTATAGCGCACGCCGAGGATGAATTCGTTCCCGACCCTCTCGCGGATCGCCCTGAACACGTCGAAACAGAAGCGCATGCGGTTCTCGAGCGCACCCCCATAGGGGCCGTCAAGTTCGTTGGTGAGCGGAGACGCGAACTGGTCGATCAGGTGGCCGTAGGCCTCCAGCTCGATTCCATCCATACCCCCGGCTTTCATCCGTTCGGCCGCATCGGCGAAATCCTTGATGATGCGCTCGATGTCCCAATCTTCCAGCTTCTTCGGAAAGGCGCGATGCGAAGCCTCGCGATGATGCGACGGGGCGACGACCGGCAGCCAGTCTCCCTTGTCCCAGCGCGTGCGCCGGCCGAGATGGGTGAGCTGGATCATGATCGCCGCCCCCTCTTCGTGCACGGCGTCAGTCATTTCCCTGATCCAGGGGACGATCTCGTCCTTATAGGCGAGCAAGTTGTTGAAGACGGGCGGACTGTCCCTTGAAACCGCGGCGGAGCCTGCCGTCATCGTCAAGGCCACCCCGCCCTTTGCCCGCTCTACCGTATAGGCCCGATACCTTTCCTTCGGCATGCCGTCCTCGGGATAGGCCGGCTCGTGCGAGGTTACGATGATGCGGTTGCGCAGTGTCAGATGCTTGAGCTGATAGGGTTGAAGTAGGGGATCGTTCGACATGGACCGTGGTTCCGGATTAAAACATCGAAGCAAACGCTAAGGGTAATGTACATATGTGTCAACATTGGAAACACGAAGGTCATTATTTTCGACACTAATGTACATTTTTCTTGTACCAAGCCGCGGAAGTTGATAGGAGATAGTGCATGGACCAGGCTTTGAACGACACCGGCTGGCGCGGATCGCAGGAAGGATGGCTGGAGGCAGCTTACCAGTCATTGCTGGAATCCGGCGTGGATTCGGTGAAAATTCTGCCGCTCGCAAAGAAACTCAATCTCTCGCGAACGAGCTTCTACTGGTTCTTCAAGGATCGGGAGGAACTCTTAAGCGCGCTCGTGGCGCGGTGGCGCGAGAAAAACACCGGCAATATCGTCAAGCAGTCCGAAGCCTATGCGGAGTCGCTCGCAGAAGCTATGCTCAACGTTTTCGATTGCTGGCTGAACACCGACCTCTTCGACGCCAAATTCGAGTTTGCCGTGCGCAGTTGGGCCTTGCAGTCGGACGAACTTCTGGCCGAGGTCCAGCAGGCGGATCAGATCCGGCTGGAGGCGCTCAAACGCATGTTTATACGGTTCGGGTTACCAGAAACGACATCGGATGTCAGAGCGCGGACAACTTACCTCGTTCAGATCGGGTACATTTCCATGCAGTCGAAGGAGGAACTCGCCGTCCGCATGAAACGGATTCCCGAATATATTGCGATCTACACGGGCGAAGTGCCGCTGCAGAGGGAGCTCGACCGCTTCTTCGCGCGGCATGGCTATAGGCCCGGCTGAGGAAACCGAGATGAGCGTTTCCTTGAGGATTGGTATTGTTGGCGGTGGCGGCTGGCTGGGTGGAGCCATCGCCAGCACGATCGTCGATTCCGGCCTGGTCGATCCTCGAAATCTCTGCCTCTCCTATCGCAGCCGGCAGCCCGACCGTTTCCCGGATTCCTTCTGGACCACCGACAGTCAGGAACTTGCCGACTGCTCGGATGTGATCCTTCTCTCCATCCGCCCGGACGACTGGCATCCGCTCGCCCTCGATGCTTCCGACAAGCTCGTGATTTCGGTCATGGCCGGCATTCGCCTGGGCGCCCTTGCGGAGCGCCACAAGACAGGCCGCGTCGTCCGCGCCCTGCCGAATGCCGCTGCCGAAGTGGGGAAATCCTATACCCCCTGGATCGGCGCGACCGACATCACGAGAGATGATCGGGACGTCGTCCGCGCAATCTTCGAAACCTGCGGATCTGAGGACGAGGTCGCAAGGGAAAGCGACATCGATTATCTCACGGGCCTTTCCGGCTCCGGGCCGGCATTCCCAGCACTGCTCGCCGCCGCCATGATGCGCGACGCCGTCATCCGCGGCCTGCCTGCCGAGGTTGCGCGCCGCGCCGTCAATGCGGTGATATCAGGCGCCGGCCGGCTGCTGGAGCGCCGCAACGAATGTCCCGACGACATCGTCCAAACCTTTCTCGACTATCGCGGCACCACCGCGGCAGCCATAGAAGGCATGCGCGCCGCCGGGTTCGACGCTGCGGTGGCGGAAGGACTATCGGCAGCATTCAAGAAATCGGTGAGTATGGGAGCTGTTTCCTGACGACCGTTTTGGGCGGGTACTGCGGCACCCCGCCTGGCCAGATCAGCCGCTAATAGAGGGAACGAGAATGAAGAAACTACTTGCATCGACATGCTTGACGTTCGGCCTGATCGGCGGCGCGTCCTTCGCCGGCGCCGCCGAATGCGGCAGCGTCACCATCGCCAGCATGAACTGGCAGAGCGCCGAAGTTCTCTCCAACCTGGACAAGTTCATCCTGAACGAAGGTTACGGCTGCAGCGCCGACATCACCGTTGGCGACACTGTCCCGACGATCACCTCCATGGCCGAAAAGGGACAGCCGGATATCGCGCCCGAAGCATGGATCGACCTGCTGCCCGACGTCGTCAAGAAGGGCACGGAGGAAGGCCGCATCGTTCAGGTCGGCTCGCCGCTGCCGGATGGCGGCGTACAGGGCTGGTGGATTCCGAAATATCTCGCCGACGCCCATCCCGATATCAAAACGATCGGCGATGCGCTGAAGCATCCGGAACTCTTCCCAGATCCCGAAGATCCGAAGAAGGGCGCCATCGTCAACGGCCCGCAGGGCTGGGGCGGCACGGTCGTCACCTCGCAGCTCTACAAGGCCTTCAACGCCGAGAAGGCGGGCTTCACCCTCGTCGACACCGGCTCTGCCGCCGGTCTCGACGGTTCGATCGCCAAGGCTTACGAGCGCAAGGAAGGCTGGGTCGGCTATTACTGGGCGCCGACCGCGCTGCTCGGCAAGTATCAGATGGTCAAGCTCGAAGCCGGTGTGCCGGAGAATGCTGCCGAGTGGAAGCGCTGCATCACGGTTGCCGACTGCCCCGATCCGAAGCCGGCGGCATGGCCGGTCGATCACGTCGTGACTCTCGTTGCCAAGCCTTTCTCTGAAAAGGTCGGCCCCGAGGTCATGGACTACCTGAAGAAGCGTTCATGGAGCAACGATACGGTCAACAAGCTGATGGCCTGGATGACCGACAACCAGGCGACCGGCGAAGACGGCGCCAAGCACTTCCTGGAGGAAAACAAGGACCTCTGGACCAAGTGGGTCTCGCCTGAGGCGGCCAAGAAGATTGAAGCTGCTCTCTGAGCCAAAATAGCGGTGCGCGAAAAGCGCACCGCTTCTCATGCGCCGACAAAATCAAAAAAGACTGCCGCGGCACTTTGACGAAAGGGGAACGAGATGGAATGGTTTTATAAATTCCCACACATGAACGATGATGCGCTTCGCAATCTGAAGAAAGCGATCGATGACGGCTTTCGCGGATTTACCCGCAGCTACGGCGACGGCATCGAAAGCCTCTTCGTCCCGCTGCAGCATTTCCTCATCGCTGCCGAGCGCTTCATGACGCAAACGCCGTGGCCGATCATTACCCTGATCATCCTCGTCATTGCCTGGTTTGCGAGCCGCAGCTTGAAGATCGTCCTCGGCTGTCTGGCGACGCTGATGCTGATCGGCTACTTCGACATGTGGGACGACACGATGCGGACGGTCTCGATGATCTTCGTCTGCACGGTTCTTTCCATCGCCATCGGTATCCCGATCGGGATCCTTATGGCGCGCTCCGACCGGCTGCAGCGCGTCGTCAATCCGATCCTCGACGTCATGCAGACCATGCCGAGCTTCGTCTACCTCATCCCCGTCGTCATGCTCTTGGGTATCGGCAAGGTGCCGGGCCTGATCGCCGTTGTCATCTACGCCATCCCGCCGATGATCCGCCTGACCGATCTCGGCATCCGGCTCGTCGACAAGGACGTTCTCGAGGCCGCAGATGCCTTCGGCACCTCCAGGTCGCAGAAGCTCTTCAAGGTGCAGCTGCCGCTGGCGCTTCCCACCATCATGGCCGGCATCAACCAGACGATCATGATGGCGCTCGCCATGGTGGTCATCGCTTCCATGATCGGCGTCCAGGGCCTCGGCCAGCCGGTGCTGAAGGCGATCGCCAACCAATACTTCACGCTGGGCATTTTCAACGGCCTTGCCATCGTCGGCATCGCCATCATCTTCGACCGGGTCAGCCAGGCATATGGCAAAAGGCTCCAGAAGCATCGGGAGACCGTCCATGGCTGAGCATCGTTTCGGCGGCATCAAAATCCGCAATCTCTACAAGATCTTCGGCCCCAATCCCACGGCTTATGTCGAAGCGGTGCAGAAGGGCCTGACGAAAGCCGAGCTCAACGCAAAACATGGGCACGTGCTGGGGCTCAGGGATATCAATGTCGAGATTCCCTCCGGCCGAATCCAGGTCATCATGGGCCTTTCCGGATCGGGCAAATCGACGCTCATCCGTCACATCAACCGGCTGATCGACCCGACAGCAGGCGAAGTGCTGGTCGACGGCATCGATGTCGTGAAGATGAACGAGACCGAATTGCGGACGTTCCGGCGGCAGCAGACCGCCATGGTGTTCCAGAAGTTCGCGCTTCTGCCGCACCGCAACGTCCTCGACAACACCATTTTCGGTCTCGAAGTGCAGGGTATGGAGCGCGCGAAAGCCGTTGACGTCGCTATGCGCTGGATCGAGCGCGTCGGCCTGAAGGGCTTCGAACAAAAATACCCCAACCAGCTTTCCGGCGGCATGCAGCAGCGCGTCGGCCTGGCGCGGGCGCTCTCCAACGATGCCCCGGTTCTCTTGATGGACGAGGCCTATTCGGCTCTCGACCCCTTGATCCGCACGGATATGCAGACGGTCCTTCTCGATATTCAGAAAGAGATCAAGAAGACCATCGTCTTCATCACCCACGATCTCGACGAGGCTTTGCGCCTGGGCGACCAGATCGCGATCCTGCGCGATGGCGAGGTTATCCAGCAGGGCACCAGCCAAGATATCGTGCTGCGCCCTGCCGACGACTACATCGCCAACTTCGTCAAGGAGGTCAACCGAGGCCGGGTCATCCATGTCGAGGCCGTCATGACACCTCTGCACACCGTGGTGGCGCCGGGCGGTTTGACGATCGCATCGGGCACGACGGTGGAAGAGGCCCTCCGAATGCTGGCTTCGACACCGGACGATGATGCCAGGGTGGTTTCGCCGTCGGGGGAAACACTGGGCCTTGTCACCTTCCGCCAGCTCGCTGGCGCAATGGTGAATTCGCAGGAGGTGGCCTCCCGACACGACAACACCCTTTCGGTCGCGCTCTGAACCTCCGCAGGCGGCCTCACCCGGCTGGCCGGCGAGACTAGCGCTCGGCGGTCGCCCGGCGAGGCCACAGGGTCATCCTAGCGTGAAGCATCGAACCGGCTTGGCGGCAATTTCCTGATTGCCGGGATGCAGCCTCGCCAGAGGGCAGATCCTCGACCGCATCGGCTAGTACGAGCCGCAACTGACAAAGCTCGAGTCGACGTCAGGTTCAACTCCTATCGATTATCGAGACCGTCGGCGCCGATGCGTGATCCTGGCGACAGGCTCATATTCTCCCGAAACCGGCCTCCAGAAAGGCCTGCCGTTGAGACGCTACCCGGCATCAAAAAGGGCAATCACGAGGCCGGTCATGGCGCGACAGGCAAGGCCGGCCGGCAAGTCCTCCTGCTGGACGAAGACGGCGGCTGGTGCGGCTGCGGAACCGCCTGGAAACCTGCCGAAGACGGGCATTCGGCGACAATACTCTCGCACGACCCCTTCATCGGCAAAGAGCCTCAGCGTACGACCGCCGACGTACCACTGCGCCAGACCCTGAAGAGACTGGGCTTCAAATGGCTCAGGCCGTCGAGATCGGCGGCTGCGCCGCGCCGCCCTAAGCCCCTTATGCCTTCCATGAGGGCCGGCGAGTCGGACCTGGATATTTGATTCCCGGCGCCGAAAAGTGGCGCGGAAAGCGTCAACCTGTACATATTGCGCAGGACTAGTCCAGACTGCGTCACGAAAAGCCGATTGACCGACAATATCGGCGCGCGCCAATTGCTCCATCGCCAGGGAACACTAAACTAAGCCCGACCGGGGCCATGATGGTCTACGGTCTGAAAGCCACCGCTCCATCGATCACCCCATATGATGGACGGGGATTACATCCATACGCACTCCATCCCGTGCGTATGCCAACTGCCTGTCAGCCTGCCGAAGGCTATCTCGAGCGGTCCACTTCAGAACCTTCGGCAGGCGACTCTTGGATGGCGCCTTGAATGTGCCCTATGCGCACGCTGGCTAATCGTTTCATCACGGGATCACCATCAAAGCAGCAGTTCCAAGGCCTTGCCAAGTGCAGCCGGTTCTGTCAGTTCCTGCCGACTGGCCAGGAAAATCCGACAGATGGGAATTATCGATAAAGCATTTAAAAGGTCTGCGTTTCCGACGCCCGCCACGCGCGAGCTCTGCCTGGATCGGCTTGCCCCGGCCAGCAATACCGACACCTGGATCACGTTGAAACTTGCCCGCCTGCCTGCCGCTTACTGCGCTCTGGCTTCTTATCCGCTAATATACAGCCAAGCCTCGTCCGTCATGCCCTGGCAAGCGTGAGGAGAAAGATGACGCTCGGCGACGTGCGAACAAAAAGAGGGACGTACTTCATTCTGATATCTAAGTGGCCGAGGTGTCGCGCCATGCGCGACGTCAGATGAAATAGGGAGGAGAGCATGACGGAAAACAGCGCCCAGCCATTCTCTTTCCGATTCCACGGTTCGTCTTTCGACAATATGGTGGAAACCCTCGGCGGCGCTTTCGGCGCGTTTGATGCCGAGCCTGTCGGCCGCGCCAAGGACTTTCATTGGGGATTGGATTTTTCGGTGGCCGAGAGCGCCGTCCTGCTGACGGGCTACCATGAGGCGGAGTTCCAATTCAACATCGAGCCGACTGTCAGCACGGCGGAGTATCTGTCGCTCGTCGTGCCGCGCCGTGGCGGCATGGGAGTCACCTATGGGACGCGCAAGGCCGAGGCCGGGCAAGGCAAACTGCTTCTCTACAATAATTTCGAACCCGACAGCGTTCTCATGCACGGGCAAGGCAACGTCATCGACGAACTGCTGATCAACTGGCCCGTAATCCTCCAGACGATCGGCCATACGTTCGAAATGCCGTTCAGCGGCTCGCTCGACCTTCTGCCCGAACTGGATCTGTCGACGCCGGCCGGACGGACGATCGGCAACCTCACCGAAACGATCATTTCAGGGATGCGCGACGACGGTCCCCTGCTGCAGTCGCCGATCGCTATGGCTCACATGACCCAGGCGCTCGCCGATCTCGTCGTACGCATGGTGCCACACCGGCTGTCGCATTTCCTTGACAAAGGCGCCGCCCTTATCGCTCCGAGGCATGTGCGCAGAGCCATCGAGTTCATGCAGGCCAATATCGATCAGCCGATCACCATGCCAAAGGTGGCGGAAGCGGCCGGCGTCTCCTGCAGAGCCCTCGAAACCGGTTTTCGCGCATTCAAGGGAACGTCCCCCGCCGCTTATCTGCTGACGCTTCGTCTGCGCGCCGCACGGCAGGATCTAATCGATCCCGAGTGCAGGGATACGATGAAGGCCATCTGTCTCAAATGGGGATTCTTTCATTTCGGCCGCTTTTCCGCGGTCTACAAGGCGACCTATGGCGAATACCCGTCCGAAACGAGAAAGCGCATGAGCCGCCGGTAACTTGCAGCTGAAGCGCACCGCGATCTTTCAGCTTCGCTCTTTGCGCTTTCGGTTTTTAAGGCTTGGCCAATCGGTAGTGCACTCGCATTGTCCTCGGATCCCGATTGACGACTTGAAGCATATCATCACGCTCCGCCAGCGCGCTGAGGTCCCGCAACACAAGGGCATGCGCGATCCCCAGCATGCGCGCAAAGGAGCGGCTGTCGGAAGCGATCCCGAGCTCGGCAGCGACGAGCAGACCGGCCTGCAAGGAGGTCAGTCGGAGGTCCCTATCCTGCGCCGCAGCGACAAGGGCAAGAAACCGGTCGGCGCCGATAGCCTCGTTGCTCACGCGGCGTCTCGCTTGCGCAAGGAAACCATGATCGATTTCGAGGTCGGCGTATCGCTTTCCTCGCCGGCGCTGCCAAGCGGCACGAGCACGTTCAGTTCAGGGTAATAGCCGGCAATGCTGCCCCGCGGAATATCATAGGGCACGAAGCGGAAATCCCGCGCGATACGCTCGATGCCGTCATCGTGCTCGCCGAGCACGTCGACACGGCCACCGGGCTCGGCATTCATCGCCTTCAGATCCGCCGGATGAATGAAGATGACCTGCCGCTCTCCGTAGACACCGCGATATCGGTCATCGAGACCGTAGACAGTCGTATTGTATTGGTCGTGCGACCGGAACGTCTGCAGAGCGAAACGCCCCTCGCCTTTTCGCGCACGCTGATGCACGGTCTCCTCTGGAAGCGCCGGGCAAGAAAATGATGCCCTGCCTGCCGGCGTCTGCCACTCCCGATGGGCGGCCGAGTTGCGCAGATGGAAACCGCGCGGCTTGCGCAGGCGGGCATTGTAGTTTTCAAAGCCGGGAATGGTCGCCGCGATATGATCGCGGATGCGGTCGTAGTCGTTGGCGAGTTCCGCCCAGTCGACCACGGAGGAGCCGACCGTCGCCTGCGCAATGCCGGCAATGATGGCGACTTCCGAGAGGAGATGCGGCGAGGCCGGCCGGTTTATGCCGGCGGATCCATGCACCATGCTCATCGAATCTTCGACACTGACGAGCTGGCCACTGCCGGCAGCGTTCAGGTCCATCTCGGTGCGGCCGAGGCAGGGCAGAATGAAGGACGCCTCGCCTGGCATCAGATGCGAATGGTTCGGCTTGGTGGCGATGTGCACCGTCAGTTTCAGCCGCCGCAGCGCCTTTTCGACCAGCGCGCTGTCGGGCGTGGCGCGGGCGAAATTGCCGCCAAGGCCGATGAAAGCTTCGGCCGAGCCATCAAGCATCGCCCCGATTGCGGCAAGAACATTGTGGCCATGGTTGCGGGGGACGGCAAAGCCGAAATGTTTCTCCAGCGCATCGAGGAAATCGTCCGACGGCTTTTCGTTGATGCCGACGGTGCGGTCGCCCTGCACATTGGAATGGCCGCGAACCGGGCAGAGGCCGGCGCCCGGCTTGCCGATATTGCCGCGCAGGAACATGAAGTTGGCGATCTCGCGGATCGTCGCCACCGAATGCAGATGCTGGGTCACACCCATCGCCCAGGTGCAGATGACCCGTTCAGCCCTGATATAGACCTCGGCCGCCCGTTCGATCTCCTCACGGCTCAGTCCTGACTGGTCCTCGATATCTGCCCAGGCCGTCGCCTCGACCGCGGCCCGGTATTGCGCAAAACCGGCGCAATGGTCGGCCAGGAACGCATGATCGAGAACCGGCGGCAGACCGGCGGCAATCGCAGCGTCTTCCGCGGCCAGCACCGCCTTTGCCATTCCACGCACCGCGGCCATGTCGCCACCGAGCTGCGGCTGCAGATAAAGGCTGGCAATGTCGGTCGAGCCGCCGCGCAGCATCTCGATCTTGTCCTGCGGATCGGAGAAACGCTCCAGCCCGCGCTCGCGGATCGGATTGAAGACGACGATCCGCGCGCCGCGCATCGCCGCCCGGCGCAGGTCGCCGAGCATTCGGGGGTGGTTGGTGCCGGGGTTCTGGCCGATCACGAAGATCGCATCTGCCTCCTCGAAGTCCTCCAGAAGCACGGTGCCCTTGCCGACGCCTACCGCCTGGTTCAGGGCGATTCCACTTGCCTCGTGACACATGTTGGAACAATCGGGAAAGTTGTTGGTGCCGTAGATGCGCACGAACAGCTGATAGAGGAAGGCAGCCTCGTTGCTGGCGCGGCCGGACGTATAGAACTCCGCCCGATTGGGATTATCGAGGCCCTTCAGAATGCTGCCGACCTCGGCAAAAGCATCCTCCCACGCCACCGGCAGGTAACGGTCGCTCGCAGCATCGTAACGCATCGGATGGGTGAGGCGGCCATTGAGCTCCAGCTCGTAATCCGACAGCCGGCGAAGCTCAGAGACCGTGCTCGCCGCGAAGAAGGCGGGTGTCGCCCGCTTTTCCGTGGCCTCCCATGCGACGGCCTTCACGCCGTTCTCACAGAATTCGAACGACGATCCGTGTTCCGGATCGCCCCAGGCGCAGCCAGGGCAATCGAAGCCGTCCGGCTGGTTCGCCTTCAGCATCGTCCGCGCCCCCGAGAGAGGCATGCCGCTTTGCAGCAATTGTTTGCCGCAGCTTTTCAGAGCGCCCCAGCCGCCGGCTGCCGCCGATTTCTTCCCAATGAATTTTGTGTCCATGCGCCCTGTATTGATGAAGGGCGCTAAACATCAAGGGCGTACGAATGATGACTCGATAGAAGAAACCTATCGAGAGAGCTGAAGCGCGTGCTTCTAACCGGTTTCCTTCAGGGCATGCCCGTTCTCGCGGGAATGCGCCAGAATACGGTTGCGACCTTGCGTCTTGGCCTCATAGAGCGCGGCGTCGGCCTCTGCCAAAAGCCGGTTCGGGCTGGTCCGCAGGGTCGCGCCTGTGGCGCAGGATATGCCGATGCTGGCGGTGACCCGCCCGAACTCGCTGCCGGAATGAATGATATTCTCCTGGGCTAGGCGACGCGCGAATTGTTCGGCGACGATCATCGCTCCCTTGGCGCTGGTGTCGGGAAGAAACACGGCGAATTCCTCTCCGCCATAGCGCGCGACGATGTCCGCCGGCCGACTGACGGACTGGCGCAGACACTTGCTGACGACGCGCAGGCATTGGTCGCCGGCGGGATGGCCATAGGTATCATTATAGGCTTTGAAGCGGTCGATATCGACCATCAGCAGGCTGAATGGCGTATTTTTCCTGGCGCTGCCCGCCGTCTCACGTGCGAAGGCTTCGTCGAAAGCGCGGCGATTGACAATGCCGGTGAGCCCATCGGTCTCGGCAAGATTCTTCAATTGCTCCGCCGACAGCCTCAGCGCGATCTCCGCCTGTTTCGTCGCCGTGATGTCCGAGACGACGGCCATCGCCGTGCCATCTCCGGCAATCCTTGTGCGGATGCTGCGCCAATCACCGTTGTGAAGCTGAATTTCCTCATCCTTATTGCTGTGCAGGGAAGCGGCTGCGGTCTTGATCCACTCTTCCGCATTACCCTCTGCGATAGCGGGCCGCTCGCCGGTTTCGACGACGCGGCGCAGGATGTCGCTGATATGCGCGCCGACCACACGGGCAGCCCCGGAGAGCGGAAAGGCGTGACGGTATTGATCGTTGCAAAAGAGAAGAAAGCCTTTGCTGTCGTACATGGCGATGCCATCGGACATGTTCGCCATCGCATGCGACAACAGCTTCTTGCTTTCGCGCAGCTCCCGCTCCAGCGCTGTGCGCTCCGTTACGTCACGCGTTACGCCCGCAAGACCGATGATCCGTCCCTGCTTGTCCCGCACCGGCACCTTGGAAGCAAGCAGGAAGCGGCCTTCGATCCGCTCGTTGGAGTCGATCAGCGGCGTCCCTGTCTCCATCACCTGCTGCTCGAGATGATACAATTCCTCAGCGAGCGGCTGCGACATCAGATTGAAATCCGACAATCCGGTCATCTCCGCCGTCGTTCTGAAACGGAAGAGGCGCGTCATGTTTTCGTTGACGGTAATGAACCGGCTGTTTCGGTCCTTCACATAGAGATAGTCCGGCGATTGCGAAAATGCCGTCACCAGGATGCTTCGTTCGAGCTCCCATTGCTGCGTCTTCAGGAGCACAAAGCCACCGATCACGGTCGCCAGACAATTCAAGGCCGTCAGGGGAAAGCCCACTCCGGCCAGCACATGGGCGGTCACGAGAGTGGGAAGCAGGGCCATCGCTGCAACCAGTATCGCGCCAAGGGCAAGGCCCAGCAGAACAACATCCGTGAAGCCAGGAGATCTCTTGAGGGTCCAGAAATGGCCGGCCACGCCGATGCCGGTTGCGAATGCAATTGTGATAATCCCGTCGACCATCGCCGTGCCGCCGACAGCAAAGCGAAAGACGATCGCCAGCGACGCAGCAAAAGCCGCCGCAATCGGCCCTCCGAACATACCGGCCAATGCAAGCGGCGCAAAACGCAGGTCGATATAGATGCCAGGATGGAATTCGATCGCAAGCAGTATGGATCCGATGGAGGCGCCGCCAGCTATTATCCCGAAGGCGATCTTCTCCTGCCTGAAGGAACGGCGCTGAAACTGGATCGAAAAGAGCGCCCAGAGCGACATCGCCAGAGACACGAAGGAAAGGTTGCCACCAAATTGCGTCCAGATGCCATTCACCGCGTTGGGTCCACCTTCCAAACCATGTAACAACCCTGTCATACGACAATAGTGGTTTGGGCTTCGTTAAATCGGGCAGCTGGATGCCCTATTCACCGACTGATGCACCAGATATCACGCTCCTCTACGGATGCTTGCTGGGTTGGCGCCCTTGTCCCGGGCCATCGCAGGCCAAGGTTTCTCGTTTTAGCTCCGATTCCACCCGGAAGCGTTATTGGTTAGACTGCAGTGTCGAGCACGAGCGGCAAACGAATATGGGATGCGGATAGCTGACATGAAGACGCGACATTGGGACCGCAGGGGAGACGGCGGGCTTACCTTTACCGAACTCGGGTTCGGCACCGCACCACTCGGCAATCTTTATCGGGCGATAACAGATGAGGAGGCGGCAGCGGTTTTAGATGCGGCCTGGCAACACGGCATCCGCTACTTCGACACCGCGCCGCTCTACGGGCTTGGCCTCGCCGAGAGGCGGGTTGGCCGCTTCCTCGCAACGAAGCAGCGTAAAGACTACGTCGTGTCGACAAAAGTCGGCAGGCTCCTCAAGGTCTGCCAACCCGAACAGCGGACCGGCATCGGCAAATTCTTCGATACGCCCAGTCGCCGAGAGGCTTTTGACTACAGCTACGATGGCGTCATGCGATCTTTCGAAGCGTCCTTCGAGCGCACCGGGCTCGACAGCTTCGATATTCTGTTCGTGCACGACCTGGATGTCTTCAATCACGGCACCAAGGCGGCCTGCGACCATTATGTCGAGCAATTCATGAGCGGTGGCTATCCATGACCTCGCTACGCGACCAGCGAGTGGTGAAAGCCATCGGTGGCGGAATAAACGAGTGGGAGATGTGCCAGACGCTTGCCGAGCGTGGCGACTTCGACCTTTTTCTGCTCGCCGGACGCTATACCCTGCTTGAGCAGGAGGCGTTGGAATCCTTTCTCCCCCTGTGCGTCGCCCGCAATATCGGCATTGTGCTCGGCGGGCCGTATAATTCCGGCATATTGGCGACAGGCCCGATTGCCGGCGCGCAGTATAATTACTCTGACGCCCCGTCACACATCCTCGACAAAGTCCGGCGCATCGAGCACATCTGCCTGAAATACAATGTCGCTCTCTCAGACGCGGCTCTCAACTTTCCGTTCTTCCACCCGGCTGTCGTTTCCGTCATCCCGGGCGGCCAGACAATCGATCAGGTGGTGTCAAACGACCGCGCGCGGAACACACATATCCCTCACGAGCTGTGGGAGGAGCTGAAATCGCTTGGCCTAATGCGCGGTGACGCCCCCCTCTCGCCCTGACTTACCTTCTTCATAGCGGACGTACAAATGGCCTTGCACATCAAACGAATATACGAGCCGAAAGAAGACCGTGACGGCACCCGTATTCTGGTCGACAGGTTGTGGCCGCGCGGCTTGAAGAAGCAGGAGGCCGCAGTCGATGTCTGGTTGAAGGACATCGCGCCGAGTCCGGCGCTGCGCCGATGGTTCGGCCACGAACCCGCAAAATGGAGCGAATTCCAGCGCCGCTATCGGGAGGAACTCAAAAAGAATTCATCGGTTGTCGAGGAGCTCGAACGCCTAACCGGGCCGTCGGACGCCACACTTCTCTATGCGGCGAAAGACCAGCTCCACAACCACGCAATCGTGCTTCAGCGCTTCATCGGCGACGACTGAAGCGCTTCGAAAATTTCCGGGAACCTTTCCGAGCGATCTGCATCCAATGCTCGCTTCCATCCGACATAAGGAGACAGATCATGTTCAAACGAATTCTGGGCGCAACCTTCATCGCGGCATCGCTCGGCACCGCCTCAATCGCCGCCGACGCCAAGCCGACCGACCCTCAGATCGCCCACATCGCCTATACGGCGGGGCAGATCGATGTCACCGCCGCGGAGCAGGCGTTGAAGAAGAGCAAGAATGCGGAGGTCATCGAATTCGCCAAAACCATGGAGCGCGACCACAAGGCCGTCAACGACCAGGCGCTCGCCCTCGTCAAGAAGCTGAAGGTGACGCCTGAGGACAACAAGATCAGCCAGTCGCTCTCGACCCAGGCGAGCAAGGAACTGAAGACGCTTGAAGGCCTCGACGGCGCGGCCTTCGACAAGGCCTATGTCGAAAACGAAGTCGCTTATCACAAGTCGGTCAACGATGCCCTTGCCAAGGTGCTGATCCCGTCGGCTCAGAACAAGGAGCTGAAATCGCTGCTGGAAACGGGCCTGACCCTGTTCAAGCAACACCAGACGCATGCCGAGCATCTCGCTTCGATGATCAAGTAGGGTCGCGATGGGCTCGCTGATGAAATTGCTGCCGCTGTTGTTGGTGCTGCTCTGGGGAAGCAGCGGGGTCGCCTCAGCGGCGGAATACCAGGTCACCATCGCAGGCATGAAATTCGGCGCGCCGCCTGCCGAGCTGCATGTCGGCGATGTGATCGTCTGGCGAAACAATGATATATTCCGGCATACGGCGACAGCTCGCGACAAGAGCTTCGATGTCGATCTGCCGCCGAAATCGGAAGCGCGGATGACGGTCGGCCGGGCGGGAGCGGTCGATTTCTATTGCCGTTTTCATCCCGCCATGACGGGCAAACTGGACGTCCGGCCGTAAGGCCGGGCTCCGATCCAAAGCAATGCGGAGACTTGCATGACAGCCATTGCCGTTCCGGTCGCGCAACGCCGGCAGAATATATCAGCACTCGCCGATGCCGAGCTCGTGTCCCTTGCAAAGCAGGGTGACGAGCCTGCCATCCGCGCCATTGTCCAGCGTCACAACCAGCGCCTGTTCCGCACCGCGCGCGCCATCATCCGCAGCGATTGGGAAGCGGAAGACGTCGTGCAGGCCGCCTATGTCAAGGCCTTCACCAATCTGGCGACATTCCGCGGCGAGGCCGCGCTTTCGACATGGCTGACCCGGATAACGCTTAACGAGGCGCTGGGCCGCGTGCGCGCACGAAAGAACACCACCGGGCTTGAGGAAATCGACATGCAGACGACATCGGGGGGCGGCGAAGTCCTCCAGTTCCCCTCCTCGCTCTCCGCAACCGATCCGGAAAGTGAACTGTCGCGAAGCCAGGCGCGGCATCTTCTCGAACAGGCCGTCGACGGACTTCCGGACGAATTTCGCGCCATCTTCGTGCTTCGCGAGGTCGAGGGCATGAGCACGGAGGAGGCCGCATCCTTTCTCGGCATCAAACCCGAAACCGCCAAGACCCGGCTGCATCGGGCGCGCAAGCTGATGCGCCAGTCGATCGAGAAACAGCTCTCAGGCGCATTCTCGGCGCTGTTCCCCTTCGACGGCGCCCGCTGTGCCTCCATGGGCGACCGCGTCATCGCAACCCTTCGCCAGGCATCGTGATATCGGGCAATAGCACGCGCGTGCTTCGACGCAGCAGGTGAGAGACGGGCTCGCTCACCCGCGAGGCCACATCTCGCTCGGGCTGGAGCCGCCGACCGGAGAGCGCAGTCTGAGAGCGATGATATCCGCTTTCGGCACTGCCTTGCTGTAAAGGAACCCTTGCGCCGAGCCGCATCCGTTTGCGGCAAGAAAGGCAGCCTGTTCGGCGGTTTCGACGCCTTCCGCCACCACATTCTGGCCGAGACAGCGCGCGATCGAGAGGATCGCCTTCACCAGTTCCTCATTGCGCCTGTCGGCGCTGTTGATGAAAGACCGGTCGATCTTCAGCGTGTCGATCGGAAAGCGCGCCAGATAGTTCAGCGCCGAATAGCCGGTGCCGAAATCGTCGATGGCGATCGAAAATCCCATGCTGCGAAGTTCAGAGAGCGTCTGCAGCGTCTCGTCCTTCTGATCGAGGAGAAGGCTTTCGGTGATTTCGATTTCGATCCATTCGGCGCGGCAACCGGTCTCTCCGAGAATCTCGGTGATCGACTTTACCAATCCGGCGGATTGGAATTGTTTGCCCGACAAGTTGACCGCCACCTTGTGCGGCGCCTGGCTGCCGTCATTCAATTCGACCGCGGTGTGGCAGGCTTCGCGCAGCACCCATCGCCCAAGCTCGACGATCAGGCCCGTATCCTCTGCGACCGGAATGAAACGGTCGGGAGGGATCATCCCCATCTCGGCGTGACGCCATCTTAGCAAGGCTTCGGATCCGACCATCGCGCCGCTGTCCAGAAGCACCTTCGGCTGGTAGTGCAGTTCCAGCTCTTCGCGCTCGATCGCTCGCCGCAATTCCGATTCCAGCCGCATGCGTTCCTCGGCATTCGCCGTCAGGTCCTTGGAATAGAAGCGAAAATTATTTCGCCCTGAACGCTTGGCGAGATACATCGCCGAATCGGCGTATTTCACCAGGTCATTGGCGTCGGCGCTGTCAGCAGGATAGAGCGCGATGCCGACACTGCAGGAAATGAAAACCTCCTTGCCATCCAGCAGGAAGCCATCCTTAAACTTCTCGAGAATGTTGCTGGCGATGCGGCCGAGATCGTCGCCTTGCCTGAGATCGGGCAGCAAGATGGCAAACTCGTCGCCGCCCAGACGGGCGACAGTGTCGTAATCGCGCACGCTAGCATTGAGGCGCGCGGCGGCCTGACAGAGCAGATCGTCGCCGACGGGATGGCCCATCGTGTCGTTGATCACCTTGAAATGATCGATGTCGATCAGTATCACGCCTGCCCGCTGGCCCCGCGATCCGGCCGAGGTGATCATCTGCCGTAGCCGATCGTTGAACAGCGACCGGTTCGGCAGCGAGGTCAGGGGGTCATAGAAGGCCATCTGGTGGATCTTCTGGCGCGAGGCATTCAGCTCCGTCACGTCACGCGCCACCCCAAGAACCCCGACGACCTCTCCCGCCGCATCCATCACCGGCACCTTGCGTGTTTCAAGAAGAATGGATTGGCCATTCTCCTGCGAAACCACCCACTCCTCATCGCTGAAGATGCACTCGCCAGCCTCGATCGCCGCCTTGTCCGATTCCAGAAAAAATCGAGCCCTTTCGATACCGAACAGATCGAAATCCGTCTTTCCGACAACCTCGGCTTCCGTCAATCCGGTCAGCCGCTCGAAGGTGTGGTTGCACAGGAGATAGAATCCATCCATGTCCTTGACCCAGATCATGTCGGGCATGGTTTGAAGCACGCTGAGCAGCTGCGTCCGCACGGAATTGATGGCGTCTTCAGCCCGTCTTCGCTCAGTTATATCTCGCGAGAATGCCAGGAGCGTGGTGGCAGTGGTCGGATCGGCGCTCGGTCGTCTCGCCACGGAAAGCTCGAACCACCGCGTTTCGCCGCTCGGCAGGGCGATGCAGATGCATCGGCCGTAGGCAACTCCCTCCTGGCCGGCCGTGCGAAGAGCCTCCATCGCGATAGCTGCCTGCTCCGGCGCAAGAATCTCGTTGACCGTCTTGCCGAGCAGCATCTCCTTCTGCTGGGCCAGCAGTTCCGGGTTTCTTGTCCAGACCTGGAGATAGCGGCCGTCCTCATCCACCTCGAACAGAACATCCGGGATGGCGGTGAGGATACCTTCCGCGAATTCGAGCGCCTTCCTGAGCTCCTGCTCCGCCTGCTTGTGCTCGGTAATATCGACAAGGGCGCCGATCAGGCCGGCCGGAGCACCGTTTTCCCCTGGCAACACCGCCTTGTTGAAAACGACGTCCCGTACCGCACCGTTCGCGGTGAGCATCTTTCGTTCGGAGTGCTGGGCTCCGCCTCTCTCGCGGTGCGCCGCGTTATCGACGAAATGGAGTTCAGGCAGATGGTTCGAGGTTAGATCGAAATCGGTTTTCCCGATGATCTCTTCACGTCGGTAGCCGGAAAAATCTTCGAATGCCTTGTTGCAGCCGAGATAGTGGCCTTGCGGGTTCTTGTAAAAAAGCGGAAGCGGAAATGGCCCCAGCAAAGCGTCGAGAAGCGCTTTCCGGTCGATTGCGACGTCCTGATGTTGCATTCCTTTTCCCTCGCCCTCTCCATCTTGCATAAGAAGAGTGGGCTGCCGAGGCGACTGGAACGAGGACTTCGTCATGCGTTTACTCACCATGAGTAACAACCGGATATCTCATCCACCGGCTGAGTGTTCTTCCAAGAAAGCCGCCCAAGTCATTTGAGGGGCGCGGATCCGCTACATCAAGCACGTCGTCGACCCGGAACACTGCGGTCAGAAAATTAAGAGATCGCTCCGTCTGTGGCGGCGCTGCAATTTTCGGCGCGCGATACGGATCGTCCGCGCGCAAAGTGGATAGTCTCGTCGGCAAAATCCCGTCCGCTCGGTCTTTCATTTTCGTTGCGGGAAGACTTACAGGGTTTCAGCGGGACAGCTTGGGACGCGTAGCCGGCGGGCGACTGGGCAAGGGCGAGCTTGCGGCGCGCGGCTACAGCGTCGGCGAGGATTTCGATTGCAGCCTCGTTCCCGGCACGTCGATCATCGGGATGGCACTGTCGAAACACAGGAAGCCTCCGCCCGCATGGTGCTCGACCGCGACAATCAGGTCGCGTTCAGCCGGTTCAAGGGATCGCTGCCGTTTCGCACCGACGTCGGCGGGCTCGATCATTGTGGCAAGCTCGGATTGGAGATGATCGAGGCCAAGAACGGTGAAGTCAGCGCCCAGTCGCAGGCCATGCCGAGCCAGATGTCGGAAGGCTTGATTGTGCTGTGGTGGGAGACATTTTCAACAACAGGACCATGTTTTCGCAAGAGGTTCAAAGACGCCTGCAAGACTGCTGATGCAGCGCTGAGAAGGCTCCTCCGCATTCGCCGGCAGCGTAGCGAATATCCATAATTCGCAACCATGTCCAATAAGCGCAGCAAACGGTGTGCCGACGGTGCATCTTCTACCGGAAATTGGGAAATTAACAAACGCTCAAGTTTTCCAGATACATCTTTCATTTGCTATTTTTTGTCTTGCGTCATGGTGTGTTTTGAAGTTGGCTCTTTCATACTCGCTTGCTCGAATTACGAGCGCCCTCCGCAGTCTCAAAAGTGACAGAGGCGGCAACGTCGCGATCGTCGTCGCCCTTAGCCTCGTACCGATGCTCGTCGCCGTCGGCGCGAGCTTCGACTATATCCGCAGCTACAATGTCCGGCAGAGAATGCAGAGCGACCTTGACGCGGCCCTGATCGCAGCGGTCAAGCAGATCAACAACACCGAAGATACCGACGCTCTCAAGGAGAAGGTTTCCGACTGGTTCCACGCACAGGTGGATAACAGCTACACGCTTGATGATATCGATATCGATACCGTGAACCACAACATCACGGCGACAGCAAGCGGCACCGTTCCGACGACATTCATGAAGATCGCCAACATCGAGACCGTTCCGGTCAGCGTGGGAAGCGCCGTTAAGGGCCCTGCCACGTCCTATCTCAATGTCTATATCGTTATCGATACATCCCCGTCGATGCTGCTGGCGGCAACGACGTCAGGTCAGTCGACCATGTATACCGGCATCAAATGCCAGTTCGCCTGTCACACGGGTGATTCGCACACCATCGGCAAGACGACATACGCGACCAATTATGACTACAGCAAGGAAAAGAAGATAAAGCTGCGCGCCGATGTCGCCGGCGACGCCGTGCGCGAAGTGCTCGACATGATCGACGAATCCGACGAGAATCATGAACGCATCAAGGTCGGATTATACAGTCTGGGGGATACGCTTTCGGAGGTTCTGGCACCGACGCTGAGCACGGATACGGCGCGCGCCCGCCTCGCCGACAGCAGCTACGGCCTCACCAGCGCGACCTCGAAGGCCGCCACTTATTTCGACGTTTCTCTTGCGACGCTCAAAAAGAAAGTCGGCGCCGGAGGGGACGGGACCTCCTCGGGCTCGCCGCTCAAGCTGGTTCTCCTGCTGACGGACGGTGTCCAATCACAGCGCGAATGGGTGACGAATGGCTCAAAATACTGGCCCAAGGTAGCGCCCCTCAATCCCGCTTGGTGCGACTATCTGAAGAACCAGTCAAACACGATGGCCGTGCTCTACACCGAATATCTGCCAATCACCACGGACTGGGGCTATAACGCAACCGTCGGCTCGACCATGGCGAGCGCCAACTGGAAGAGCACCTGGGGCGGCACCATGGACAGCGGCGTGTCGACCAGCATTTCGAGACGCGATTATATTCCCTACGCACTTGCCGACTGCGCATCGTCAAAGAGCCTCTTCATATCGGCATCGTCGTCGACGGAAATCACAGCGGGCCTGTCGACGCTCTTCACTCAATATCTCTCTTCCGTCCGGCTGACCCAATGACCGCAAGAAACCGCTTTGCCCTGCTTCGCCGCCTGCTCGGCGATCGCAAGGGGGTGGCTGCGATCGAATTTGCGATCCTGGCCCTGCCGCTCTTCATCATGATCTTCGGCATCATCGAAGTGTCACTGATGTTCTTCGTCAACTCCTCGCTGGACGCTTCCGTTCATAAAATCTCCCGGATGATCCGCACCGGCGAGGTGGCGTCATCGAAGATCACATTGAATAGCTTCAAGGCCAAGATCTGCGACGACATGCTTTTGGCTTTCAGCTGTTCCAGCGGTCTCGTCGTCAAGGTCAGCGTGCTCTCCGACCTGTCGTCCGCAACCAGCACCGATCCCATCGACGACAGCGGCAAGCTCGCCGTCACCGAGACCTATGATATCGGCAAGGGCAGCGATTACATTCTGGTACAGGCGTTTCTGCCATGGGAAGCCTCGGTCAATTTCTTCAGCCTGTCGAGCGCCAAGCTTTCGGACGGCCGCTATCTCCTTGGGTCCTCCGCTCTGTTTCGCAATGAGCCCTTCTGAGATGATCATGAAACGGAACCTCCCCCTTCTCAGCCTCGCCCGATCCTGCATCGGTCGCCTCGCCTGCGACCGCACGGCCGCTTCGGGCGTGGAATTCGCATTGGTGCTGCCGATCCTGATCGTGCTGCTGTTCGGCACCGTCGATCTTGGCCATGCCCTCACCGTCAGCCGCAAGATAGACGAGATCGCTTCCAGTACAGGCGATATGATCGCGCAGCAGAGCACCTGGGCGAAGACCGACGTCACCAAGCTTCTTTCAGGCGCGAGCTTCATCCTCCAGCCCTATGAGACCACCGGGCTGACGATTACGGTCACGGTCAATGATGTCGACAATAGCGGCAAGGCGACCGTCAACTGGTCCGCCGCGTTCAACACCTCGTCGCTTGCCTCTGGGACGACAAGCGCGATCGACATACCGGCGAAGATCCAGGAGACGGGCGTCCAGGTGGTGCTGACGCGGGTGCAATACACATTGACCACACCGGTGTCGGCGTTTTTCTCGAACTTCACGGGACAGAACGGCTACAGCTTCGACCACCATTTCTTCAATCGCCCGCGCGTGAGCGACACGATCAGTTACAACTAGACTGAATGTTCGTGGTCGTTGGATTATGAGGTCCACGGTCGCTTGCCGTCACGCCGACGATGATGCATTGCGCGCCGCCTCGGCCAGCCTCCTTCGACCGAGAAGAATGCGGGATCAGCGCGCCACTATGGAGAGCTTGCCAAGACATTCGAACAGCAGAACGATTGAATGACATGCATATGAGCGCGTCGCTGCAACGGCGATCCAGCGCTTCGCCCTATCGCAGGCCGATTACCCCGAGCCGGTTCACCCCGCGAGCTTGACGATGCCGTAGGGATTGAACTTGAACTCATCCACGTCATAGCTGGAATCGAAGGAGAGGCTTGCGCCCCGCGCTTTGAGCGTCGAATGGAGACCCTGCTTGCCGATCTCGTCGGCAACTGCATCCATAATGGCAATGACCTGGCTTTCGCTGCCTGATGTCTCCGGCACATAGACCTCCGGCAGCCCCACCAGATGGAAGCCGACGCTTTCCAGATAACCACGCGCCGAGAGCGGCCGCTTCGCGAAAGCCAGCCGCCCGATGCGCTGCTGGGCGAGCGGATCGCTGGCATTCTGCGCTTCGGCGCCTTGGCCGATCAGCACTCTCCATCGATCGAGCCCATGTGCGATGCCGGCGCTTTCGCCCTTGACGGCAACCGCTCCCGCCTCGATCAGCCGCTCGACGAGACGCAGCGCCGTCATCGACACCTTGACGGTGTCTGCCTGCGTCATGCTCGGCCCGAGGACATAGAGGACGGATTGATGATCGGCGACGGCTTTCTCGTCCGCCTCGTTCCAGGCATCGGGCTCGACCCGATCCCAGCAGACGTCGAATGACCGGTTCATGCGGTCATCCGGCTCTGCCTGCGAATAATCCTCATCGACGCTGAAGCCGGTGGCGAAATCACCGATCGCTTTGGCCGCCGCTTGGGACAAGCGGCTGAGGTCGCGATCTCTCCCGAGAAAACAGAGAACATGCCGGGGTGTCACCGACGACGCCTCCCCCCGGGTGATTGCTTCCGGGCTGGTGTCGATAGCGAAAGAAGGTTTCCAGCCGATCAGGCCCCATAGAGACCCCAACAGCGCGCGACGCACGATATGCAAGATCAATGCCTCCGTTCGGTCGAATCTTTACAGCTTACGCTTGTAAACATTTGGCGTAGCAAACGAAAGCGGGATCATCGCCCAGGCGATGCGTCGCGCCCTTAGATTAGCTCAGGCCCAGCTGTCCTCTGGCGTAGATGCGGATGCGGCATTGTCGATGACGGGATGAATGCGCCCCGCCGCTGCGAGCGGATCGCGCCACAACGCAAAGGCGCCGTCAGACTGGAAGATCGGCCTAACCGGTCAGTCCGTTCCGCCGATCGTACGGAGCAGGGCTTCCGCTCCTCACCTGTCGCCGCCATAATGGATGTCGCTCTGGACCGCTTGGAGCTAAGGAGTGATCAGGTGAACATCAAAAGCATCGGATTTGTCGGAACCGGCGTTATCACCGAGGCGATGGTTCGCGGGCTTCTCGCTGAACCGGCCTATGTCTTGGAGATTCACGTCTCTCCACGAAGCGCCCACATCGCGGAAACGCTGGCGGACGCATTCTCAGCCGTGAACATTGCCAAGGACAATCAGGACG
The DNA here is from genome assembly GCF_050587665.1 of Rhizobium sp. Nf11,1. Taxonomy (NCBI): domain Bacteria; kingdom Pseudomonadati; phylum Pseudomonadota; class Alphaproteobacteria; order Hyphomicrobiales; family Rhizobiaceae; genus Rhizobium; species Rhizobium sp. Nf11,1. The sequence goes on along the minus strand of NZ_JBOBHU010000002.1, from coordinate 67,759 downwards.
TCGTCGATCGCAGCGACATGGTGTTCCTGGCGATACGGCCGCAGGTCGCCGAGGAGGTCGTCCGGGAATTGTCGTTCAGGGCGGGACAGACGGTCGTCAGCGTCGTGGCGGCGACGGAGCGCCATGCCCTCCTCGACTGGATCGGCGCCGACGTGCATCTCGTGCAGGCAATCCCCCTGCCTTTCGTCGCAACGCGCCAGGGCGTCACCGCCATCTACCCGCCCGATGATACGGTCGCAGCGCTGTTCGACACGCTTGGGACGGCCGTCCAATGTCAGTCGAGGAAGGAATACGACCTTCTCGCAGCCGCAAGCGCAACGATGTCCACCTATTTCGGAATCATGGAAACGGTCGGCGTCTGGCTGGAAACGAGCGGCCTCGAAAGAGCGAAAGCAAATGCCTACATCGCCCCTCTCTTCGCGAGCCTGGCGCAAAGGGCAAGCGGCCCCGGCGCCGAGCCGTTCAGCACGCTGAGCCGCGAATTCGCAACCAGGGGCGGGCTGAACGAGCAGGTTCTGACCGACTTCGAGAAAAAGGGCGGCATCGCGGCGCTGACCGAAGCGCTCGACGGCGTGCTCGCCCGCATCGAGGGCAGGAACTAAAAAGTAGGCGGCGTGCAGGCGCTGATAACCTCGCAGGCCACCGGCCCGATGCAGCGGAACCGATGCGGGCGCCGGCTTTCGAAATAATAAGCGTCACCTGGCCCCAGCACGCGTCGTTCGTCGTCGACCGTGACCTCGAGCCTTCCCGAGAGCACGATCCCGCCCTCCTCTCCCTCGTGGACAAGAGGAATTTTTCCAGTGTCGGCACCCGGCTGGTAGCACTCCTTAAGCATCTGCAGGCTGCGCCCGAACAGGGTTTCGCCAACCTGCTTGTAGGAAATGGCACCCTTGCCGATCTCCACCAGCTCCTCAGCCGCGTAGAAAGCCTTTTTCGGACGTTCGGGTTCGAAGGCGAAGAATTCCGCCAGCCCGATCGGGATGCCGTCGAGAATTCGCTTCAGGGCTCCAACCGACGGATTGGAGGCGTTCGATTCGATCAGCGAGATCGTCGAGTTCGGAACACCGGTGCGTTTGGCCAGCTCACGTTGGGAAAGCTTGTGGGCGATGCGAAGATGGCGAAGGCGGCTGCCGATATCGACTGACATGATGGATCCGTTTGCGTTGTTCAGAATATCTAAAATGTGTCGCACGGGCCAAGATATTTCAAGACCTTGCGCCGGTAAAGAAAAGGACTTGTTTGCAAAGGAGAAATCATCATTCTCGACCCATCCCAAGGAGGCCAGAATGGATCAGATGAACAAAACGAACGCGCCCGTACTCGAAAATTTCTGGATGCCATTCACGGCCAACCGGCAGTTCAAGGCCACGCCGCGCCTTTTGGCCGCCGCGGAGGGCATGTACTACACCGACGTTGACGGAAACCGGGTTCTTGACGGCACGGCCGGGCTCTGGTGCTGCAATGCCGGCCACGGCCGCAAGAAGATCTCCCAGGCGGTCGAGCGCCAGCTTGCCACTCTCGATTATGCCCCGACCTTCCAGATGGGCCATCCGATCGCCTTCGATTTCGCCGCGAAGCTCGCCGAAACCGCGCCGGGCGGGGCTGACGCCAAGCTCGACCGTGTATTCTTCACCGGCTCCGGTTCGGAATCGGTCGATACAGCTCTGAAGATCGCTATCGCCTATCAGCGCGCGATCGGCCAGGGCACACGCACGCGCATCATCGGCCGCGAGAAGGGATATCACGGAGTCGGCTTCGGCGGCATTTCCGTCGGCGGCCTCGTCAACAACCGCCGCGTCTTCCCGCAAATCCCGGCCGACCATATGCGCCACACGCTCGACATCGAGCGTAATGCCTTTTCCAAGGGTCTTCCAGCCCATGGGGTGGAACTGGCCGACGATCTCGAACGCCTGGTGCAGTTGCACGGCGCCGAAACCATCGCCGCCGTCATCGTCGAGCCGATGTCGGGATCGGCGGGCGTGGTGCTTCCGCCGAAAGGCTATTTGGAGAAGCTGCGCGCCACTGCCGACAAGCACGGCATCCTGCTGATCTTCGACGAGGTCATCACCGGCTTCGGCCGTCTCGGCACACCTTTCGCGGTGGATTATTTCGGCGTCGTGCCTGACCTCGTCACCACGGCAAAGGGCCTGACCAACGGCGCCATCCCGATGGGCGCAGTCTTTGCCAGCCGTAAGGTCCATGACGGACTCATGGTCGGACCTGACAATGCGATCGAACTCTTCCACGGCTATACCTATTCCGGCCATCCGGTCGCATGCGCCGCCGGCCTTGCCACCCTCGAAATCTACGAGGAAGAAGGGCTGCTGACACGCGCAGCCGAGCTTGCCGACCACTGGCAGGAAGCCGTTCACTCGTTAAAAGGCCTGCCTCACGTCGTCGACATCCGCAATCTCGGACTGGTCGGCGCAATCGAACTCGCTCCCCGTGACGGGGCACCTGGAACCCGTGCCTACGACGTCTTCGTCGATTGCTTCAAGAGGGGCCTGCTGATCCGTGTGACCGGCGACATCATCGCGCTTTCCCCGCCGCTGATCGTCGAGAAGGACCAGATCGACACGATTGTCTCGACGATCGGCGATGCGCTGAAGCGCGCGGCATAATCCCAACCGGCTCTGAGGGCTCTCGCAATGATCGCCGACGGGCTCTTCGAACCGTTCCCCTTCGACGAGATCTACGGAATCCAACAGATTTTCACGTCGGGATCGTCTGCCGGCGGCTCCGGCCAAGCCGAAATCCTGCGAGGTTAGCGCTTCACGGTCTGTGACGGCAACTGGCCGAAACGCTTCCGGTAGTCCGCTGCAAATCGCCCGAGATGGGTGAACCCCCATCTCAGCGCGATTTCGGCGATGGCCTGGGTTCCGTCTGATTCCAGCAGATCGCGATGGGCGGCAGCCATCCTGATTTCATGCAGATAGGCGATCGGAGTGGTGTTCCTGAACTGACGGAAGCCCTGCTGCAAAGTTCGAACGCTTACTTTGGCCGCCATGGCGATTTCGCTGAGCGAGATCGGTTCGGCGATATGTTCCTGCATGAAATCCATGGCCCATTTCACATGACGCGGGGCCGGGAGAGGCGCGGAGCGCGCCAGTTCCTCCGAATAGTGATGGGGACATGTCTCCAGAAGCAGGTACACCGCTGCATCGCAGAGCGATTTGACTGCAAGAGGTGAGCGTTGCAGCAAGCCGTTGCCACTGAGGCCGCTGTGGAGGTTCGAGACGAGTTGCTGCAGGAGAAACCCCGGACCGGCCGTCAGATCGATGTCGGTGCGAAAGCCGACATCGCCGCTGATCGTCCGCTCGCACATATGGGTGAGCTGCGCAGCGATCTTGGCGCGGTCGATGAAAAGGCAGAAATGACGGCGGGGGCCGACGATCCTCGTTCCCCTGACGGCGCCCTGTTCCAGGATTACGCCGCGACCCGGAAGCGAATATATCGGCTCCCGCTTGCCGCCGAACAACATCATCCCCTGTGTCGGCAGGAATATAGAAAGTTTATCGGCGACCCCGTCTCGCCTGCTGGAAATCGAACCTTCGTAAGAGCAATCAGCGACGCTTACATCTTCCATCGAGATGAAATTGCAGCGATATCCAATGGGCGTCGTGCCTTCCGCCGAAACGCTTATCTTGGATGTCGGCGTTGACAATGCTTCTGCGAGCTGATCCGCGTCCGTTCCGTTCTGCACGGTTGCCCGAAAAGACACATTCGCTACTCCCGACGGTTGGACCAGGTTGCCAGGGGCATGCCAATCGGAGCTAGCGGACATTCGTGACCTCGCAAAAGATGACCGCAAGTGACAAGCGTATCATCTCATTCATTCCTCCTGCCGTCTATGCGCGTCAGCCGTATCGGCTAACGGCAAGATCCCTCGCATCGATATCAGGCGTGGCGCCGCCGACGAGGTCGCTGATCAGCCGCGCCGAACCCGTGCTCATGGTCCAGCCGAGCGTGCCGTGACCTGTATTGAGGAACAGGCCTGCGATCTTGGTCGGGCCGATGACCGGCGTGCCGTCCGGCGTCATCGGGCGCAGGCCGGACCAGAAGGAAGCCCTGGAAACGTCGCCCCCCGGGAAAAGATCGGTGACGGAATGTTCGAGCGTGCTGCGGCGGGCGAGACCGAGATCGTTGGTATAGCCTGATATTTCGGCCATGCCGCCGACGCGGATGCGGTCGCCGAGCCGGGTGATCGCGATCTTGTAGGTTTCGTCCATGACAGTCGATTCCGGCGCGCGCGCGGCGTCGGTGATCGGGATGGTCAGCGAATAGCCCTTGACTGGATAAACCGGCAGGCGAATGCCGAGCGGCTTCAGCAGCAGCGGCGAATAGCTGCCGAGCGCGACCACGACGGCATCCGCGCTCAACCGCTCGCGCCCGCGATCAAGATCGCGATCGGTGACGATCCCGCGTACGCGGCCGGCCTCGACGTCGAGAGCCTTGATCGTCGTCCCATAGGCGAAACGGACGCCGAGCGCCTCGGCTCTGTCGGCGAGCGCATTGGTGAACTTGAAGCAATCGCCGGTTTCGTCCTTCGGCGTCAGCAGCCCGCCGACGATCTTGTCGCGCACGTGCTTCAGCGCCGGTTCGACGCGAATGCAGCCATCTCGGTCCAAGACCTCGTAGGGAATGCCGTCGGCGGCGAGCGCCTTGACGTCCTTCGCCGAGGCATCGAGCTGCTGCTGCGTGCGAAACAGCTGCAGAGTTCCCTGCATGCGTTCGTCATAGGTGATACCGGTTTCGGCGCGAAGCTCGGCGAGCGCGACGCGGCTGTAATCGGCAAGACGCAGCATGCGGCTCTTGTTGATCGCGTAGCGCTCGGAGGTGCAGTTCGACAGCATCCTCGCCATCCAGGAGAGCATGGCCATGTCCAATTTCGGGCGCAGGATGAGCGGCGCATGCTTCATGAACAGCCATTTCATGGCCTTCATTGGAATGCCGGGTGCCGCCCATGGGGAGCAATAGCCGAATGAGACTTCGCCGGCATTGGCAAAGCTCGTCTCCAGCGCTGGCCCCGATTGCCGATCGACGACGGTAACCTCGTGGCCTGCCTTGGCCAATTGATAGGCGGATGTGACACCGACGATGCCGGCGCCCAGAACGATGACTTTCATGATGTCCCCAAGGATGGAGCCAGCCGGCTCTCAGCGATATTGCCTGTGATACCGATCGCCGAGACCGGTCAGGATTTCATAAGATATGGTGTCGGCATCCCGCGCAATATCCTCGAGCGTCTGATGCGGACCGAGCACCTCGACAAGGCTGCCGAGCGTCAGCGCGCCTTCGGGCAGCGCCGACATATCGACTGTGATGCTGTCCATCGAAACGCGGCCGACGATCGGCAGGCGGGTGCCTTGGTAATAGACGGCGCCGCGGTCGCTCAGGCAGCGCGGCAAGCCGTCGGCATAGCCGGCGGCAATGGTGGCGAGACGCATTTCCCGTTGCGCGACATGCGCGCCACCATAACCAACCTTGGTGCCCGGTGATACGGTCCGCGTCTGCACGACGGCAACATCGAGACTGACGACCGGCTCCATCGGGTTCGCCGGGCCGGCGCTCGGAGCGCCGCCGTAAAGCGCGATGCCCGGCCGGGCGAGCACGCCGTGATAGGCTTTGCCAAGGAAAACCCCGCCGGAATTGGCGAAGGAGATGTCGAAGCCTGGAAATTCGTCGGCGATGCAGGACATTTCTGCCAGCTGGTCGCTATTCTGCTGACCCTCGGTCTCATCTGCCGAGGCCAGGTGGCTCATGATGAACAGGACTTCGATGTTGGTGCCGTTGCGAAGGGCTGTCGCCAGTTCCGCCCTTTCCTCCGGGGGAAAGCCCAACCGCGACATGCCGGTGTCGAATTGCAGGACGGCAGGCAGGCAGCGCTTCAGCGCGCGCGCCGCCGCCGACCATTGCTGCCACTGGGCGAGCGAATTGAGGACCGGTACAATGTCCAGTTCGGCGCAGGCAATTTCATTGCCCGGCTGCAGGCCGTTCAGAACGAATATCTGGGCTTCCTGCGCGAGCGCCGGCCGCAGCCGCGCTGCCTCGACGAATTGAGCAACGAAGAAGTGCCGGCAACCTTGGGCGTAGAGAGTTTTCGCCACCCGCTCCGCGCCGAGGCCATAGGCATCGGCCTTGACAACGGCGCCTGCGCGCACCGGGCCCAGCATCGACACGAGCTTCCGATAGTTGCGGCCCAGTGCCGCAAGATCGATCGTCAGAAAGCCCGTGGCTCCCTGCGTGATCGTGGCAGTACGTGCATGGGAGACCAAAATAGCGCTGTCCATGTTCACCCTCTTGTTTCCATCGAGTGTATGAAAGAATAAGCGATATTGCCGGTCATTTTGTCTTATAATATTGCACAGCTTGCATATTATGCGCATAATCTACGAAACTTTGGAACAATCGAGCATGCCTGCCCTCGACACGACAGATCGCAACATCCTGAGGCTGCTGCGCCTTGACGCCAGGATGAGCAATGCCAAGCTTGCTGCCGAAATCGGCCTTTCGCCATCGGCCTGCCTCAGACGTATCAAGATCATGGAAAAAACGGGCGTGATCCGCGGCTACACGGCGCTTCTCGATACGAGCAATGCGGACGCGATGATTGCCGTTATCATCAACATCACCCTCGAACGGCAGACGGAGGATTATCTCGACCGTTTCGAGGCGGCCGTCCGCCGTCATCCGGAAATCCGCGAATGTTTCCTGATGACGGGTGGATCCGACTATCTGCTGCGCGTGGAAGTCGCCAATGCCGGCGAATTCGAACGGATCCACAAGGAAATATTATCGGCCTTGCCAGGCGTCCTCAGGATTCACTCCAGCTTCTCGATCCGCAACGTCCTGGCGACGCGCACCAAAAGTAAGCGATGAGCAGGCGTCGGCCTGAATCGCTCTCCAGTCTTGCAGCCCGCGTCTCCAGACGCGTAGACGACACTGATCCTCGAATTGCTTCCCTGAAGCAGTTGCGGTGTCGGGCCGATCACTCCAACGGAGTCACTGATCACTTCGAGGCTCTGTCAGGCTAACCGGATAGAGTTGGCTTGCCCGAACTCCAATGCTTCCTGCGCCAATCGCGCTGCCAGGTCGGCAAACGACTGCGGCCGTCCGAAAGCATAACCCTGGAGAGTGTGGACGCCAAGATCGGCGAGCACTTTGGCATGCTCGAAGGTTTCCACGCCTTCCGCAATCACCTCCATGTCAAGCGCGCGCGCTATGTCGACCAGCGAACTGACAAGCCGGCGGCTGGGAACGGATTGCAGGATCGGCATCACAAGCTGGCGATCGATCTTGACGCGGTCCGGTCTGAGCTCGAGCAGGCCCAGCAAGGAGGCATGCCCCGATCCTAGATCGTCGATCTCGATGTCGATACCGAAGGACTTGATGGCCTGGATGTTCTGGCGCACCCGATCGCTCAGGCTGTCCAGGAATATCGTCTCTATCAGCTCGAAGCTCAATCGGCCGGGCGGGATGTCATAGCCGCCGAGTTTCGTTGTCAATTCGGGATCATCGAGACGCTCGGCGGAGAGGTTGATCGACAGCCGAACGCGCTCGAGCAGCGAGGCCGAGGATTTCATATCCAACAGGACGGCCCTCAGGATGACATCGTCAATCTCTGCGACCAATCCGTTCGACGAGGCGAGAGGCAGGAAATGCGCCGGAGCGAGAATTCCTCTCGTCGGATGGTGCCATCTCGCCAGAGCTTCGACACCGTTTACCCGGAAAGACCTGGCGTCGACCTGCACCTGGTAAAATGGACGGATCTGGCCGAGCGCCAATCCGGATCGCAGATCCTGGACGATCTGCCTTTCGTTCGCCAGCCTCGAGGCCATCTCGTCGGTGAAAATCTCGGCGCGATTCCGGCCATTCCGTTTGGCGTGGTACAAAGCCAGGTCCGACTGGGAGAGCAGCTTGGCAAAATCTGCGCTCATGGCGCTGGCAACGCCAATGGAACACTGCACGCTGAGTGCCCGGTCGACACCAGGAAGCGGGCTTTCCAGGCGTCGCTGAATATGATCGAGCACCGCCCTCGTCCTGTCGGGTTCGTCCTCAGTGACGATGACTGCGAACTCATCGCCGCCGAGGCGCGCTGCGACGTCATTCGCCGAAATGGCCTCCAGAAGAATCTCGCTGACATGACACAGAACGAGGTCGCCGACCGCATGCCCGAAGCGATCATTGATCTCCTTGAAATGGTCCACGTCTATATGGAGAAGCGCAACCTTGACGCCCTCCTGCCTGGCAAGCTCGGACAGGGCGAAATCGAAACTACGCCGGTTCAAGAGACCGGTGAGGTGATCGTGATCGGCCGCGAACCGAGCTTCCGCCCGGCTCCTCTCCAGTTCCTTGTTGAGCAGAACGTCGTCGGTCACATCCCATTCAGCGCCGACAAAGCAGGGGTCGCCGGCCGCATCGACGAAATAGCGAGCGCGCGAACGCAGATAGCGGATCGCTCCGTCTGGTCGAACAATGCGAAATTCCGATGCGTAATCCGATCTGGTTTCGATCGCCCGCAGAAATATTTCATTGGTCGCCGCCAGATCATCGGGGTGGACGCTGTCCAGCCAGATAACATCAAGCGGCGCTTTCGGAACGCCATAGATCAGCTTGAGCTGCTCGTCCCAGCGCGTCTGATTTTTTGAGATATTGTGCTGCCAGATGCCAATCCTGGATGCCTCAAGAGCCAAGCCAAGCTGGCGAAGCAGATTTTCAAGTTCGACATTCGTTCTGGATCGTTTGCTGCTCAAGGCAATCTCGCTGTTACGTTCGCCCGAGTGTCGCATTGAATATCTTAAAGAGTGCTAATCGAACGAAGGCCAAAGACCCTGCTGGCCAATCAGTCAGCCCATAAACGGCCATTGCGATGCACAAATATAACGCTCTTGCGAATGCCACCCCCCTGGTAACAGCACAAATACTAATCACATATTCCGACTGCCCATGAAATAAGCATGCTGGAATCGACTTATTTTTCCCTTTCAGCTCATGAAGTTACTGCCGTCCCTTTGGACTTGGCACACCGATTGCAGGCCTTCAATGTGCATCGGTCAACGGCGACCGCTGCAGATGGGCGCGACATAAGCGCTTACGTCAGACATCGACGTCGCAAGGATTGCCATCCGGGATGCACTCATCCCGTGGACGCATTCCGGCGGCGTTTTTTTGCGTCCGAATTCACCAAGCAGAGGGGAACCTGCAGATGAAGAAGATTTCGACGACTGCGATATCGGCAACCGGCATCACCCGCCGGAGCATGCTCAAGACGACTGCAGCGGCCGCCCTCATCGGCGCCGTCAAGACCGCCTTTCCCTCCGGCGCCTTTGCGGCCGGGGCAGGCCCTGAAGTGAACGGCATCAAGCTCGGCTTCATCGCGCTCACGGATTCCGCGCCGCTGATTATCGCCAAGGAAAAAGGCCTGTTCGAAAAATATGGACTTCCGGAAACGGATGTCGCCAAACAGGCGTCCTGGGGTGCGACGAGAGACAATCTTGTGTTGGGCGGCGCAGCCAACGGTATCGACGGCGCTCACATCCTCTCGCCGCTCCCCTATCTCATGCACACCGGCAAGGTGACGCAGAACAACAAGCCGGTGCCGATGGCAGTCCTTGCCCGGCTCAATCTCGACAGCCAGGGCATCTCCGTCGCCAAGGAATATGCCGAAACCGGCGTCCAGCTCGATGCCTCGAAGCTGAAGGCAGCCTTCGAAAAGAAGAAGACCGAAGGCAAGGAGATCAAGGCCGCCATGACCTTCCCGGGCGGCACCCACGACCTCTGGATCCGCTACTGGCTTGCCGCCGGCGGCATCGACCCGAACAAGGACGTTTCGACCATCGTCGTGCCGCCGCCGCAGATGGTGGCCAACATGAAGGTCGGCAACATGGACGTTTTCTGTGTGGGCGAGCCTTGGAACGAGCAGCTCGTCAACCAGGGCATCGGCTTCACGGCAGCCACCACCGGCGAGCTCTGGAAGGGCCATCCCGAAAAGGCGCTGGGGCTCCGCGCCGAATGGATCGAAAAGAACCCGAATGCCGCCAAGGCCCTGCTGATGGCCGTCATGGAAGCGCAGCAATGGTGCGACAGCATGGACAACAAGGCGGAGATGGCGGAGATTCTCGGCAAGCGTCAATGGTTCAACGTTCCGACCAAGGATGTGCTCGGCCGCCTGAAGGGCGATATCAATTATGGCAATGGCCGCGAGGTCAAGGCGACCGATCTCTACATGAAGTTTTGGAAGGACGGCGCCTCCTACCCGTTCAAGAGCCACGATGCCTGGTTCATGACGGAAAACATCCGTTGGGGGAACCTGCCGGCGACGACCGATGTGAAGGCGCTGGTCAACCAGGTGAACCGCGAGGATATCTGGCGCGAGGCTGCCAAGGATCTCGGCATCGCTGCTGCCGACATTCCCGCATCGTCGTCCCGCGGCAAGGAAACCTTCTTCGACGGCAAGGTCTTTGACCCTGAAAATCCCTCCGCCTACCTGGAGAGCCTTTCGATCAAGGCCGTCTCCTGATCCCGCCTCCGGCGCGCGACCGGCGCGCCGGCCTTCCATTCCCGTGAGGAGCGCGCTGATGTCCGCCCTGGCAAATAAAGAAAATCCCTCGATCGTCGCCTCTGCAAAGCCGGCGGCGAAGGTTCTGTCATTCTCCGGCAAGCAAGCATCGCGGATCGATTTTCGCCGCGCGGCGCTGACCGCACTTCACAATGTCGTTCCGCCGGCCGTCGTGCTGGCTCTCGTCCTCCTCCTCTGGCAGGCGCTCTGTTCATCGGCGGACGCCTCCCTGCCTTCGCCGCACCAGGTCTGGCAGGATAGCTACGACCTCATCGCCTATCCGTTCTTCAACTACGGCTCCCAGGATATCGGGCTCGGCTGGCGGGTGCTGGTCTCGCTGCAGCGCGTGGCTTATGGCTTCGGCCTTGCCGCAGTCACCGGCGTCATCATCGGGGCGATCATCGGTCAATCGGTCTGGGCCATGCGCGGCCTCGATCCGATCTTCCAGGTGCTGCGCACGGTGCCGCCGCTCGCCTGGCTGCCGCTGTCGCTCGCCGCATTCCAGGATTCCAGCCCTTCGGCGATCTTCGTCATCTTCATCACCTCGATCTGGCCTGTCATCATCAACACCGCCGTCGGCGTCCGCAATATTCCGCAGGATTATCGCAACGTCGCCGAGGTACTGCGCCTCAACCAGCTCGAATTCTTCTGGAAGATCATGCTGCCGTCGGCGGCCCCTTACATCTTCACCGGCCTCAGGATCGGCGTCGGCCTTTCCTGGCTCGCCATCGTCGCGGCCGAAATGCTGACCGGCGGCGTCGGCATCGGCTTCTTCATCTGGGATGCGTGGAACTCCTCGCGCCTTCCCGACATCATCGTCGCGCTCGCCTATATCGGCATCGTCGGTTTTGCTCTTGACAAGCTGGTGGCCGCGCTCGGCAAACTCGTCACCCGCGGCGCCATGGCCAACTGAGGACCATACCGATGAACGCCTATCTCAAGCTCGATCATATCGACAAGCATTTCGATCGCGGCGGCGTGCGCGCCGAAGTCCTGAAGGACATCAACCTGACGATTTCTCAGGGCGAATTCGTCTCGATCATCGGCCATTCCGGTTGCGGCAAGTCCACCCTGCTCAATCTCATTGCCGGCTTGACTCCGGTTTCGGCAGGCGCCGTGCTTCTGGAAAATCAAGAGGTCAACGAGCCGGGCCCGGAACGCGCCGTCGTTTTTCAGAACCATTCGCTCCTGCCCTGGCTGACGGTCTATGAGAACGTGAATCTCGCCGTCTCCAAGGTCTTCAGCCGAACGAAGACCAAGGCCGAGCGACATGACTGGGTGATGGCCAATCTCGACCTCGTGCAGATGGCCCATGCCAGGGACAAGCGGCCCGCGGAGATATCCGGCGGCATGAAGCAGCGCGTCGGCATTGCCCGCGCGCTTTCAATGGAGCCGAAGATCCTGCTGCTCGACGAGCCGTTCGGGGCACTCGACGCATTGACCCGCGCCCATCTTCAGGATGCGGTGATGGAGATCCATAGCCGGCTCGGCAACACGATGGTGATGATCACCCATGATGTCGATGAAGCGGTGCTGCTGTCCGACCGCATCGTGATGATGACCAACGGCCCGGCGGCCCGCATCGGCGAAGTGCTCGACGTCACGATGCCCCGTCCCCGAAATCGCATCGAGCTCGCCTCCGACCGGACATATCTCAAATGCCGCGAGGCCGTGCTCAAATTCCTTTACGAACGCCACCGCTTCATCGAAGCCGCGGAGTAAATCCCGCGAAGATTGCCAATCGGGCCGCGTTACGCATACTGGCCCGATGCAGCAATCAGACAATCAACCGGCCGCCATCGATGTCGTGCTCTGGAAATATCCGAAGAACGACAGCGGCGAGAAGCGCTGGATGCAGTGGCTTTCACCGAATGAGCGGGAGCGCGCCGCGACCTATCGCTTCGAGCGCGACCGAACCTCGTTCATCGCCGGCCGCTGTCTGCTGCGGCAAGTACTGAGCGCGCATACCGAGACGCAACCTGACAAGGTGCTGTTGCAGGCGGATGCGTACGGCAGGCTGACGGTCGAGGGTCGCAACAGGCTGCAGTTCAGCCTTTCCAATGCCGACGGGCTGGTGGCCGTCGCCGTCACTTCAGAATGCGAGCGCGTCGGGATCGACTGCGAACGCGCGGACGCCGAAATCGAAGCGGCGGCGTTGGAGAGCTATTGCAGCCTGGACGAACGGCAGTGGCTCGATCAACTGCCTGCGGGCGAACGGCCGCGTGCAGCCGTTGCCCTTTGGGCGCTCAAGGAGAGCCATCTCAAGGCACTCGGGGTAGGCTTGCGTGAAGATCCCCGCAGCGTCGCCTTTTCCTGGCAGGACGGCATCCCTGTCATGGTTCAGAGCGGCGCACCGGACCGGCAATGGCATCACCGCCTGATCGAGAGCGGCAGCCAGCACGTCGCCGCGCTGGCCGTCCACTCACAATTTCGCGCCCCCAGCATTCATGTCCTGACGTTTCAGGATGACAGCATGCCGTCCGAATGGCCGGCCCGGAGCTGATGCGACATGGCAGAAGCTGCCTCCGTCGCCCAGACCAGCTGGGCATTGTCAGGCTCGGCATCGAAATGCTGCCGGCCGAGAAGCGTGTTGACGATCTTGGCGCTACGCCACGCCATGAGGCTGAGCTGCGAGTCGGCTATGCCGTGCGAGTATCGGCCGGCGTTCTGCGCAAACAGGCGGTTGGTCCTCGGGCCTGTCCACTGCATCGTGTAGTCGTCGTTCAGGCTGGGATAGCCGTTTCTGTCGAGGCTGATCCTTTCGCTTAGCGATCCGAGCGCATCCGGCAAACGGAACCTGTAGCCGGTTGCCAGCACCACCGCATCGGCATGCAGCACCTCGATCCCGCCATCGAAATGGTTGCGGACGATGAGCCGATAGGCATTGCCGTTCCGCTCCATCTGGATCACATCGCGGTTCGGCGACAAAGATGCATTCAGCGTGCTCTGCTCAAGGTAACGCAGCGCATAGAGGCGGCGGTAGATCGAGTGGATCGTCGAAATCGACAGGCCGTCACTGGTCAGGATCGAGTTCTTCAGCGCCGCCTGCTTCTGCTCGCTGCTGAGCTTCAGATAGGCCTGCACATATTCCGGCGAGAAGACCTGGTTCGAAAACGGCGTATCGTTGATGGGCTCGAAATTATGGCGCCGGCTGATCCAGATCAGTTCCGTCATCGAGCCAGGGTCCCCAAGCAGCGCTTCCACCACCTCGCCGCCGCTCTGGCCGCCGCCGACCACGACGATGCGGGCGGCACGAAGATCCTCGAGGCGAGATTTGGCCTCGCTATTGTGGAAGCAATCCGCACCCAAGAAGGGTTTTGCCCAGTCAGGCACGAAGGGCGAAGACCCGGTGCCGATCACCAGGTTGCGCGCTTCTTCCTGGCCGTTGTCGAAGCGCAGGACGAAGCGGTCGTCGCGGTGCTCGACGTCGCGAATTTCAGTCGAAAAGCGCAAACCGTCTACGCCGTTGGCAACCCAGGCGAGATAGCGTGCAAACTCCTGCCGCGGAACGGCCTCGTAATTGGCGTTCAGGAAGGCGTAGAGCCGCTTATGGGCGACCAGATAGGAGATGAAGGACCAGCGGCTGGTCGGCAGGACCGGGGTGACGAGGTCCTTAAGGAAGGACGATTGCAGCTCGACGCCGGGCATCATCATGCCGGGATGCCAGTCGAAGGCGCCGCGCCGCTCGAAGAAGCGGCTGCGGACCTCGGGCACGGATTCCAGCAGGCAGGCAAGGCTCAGATTGGAGGGACCGATGCCGATGCCGGCAAGATCGAGCGGCTCGTTCAGGGCATCTCTGCGGGTAAAAGCGACGGTCATGCGTTATCCTTCTCTGTTTCCTTGAGACGCAGGGCAAGTCTTGAGTGGAAGGCCGGAGACCCGATCATGTGCAGGTGGTTGGTGCCGGTGATGATCTCGGCCGCGTGCGCCCGCGGCGACAGGCGGCGCCAATCGATCAGGTTGAGGCCGCGATTGAGGCTGTCGTCGGCTGCCCAGGGATAGATCGGCACGTCATGGGGAACGAGCCGATGCTTGCGGAAGATCAGAGCATTGTCGATCAGCACCCAGAACGTATGTTCGCGGCTGCTGATATCGGGTCCGTCGGTCGGCAGCGGGTCCTTCTCGTCGCCGACGAAGCGCAGGAACTGCTCGTAGGTATCGGCGTCCATCGTCGAAAGCAGCCGGTCCCATTCCGGGCGCATCGCGGTCCTTTGCAGCCAAGCGTGCACGTCCCGGTGAAGCGCATCGCGTTCGCCGGGCCGGAAGCGCGGCTTGGCGCCGATCGCGAATTCCGATCCGAGATCGCAGACATCGACCATCGCCATCATCCGGACGTCGACCTCGTTGGCGAGAGTGCGGGCAGCCTCATAGGCCAGAAGCCCGCCCCAGGACCAGCCGAGAAAGTAGCAGGGCGCACCCTTGCTGTGCTTCCTGATATAGTCGACATAGCTCTCGATGATCTCGTCAACGGGCGCGCCGACTTCCTTCTTCTCGGACAGCGAGTGGCAAATGAAGCCAGTCGCCGGCTGGTCGGCGCCGAGATAATCGACGAGTTTCACGTATTCGCGGGTGCTGACGAGAAGCCCCGGGAAGCAATAGAGCCGCGGCTTGGCCCCTGAAGCGCGCAGCACGATCACCCCGGAGAGATCTCGCTCCTCCCCCTCTTCCATCACGCCGGCAAAGGCGCGGATGGTCGGGTTGTTGAAGATATCTGCGACGGTGAGCGGGATTTTCGGCCGTCGCTGCCGCAGCTGCGTGAGGATGCGGATCGCGCCCAGCGAATTGCCGCCGATGGCGAAGAAATTGTCCTCGACGCTGATCGCTTCCAGCTTGAGAACCTGGCGCCAGACATCCAGCACCTCTTCTTCGAGCGCGGTCGCCGGCTCGATGATGGCGCGCTTGACCGGCTGGGGTGCGGGCAGCGCGAAGCGGTCGAGCTTGCTGTTCGGATTGGTCGGCATCTTTTCCAGTTCGACCACGGCCGCCGGCACCATGTAGGACGGCAGGCTGCGTTCGAGGCCGGCGCGGACCGTCCCGACGTCAAGCCTCTCGTCCTTCTTCGGCACGACATAGGCAACCAGTGCCTTTTCGCCGGCATCGTCATCGCGCAGCACGACCAGGGCTTCGCCGACGACGGGCTGCTGGAGGAGTGCTGCTTCGATCTCGCCGAGTTCGATGCGATAACCGCGCAGCTTCACCTGATGATCGACGCGGCCAACGAACTCGACGGTTCCGTCCTCGCGCCAGCGCGTCAGGTCGCCGGAGCGATAGAGCCGGCCGCCTTCCTTGGAGAATGGGTCGGGAATGAAGCGGTCGGCCGTCGTATCCGGCTTGCCAATATAGCCGCGGGCGATGCCCTCGCCGCCGATATAGAGCTCGCCGGTCACGCCGATCGGGCACAGGTTGAGGTCGGGATCGAGCACATAGACGCGCCGGAGCCCGACGGCGCGGCCGAGCGGGGCATAGACGCCCTGGAACTTGGTGCCGGCCCTCACCTTCCAGACCATCGGCGTCATGATCGTTTCCGTCGGTCCGTAGCCGTTGATCAGCCATTCCGATTTCAGCGCCCGCGACAGAAGATCGAAGGTCGATTGCGCGAGCCCCTCGCCGCCGAAGGAATAGAGCCGCATCGGCGGGGCGCCGTCGGAAATGTCGGCCCATTCCGCCAGCTGCTGCAGATAGGTTGTCGGAATGCTGGCATTGTTGGCGCCATGCTTGCGCATCGCCGTCAGCGTCTCTTCCGGGGTCCAGAGCGGCTGGTCGGGAAGGATGATGCTGCCGCCCTCCATCAGCGGGTTCATCCACCGCTCATGGCCGCCGTCCGAGCTGAAGGGCAGGAAGGGCAGCTCGCGGGACTCCGAGCTTATGCCATAGACACGCGAGGTATTCTGCAGATGGTGCGTTAGTGGACCGTGCTCGACGGCCACACCTTTCGGCAATCCCGTCGAACCCGAGGTATACATGACATAGGCGAGCTGGTCCTTGTGCGTGGGAACATGGAGCGGCGTATCCGGCTCGCCGTCGAGATCGAGCTTGTCGAGTTCGAGAACTATGGCGTCGAGCTCTTCCGGCAGGCGATGGCGCAGCCAGCTATGGGTGAGGAAGATCTTCACCCCGCCGTCGCGCAGGATGTGATGGTTTCGCACCGGCGGATGATCTGGCTCGACCGGAATATAGGCGCCCCCGGCCTTCAGCGTGGCAAGGATGCCGACGATCGCCTCCGGAGAGCGCTTGATGAAGATCGCGACCGTCACTTCGGCGCGGACACCGAGCTGCCGCAGCCGATGCCCGAGGCGGTTCGTGCTCGCCTCCAACCAGCCATGGCTCCACTCCTCGTCGCCATAAACGATTGCCGTCTTCTCAGGCGTCCGGCGCGAATGGGCCGAAATCAGCTCGTGCACCGGCCGGTCGTCATTGACGACGTCATCCTCATAGGGCGCCGACAGCCAGTCGAGCTCGTTGCTGCCGACGAGTTCGATATCTCTAATCCTGAGATTTGGCTGCGCGACGATCTGCTCGAGCACCAGACGGAAATGCTTGGCGACACGGGCGATCAGGGCGCCATCATAGAGATCCTGAGCATAGTCGATCAGCCCGTACGCGGCGCCATCTGTACGAGCCTCGATCACGAGGGAAAGCTCGCTATCGGCGCGAGCGCCCAGCGGTTCCAGGTTCGTCGCCTGCCTCGGAACCGGATAGGGTTCGCGGAATTCGAACAGCGCCTTGACCACGGCTTCCTGTGCGGCCGCTTCGTCGACGACCAACTCCTGCGTGATGCGCTCCAGCGGCAACAGCCGGCGAAGCCCCTCCTCCGTCACTGAGGAGATCGCCGCAACGACATCGTCGAGAGAGTGCCGGGAGGTCAGCGAAAGCACGAGAGGAAGCACCTGTTCGGCGCGGCCGCGGCTGGCGAAATGCTCGGTGCGGGGGCGGGCGATCAGCAGCCCGGTCAGCAAAGCATAGTTGCCGCTGTAGCGCGCCAGCAGCGCGCAGAAGGCGGCGTGAAGCACGCGCTCGATCTGGTATCTCTTGCTCTCCGCATGCCGTTCGAGCTTGGCCCAGAGGTTGGGCTCGATCGCAAACCGATGCTCAGCACGCGCCACGCCGGCAAGCCCGCCGCTGTTGAAGCGGGTGGGAAAGGTCGAGGCCGCGTAGTCGAGACCGATCGTGTCGCGCCAATAGGCAAGCGCTTGGCGCGCTTCATCCGTCTCCAGCCATTCTTCCTCCCGCGTCCCGGCCGATATTTCCGCCGGCTGCACGTCGCCGGCGGGTTCACCATCGAGAATGCGCGCCAGCGAAGCGGCAAGAACGGATTTTTCGCAGTCGTCGCAGATGATCGGATGCAGCACGATCGTCAGCAGCGACTGCCCATCGGGCAGCAGGATGATCTGGATGCGCGCCCCCGGCCCTTCCAGGAGATCGAAGCGCCTGTCGCGGAAGGCTTTTCGCGCTGCCAAGGCTTCAGCCTCGGAAAGAGCCGCTCCTTCCTTGCCGAGGATTTCGATCGGCACGGCGTTCGATGCGCCGCGATATTGCTCGATGCGGCCGCCCGCCAGCCGGCGGAAACGAGTGGAAAGCGACGGGTTCTCAGCCACGAGCGCGCGGCAGGCGCCGGCGATCGTCTCGACGCCGGTCGCGGCGCCCAAGCGCAGCCCGATGACCTGATCGGGAAAGACCGTGTAATTGCCGATCTGCTCCAGCGACCAGATGCGCTTCTGCGCGATCGTCAGCGGAAAACTCTCGAAGACGGCATCCACAGCGTCGGTCGGGCGGGCATCGGCGAAATTGGTAATCTGCTTGTTCATCTTGCCATCCAGACGTTTTCAGAGACGCGCATCGGCTGCCATGGCCGAGCGTAGGGAGAGCGGGCGAGGGTCGGTCCAGATTTCACGGATATGGGCGAGGCACTCCTGGCGCGAACCGGCAAAACCCGCAGGCTGCCAGCTCACTGGAATCCGCTTGTCCTGCGGCCAGACCGAGTAGTGATGCTCGGTGTCGATGACGACGATCCAGAGATCGTCGCGGGGCTCAAGATTGTCCATTGGAAGCTCCTGCAGAGATTGACGTCATGCGCTAATGACGGATCCCCACTGCCGGAGTTTAGAAAAATTGCTGAGAATTTTTTTCTTCGTTTACCCCTAAATCCGCCCAAGGATGGATCGTCATTCTATCAAATCGCCGCAGGAGCGGGCTTCATGCTCGCAGCATCAAAAGCCCTGCCGATCAAGGAGAACATCATGGATTTCGACGCCGCCAAGCAAAGGCGGGCTCTACAGGCGCGCAGCTATGTCAGGCTCGCCCCCAATATCGTCCATCTCCACACCGTGCACGGGAATCACGAAGTCGCCCTCGAAGTCGAAGCCGGCATCGCCTCGCTGACCTTCTACGAGGGAAATCCCGTGCAATCGGCCGAGCTTCTCATGGCCGCCGCCGAAGCGGTGACGGCGCAAGACCGCTCGATCAAATCGGTCGCCTTCGAAGGCCAGCAGGCCAGCCTTCCCCGGCACATCTCAGGCACCGATGGACGGCTCGAATCCGCGATCCTCTGGCAATGGCCCTCCCCGTGGCTGCCGCAGATGTCCTATCCGCTGCCGCCCGTGCAGGAGATGACGGCGGGCCGCTACCATCCGCGCCGGCCTGCAAAGCCGAAAGGCACGGTCTACCAGCGCTTCATCCCGTGGCTGGAACGGGACATCAGCTTCAGGGTGGCCGATCCCGAGACCGATCTTGCGGCCTTTAACCGTTGGATGAACGACGAGCAGGTCAACACGATCTGGGAGGATGCGGGCTCGATCGAGAAGCACCGGGAGATCCTGGAGGAGAGGATCGCCGATCCGCATGTCCTGCCACTGATCGGCAGTTTCGCCGACATTCCCTTCGGCTATTTCGAGGTCTACTGGGCCAAGGAAAACCGGCTCGGTCCCTACTACGATGCCGACGATTACGATCGCGGATGGCATGTCGCGATCGGCGAGCCGGATTATCGCGGCAAGAAATGGATCAGCGCGTGGCTTCCCTCGCTGATGCATTTCATCTTCCTCGACGATCCCCGCACGAAACGCATCGTCGGCGAGCCGCGCGCCAGCCACGAGCAGCAGATCCGCAATCTCGACCGCTCGGGCTTCGCCAAGATCAAGCATTTCGATTTTCCACACAAGCGGGCGCTCCTCGTCATGCTGACCCGCGAGCGCTTCTTCGGCGATCATCTCTGGGTGCCCGCATCATGAACGACATGAGCGAGATGAGCGGCAGCCTGCGGAAACGGCGGCTTGCGCCGGAAGATCTTGCCAGCCCGCAGCTTTTCCGGCTGCTGCTGCGTCTCGGCCTGCCCGCTATGTTCGGCCTGTCGATCAATGCCGCCCATCACACGATCAACATGGCCTTCGTCGGCATGATCGGCGAAGACCAGATCGCCGCGATCATGATCGTGCTGCCGATCCTGATGCTCGTCGCAGCCTTCGGCGAGGGTATCGGCGTCGGCGTGGCAACCGAGGTCGGGCGGGCGCTCGGCGCCGGCAACCGGTCGAGGGCGAGTACGCTGGCCTCGGTCAGCCTGGCCGCCGGCATCGCCTTCGGCGCGGCAAGCGCGGCCGCCATCGTTACCTTCCCATCTTTCCTGCTGTTCGGCGCCACGCCAGCCATCCAGCCGCTTGCGCAGCATTACCTCCTCATCATCGCGGTCTCGATCCCGCTGACAATGGCGCAGATCATTCTCGATTTCCTGGCGATCGCCGAGGGCAATGCCCGCTTCAGCATGTGGACGCTGGTCGCCTGCTTTGCGCTGAACATCATTCTCGACCCGATCATGATCTTCGGCTTCGGCCTCGGGCTGCAAGGCGTGGCGATGGCGACCATCCTCTCGCAGCTCGTGGCGCTCTCAATCTACGGCGCCTATCATGCGAGACGGCTCGGGACGATCCGGCTGACGTTCTGCTGGCGGCTCGGCGATGTCAGGCATCTGAGGCCGGTCCTTGCCGTGGGCGCGCCGACGACACTGACGAGCCTCGCAACCGCTGGCGCAATCGCCGCGATGCTGTCGTTCGCCGGCACCTATCGTGGCGAGGACGGCATTGCCGGAGTCGGGATCGCCCTGCGGCTGCTTTCGGTCGGCGCACTTCCCGTCATGGGCATTTCGCTGGGCGCGCAGTCCATCCTGAGCTTCGCCTGGGGCCGCGGGGATATATCACGGGTGCTCTCGGCAACCCGCATGCTAACCGCCGTCACGAGCGCGGTCGGCGGCGCCTACGGGTTGACGGCGATCATCTTCTCCGGGCACCTTGCCTCGTTCTTCACCGACAATGCATCCGTGGCATCGATCGCAGGCCAGGCGATCGTCGCAACCCATCTCCCCTTCCTGCTGTTCGGCCTCCGGCAGACCGTGCTGATTCTCTTCCAAGCACAGGGCAGGCCGAAAGCCGCCCTTGCCGTAGGCTTGGCGCAATATGGTTATCTTCTCTTTCCGTTGCTTGCTTTCCTGCCGCCCTTCTTCGGTTTTTCAGGCCTGCTCGCAGCCATGTTTCTGGCCTCGTCGCTCACCGGCCTGCTGTCATGCTTCTGCCTGGCGAGATCACTCAGCGCGCTCCGGCAGAGCTCGGCCGGTGATCTGACCGCACTCCGTCCCTATCCCAGCTTTTGCCCCTGAGAGGATCATCATGAACCTGTCCTTCAGCCCACGCGACCTTGGCGACCAAGCGGCCGACGATCTCTTCACGCCCGTCGATCCCTCGGCCTTCAACGCCGTGTCGCCGCCGATCTTCCAGACCTCGCTCTTCACCTATGACAGTTACGAGGCGATGGAGGATGTCTTCGCCGGCCGGGCGCGCAACTTCATCTATTCGCGCGGCGACAATCCGACTGTCCGTGAATTCGAGCTCTTGGTCGCCCGCCTCGAAGGCGCGGAAGATGGGCGCGCCTTTTCAAGCGGAACGGCCGCCATCACCGCGACCATTCTCAGTCTCGTGGAAGCGGGCGACCGGGTCGTCGCCGTCCGCCACCTCTATAATGATGTCTACCGCCTGCTGGTGAAGCTGCTCGGCAGGCTCGGCGTCACGGTGGATTTCGTCGATCCTTCCGACCATGACGAGGTGCGCAAGGCGCTGCCGGGCGCCAAGCTGCTCTATCTCGAAAACCCCTCCTCTTTCATCTTCGAGCTTCAGGACATCGCAGCCCTGTCGGCCATGGCGAAAGAGGCCGGTGTGACGACCATTATCGACAATTCCTGGGCGACGCCGCTCTTCCAGAAGCCGATCCAGCACGGCGTCGATATCGTCATTCATGCCGCCTCGAAATATCTCGGCGGCCACAGCGATACGGTCGCCGGCGTCGTCGTCGGCTCGAAGGAGGCGATCGCCAGGATCAACTCGACCTCCTACCCCTATGTCGGCGCCAAGCTCTCGCCCTTCGAAGCCTGGCTGCTGCTGCGCGGCATTCGCACGCTGCGTGTGCGCCTCAAGGAGCATGAGCGCAGCGGGCTTCTGCTCGCCGATCGGCTGAAGCAGCATCCCGACATCGCGCGCGTTCGCCACCCGGCCTTTCAAGACCATCCCGGCCGGGCGACGCTGTCGGGTTATGCCGGGCTCTTCGCTTTCGACCTCACGCCCGACATAGATGTCGCGCGTTTCGTCAATGCGCTGCGCGAGATCCGCCTCGGCGTCAGCTGGGGAGGGCCGGAAACGCTTGTGGTCCCCGCCAAGGTGGCGCTGCAGATTCCCGACCGGATGACCACCTTCATCCGGTTCGGCGTGAGCGAGCAGACGATACGTTTCGCCGTTGGGCTGGAAGAGCCGGAATTGCTGTGGAACGATTTGCAGCAGGCTCTGCACGCCGCGCGGCGCTAGGATCCTGCCGATGTTCGTGATCGGCACGAGGGGAGTCGGTGATCGCCGAATGGCAATGCTGCTCCGCCGCCTTGATCATGAAATTAACAAGGGTCCGTGAGACGCCGAGTTCGGCCGCGATGTCCTTCTGCGGCACGCCGTTCAGGCGGTGACGGATGAAGGCGTCGTTGGTGCGCTTCGGCAGCGCCTCGAGCGAAGCCAGCACGTCACGCAGGGTCTCTGCTGCAACGAGCTGGTCAAGCACCGTTGGGACGGGAGCCGTGATCTCCTGGATTTGATCTATCGACCTGTGGTTGTTCGTCTGATGGCGCTGGCGGCGGCTCTCATCCAGTGCGAGATTATAGACCATCCGGAAGGCATAGCCGATGGGGCAGCGAATACCGTCGACATTGACCCCATAAGCTTTGATGACTCCGTCCTGAAATATGTCCTCGGAGTATGCCCTTGATTTGACAACGCTTTCGATCGTCTTCAGGAGCTTATCCTTGTTTTCGATCATTGCGTTGACAACCGCATTCCCGTTCACATCACGATGCGATGCTCGCATTGTCCTGTACCTTTTTACGAATGGAAAATCAGGCTCTGTCTTGGTGGTCGGTTCGGCCTTGGCGCTCCTTTTTCAAAGCGGATGTGCACGATGTGATTGCAGTGTCTATTTTAAGGTGATAACAAGAGTCAAGTTTAAATCCACAGGGCTGAAGGCGAGAAAAAAATGGGACGAACAGTTGAGATCCTGACCGGCAAGGCGGAACTCTGCCGATCGATCATGAGTGCCTTGCCCGACTGGTTTTCGGAGTCCGAGGTCATCGAAGCGAGCGCCCAGGCGATCGAGAAGTTGCCGGTGTTCGGCTATATCGAAGCGGATGTCGTCACCGCGCTGATGGCCTTGAAGCCGCACCTGCCTGATGCCGTCGAAATTGCGCTGATCGCGACGCGGCCGGAATATCACGGCCAGGGCGCAGGGCGACATCTCCTCGACGCTGCCGAAGGCTTCGCCCAGAAATCGGGCGCCCGGCTGCTGACGGTCAAGACGCTTGCGCCGCGCGGCCGCGACGAACCGCAATTCGAGGCGACGCGGCGCTTCTATGACCGGACCGGCTTCGTCAAGGCCGAGGTCTTTCCAAAACTCTGGCATGAGGATCATCCGTGCCTGTTCATGGTCAAGCCGTTAACGGACACGCAGCCAGGCAGGACCGCACTTTGAGACGACGAGACTTTCTTCTTGGCGCTCTGGCAATGACCGGCTCGCCCACCCTCGCGCGCGCCGGAGATGCCAACATCGTCTCGCTCGACTATGGTCTGGCGTCGACGATGCTGGCGCTCGGCAGCGTGCCACGTGCAATCGCCTCCCTGAGGAACTGGCCGGAATGGGTGGTCGAGCCGGCGATGCCCGCAGGTGTCGTCGATATCGGCACCACCGCCGAAATCAATCTCGAAGTCCTCACCAGCCTCAGACCATCGCTCATCCTCAGCACGCCGTTCCTGGCCGCGCTGGACGAAAAACTCTCCCGCATCGCACCGGTGGAGATATTCACCGTCTACGCCGAGAACGGCGATGCGCTCGACCGCTCCTATGCGGAAACGCTGCGTCTCGGCGCCATGATCGGCCGGCAGCGGCAAGCGGAGGCATTTCTCGCCCGCGCCGATACCACCTTCGCCCGGCTGCGCGACCGGACCAATAACTTGTCGGCGGCGCCGGTCGCCGTCATCAACTTCATCGACCAGAGGCATGCGCGCATCTATGGCGGTCCCGGGCTCTACGGCGGCGCCATGCGCCGCATCGGCCTCGAAAATGCCTGGAAGGGCGAAGCGAGCTACTGGGGATTTCAGACGATCGGCCTGGAGCAACTCGCCGAACTCGACCAAGAGGCCCATCTCGTCGTCGTTTCGCCCCTGCTTCCGCCCGATGTCCTGAGCCGGCTTTCCGAAAGTCCGCTGTGGACTAGCCTTCCCTTCGTCAGGCGGCAGCGGATCTCGGTCGTTCCAGGCGTCCTGATGTTTGGGATGGTCCAGGAAGCGCTGCGCTTTTCGACCCTGATGGTCGATGTTCTGGAGACTGCCGCCTGATGAAAGCGCGAACTTCCGGCTTTGGCGCGCCAGCGCTGGCGGCGCTGCTGCTGTTTTCGGGCCTGGGCCTGGCTCTCCTCGACCTGCTCCCGTCGTTGCCCCATCTGGAGACATCAGTCGGATACGATGCGCAGCACCTTCTCCTCCTCTATTCCACGCTGCCGCGCATGGCGACGGCCCTGATCACCGGCGCCGCGCTTGCGCTGTCGGGCACGATCCTGCAACAGGTGCTGCGCAATCCGCTCGCTTCACCAACGACGCTCGGCGTCTCGGCCGGGGCCAATCTGGCGCTGGTCTCCGTCATGCTCGCCTTCCCGTCGCTGACGGGATGGGGTCGCGACGCGGTCGCACTTGCCGGAAGCGCTGCTGCCGCCTTCGCCATCTTCTCGATCAGCGCCCGGCACGGCTTCTCGCCCTTTTCCCTCATCCTGTCGGGCATGATCACCGGCCTCTGGTGCGGCGCGGCGGCGGCCATTCTCGTTCTGATGAACGATCAATATCTCTCCGGGATCTTCATCTGGGGCGCCGGGTCTCTGTCGCAGCAAAGCTGGGCGATCCCGCTGTCGCTGCTGCCCAAGGTTGCCCTCCTCGCCGGCCTCGCCTTGCTCGCCGCGAGACCGCTGGCGCTGAGCCAGCTCGGAGATGCCGGCGCAGCGAGCCTAGGTCTGCCGATCAAATGGGCGCGCGGCTTTATCATAGCGATTGCGATTGCGCTGAGCGCCCTCGTCACCAGTGCCGTCGGCGTCATCGGCTTCATCGGGCTGGTCGCCCCGCAGATCGTCCGGCTAGCCGGCGCACGCCGGGTCGTCAGCCAGTTGATCTGGTCGCCCATAGCAGGCGCCGGCCTTCTTCTTCTGACCGATGAGGCGATCAAGCTCCTCGCTCCTGGCGATTTCGTGCCGACCGGGGCCGTCACCGCATTGCTCGGCGGACCGATCCTGATTGCTCTGCTTCCACGCCTTGCAACAGCCTCACGCACGCTCCCCGGCATGACCTCACCACGGCTCGCGATCGGCAGCAAAGGGTCCTCCCTCGTCCTGCTGTTCGCCTCGGTCGTCGCATTGGCGATCGCCGCGATCTTCTTCGGCCGGGCATCAGATGGCGCGTGGACATGGCTGCCCGCCGCCTCATGGAATGAAATCCTCCCCCTCCGCCTGCCGCGGGTCGGCGCCGCCTTCGGCGCAATGCTCGATGCCGGGATCGGCGTGCTGGCGGCAAGCGGCGATCCGCGCGGCCTGGCTCTGGTCCGCTGGATGTCTGGCTCGACCTATTTCGTCGACAACCGCGTTGCGGCAAGCGCCATGCTGATAGCGCTTGCCTGTCTCATCGCGGCCTTTCTCGCAAGCCGCTGGCTTGCGCTGCTGCAGCTCGGGCCGGAGACGGCGAGCGAACTCGGCCTCAGGATCGCTTCGGCGCGCGGCGTCCTCTTCGGGCTCTCGGCGATCATGACAGCTGCCGCCACGCTTGTCGTCGGCCCCTTGAGCTTCGTCGGCCTGATGGCGCCGCAGCTTGCCCACGGGCTCGGCCTTCGCCGCCCCTCGACCCAGCTCCTCGCGGCCGCCGTCATCGGCGCAACCCTGCTCGTCATCGCCGACTGGGCCGGCCGCATGATCGCCTTCCCCTATCAGGTTCCCGCCGGTTTGATCTCGGCGCTGGTCGGGGCGCCGATGCTGCTTTTCGTTCTGCGCCGGCGGCCTTGAGACACCGCCTTCATCCCGCCAATGCTTCCGCGTCGGCCCCTGCAGGGATGCGCAATGGAGAGGAAGGATCGGTCGCAGCACGCCATACCGCCTCGACGACGTCGACGGGCTGTGTCAGGGCGGTCTCCGACTGTTGCTCCCACGATGCGAACACCTCTGCGACGACCGACGAATAGGCTTGCGGGAAGCCGCCCTGTTGTTGAATCAGTGAGCGCGCCGTATCGCCGAACCGCGTCTGCGGCGCGCGCCCCGGGAGCACGATCCTCACACGCACATTGAAAGGCTCGAGCTCGAGCGCGGCAGATTCGGTGAACGCGTTCACTGCGGCCTTGCTGGCCGCATAGACCGAGATGAGCGGGAGCGGCTTGAGCGTCACGCTTGACGTGACGTTGACAACAATGCCTTCCTGCCGCTCCCGCATCTGCGGCAGAATTGCCTGCATCATCGCGATCGTTCCAAGCGTGTTCGTCTCGAAAATCTCGCGGGCGATCTCCATCGGCGTTCCCTCAACCGCGTTGAGCCAGCCGATGCCGGCATTGTTTACCAACACATCCACAGGACCAGCGGTCTCAACGGCAGCGCGGATGCTTTCAGGGCTCGTGACATCGAGCGCGACGATCTTGAGTTGGTCCGAAGGCGGCAGAAGGTCTTGGCGCGGCGTTCGCATGGTGGCGATCACCTTCCAGCCCTGCGCGAGAAAGAACCTGGCAATTTCCAGCCCAAACCCCGACGAGCATCCTGTAACAAGAACGGTCTTCATATCTGTCTCCTATCCATTCTGACAGCAACAGAGGTAGACGGCGACTACCGTACTGCATATCATGCGCCGTCCCTGTTTCGTTATCAGGAGTATCGATTGAGCGACCCGCTGGCTGATATGGTGACGCTGCTGCAGCCAGCGGCGCGCCATTCAAAGCTCGCCAGCGGCGCAGGGACGTGGCGCGTGGAGCGCCAGGAGACAGGTCAGCCCTTCTACTGCGTCGTTCTGGAGGGTTCTTCGCGGTTGAGCGCGGAGGACGAGCATATCACGCTCCGCCAAGGCGACTTCATCCTGATCCCGGCCGCCCATGCCTTCATGATGTCGAGCCTGGACGACGGATTATCGCCCGGCATCGATCCCCTCACCGTCACGATGCTTCCTGAAGAGACCCGTCACGGCGATCCCGAAGGGACTCCGAATGCACGCCTGCTTGTCGGCCACTTCGCTTTCGGCTCGCCTGACGCGGCGTTGCTGGTTTCCCTGCTGCCGCGGATCATTCATATCCGCGGCGACAGCAGACTGTCGGCGATCGTACAGCTCGTCACGGACGAAGCCCGCACCGAGCGGCCGGGAAAGAATATGATCCTGGCGCGGCTATTGGAAGTCTTGCTTGTCGAGGCGCTGCGCTCGAATGCCGGGGAGAAAGCGCCGCTCGGAATCCTGCGGGGTCTGAGCGATACACGTCTTGCCCTGGCCATCCGTCGGCTGCACGAAAATCCGGCCAGGGAATGGACGGTGGAGCAGCTTGCCCGAGAGGCGGCCCTGTCGCGGTCGGCGTTTTTCAACCGCTTCCGCCGCACTGTGGGTCTGGCGCCAATGGAGTATCTGATATCATGGCGCATGGCGCTCGCCAAAAATCTGCTGAGGCAACGCGATATCGGAATTCAGGAGATCGCCGAGCGCGTCGGCTATGGCTCCGCAAGCGCGTTCAGCACGGCATTCACGCGCTTTGTCGGATTGCCGCCGTCACGATATGCCGAGCAGGCAAAGACCATGTCAAACGCCGCCGCATAATTCTAATCGGCCTCAATGCCGTCCGTCCGGCAGCGGGCAGGCTTCGCCGCAGCCGCCGACGCCAGGCAGGTTATAACGCAGGCAGCAGACCTTGCGGCGGGCGAATTCCAACCCGCATTGCTGGCGCGCCATGCGGATCATGCCGAACATCGGATTGCGCCCGCCGCCCGGCCACTCAGCATCATTCAGCAGCGCCAGACCGCCTTCGACGAGGGCCGGCTCATGGCGGTGAGCGATCTCTTTCAGTATCCAGGAGAGATAGGCCGCTGCATTGTTCCAGAGAAGCTTCGGCGCCACGCCAGCATTGGCGGCAATCGCCGCGATGACGGGCTCGGCGTGGCCGAGCATCAGCCGGTGAAGCGCGGCAGCCGGATCGGTGGCAATCTCGGGACTGTCGGACATCACGAATGCTTCCGGCTCGCCCGTCTCAGCATTGCAAACGAGCGACAGCCGGTCGATTTCCAACGGCAGGGCGATGCGGTTGACGAACATGTGGACACTCGGGGCGATCGTCAGCATGCTGAAATAATAGAGCGTCCACATGGAGACGATCGCGCGGCGATCGCTGCCCGGAAACTTTTGAGCATAGCGGGCGATGATCCCGTCAAAGACGTCGGGGTCGCCAAGGTCCCTGCAGGGAATGACAATGCCGGCCGGCGGCGGAGAGGCGAGCAGCTTGCCGCGGCAATAGGCGAACGGGCCGTCGCCCACCAGGCCGTCGAGATCGACGGCCTGGTGGGCGACAGGATGATCGGCGATCGAAGGGCGTGAGGCCGCCCCGTTCATCTCTGCCGCCATGGTGCTACCACCGATACTTTAGGGTGCCGGTCATGTTGCGACCCTGGCCGAGATAGCAGAAGCCCTCGTTGCAGACCGTGTCGCGCTCATCGGCGATGTTGCGGATGGCGAAGGCCGCAGTCAGGCCTTCGTATTTCTTGTCGATTGCACCGAAATCATAAGCGGCGGACGCATCGACATAGAAACCTGAAGGGTTCTTCGATGTATTGGCGGTATCGGTCCAATTTTCGCTGACATAACGGACACCCGCGCCGACTGAGAGACCATGGAAGGGATTGGTTTCCTGGAACGTATAATTGGCCCAGAGGCTGGCGACGTGCGAGGGAGTCACGGCCGGCGTATTGCCTTCGTTGGTACCCGCGGTCACTTCAGAATGGTTGTAAGTGTAAGCCGCAATCAGGTCCCATCCATCGCCCACAGCCGCGCGAGCTTCAAGTTCGATACCCTTTCCCGTCACCTCGCCGAGCGAGTCATAGGCAAGCGTCAGTGGATCGACCAGCACCGGCTTGTTCTTTTCGACGATGTGATACGCAACCGCCGACAGGAGGATATCTGTGCCTGGCGGCTGATATTTGACGCCCAGTTCGTACTGTTCACCCTCGGTCGGCTCCAGAATCTTGCCTGAAGTCGAACGGTTAGTCACGGGATCAAATGACGTCGAATAGGAGACGAAAGGCGCAAGGCCGTTGTCGAAGAGATAAAGCGCCCCGGCCTGCCACGAAAAGGCGTTTTTATTGACGTCTTCCGAGTCGCTCATCCCGAAGGAAGGATAGGTCGTGTCACGCGTCTGGTTGACCCAGGTCTGGCGGCCACCAAGATTGAAGCGCCAGTTCCCGGCTTCGATCTGGTCCAAGGCGTAGACGCCGACCTGGCGCATGTCGGCATCGGCAACGATGAAGTTATAGGCCGGCGTCGCACCCGAGACGCCATAGGTCGGATTGGCAATATCGAAATCGAATGCCGGGTTGGCTGCATCGAAGCCGTAGCCCCAGTTCGACTGGAGATTGGTGTAGTCGAGCCCGAACAGCATCGTATGCGCAAGCGAGCCTGTATCGAACCTCGCCTCGAGCTGGTTGTCGACCTGGAAGACGTTCATCTCGTCCCGGATCGAACTTGCATTGCGGTGCGCGACGGTTCCGGTCCAGCTCGAAATGCCGAGATAGCGGGCGCGAAGGTCGAGGTGCGAGTAACGCAGGTTCTGCCGGAAGGTCAGGCCATTGTCGAAATCATGCTCGAACTGATAGCCGATCTGCTGCTGCTTGACCTTCTGATAGTCGTAGTCGGGATCGCTCTGCCGGATATCGAGAATCTCGCCGCCTTGAGTCGTGACCGCGCCGACATTGGCGTCGGTCTCGTCGGACTGCGCCAGACCATATATCGTCAAGGACGTACCTTCGTCGGGCTTCCAGGTGAAGGACGGCGCGAGGAAGTAGCGGTCGTCGGCAATGTCGAAATTGGTATCGCCGCGGCGGGCGAGGCCAACGATGCGATAGAGGAAATCGTCGTTGTCTTCGCTGATCGGCCCGCCGAAATCGAACATCCCCTGCACCCGATCCTTGGTGCCGTAGGTGATGCCGACTTCGCGGATCGGCTCTTCGGTCGGAAGCTTCGAGATCTTGTTCACGAGGCCGCCCGGCGATCCCGAACCGTAAAGAACGGAAACCGGTCCCTTGATCACCTCCACGCGCTGCAGCTGATAGGGATCGGTACGGAACATGCCGTAGTTGATGTAGGGCTGGCGCAGGCTGTCACGGTAGTCGCCGACCGTCGTAATATTGAAGCCGCGGATGAAAATCTGGTCGAAACGCGGATCGAATCCGTTGGGGCCTGTCGTCACGCCGGCCGTGTAACGCACCGCCTCGATAACCGTCTGGGCGCCGCGCTGCTCGATTTCCTTCTCTGTGGTGACCGAGATCGAGCGCGGGGTCTCGACCAGCGGCGTGCTGATCTTGGTCGCGCCGGCGCTGTTCTTGGCAGTGACCGACGTCCGGTCGGTCTTGCTATCAGAGGCTGCACCTTGAATGACGATTGGCTCCAGTGTCGTCGCGGTGTCACCTGCGGAGGCACTCTGGGCAGCAGCCGGCGATGCTGCAATGCCGATCAGGACCATCGCGGTCGTCGCACAAAGGCTATCTCTATAAATTCGCGATACATTATTAGAAACATTCAAAAAAACACGCGCCATTGCTTGGTCCCTACGTCACGGATGCGGGCGGAACCTATGGAGCGAAGTGGAGCCTGTCAACATAACATGATTAATTTAGTCACCTTTTATTCTATGATCTGCCTATCACGGCCATTCGCGAACAGGTTGCACCCAGCATCGACACTGGAAGGCTGGCACGGAACGCCTGCGATGCAGGCTCCCGCCGCGCCTCCTGTCCTTTGCGGATCCGTACGCAGTCGGCATAACATTCTCCCGCCCGGAGTAACGACCGAAGCAATACAGCATCAGGCGACCCTAGATTCTCTATCGATCTTGATAGGGAGAGGAGTTTTCTATTGAGGCAAATAAAAAATCTGGTTTACTGCCACTTCGCTTGTTGGCTTTCAGGGGGGATTTAGCCGATGGTGTGGACACGCAGGAGTATTATGCTCGGTGGATTGGCGTTGCTTGGGACCGGCGCCGTCAGCAAACCGGCAGCCGCCGCGGCAGCTTCTTATTTCGACGGCACAGCCGTCGATAACGGCGTGACATTCCGCAGCACCAATTTCGCGAAAATCGACAAGCGCTGGCATCGCCAGGTCGTCAAGTATTTTAGCAGTGAGCCGATCGGTACCGTTGTCGTCGATACAAGGCACCATTTTCTCTACCTGATCATGGAGAACAAGACCGCCATACGCTATGGCGTCGGGGTCGGTCGCGAAGGTTTCAAATGGTTTGGCCGCGCCACCATCGACGCCAAATCGCTCTGGCCGCGCTGGACGCCGCCGCCGGAGATGCGCAAGCGCCATCCCGAACTGCCGGAATTCGTCTCGGGTGGCTCACCGAAGAACCCGCTCGGCCCTCGCGCCATGTATCTGCATCGCGACGGCGTCGACACCGGCTATCGGTTCCACGGCACGCTGGAGCCATGGAGCATCGGCAGGGACGCCTCCAGCGGCTGTATCCGCATGTTCAACGAAGACGCCATCGATCTTTACCAGCGCTGCCCCATTGGCACGGCCGTACAGGTTCTGCCGCATATTGCCGACCAGGCTGAGGGCGCCACTCAGGTTAGCGAAACAACTCCGGTCGAATGAGGAATATCACCCCTATGTCTGCTATGATCGGATACACCAAGCGCCTTGCCGGCGCAGCCATGCTCTTGGCGCTCGCCGCCTGCTCCACCACCGAGGTCGCCTCCCTGGAAGAACCGGCCGCGGTGCCGATGACCGGCCAGACCAACGACCCCGCCCCCGGTTTCGAGAACGTTGCGGCTGGTAGCGAGGAGGATTTCATTCTCAATGTCGGCCGACGGATCTACTTCAAGCAGGACTCCGCCGCGCTCGATACCGTCGCCATGGCAACCTTGGACAACCAGGCCGCCTGGCTCAACAGGAACCCAACGTGGCTGCTCAAGCTGCAGGGATTTGCCGACGATTCCGGCTCCGCCTCCAATATGCAGACGCTGTCGCAGAAGCGCGCCGATGCGGCGATGGCCTATCTCGCCTCGAAGGGCGTAGACCCCAAGCGCATGTGGGCCAAGGGCTACGGAAACGACCGCGAAGTCCGCGACTGCACGGAGCGCTCCTGCAAGGTGCAGAACCGGCGCGTCGTCACCAATCTGCGCACCCAGCCGGATGCGGTTTGATCGCAGATGAACTTTCCGGGACGGGCCGAACAAAGGTTGCTTAGTACATGTATAGCACGCCCCGTCGGGATGGTGATGAGGCCGCGATGGACGGGCCGCCGATCACGAAGCGTCTAGTTCGAGGCATCGAGGACGAAATCTGCATGGGCGGTCCAGCTTGCCATCCTGCCGCCAGACCTTGCCACGCCATGGACCTGGAAGTTCTCATTGAACACCGGCGTATTTCGATCTTCATCCGCGCCGGAACGCCTGTAATTTGACGGTCGTGCGGTTAGACTAGCCGTGGAATAGATTAAAATTAGCCGGGCCTAGACTTTAAATTTGCCGAGAACTGGCGTCTTGGTCAGACCGGCGCTTTTCCTTCTCCCACTACCGGACGAGAGACCAAGATGAAGTCGATGTCATCGTCGAGGATCGGCGCGGCCGGGTTGTTGGGATTGAAGTAAAGCGTCGGCAACGGTGAAGGCTGACGATTTTCGCGGGCTGCGCCAGTTACAAAAGGCGGTCGGCGAGCGTTTCGTGCGAGGGCTCGTCTTACACGACCACGACCGAGTGACCCCATTCGGAGAAAAGCTACAAGCCGCCCCGCTATCACTTCTATGGACAATGTGAGCTGCGATCGAAAAGCGCCGGGCGGGTCAGGGGCTGGGCCATTCGTGCCAGTTTGAAGAATGTCGCTCGTCCCAGTTCGATCCGTGATCGCCAGGAGCACCAACACGTCAAGCCCTCACATCGCTAGCGCAACGGCGGCAAAGATGACCGTTTGAAAAGTCATGACATGACCAATTGAAAGCAATGAGGTCGTCACAAATCACTGCAGAGACGGACCGTAAGGAGCGGGCGCGAAACGCAACGATCTCGTCGCGGGTGAGAGTTCGAGGAAGAGCAAACTCGGTCCGCATCATTTGTGCACAAGGGCCGGCCACATGGCGCCGGCCCCAGTCGACGCGGAAACCCTGTTCAGGATCGCGCTTCAGAAACGGCGTGCGTGCTGCCGAGCTTGCCCAGCGACCTCGAAAACACAGGTTTTGTCGAATTTTTCGCGCTACTTCCGCGACGTTTCCTGATCTCCACGATAAACGGCTTAATTCGGGACTTCATGGAGAGGCTCTCCTTAAGCCACCTGACGCTCGGCTTCGATCTGAAGAGGCGCCTGCTGAAAGGAGCCGTCTCCGATAGCGATCTTGCGCGGCTTCATGGCTTCGGGCACTTCACGCTTCAGCGCAATCGAAAGAATACCGTTCCTCAGCGAGGCGTTCTCGACCCTGACGTGATCGGCCAGCTCGAAGCGGCGTTCAAATGCGCGCCCGGCGATGCCGCGATGCAGATATTCGCCTTCTTTCCCATCGGGCTTTTGCCCCTTCACCAGAAGGACGTTCCGCTCCTGGGTGATGTCGAGGTCACCTTCGGCGAAGCCGGCCACCGCCATCTGTATGCGATAGTCGTCTTCGCCCGTCTTGACGATGTCATAGGGCGGCCAGGTCTCGATCGCCTGCAGGCGCTGCGCATTGTTCAGGAGATTGAAGACACGGTCGAATCCGATGCTGGACCGGTAAAGGGGGGCGAAATCAAGTTCGTTTCTCATAGCCATATCCTCCGTAAAGCAACATGGGTTGGAGACGCGTCGGAAACCTGCGTCTCTCCTCTGATCATCGGCCCGCTTTTGCGCTGCCGACGACGATGATCTGGTTCCGCATGATTTTCCATTCAAGAGGAGAATCTAAAAAATTTCGGCCTGCTTTACCCGGCAGTCCGGCGCGCCTCTTGCTCACTGTTTTCATTCAGCTCAACCAATGGCGCCTGGCCGTTCGACATCGGAATCATGAGGTCGGCGGCAGCACGTAGCCGGCCGGTGACGGCAGGTGGAGCACGAATCTTGTATCGGCGGCGTTCGCCGCCAGGACGAGGTGATAACCACCCGGTTCGGCCCGGAAGGCGCCGGCCTCGATATCGAAATAGGCCAGATCGCGCGGCAGAACCTTCATAACGGCTGTGCCTGTTTCGCCGGGTTGCAGCGAGAGCTTTGCGAAGGCGCGCAGTTCCTTGTCCGGCCGTTCCACTTTGGCTAACGGCGAGCGTACATAGAGCTGGACCAGTTCCGAGCCTGGCCGGTCGCCTGTATTGGTGACGTCAATGCTGACGGTTATGCCTTCAGGATCCATTTCTCCCGCGGAGAGTCGCGGTTCGCCCCAACGGAAGCGGCTATAGCTAAGGCCGAAGCCGAAGGGGAAGAGAGGTTCGACGGCGCTGATATCGTGATGGCGGTAGCCGACGAAGACGCCTTCGGCATAGTGCACATGCCCATTCTTGCCGGGATAAACGGCAGGATCGCCCGTGATGGCGGAATTGTCGGCAAGCGCCTTCGGGAAGGTCTGCGGCAGGCGGCCGCCCGGCTCGGCTTCGCCGAACAACACGTCGGCAACGGCATTGCCGAGTTCCTGTCCGGGATACCACATCTGCAGCACGGCGCGGACCTTGCCGAGCCAGGGCATCTCGATGGGACCGCCGGTCTGCAGCACAACGACGGTGTTGACGTTGGCGGCGGCGACCTTCTCGATCAGTTCCTCCTGCCGCCCCGGTAGCCGCATATCGGGCAGATCCAGCCCTTCCGTGTCCCACTCGCCGTCGCGACCGACGAAGAGCAGCGCGACATCGGCATTGCGGGCCGTTTCGACGGCGACTTCGATGTCGGCCTCGCCGAGCGGCTTTTCGACGCCGAAGCGGACGGCGATGAGGTTGATGCCCTCCTCGTTCGCCGTGGATGGCTCATATTCGACGGCAATTTCGTAAGGCCTGCCCGCTTCGAGCGTCACCGCGCCGCGCTGTTCGTCGTTGGCAGTGCCGAAATAATTCTCGCCGCGCACCCAGCCGTCATGGCCGTCGACGATCAACCGGCCGTCGACGAAGAGCCGCGCCAGTCCGGCATTGGTCATGCCGAAGACATGTTGGCCGCTCTCCTCAGGCGCATATTGCATCACCATCCGGGCGGAGAAATCGGCGGGGTCGAGTTCGCCCGACGGCAGTTCGAACCAGAAGAATTCGCCCTTGTCGACGGTCTCGACGTGAAGTGGAGTGCCCTTGCAGCCGCGCCCCTTGAAATATTCGACGGTGATCTTTCCCTTGAACACGTCGATCAGGCGGTTATGGCGGCAGCCGACGGCGTGGCTGATGCTGTTGGCATTGGAAAGAGCGGCGCGAATGCCTTCGAGCGGGCTCACCGTATAATGCGCGGCGATCTGCGCGCTGCCCCCACCCATGACGCGGGCGCTCGCCGCATTCGGTCCGATGACGGCGATCCGATCGAGCGAGGTCTTGGCAAGCGGCAGGATGCCGTCATTCTTGAGGAGCACCGCGCCTTCGGCACCGAGGCGCCGGATCAGCGCCCGGTCTTCCGGCAGGTCGACCGCCCGTTCGGTGAGATCGGGCTTGTTCTCGAATGCGCCGACGCGCTCGAGCAGCAGCAGCATGCGCCGCGCCGCCGCCCGCACGGTGGCGGCTTCCACCTTGCCTTCGCGCACGGCCGCAACCAGCTTCTCGCCGCGGTCGCGCGCCGGGCCCGGCATTTCGAGATCGAGGCCGGCATTGATCGTCTCGGCCGTGGAATGCGAGCCGAACCAGTCGGACATGACGATGCCGTCGAAGCCCCATTCCTCGCGCAGCACCTTGGTCAGCAACCATTGATGCTCGCTCGTATAGGTGCCGTTGAGGCGGTTATAGGAGGACATGACCGCCATGACGCCGGCGCGGCGCACCGCCTGCTCAAAGGGCGGAAGATATATTTCGCGCAGCGTCCGCTCGTCGATATCGGACGACATGGTCTGCCGCTCGATCTCGGATTCATTGCCGGCGAAGTGTTTTATGGTCGCCGCGATCCCCTCGCTCTGCACGCCCTCTATATAGGCGACCGCGAGTTCTGATGTCAGCATCGGATCCTCGGAGTAACATTCGAAATTGCGGCCGTTGAGGCCGGAGCGATGAATATTCACTGTCGGCGCGAGCAGCACGGCCGCTCCCTTGCTCTTTGCCTGGCGCGCAATGGCAACCCCCATCTGCCTGACGAGATCGGGATTCCAGCTGGCGCCGAGCGCAATGGCGACAGGAAAGCAGGTCGCCTTGACGCCGGCGACCAGCGAGCCCGCGCCGCGAGCGCCGTTTGGCCCGTCCGTCACCTTGATCTTCGGCACGCCAAGCCGCTCGACGGGCACGGTCGTCCAGAAATCGGAGCCCGACAGCAAGGAGACCTGTTCTTCGAGCGTCATCTCGTCGAGAATGGAATCGATCATGCAAACCTCCCGTTCAAAGACTGCGAGCACCGTCTGTTAAACCTACCGATTACTCGGTATTTTTAATATGTCAAGCTGACGGAGCTGATGTAAGAAGAAGAGGATATATCGGCCGGAGCATTGCGGATCGGCGCATCGCCGTTAAAAGAGGCCGACGGGAGAAATAATGGCAGAACGGAAGACGGGACAGGACGAGAAAAGACGGCGTCGATCCCCCAAAGGAGAGGAGCGCCGCGCGGAAATCCTGGCCGCGGCGATGCGGCGCTTTGCCGAAGATGGCTATCAGAATGCCGCGATCGGCGATATCGCCCGGGACGTCGGCCTGTCGCTGCCCGGCCTGCTGCACCATTTCCCCACCAAGGTCGATTTGCTGCTCGCGATCCTCGCCAAGCGCGATCTAGATAGCGCCGATTTCATCGGGCACTATCGCTCCGATGTCCGCGGCCTGCTCAAGGGCATGGTCGATATCTTCCGCCGCAATGCCGAAATGATCGAGGTCGTCAGAGCCTTCGCGATTCTGAATGCCGAAAGCCTGATGAAGGATCACCCCGCCAAGGCGTGGTTTCTCGCTCGCACTGCGGAGATGCAGAAGGACATCGCCGCGACTTTCGAGCGGGCGATCGCCGATGGCTCGATCGACAAGAGGATCGACAGCAAGGTGATCGCGGCCGAACTAATCGCCGTGATGGATGGCCTGCAGATGCTCTGGCTGCGCGACCCCGATCGCTTCGATATGGTCGGCGGTCTGGAAGACTATCTCGACCGCCTGCTGGCGAGCCTCGGTCTGGAGGGATGAACTCTCTTTTCATCGAAGCGCGTGAGCCAGATCATGATGCGGCTGACGGCTTCGTGGTACCTTTGGCCGACCAGCAAACCCGTATGCGTCGTGCCCCGGAGACCGAGATACTCGCCGCCGATGTGCCGTGCCATCGCCTGCCCTCGCCGGTCGGCGGCTGCGTCGGTGACAGCTGAGATGACCAGGCTGGGGCAGGTGATCTTGCTGCCGTCGATGGAAATCCCCTCGGCTCCGAAATGGAAGGAAAAGACACCGAAGGCTCTGGCGGATTCCATCGACAGGTACTTCCGCTGGAAGGCGATATCGTCGGGCGTCTCGTCAGGGCTGGACTGCTCGTCACGCGCCGGCGCGGGAATAACGACGCCAGGTATCTCAGGCGCAAGATCCTGGTAGGGCACCTCGTCATGCACCTGCCTGGAGATGCTGGAATCGATCAATACCAGCCCGGCAATGCCAACGCTTTCCGCCAGCTTCTGGCTGAGGATTCCGCCCATGCTGAAACCGATCACAACAGGAGGAACAGCACATTCCCCAGCGATTGCGGAAATCGCCTCACGAATATCTTCAAGATAGTTCTCGAATTCCACCTTCGTGAAATCCACCGACCTGCTTTTGTAGTGACCTCGCAGATTGATGCAGTAAGAATCCCACCCCGCCGCCATGAAGTGGGGAATGTACTTGCTCCACATCCAGCTGCCGGTGAAGGCGCCATGGACAAAGAGCAGAGGCGGTCGATCGGCCTCATCCGAGCGATCGTTCCCGCGAAAGATTTCCAGGAAAAGGTCGTTCTCGCCAATATATATGCCCGTGTGCTCCGGCAACTCTCTCGCGTAGTCCCGCATGCCATCCACTCCCTTTATCTTGGCAGGCCTATCCGTTCCCGCTGTCGAACAAAGGATATTTGTTACGCAATATTGATCAACTGCCACGGGTGGCCTTACATAAAGGACAAAATGTCTCTAATCGGATCTTGCCGTGGATAGTCTCGCGAACCTCTTCGCCTTCGTTCATGCAGCCGAACAGCAGAGTTATGTCGCAGCCGCGCGCGTTGCCGGCGTTTCGCCGTCGGCGATCGGCAAGGCCGTGGCGCGTCTTGAAAGCCGGCTCGGTGTGCGGCTCTTCAACCGGACGACGCGCAGCATCAGCCTGACGGACGCAGGGGCGGTCCTTTACGAGCGCTACAAGCGCATCATCGACGATATGCAGGACGCAGAGGCAACCGTCCTGCATAGCCGGGAACGCCCAACGGGCCGCCTGCGCGTCAGCGTTCCGCACATCGTCGGACACCATCTGCTGATGCCTTTACTGCCGGCCTTTGCCGAGTGCTTCCCGGAAATCGAACTGGATGTGGATTTCGAAGACAGGG
Organism: Rhizobium sp. Nf11,1; assembly: GCF_050587665.1. Classification (NCBI taxonomy): domain Bacteria; kingdom Pseudomonadati; phylum Pseudomonadota; class Alphaproteobacteria; order Hyphomicrobiales; family Rhizobiaceae; genus Rhizobium; species Rhizobium sp. Nf11,1. The sequence continues at coordinate 28,786 of NZ_JBOBHU010000002.1, read as the reverse complement.
TCATAGACCTGGTTCAAGAGGGTCTGGATGTCGTGGTGCGGAGCGGCGAGCTTGCCGATACGCGGCTGATCGCCCGCCACCTTGGCGATCAGCATTTCGTCGTGTGCGGCAGCCCCGACTATTTCGATCGCCATGGACAACCGGAGACACCTGCCGATCTCTCCCGGCATGCCTGTATTCATTTCAAATACCCATCCAGCGGCCGTATCGCGTCATGGGCCTTCAAGACGCCGCACGAGCGGCTGCTTCTGCCGCGAAGCCTGACGTTCAACAATACGGACGCGGGGCTGCGGGCAGCGCAGGATGGTCTTGGCCTTGCCCACCTGCCCGTCTATGTCGCGGCATCGCATATGCGAGCGGGAAGCCTGATCCCCGTCCTCACCTCCTTCATGGTGCCCTTCGGCTCGCTCTCGCTGGTCTGGCCGTCCAATCGCCAGCTTTCGCCCAAAGTCCGCGCTTTCGTGGATTTCGTCGTCGAGAATTGCGCCGCCCGAGCCGACGCTTTTCGACCGGCAGCCAGCCTGTCGCGCTGATCCGCTGTCGCGCCATATCCGAGGCGGGTACACTTTCCCTACTCACAACGCTGGGGGCTTTGATGCTCAGCCGCAGTTCCGGCTTGGTTTTGAATCGGAGCCGGCACTTGCTCCGCCATTGAGTGCCATCGGCTGATCTGAACGCGCCATTGCGATCGATGCGGATGATGTCCGCGGGATGCGCGGATCCGTCATGGCGAGCCAGCGGTCTGCCGAAAAATACGCCCTGGTTCTTGCCTGCGAACCTGGAGCTGCCTTGAGGCCTAGAGCAAAACTAAATCTGTTCTCGCTGCCGGCTTCGCGCGTGAAGCTGAGATAAGAGCCGAATCGTTCGGCCTCGACTTCGCGAAGTCTTTGGATCGACGCAAGCGCATCTTCAAAATCTCGCCAGCATGCCTGCTTCACAATGATCTCGAAAATGCGCAGCACTTCAGGGGCGAGAAGTCCCTCAGCATCAATCTTCGGTCCGACGATCTTGGCGCGGATCTCAACAATATTACCCGTCTCATCTCCACGAATCCTGAGGAAGGTCGAGCTCAGTGGCCTCACCTCGTCCCGTTCGTAGATGCGCTGAAAATAACATTCATAATCGCGATTGCGCATCGATGCGGCTTTCCATTCGCTCACCTCTATGCCGGCCTCTCGAAGAGCGCTGCAAATATTGGCGCCCGAGACCAGCCACATGCGCAGAAACTGGCTTGCCAGGTCGAGCTTTGGGACCTCCATCAGATGCCGCGATATGGATATCGTCGGACGAAGAAAAAAAGCAGCCGGATCAGAGTGGACGGTTGGGCGTGGCGAAGGGGCAGCCTTGTTGAGCGCTCCCTTTTCCAAGTCCTCGGTCGGAGATTCGGATTGGCGGATGTCAAGGTAAGAAACCGCAATCGTTGCGACAAGCAGGGCGAGTAGCAACAGCGCTGCCCGACGTAACGGGCGGCGGTTGCTCAGCAACGGGAACTTCCAGCGCTTGGATGGGCTGTCGCGAGAAGAACCGGCTGCTGAGAACAATTTATTCACTGCGTTGCCTCGCAAGCTTGCGACCAGCGGTGTCGGTCGGCGCCTGGTCAATCCCCGTGGCCAAACCTTTTGAGGCGAGCGACGATGTGAAAGCGGTACAGCCGGCTCACCTTCGAAACCGCGATTTTGATGTCGAGTGTATCGAGCGTCAAGCGGCAGCCTTGAAACGGCTGCGCCCAAAAGAAAAGCTCGCCTATGTCGCCGATCCTTCGGGAATTACTTTCCATCAAGCCATTCCTGCAGCTCCGCCTCAGCGCGTTCGAGAGCGCTGTAATTCAGAAGTTTACGCAGGAAAGCAATCGTGACGGCGCGGGCGCGGAGATTGAAGCGGCCGTCCTCGTGGTCGTCGCCAGCCGTCTGATAGACGTCGAGCTTGTCGTAGAGCTGCTGCAGGCGGTTTTGCACGCTGCGCAGCGACAGGCTCCGGCGTCTGGCGATGGCCCGGTCAGTCAGACCGAGGGCTATATCAACGAGGATCTCGTATTCGGAATCGGTGAAGCCGTTGGTCTGGCCGAGGCTCTTCTGCTGCAGACCACGCACCTCGCGGTCGATGACACACTGGCTCTCGATGAAGATCGAGCGCAGCGCAAGCTTCAATCGCTCGTCAGAGGCGGATTTCAGCACATAGCCATAGGCGGCGCCATCCGGCACGATGCGCGAGACGCCGCGCACATAAGCCTCATCCGAATAATTCGACCAGAACAGGATGCGGGTTTCCGGCCGCTCCTTCCAGATCGTGCGCGCCGCCTCGATGCCGTTGCGGCTCGCCATCTGCAGGTCCATGACGATATGCGCCGACTTGTGGTCGCGGGCGAGCTTCTCACCGGTGGTTCCGTTCTCCGCCTCGATCACCGTGTCGCATTCCGGCAGGGCGGCGTTAACAGCCTCATGCAGGTAGGACCGGTGCAGCGGGTCGTCCTCGACGATCAGAACCTTCATCTTTTCTTTCTCCTCAGTCCGGCTCGCCCGCCTGGCCGCTGGGCGCCAGCGGCAGCACGACGCGCACCGCGGTCCCGCGATTATTATGGCCGGGGCCAGTCGTGAAGCGCGCCGAGATCAGCCGCGCGCGGGTCTTCATATTGTCAATGCCGCCGCCGATCCGTCCCCGCGTCTTGGCAAGCCCGGTTCCGTCGTCGGAGATTTCGATCGCCAGCTGTTCGTCGTCGGCTTCGAGCCGCACCATGATCGCCAGTGGGGCGGCATGGCGCACGGCATTGTTGATCGCCTCCTGCGCTATGCGAAACAAGGCGACGCTGACGGTCGGCTCCAGCCTTTCGAGCGCCCCATTCGTCTCGTCGACGAGGCCCCATTCGATGCCCGACCCGGTGTCGCGGGTCGATCGGTCGAGATGATGCTCGATCGCCTGAGCGAGGCCGAAGAGCTGGAGCACGGAGGGTTTTGCCTGCTCGATGATCTGCCGCAGATCCTGCATGCAATGCTGCAGCGATCGCGAAACGGGTTCGAGCGCCTCGGGCGTCACCTCGCCGTTGCGCGACAGCCGGTCGATTCGCCGGGCAAGCCGCGTCAGGTCGGCAAGCGTCTGGTCGTGAAGGTCCATGCCGATTCGCTGGCGTTCCTGCTCCAGGGCTTCGGTCAGCTTCAGCGCGCCCTGACGCAGCCCCTCCTCGCGGGCGCGTGCCTCCGCCTCCACGATCGCCGAGCGTTGCGCCTGCTCGGCCGCCTGCAGCGCAAAGAAATAGGGCGTCAGCAGATCGGCGATGATGCGGGCGCGTTCGACGTCCTCCATCGTATAGACGCCCGCCCTGTGAGACGAACAGGAGAGGGCCGCGATGATCGTGCCCTGCACCTTCATCGGCACATGCAACCGGCTCCTCAGCGATTGTTCGACGATCGGCCGCTTGAACGCGCCCTCGAAATGGAAACGCGGGTCTGTCATGGCATCGTCCGTGAGCAGAAAATCGACCTCACCTCGCAGGAGCGAACGGATGGGGCTGTTGACGACAGGCGCGCCGGCGATCTCGCCCCAGGCGGTCTCGATGCCCGTTTCATAGGCCGTGTGATAGTTGCCGCCTTCGAGCAGCACGCAGACGTCGAGATGGTCGTGGGGGATGATGTGGGCGACCTCGGCAGCGACCGACCGGATGGCCGAGCGGAAGTCGAGCTGGCCCGCGAGCAGCCGGGAAATGCCGAGATAGTGGTCGAACAGGGCTGCCGGTGCGAGATGCAGCATTGTCAGTTCCTCCCCCGTCACGACAGGCTCCTCAACCCGGCGTGATCGTTTCCCAGTAAGCGCCCGCAAATGGGCCGCCGTCTTGCGTAAACCCGCAGCTTGTTGCGCAAAACCCGCAAACGAGTTGCCGCCTTGCCCCTGTACAGGCAGGCCGATCTCCCGCATCCTGCCCTTACTGAGAGGAGGAAGCTCAGTGCAAGAACAATTTTCACTCGGGTCTGGTTTGGCCGGCAGGAGTGAAGCGATCCGCCGACCGGCGCGATCATGAGGGAGGAAGACATGACAATCCGTAAGATGCTTCTGGCATCGGCCGCTATTGCTTGCGCCGCCATGCCCGTATCCGCCTTTGCCGACACGTCGGCCAAGAAGATCGCTCTTTCCAACAATTATGCCGGGAACTCCTGGCGCCAGGCGATGCTGACGAGCTGGAGCAAGGTGACGGGCGAAGCCGTAAAATCAGGCGTCGTTGCCGCGGCCGATCCTTTCACCACTGCCGAGAACCAGGCGACGGAACAGGCGGCGCAGATCCAAAACATGATCCTGCAGGGCTATGACGCGATCGTGCTGAACGCCGCCTCGCCGACGGCGCTGAACGGCGCGGTCAAGGAAGCCTGCGACGCCGGCATTACCGTCGTTTCCTTCGACGGCATCGTGACCGAACCGTGCGCCTGGCGCATCGCTGTCAATTTCAAGGAAATGGGCCGCAGCGAGGTGGAATATCTGTCGAAGAAACTCCCGCAGGGCGGCAATCTGCTCGAGATTCGCGGCCTTGCCGGCGTTTTCGTCGATGACGAGATCTCGGCCGGCATCCACGAAGGCGTCAAGCAGTTCCCGCAGTTCAAGATTGTCGGCTCCGTTCACGGAGACTGGGCCCAGGACGTGGCGCAGAAGGCCGTCGCCGGCATCCTGCCGAGCCTGCCTGACATCGTCGGCGTTGTGACGCAGGGCGGCGACGGTTATGGGGCCGCACAAGCGATCGCCGCGACCGACCGGAAGATGCCGATCATCATCATGGGCAACCGCGAAGATGAGCTGAAGTGGTGGAAGGAACAGAAGGACGCCAAGGGCTACGAGACGATGTCGGTGTCCATCGCGCCTGGCGTCTCCACCCTCGCCTTCTGGGTCGCCCAGCAGATCCTCGACGGCAAGCAGGTCAAGAAGGATCTCGTCGTGCCGTTCCTGCGCATCGACCAGGACAATCTCGAAACGAACCTCGCCAATACCCAGGCCGGCGGCGTCGCCAATGTGGAATACACGCAGGCAGACGCGATCAAGGTCATCGAGTCGGCAAAGTAACTCTCCCGGCGATTGCCGCGCGCGCCGAAAATGGCCGCGCGGCAGTCCTTCCGAGCAGATGTGGCGGGCAGCATGGATGAGGTTTTGAAGGCGGTGATCGCCGTCGATGGCGCCAAGGTGAGTTTCGGCGCGGTCAGGGCGCTTGACGGCGTCACGCTCCGCGTCATGTCGGGCGAGTGCGTCGGGCTGGTCGGGCACAATGGAGCCGGCAAATCCACGATTGTCAGCGTCATCAATGGCGGCCTCACCCCCCATGAGGGAAGTGTGTCGAGTGATGGCGAGCGGCTGGAGCGTTACGGCATCAACGCGGCACGAGCCCGCGGCGTGCGCTGCGTTTTCCAGGAGCTTTCGCTCTGCCCCAACCTCTCCATCGTCGAGAACACGCGCATCACGCACCGCGATCTAGGCGGCTTCGGCTGGCGCAGGCGCGCCGCAGAAATCATCGAAAAGAGCCTCGATGCGGTCTTCCCCGGCCACGGCATCGACAGCGGTCGGGCAGTGGGAGACCTTTCGATCGCCGAGCGACAGATGGTCGAGATCGCGATGGCCTTTTCCGACGCCGGCACCCCGCCGCGGCTGGTGATCCTCGATGAACCGACCTCCTCGCTCGACGCGAGCCTCGCCCGCCAGATGCTCGACCATGTCCGCCGCTTCGTCGCGGCCGGTGGCTCCGTCATTTTTATCTCGCATATCCTCCACGAGGTCCTCGAAACCTCCGACCGCATCGTTGTCATGAAGGACGGCCGCGTCGTTGCCGAACGCCCCGCCCACGGCTTCGACCATCATGGTCTGGTCGAGGCCATGGGCAGCGTTGCGAAGGAGGAGACGGGGCAGCGCCCGGCGCGCCAGCAATCCGCCGCTCCGCTCGTTCTCTCCCATCAGACGGCGGGCCGTCCCTTTTCGGCCCGCAAGGGCGAGATCATCGGATTGGCAGGTCTTGCCGGCCACGGTCAGACCGAGCTTCTGCTTGCCCTGCACGCCGCCAAGTCCGGCAACTGGCTGCCCGAGCGCGATCCGCTTGTCACCTTCGTCGCCGGCGACCGACGCCTCAACGGCATCTTCGAACTCTGGAGCATCCTGCGCAACTTTTCCGTCGCCTCGCTCAGTGACCTGTCGCGGCGTGGCCTCATTGCCGCTGATAAAGAGGAGGCCAAGGGCGCCGACTGGAGGCGGCGGATCGAAATCCGTACGCCCGACATGGCCAACCGCATTTTGTCGCTTTCCGGCGGCAATCAGCAGAAGGTGCTCTTTGCCCGCGCCCTTGCTACGCGCGCGCCGGTCGTCCTCATGGATGATCCGATGCGTGGCGTCGATGTCGGAACCAAGCAGGAGGTCTACGCCATCATCCGCGACGAAGCTTCGCGCGGCCGCACCTTCATCTGGTATTCGACTGAAATGGACGAAGTGCGTCTCTGCGACCGCGTCTACGTCTTTCGCGAAGGCCGCATCACTGCCGAACTTGCCGGCGACGCCGTCAACGAGACGAACATCATCGCCGCATCCTTCGAGGGGGTCGCCGCATGATGGTCCGGCTGTCATCCGACGCCTTGCGTCTTGCCATTCCCGCCCTTTCGCTGACACTGCTGCTCGCCGCCGTATTCTGGCTGCAGCCGCGCGCCATGAGCTATGTCGGCCTCAACCTGCTGTTCAATCTCGCTGTGCCGATCGCGCTTGCGACGATCGCCCAGATGCTTGTGATGACGGTGAACGATCTCGATCTGTCGATGGGCACCTTCGTCAGCTTCGTCGCCTGTGTGAGCGCGACCTTTCTGCGCGACGACCCGGCGACCGGCATCCTGATCCTTGCGGGAGCGATCGCGGCCTATGCGGCCCTCGGCGTCATCATCTACCTGCGCGACCTGCCGTCCATTGTCGTCACGCTCGGCATGAGCTTCGTCTGGGGTGGACTTGCCGTATTGCTGCTGCCGGCGCCCGGCGGGCAGGCGCCGGATTGGGTGCGCTCTCTGATGACCGTCAAGCCGCCGCTGGCGCCGATGGCGATCGTCGCCAGCATCATCATAGCCGCCGTCGCCCATCTTCTGGTCATGCGGTCTTCGCTCGGCGTGCTGATCCGCGGCATCGGCGGCAACCAGCGCTCGGTCGAGCGGGCCGGCTGGTCGATTGTCGGGGCGCGGGCCATCGCCTATGGGCTTGCCGGCTTCTTCGCGGTGCTTGCCGGCATCGCCCTCGTCGGCCTCACCACCTCGGCCGATGCCAATATCGCGCTGCGTTATACGCTGCTGTCGATCGCCGGCGTGATCCTCGGCGGCGGCGAGTTCATCGGCGGCCGCGTCTCCCCTGTCGGCGCCGTTATCGGCGCGCTGACGCTGACGCTCGCCGGCTCGTTCCTCTCCTTCCTGCGCATCTCGCCCGATTGGCAGATCGGAGCCCAGGGCGCGATCCTGATCATCGTGCTCGCACTTCGCCTCATGCTGAACCGGCTGGAAAAACGGGAGAAACGCCGCCGATGACGCCCTTGCTCAGCCTTTTCGGCAAACCCTGGATCTGGTCATGGCTTGCCGCCTTCATCGTCTGGTTCCTGACAATCATGGTGACCCTTGGCGCCAGTACGCTAGGCCTGTCGCAGGCGGCACTCACCTTCGCCGCCTTCTCGGCGATCGTCGGCATCGGCCAGATGTTCGTCATCACGCTCGGTCCCGGCAATATCGATCTGTCGGTTCCCGCCACCATGACACTTGCCGGTACGGTGGCGCTGAAACTGATGAATGTCGAAAACGGCTTGATCCTGCCTGGGCTTCTTGTCGCCATCCTCATCGGCCTCGTCGTCGGCCTCGGCAACTATGCGCTCATCAAGGCGCTGCGCATTCCGCCGATCATCGCCACGCTTTCCATGAGCTTCATCGTGCAGTCCGCGGCGATCTGGACGAACCGTGGCTTGCGCATCAAGCCGCCCAGCGTGCTTGCCGAATTCACCACCACGAACACGCTTGGCATACCGAACGTGGCGATCGTCGCGTTCCTCATCTCGCTACTCGCTTGGTTCCTGCTCGAGAAGACGATCTACGGGCGCTGGATCTCGGCGATCGGCCAGAGCATGCCCGCCTCACGCATGGCCGGCATTCCGGTCGACGGCACGCGCTTGGTCACCTACCTCTTCTGCGCCGTGCTCGCATCCGTCGCGGGCTATCTGCTCGCCTGCTTCTCCGGCGGCGCAGCACTCAATATGGGCTCGGAATATCTGCTGACCTCGATCGCCGTCGTTGTGATCGGCGGCACAGCGGTTGCCGGCGGCGATTCCAACGTGCCGGGCATCTGGGGCGCGTCGCTCTTCATGTTCCTGGTCGTCTCCATGCTCAACACCTATGGGCTCGGCGCGGGCATCCGCCTCATCATGACCGGCCTCATCATCATCAGCGTGATCATGCTCGCCGGCGGTCGCCGGGCCGGCATGCGATAATCAGGAAGACCACCATGGCCGAGGCCAGCATCTACGAAATCCACGACCCGCGCTTCCGGCAGTTGATCGTCACCAGCGCCGGTCTCGACGAACTCTATTCAGGCTGCCGCTGGGCAGAGGGTCCTGTCTGGTTCAACGATGCGAACCAGCTTCTGTGGAGCGACATTCCAAACCAGCGCATGCTGCGATGGACGCCCGAGGGCGGCGTCTCCATCTACCGGCAGCCATCCAACTTCACCAACGGCCACACGCGCGATCGCCAGGGCAGACTCGTCTCCTGCGAACATGGTGGGCGCCGCGTCACGCGCACCGAGGTCGACGGCTCTATCACCGTGCTCGCCGACCGTTTCGAGGGCGCGCGGCTCAATTCGCCGAACGACGTTGTGGTGAAATCGGACGGCACGATCTGGTTTACCGATCCGACCTACGGCATCATGTCGAACTATGAAGGCTATCAGGCTGAGCCCGAGCAGGCGACGCGCAACGTCTACCGGCTCGACCCGGCGACCGGCCAGCTAACCGCCGTCATCACGGATTTCATCCAGCCGAACGGCCTTGCTTTCTCCCCTGACGAGACGATCCTCTACGTCGCGGATTCGTCAGCAAGCCACGACGAAAGCCTGCCACGCCACATCCGCGCGTTCGATGTAGTCGACGGCAGCAGCCTTGCGAACGGCCGCGTCTTCTGCCTCATCGACAACGGCATCCCGGACGGAATCCGGACTGACGTGCAGGGGAACCTTTGGTCCAGTGCCGGTGATGGCGTGCACTGCTTCGATCCGGCAGGCAAGCTGATCGGCAAGATCCGCGTCCCTCAGACCGTCGCCAACCTGACCTTCGGCGGCCCCGGACGCAACCGTCTGTTCATAGCCGCAACGCGCTCACTCTATTCCCTCTATGTTGCCACGACCGGCGCCCAAAGACCGTAAGCCGGTGAATGCCAGGTTCGGGGGCGGCGGGTTCATTAACGCCCAATGCGAACTGATTGAGATCCTCGTAGCCGTATTCCGCGGCGGCGCGACGCGTGAAGTCGCCGGCGACCGCTGCCGTGATGATCACATCGACGTTCCTCTGCATTTCAATGACCTTCGCGCGGCGGCGTCGTTCTGCTTGAAGCTTAGACGGCGCGGGCTATCCGGCCGATTTCGTCACGCCGGTTGGCGAATGGGATGTCGGCATCGAGATTGCCTTCTGCTAGACCGCTCATGCTTGCGGTGATCTCGCCGATCGGTTTTGCGATCACGCGGGCGGCAAAAACAGCGGCGCCGATCAACGTGATAATGGTCAACGGACCGACACCGATTGACGTATAGGACGAGGGCAGCGGAGGCATCGGCCTCTTCCTCAGCCTTGGTCGCCATCGCCTTGGCCGAGTCCGCACCTTCGATTGGGATAGCGAGCGCAGGATGTGGATATGACAGCTGGCTCGCTCTGTGTCGCATCCGCCGACTGCGGAACGTCTTCTCGACGACCGGGATTATTCCCTTGATATGACGGTGACCTGCAGCGCATCGAGGATGAGGCCGAGCGCCGACAGGCGGGGCAGATCCAATGCGGGGCTATCCGCCTCGAGGCCGGCGGTGGCGCGGTCATAAACGGCATCGAATTGCTTGTTGGTGATCCGCGACATGTAGAGAATGCCGTCGAAATCGGTGCGATCGTAGATGTCTTGGCTGAGCCGGCGTCCGCTCGCCTGCGCCCGTGTCCGAACGGCATCCGTCGAGACACCGAGCAGGTTTGCGCCTTCGTAGCGCAGGTCGAGTAGAAAAAGCTGGCCCGGGTTTCGGGCGGCGGCGACCGAATAGCGGTCGAACTCCTCCTGGAATATCACTCGCTCGGCCCTACCTTGAAAGCGGTCGCGAACAATCGTTTCCGCGACGGCGGTCATCGGGTCCTGAGCGAGGTAGAGCAGCCGGAACTTGTCCTTGAGGCTCGAAACCGCGACTTGCCGAAACCCATGCCGAGCGGCGTTCCGGCATGGGCGCGCGCGATGATCCTGACATAGTCGGTGGCATCAGCCCGGACGGCGAGGCGCTGAAGGATAGTTTTGTCGAGTCTCATTGCACGGCGAAATAGGTCTGAGCCGCGTCGATGACCTCGCCAGCGCGATCCTGTTTCAGGAGGTCGATGGGCCTGCGCCCGCCCCACATGGGGTTCGGCTGGCAAAGCCACAGCCATGCCACCCGCTGATTGGACACGAGAGCGGCGACCGTTGCTATGCCCCTTGCGGGACGCCCGTCGATGAATTGTTCGATCGGATAGACGTGCTTTCTCGTTCCCTTCAACAGTGCGATCACCTCGCCGGCATGCTGCCAGCGATTGAGCGTGGAGCGTGCAATTCCAAAATCGCGCTGGAGTTCGCTGGCGCCGGCAACCGGCCCGGCCCAATCCTCAAGCCTGCGGGCGACCGCAAGCTCGCCCAGCAACCGCGCGCCCTCCTCGGCCGTAACGATCTTCCCCAGTCCTTCGCCGGCGGAAGGCTCCACGGTTTTCGGAATCTCGAGCACGATCTTGCCGCCGGCAGGCGCATCGCCGAACGTCTCCACCAGGCCACGAATACGGCGGGCAAGTTCGCCCTGGCGCTTGCTAAGCTCGCGCCTTACGCTGACGGGAAGATCGACGATGGCCGCAGCCGCCGCGCCCGCAATACTGGCAGACAGAGCCACCGAGCCGGACTCGAATGCGGCGTCGGCTTTCAGCACGTCGGCAACTTTGGCGGCGACGCGGTCGGCGACCCTTGCCTGACGGGCACGATGCAGCCGGACCTCAGAACCAGCCATGAGACTATCTCCATTCTTAGATGAACTGATATAGTATCAAATGACCAATTTGTCTAGTTTGTCCCGCACATACCGCGGCTCGCGGATGGTTGATCAGCCCTTTCGCAGCCTCCAGGTCCGAATCTCGAAGGGCATGATGTCGGCGGGGCCTTTACGCTCCATAGGCTCTTCGAGAATGTTGAGCGGCTGCGACGCCGCCCATCCGGAAGGCAGGGCGAGGGAAAGTCGGCCACGCCGGCCGGCCGGTTCATAAAGGCGCAGGATCAGGCCTTCGCCCTCCTCCGCCGGCTTCAGGCCCGAAAATGCGACCGGAGTGCCCTCGACGTCAAGCGGCGCGAAATTGCCGGCGGAAAGGCCTTTTGCCTCGGCCGTCACCAGCGGCTGGTTGAGATCGAGCGCCTCGTCGAGGACGCCGCCTTCATGCCAGGCGCCCTCATGCGGCATCAGCGCGTAGGTGAAGCTCTGCTCGCCTTCGTCGGCGAGCGGATCGGGATAAATCGGCCCGCGCACCAGGCTCATGCCGATCACATTGGCGCGGGCGCTGTGGCCGTATTTGGCATTGTTGAGGAGTGCCACGCCGAAGCCGGGCTCGCTGAGATCGACGAAGCGATGGGCGGCGGCCTCAAACATCGCCTGCTCCCAGGAGGTATTCGTGTGTGTCGCCCGCTCGACCACGCCGAAGGCGCATTCGAAGGTCGCCTTGCGAGCCTGCACGTCGACCGGGTTCAGCGTGCGCAGCAGGGTGCGGCGGTCGTGCCAGTCGATGGTCGTTTCGATGTCGAGCCGTTTAGCGTTGGCGGTCAGCACATAAGTCTGCGTGACGCTCGAATTGCGGTAGCGGTGGACGACGCGGATCGCCGCGCGGTGCGGGCCGCTTTCGACGAGGCCGATGCTTTCGGGCGCTTCGAGCCGGACGCCCTTTTCGGCATAATCGGCGTCGACATCCCAGGCATCCCAGTTGCGCGGCTTATCGGCCGGATAGACCCAGAGCTGGTTGGCGGAGCCATCGACCGCTTCGCGGCCGCTCGCCTTGTGGATGAGGCTGGCAACGGCTCCATCGTTGCCGATGACCACCGAGAGATGATCGTTTTCCAGGCGATCGGAGCCGGCCTTCAGCCCACCCGCCGGCTTCAGCGCCTGCCTGTCGAAGACTGCGACCGATAAGGGAGCGACGATATCGGCGGCCGAAAGTACCGTGCCGTCGGCAAGCGTGGCGCTCACCGGCCGCGGCGCAAGCGAGGGATTGACGAAAATGAGGGCATCAGCGACCCCGCCCTTCGGCAAATTGGCCGAAAGGGTCTGCAAAGCCTTGGCCTGCTCGGCCTTGGCGTGGTCGATGACGCCGCCGAGTTCCTGCTCCGCATCCTGATAGACTTCGCGGATGCTCGAACCCGGCAGGATGTCGTGGAACTCGTTCTTCAACACCACGCGCCAATCCGCCTCGAGGCTTTTCGGCTTTTCTGCCCCGAGCATATGGGCGAGCGAAGCGAGGGTCTCGGCGGTGATCAGCGCGCGTTCGGCCTGGCGGTGCTTGCGCTTGACCCCGCTTTGTGTCGTCAGCGTCGCGCGATGCAGTTCGAGATAGATTTCGCCGTCCCAGACGGGGAGCTTCTTCTCCGATGCGCTGCGATGCGCCTGCTCGTAGAAGCCCTTGACCGTGCCCCAGCGCGCTTGCGGAATGGCGGGAAAGTCGCGCAGCTGCACTTCGCGCTCCACCATTTCAGGCGTCACCCCGCCGCCGCCGTCGCCATAGCCGACGGCGAGAAGCGAGGCGTGATGCTGCGCCTTGCCGCGGAAATTCTTCCACGTCGGCAGGTAGCAATCGGGTTGCACGAAGCCGTTGTAGCCCTGCATCGGATTGTCGAAGGTGTGGGTCAGCACCTGGCTGCCGTCGAGGCCCTTCCACCAGAAGAGATCGGAGGGGATGTGGTTGGTCTCGCTCCAATTGACCTTGATGGTGAAGAAGCTGTCGATGCCGCCCTGCCTCAAGATCTGCGGCAGCGCGCCGGAGAAGCCGAAGCAATCCGGCAGCCAGCAGACCGTGTGGCGCGCGCCGAAGGTTTTTTCGAAATAACGCTGACCGTAGAGCACCTGGCGCACGAGGCTTTCGCCGGTCGGCATGTTGGTATCGGGCTCGACCCACATGCCGCCGACGGTTTCCCACTTTCCTTCCGCGACCTTCTTCTTGATGCGCTCTAGAAGCTCGGGATCCTCCTCTTCCATCTGCGCGTAATAATGGGCGGTCGACTGGTTGAAGCGGAAATCCTCGGAGCGTTCCATCAGCGAAAGCGCCGTATTGAAGGTGCGCCGCATCTTCCGCCGCGTCTCGCGGTAGGGCCAGAGCCAGGCGAGATCGATGTGCGCGTGGCCCGTCAGCACCAGTTCTCCATTCGGGGGGAAGCGCTGCTGCAGCTCCTTCAACCGCACCGTCAGGACCTCGAAGGCAGCGGCGGCCGAAGCGCTCTGCTCGTCGGTGAGGCCGGCCGGATCGGAAACAAGCTCCGGCAGTTCCCAGATCTTCTGCTGCATGACGGCGACCGACGTGCGGGAAATGTAGGCCGCTGTATCCGACGGCCAGTCGAGGCTGCGCAAGGCCTGCTCCGCGGCGCCGACCAGATGCGGCACGACCTCATGCTCGCCGAGCACGCCGACCGCCTCGGCGATCTGCTTCAGGAGAAGATGCAGGCGGTGAACGGGACCGTCGAGCCAGATCAGACGGGCTTTGTTGAGCCGCGGCGCCCGGTTCGGCTCGCCGAAAGGAAAGCGGGCGACGCTTTCCGCCGCGATCGAAAAGCGTCGGTCCTTCACCGGGAATTCCTGGTGATAGGGATCGAGGCCGAATGTTTCGCTTTCAGCGTCGGGATAGCTGAGCGTAATCAGGCTCTCACCGCCGAGATCGAGCTGCAGGCGGATATCTTCGAGCGGCCAGCTCCGCGGCGCTTCAGCACTCGCAGCAAAATGCACCACGCCCTGACGATGCGGCCAGTCCTGCTGATGGGCGATCGGCTCGCCCTCGAAGGTCCAGCCATCGATCGGGCTGCTATACCGGTCCCGCCAATGCGCGAGCTCGGCGATACGGACCTTCAGACTATCGAGGCGTTGGGCGATGGTGAGCGGCATGGCTTATCCTGTTGAAAAATCGGCGGCGCGCGATCGGGAATCCTGGCTTTGGGAGACGAAGATGATGCGATAGGGATCGCGAATGCCGGCCCCCTCCTCCCAGCGGGATCCTGCCGATGCTTAGATTAAGTAACTTTGATTTGGCGTCAAGCCGCAAAACATCTTCCTGAGATCGCCTAGCTGCTGGTCCAGCGGAACTCTTTGACTGGGGCGGTGTTCAGGAGCCGGAATGTCTGCCCGTCCGATCAGACGAAGCTAGATCAGACATGGTGAGGGAGTCTCCCGCCTAAGCTGGTGCACCCGACGAGACCCCCAGCAATATTCAATCTCGACGTCAGAGAGCTGCGGAAACATGCTCACCATCAGTTGGCGCAGGCGCAATGTCCACCACGCGATCATGCGCAGGAACGCATCGAGCCATGAAATCGGTTGGAATGTGACTCGGAGGTCAGTGCACGATATCCCAGCTCGCCAGTGAAGGATTCAACATCTTTCCACTCCTATAATCTAGGACGCGGCGGCCCGACGCATTTTGATTGAAAACTGGCTGCCCGGACGCAACGCCAGTGGAGCTCGCGTCCGGGTCAGAGGCCTGCTTTGAGGCGTTGGGGCTCTCGCCGTGTCACGACAATATTCATGATAAGTTGTACATGGGGATTGAATCGTGGAATCAAGCTCGGCCCCGGAATGCCTTGGCCCCGCCATAGCATTCTGACAGATTACTCAGCGAATCCGGCGGGCTGCTTCTCTTTGCCGCCTATCGCATCGAAGTTCGACGGCGACTTCTAAGGCGCACCTCTCGTCCGCCTCTGCATCATCGTGTCGGCTGCTTCTCGACGAATCTTGGTATCCATAGAGACAAATGGCCGCTGCCAGCAGCATGAGTATCATTCCCAACATCCCCGCCGCAGACAAGGCCTCGCCAGCGATCATAGCGCCGACGGCTACAGCAACGATGGGCGACACAAACGCAAAGCTGCCCGCCCGGGCGGGCCCGATGTCACGAATAAGCTGAAGATAGATGCTGTAACCGATCAGCGATCCGAAGAGGACGAGGAACAGCCAACTCGCGACTGCCTGCCAGTTCCACAGTGTCTGCAGACTTGCGGTTGCTTCGGGCTCGAAAACCAGTGAACTCAAAAACAGGCCTCCACCTCCGATGAGTGTCGTGCAGCCGGATATGAAGGTGCTGCCGTAACGGGCGATTAGCGGCCTGGCCAAGACAGATCCCCAGGCCGACGATACTGCACTCCAGCTGATCGCAAGAAGTCCAACAATGCCGGCGGTGCCGGAGAGGCTGGTAAATTCGAGTGTGGGTGAAAACAGGAATGACAGGCCGATCATGCCGATGATCATCGCAAAAGCTCGGGCGCCACTCCATCGTTCCTCCCCCAGCAATATTCCGAATCCGAGCAGAGCCAAGGGCGTAAGCGACATTTCGATCACGGCAGCTGTCCCGGATGCAACGAGCTGCATACCCCAAAACAGCGGACCGTAGCAGAGTGTGATCATCAACAGGCTTGCAATGACAAGCCTGATCAAATCTTCACCGGCCGCAAACGATATGCGACAGGACCGCAGCGACCAGCCTGAGAGCAGAAGGCCGGCGCAAAGAAACCTTGTCGCCGCGAACATCATCGGCGGCACGGTTTCGATACCGGTCTTGACGGCGATCCACGTCAGACCCCAGACGAGGCAAAGAATAAGGAACTTGATCACGTTCTTGCGAGGAGACATAGAGAGGCCCTTGCTCTGTAACGAATAAACTTTATTTATATCGTTACAATCTGGCGACCTGCTTTTTGTTCCGCACCATGGCCTCATCAATATTCGACATGCGTCTGAGCGGCGGCCATCCTGCCCTTGAACTGGTAAACACCCTCGACAGCCGCCGCGGCCGTTGGGGGCCCGATTTCCTGCGGTCGTTCGATGACGTGCTGGCGTTCGTTGAAAGGCTTCAGCTCATCGATGCAAGGGGATTGGCAAGTTTGAGGGAACGCGCGGCGGTCGATTCCGGCAAGGCAGAAGACGCCCTGGCGCGTTTGATAGAGCTGCGAGAAGCCATATACTCCCTGTTCCTTGCCGAGGATACCGATACACCTTATCCCCACCGAGCATTGAGCACAGTGGCAGAAATCGCCAGAGTTGGCCGCGCAAGACAGACCCTGATAAAGGCTAATCAGAACTTCGTCTGGACATTCCCCTTTAACGATCCGGCCGATATTGTTCACCTATTCGCGGTCAGTGCTACCGATCTATTGACCAGCCGGAGCGATCGCCGTCGCGTGCGTGAGTGCAAGGGCGATAATTGCGGCTGGCTCTTCCTTGATCGTTCAAAGGGTGGCCGGCGGCGATGGTGCTCGGAGGCAAGTTGCGGGGTACACAGCCGAGTGAAGCGTTTTCGCGCACACGGCGACGACCGTTGATGATGGCGGTGAGTTCATCAGTATAGGAAGCCTTGAGCGCCCCGGAGATCGGCAGATTGACGGAGGCGCGAGTGATAAGAATTGAGCTAGCACCAGGAATATGCTGCGGCGACTTCCCCCAACGCGTTCGAGCATATTGAGCTCCCGTTCGGCCGGCCGACGGCGGTATCCTTGGTTCCATGGCGGTAGGCAGGCAAACGCCTTCTCACCGCCACTCTCCGGTTCCACGGCGTCGGGCCGGCGACCGCGAAGAAGATGTCAAACTCGGGATCGAGACGGTGCTGCTCTCAAGGCAGGCGCGATCTGATACTTCCGGCATAATTGGTCTGGTTTAGGAAATCGTGCGAAAAGGCTAAACAAGTATACTTTGGCATAATGGCGAGGGTGCTCCAGGCAGAGTTACTGTTGCAACGGCCCTAAAAGAAACGCCCTCCCATCACGGGCCGACTTGCCGCGCCGGCGTTTTGCTTGACCGCGAGACCTTCACCCCTGCCGGCGCGGCGCCTCTTAAAGCATGAAACCGCATTGCCGTAGCTTTGCTCTTCGCGGAATTGCCTTAGCGACATGCACTTGAACCTCACTCGGAGGAAGATCAGCAGAGATGCGACCGCCTCAATAATCCGGAGCATAGGTTCGTTGACATGAGAGGAAAGTCGGTGAAGCTTGATTGGATCTGCGATGCCTGCACCTCAGGTGGTATGCGGGCAGCATCGAAGCGAGCGGTGTGCCATGGACGACACGGTCAAAGATGCGCAGAATACCAGGAAGAACATGTTCGGACGGAAGCGCGCTCTCGCTTCCATCGGCCAGCAGACTTCGACTGACCTTCGGTACCACCAGCCACAATCCTCCTGGAGTGACGGCGATCGCATCTTTACACGAGAGCTGATCCGGAGCGGCAACGGCGCATCAAAAGCCGTTCTGAAGGTGCAGCTTGCAGCCGAACATCCCAATCGAACCAGCCTCGACAGACTGGCCCACGAGTATCGCCTGAAAGACGAACTCGACCGGGAGTGGGCAGCCAAACCGCTGGATTTCACCACGGAAAATGGTCGTGGCGTGCTCGTCCTCGAAGATTGCGGCGGCGTGCCCCTCCCGCAGTTGATGGGACGGCACAGCCATGGCATGGCAGGCGAACTCACTGTCTTTCTGCGCCTTGCCAGAGGCATTGCGGCGGCAGTCGGCAAGGCTCACGGATGCGGCCTCATTCACAGGGACATCAAGCCGGCGAATATACTGGCGGACGAGGCGGATGGACGGGTTCGTCTCACGGGCTTCGGAGTGGCATCGCATCTTTCTCGTGAGCGCCAGGCCGCCGAGCCCCCTGAGGTCATTGCTGGCAGCCTCGCATATATGTCGCCCGAACAGACCGGCCGCATGAACCGATCGGTTGACTCGCGTAGTGACCTCTACGCCGTCGGCATCACGCTCTACGAAATGATCACCGGCCAGTTGCCGTTCACTACTTCGGAGCCGATGGAATGGGTGCACTGCCACGTTGCCAGGCGGCCGGTGCCGCCGTCCGAGCGTGTAAGAGAGCTACCAGGCGTTATCTCGGCAATCGTGATGAAGCTCCTCGCCAAGAACGCAGAGGAACGCTACCAGACGGCCGCCGGGCTAGAGGCTGATCTGCGACGTGCCCTCGTCGAGAGCGAGAAGTATGGACGGATCGCAGATTTTCCGCTCGGGACGCGCGATATGCCGGACAGACTGGTGATCCCCGAGCGGCCCTACGGTCGCGAACGCGAGATCGCCGCCCTGACCTCCGCATTCGACCGCGCCGTGGCGGGCGCTGGTCCGACGCTGGTGCTGGTTTCGGGTCATGCCGGCGTGGGCAAATCAATGGTCGTGAATGAGCTCCACCGCGCGCTCGTGCCGTCACGTGGGCTGTTTGCTTCCGGCAAATTCGACCAGAACCAGCGTCACATTCCTTATGCGAGCCTAGCGCAGGCCCTGCAAGGCCTCGTCCGGGTGCTGCTGGGCAAGAGTGAAGCGGAACTCGCGCCATGGCGCGCTGCTTTAACCGCAGAGCTGGGCGCGGGCGGTCGGCTGCTGGTAACGCTCATTCCGGAACTTGAATCTCTCATCGGCCGGCTTCCGGCGGTTGCGGATCTGCCGCCTCAGGATGCCAAACGCCGCTTCCATTTGAACATCAGGCGCCTGCTGCGCGTGTTTGCCACAGCAGAACATCCGCTTACGCTGTTTCTGGACGATCTCCAATGGTTGGACGCAGCAACGCTCGATCTGCTTGAAGATTTGTGCACCCAGCAGGATATGCGTCACCTGCTGCTCATTGGCGCCTATCGCGACAACGAAGTATCGTCCACCCATCCGCTGATCCGCCGGCTGACAGCGATCCGGGAGGCCGGTGGCCAAGTGCATGAAATCGTACTGACACCGCTCAGGCTGGAAAATCTGACCCGGATGCTGGCCGACGCTCTTCATTGCGGAAGCAAGCGTGTCCAGCCGCTTGCGCGGCTAGTGCACAAGAAGAGCGGAGGCAATCCCTTCTTCGCGCTCCAGTTCCTGAGCACGTTGCCGGACGAAGGCCTGCTCGAATTCAATCAGGAACAGGCGCACTGGGATTGGGATCTCGATCGCATAAGAGCGAAAGGCTATACCGATAACGTCGTGGATCTTATGCTAAGCAAGCTGCGGCGCCTGCCCGATACCACACAGGCTGCCCTGAACATGCTGGCGTGTCTCGGCAGTCACGCGGCGGTTGATACCCTGGCTCTGATCAGGAGCGAAAATCACGACGCGGTTCATGCAGCCTTTTGGGCCGCGGCGCGGGCCGGACTCGTGCTGCTTGAAGAGGGGTCATCTTACCGCTTCCTGCATGATCGTGTTCAGGAGGCCGCGTATGGGCTGATCCCTGAAGATGAGCGGGCGGCAGCACATCTTTTCATTGGCCGCCTCCTGCTGAAGCATAGACCGCCGCAGGCACTCGAGGAGAATATTTTCGAGATTGTCGGCCAACTCAACTGCGGCGGCGCGCTCATCGCGCCCGGTGAAGAGCGCGAGCGTCTCGCGGACTTGAACCTTCTTGCCACTCGCCGCGCCAAGGCGTCGGCTGCATACGAATCGGCGCTGGCTTATGCCGGCACGGGTGCGGCCTACCTGCCACACGATGCCTGGGAGCGCCGATACGAACTCGCTTTCGCCCTCGAACTCCACAGGGCCGAATGCGAATTCTTGACGGGGGCACCGGCGGAGGCGCAGGCCCGCCTCGCGGAATTGGCAAGCCGAGCCACCAGCCTCGCCGATCTGGCCCGCGTCACGCGCCTGCGCGTCGACCTTTTCATGAGCCTGGGTCGGAGCGATCAGGCCATCATATTCGGCCTCGATTACCTGCGCCGGGTCGGCATTTCGTGGTCGTCCCACCCGACCAGGAGCCAAGTGCGCCAGGAATACGCGCGGCTTTGGCGACAACTCGGGGGCCGCCCTATCGAAGCGCTGCTTAACTCGCCCCCTATGGCGGACTCCTGTCGCGCTCGCGACCATGGACGTTCTGACTTCACTTGTTACTCCGGCCCTGTTTACCAACGAGAATCTGCGCTGCCTCGTTATCGGGCGAATGGGCAACATCAGCCTCAAGCACGGCAACAGCGACACATCGCCTTATGCCTTCACTGCTGTGGGCACGGTGCTCGGGCCCTATTTTGGCAACTATGAAGCCGGTTTTCGGTTCGGTCTGCTCGGACTGGACCTGACGGAACAGCCTGGAATGGAACGCCTGAAGGCACGAGTCTACCTCGCCTTCGGTAACCTTGCGAAATCATCGTCGCGTCATGTCCGCACCGGCCGTGCGCTTGCGCAGCGCGTATTCGAAACGGCGCAGCAGGTCGGCGATCTCACCTACGCCGTCTTAAGCCGGAACAACCTTGTGACCTATCTTCTGGCCGCTGGCGAGCCCCTCTCGCAGGTTCAGCGCGATGCGGAAGCCGGCCTGGACTTCGCGCGTCAGGCCGGCTTCGGCGTCGCCGTCGGTTTCATCAGCGGGCAGCTCCAACTCATCCGAACGCTTCGCGGGCTGACGCCGATCTTCGGATGCTTCAACGATGAAGGGTTCGACGAGCAGCAATTCGAACTTAAGACCGACGGCAAGCCGGGCAGTTGCCTGTAC
The DNA here is from genome assembly GCF_050587665.1 of Rhizobium sp. Nf11,1. Lineage (NCBI taxonomy): Bacteria > Pseudomonadati > Pseudomonadota > Alphaproteobacteria > Hyphomicrobiales > Rhizobiaceae > Rhizobium > Rhizobium sp. Nf11,1. Next base: position 7,879 of record NZ_JBOBHU010000002.1, on the reverse strand, counting down.
TGGATCCGCAAGCTACAGGCATGTGTATTTGCCGGGGATACCCTCACAGCACTTTCGGCAGCGGCGAAAGCAGAAAGCCTCCTCTGGATGACTCCGGCCATTTTCGAGCGGGCGGAATATCACTTTTACACCGGCCTTTCATTGGCCTCTGCTTTGCAAGGATCGACGACTGAAACAGCTCTTTATCGCAAGGCCCTACGCGCTCATCGCCGGCAGCTCGACACTTGGGCCGCGCACAGCCCGGAGAATTTCGCAAGCCGCGCAACATTGCTCGGCGCAGAGATCGCCCGCTTGGGAAGCCGTGAGTTGCAAGCCGAGCGCCTCTATGAACAGGCGATCCAGTTGGCGCGTGCGCATGCGCTCCCACACGACGAAGCGATCGCGTATGAGCGCGCCTCCGCCTTTTACCGGGCGCGCGGCTTTGATCAGATTGCTCGCCTGTATCTTGAAAGCGCCCGTCGCTGTTATCTCAGTTGGGGAGCCGACGGCAAGGTCCGGCAGCTCGAAGAAGCCTATCCCCAACTGCGGGATGGGCAAACGGCACCGGCTGCAACAAGCACGATCGAAGCGCCGCTCGAGCATCTCGACCTCGCCACCGTTATCAAGGTGTCGCAAGCAGTCTCCAGCGAAATCGTCGTCGAGAAGCTGATCGATACGGTGTTGCGAATGGCCGTCGAGCAGGCGGGAGCCGAACGTGGCCTTCTGATCCTGTCGCGCGGCGGTGAACCGCGGATTGCCGCTGAGGCGACGATCCGCGGCGAAGCGGTCCTCATCGAGTTGCGTAATGAGGCCGTCGCCGGCGTGATGCCGGAATCAGTTCTCAATTACGTCCTGCGTATGCGGGAAATCGTCAGCCTCGACGATGCGTCGGCTGAAAACGCCTTTGCGGCCGATCCCTATATCCGCCATCGTGCGGCCAGATCCATTCTCTGTTTGCCGCTGATCAATCACGCGAAGCTGATCGGTGCGCTGTATCTGGAAAACACTCTGGCGGGCCGTGTCTTCGCGCGGGGGCGCATTCCGGTGTTGAAGCTCATCGCCTCGCAAGCCGCCAGCACGCTCGAAATCACCGGACTTTACCACGACCTGGCAGAGCGTGAAGCGCGAATAGGCCGGCTTGTCGAAGCGAACATCATCGGAATTTTTATCCGGGACATCGAAGGTCGGATAATCGAGGCCAACGAGGCGTTCCTGCAAATGGTGGGCTACAGCCGTGCCGAACTCTTGGCGGGTCAGCTCCTCGATAAAGAGCTGACACCGCCGGAATGGCGCGAGCGTGACGCCGAGGCCGAGGCCGAGCTCAAAGTGACCGGCAGCGTCCGCCCCTTTGAAAAGGTGTACCAGCGAAAGGACGGCGGTCACGTACCCGTGATGATCGGTGAGGCAAGTTTCGAGGGGGCCGGGAGCCAGGCCGTGGCCTTCGTGCTCGACCTGTCCGAGAGCAAGCGAGCAGAGGAGAGGCTGCGAGCAAGCGAAACTCGTTTTCGGACCTTCGTCGACCATGCCACCGATGCCTTTTTCCTCCATACCGACGATCTGACCGTCATAGACGTCAACCGCCAAGCCTGTGAAAGCCTCGGTTACAGCCGGGAGGAATTGATTGGCATGCACCCGCGCGACTTTGACGGAGCTATCGACGAAAAGGCGCTTGCGACATTGGTGGATCGCGTCGACGCAGGACATCCAATGACTTTCGAAACACTCCACCGGCGGAAGGACGGAACAACTTTTCCGGTCGAGGTTCGCGTCGGTAAATTCCGACAGGAAGAGCAATGGTTTCGTCTTTCGCTGGCGCGTGACATCACCGACCGCAGGCAGGCCGAGGATGCCATTCAGCTTGCGCGAGCAGAACTTGCCCATGTAAGCAGGCTGACCACTATGGGGGAACTTGTAGCCTCCATCGCCCACGAGGTCAGACAGCCGCTCACCGGGCTGGTCAGCAGCGGCAATGCCTGCCTTCGCTATCTCGACGCGGATCCCCGTGACATCGTCTCCGCCCGTCGCGCGATCGAGCGCATGATCAGCGACGCTTTTCGTGCATCCGAGGTCATCGACCGGATTCGCGCAATGGCGAAGAAATCACCCGAACGCAGGGATCGGCTGAACATCAACGATATCGTGTCCGAAACGATAGCCCTGGTATCCACGGACCTCGAACGCAGTGCGGTGTCGCTTCGTACAAACCTCTCCGACGGCTTGCCCCCGATCGTAGGGGACCAGGTGCAAATCCAGCAGGTGATCCTGAACCTTATCATGAACGCCAACGACGCGATGGCAGCGATGCCAAAAGGAGCGCGCGAACTCATCGTAAGCACTGAAAAGGCAGCACCCAATGCCGTTTTGGTGGCAGTCCGCGATAGCGGCCCTATCCTCGACCCGGCGAAGATCGGCGATATATTCGAGGCGTTCTTCAGTACCAAACCCAAGGGTATGGGCATGGGCCTGACGATCAGCCGTTCGATCATAGAGGCTCACAAAGGCCAACTCTGGGCCACGCCAAACGCGCCCCACGGTGCCATTTTTCAGTTTACATTACCAACCGAGGAGAAATAATTGATCCATGTCCGGGGCGCCGCCTGACCGGCGCAAAACTTGGGGACATGGATGAAGGAGATTGTCTACATCATTGATGACGACGCATCCGTCCGCGAGGGCCTCGGCGATCTCCTGCGCTCGGTTGGACTTGAGGTACTGACATTCGCGTCCAGCCAGGATTTTTTGGATAGTAAGCGCCCCGACGTTCCGGGCTGCATCATTCTCGATGTAAGGCTGCCGGGGCGGAGCGGCCTGGAATTTCAGAGCATGCTCACTTCCCTTGGAATTGAGCTTCCGGTCATTTTTATCAGTGCCCACAGCGACATTCCGATCTCTGTGCGGGCGATGAAAGCCGGCGCTATCGAATTCCTGACAAAGCCGCTGCGCGAGCAGGAATTGCTCGATGCCGCCTATGCCGGGATCGAGCGCGATTGCGCTCGCAGGCAGGAAGTCGCGCTCATTGCCGAGCTTCGGTCCCGCTATGATTCGTTGACGCCGCGCGAGCGCGAGATCATGAACCTGGTGGTCGCGGGCAGCGTCAACAAGCAAATCGCTGCTCAAGTGGGCCTGAGCGAAGTGACCGTCAAGGTTCATCGCGGCCACGTCATGCAAAAGATGCAGGCGAGATCTCTCGTTGACCTGGTCCGGATGGCGGACAGCCTCGGATTGACGACGAAGCCAGCGTGGGTCAAGTAGGCTCACGTATCTAGACCAAAGTATCGGGCGTCTGCCACCGGTGGATAGTCGGGGCGCCAATTCGGCTGGTCGCTTATCTCATTCGGCAATACGTTCCGAAGGCCGTCGGCTCTATCCTCTTTCCAGCTGAAAAAACATACAGCGACAGGACGGACGTTATCGCGTCTCGTTGCAAGAATCTGCGTCGGGTCCGCGCCTCCCTACCATTGGACGGACGTGATCGATGTTGATGCAACGCGAGTAACCGAAAGACCGAGGAAAGGTATCATCCATGCAAAACCAGAGATATGCCCTGCAGAAGAACCTCAACATCTACTGGACGATAATCGATACGGTTTCAGACCGGAAAGCTCTCGTCCACGGCTTCGTTATGGACATGCTTACCGCCGATGAGGGCGAAGAACTGGTCAACATGCTGAACCGTGCAGAATCCCACGCTATCCTCGCGCCTGCCCACGGGGAGCACCGCGATCGAAGACGACAATAACTGTTCGATCGCCATCTAGCCTACCGCTCGTCCTATAGACTGTGACGAGAAGACGATAGAAGGCGCTGACACTCTAGAGGGCATCAGCGGTGGTCGGAATAAAACCCCAAAAGCATGTGCAGCTATGCTCGACGATCATTGGCCTGAGGGAGAAGGTTCGCGCCGATAAAGCAGTTGGTTGCCGATTGAGCAGCATAGAACCGCCGAATTCATGCGCACGATAGCGGCATCCCGCGAGATCTGCGGAGGCGCTGGCGAGCAGGCCGTCGTCAGCAAAGGCGCGCAACAGCTAGAAATGGAGCCGAAGGCAATCGCCATGAAGCGGACTGGAGCGGAAGCTGACAGCCAGCCGGCTAAGCGGATCTCGATCGCCTTTCCGCATTGGAGATGCGTGCCGTGTAGGCTGGCAGGCAAGGTCGCGGCGTCGTTGGCGACAACCAGATCGCCAGGATCGAATAACGTCCCTAGGTGAGCCCGCGGCAGGTCGCGCATCGTGCCGTCCGCCCCAACGGCGAACAGCCTGGCCGATTGCCGATCGAGGCGATCAGCGGCGATCACGACCGGGCTCCAGCGGTAAGCGCAGCGTGAGCCGACAACGCCTCGATCATCGTTTCGAGGATCTCGGCAGCGGCCAGTTCCGGGTCTTTCAAGCTCGAAGGATCGGCGTCCGGGAGCGCCAACGCGTGCAGCCGGGTGTCCATATCGACCTGTGCGCCTCGCTGACGGCCTCGACGGTGACACTGCGGGGCATTTTGGTTCTGAGATATCGGGAGAGGGAATTGCCCGCAAGGCTGCGGGGCTTTTTCGTTAACTAATTAGCAACCAGATTGCATCTTGCGGTTGGTATGCTCGTTTGCTCAGGGGTATATATTAATCTCCTAAATTGCATCACAGATGGACCGGTGTTCAATGATGGACAAAATCTCTGTCTATACGACAACTCCGTGCACGGTTCATAGCTGGTTAATCCACACTCCGAACAAGACCTTCGATTCTCTCAGGCAAGCTATAGAATATGCGAGTGAGCACGCTGACCAGCTCGACGCCCTAGAGGTCTTTGTTCACGGCAACAACAAATCTTATGACATTATTTCTGGTGATGAGCTTGCATTGCTGATCGCGCGGGTTTGCAGCCGCGCTTGAGGATTCATTTCGACCGAACGGCAATGCGATATGCTATAATCTTCGACCGTGAGAGATGGCTTTATCAAACATCAAACAGGGGCGAAGATGGGTTTGGGTGATCGAGAAAAACCGGCTACCGCCGAGCCTGCATCGCCTGCTTATGATGCGGCGGCCTTTCTTGCGGCCATTATCGAATCGTCAGACGATGCCATTGTCAGCAAGAGCTTGTCCGGCATTGTCACGACATGGAACAAAGGCGCCGAGAGAATTTTCGGATATACCGCAGACGAGGCAATAGGAAAGCCCATCACCCTTGTTATCCCGGATAATCGCCTCGATGAAGAGCCCGCCATACTTAGCAGAATCCAAGCCGGTGAACGCGTCGATCACTTTGAAACCGTAAGACGCCGCAAAGACGGCGAACTCATCGACATTTCTTTGACGATCTCCCCGATCAGAGACGGCAATGGCAAAATTATCGGAGCATCCAAGATTGCCCGCGACGTCTCGGAGCGGAGACGGGCAGCCGAACACCGAGAACTGCTCCTCCGGGAAATGCATCACCGCGTAAAAAACCTGTTCGCGATCATCAGCAGCATTATCACTCTCGGTGCCCGGACCGCATCAAGCTCGGACGATCTCGCCGCCAGCACCCAAGAGAGGCTCATGGCTCTGGCCCGAGCGCACGAGATAACGCTGCCAAGTCTAACCGAACAGGCCGTCGAGGTTCAGTCAGCCACGCTGTTTCAGCTTCTCTCGAATGTCCTTGCACCTTATGGTAACCGGCAATGGACGCTGAGCGGCGGGGACGTCGAGGTAGGTCCAGCGAAGATCAGCTCTCTGGCGCTGTTGTTTCACGAGTTCGCGACGAACGCGGCTAAGTACGGCGCGCTCTCTGTCAGCGAGGGTACCGTCCAGATCGCCACTGCAATTTCGCCCGACACAATCGAATTGGTTTGGCTTGAAGCGAACGGACCGTCGATTACGAACCCCACTCAAGCTCCTTCTGGCTTTGGAAGCGTCCTGGAGCAAAGGATAGCACGGAGCCTTAAAATTGATATCCAGCGATCATGGACGCCAGGGGGACTATCCATTCAGCTTTTGCTTCCGCGCCTCGCGATCATGTAATGTGTGGACCGATGCTTGGGCCATGACCAATACTGAATGCCCGTGTCCTAAATTATGTATTTGTCAATAGCATAGTTTATTGCCAAAAAGATAATATTAGGCAAGCTATTTGCGCGACGCACAAGTGGCGCATCAAAACACCCCCTACGTTTCTGCCCCGCGCGCGCGGGGCTTTCTCTCCCACGACCATGCGCTAGTCGTGAACTTTGTTGCGTTACTGCGTTTACAGCTATCTGGATCCGATCTTTCCGTACGCACGCCTTGGCCCCCGCTTCGACGGGGCCCTCTTTTGTCTGGCATCGTACGGGAACAGTAGAGAAAGAATTAGGTTAGCTCACTGGACCGCGCGAGGAAGGTTCTCGCGACGTGCCGTGCGAAGGTAATTCCCAGTTCTCTCGGAGGTGCTTCGCACGGCCGAATGCCGCATGATGGCCGATGGCGGCATTATCCAGTTTCTCACTTCAAACGAAGCGACCTCAAGTTTGTTGAAGGATACCGGCCTCCTTTGCCGCAGCCTCAAACGCAGATCGCGCTTCCGTATCGGGAACAACGCCATGCGCCGCGTCCAGGCATACCTTCCACGCTGTCGCATAGCTCGCGTTTTTCTTGTCGGGCCAGTATTTCTTCAAGAATGCGACCGCCTCTCTAGCGTTCCTGATGACGTGAACACGATCATCTATCTTCAATTGGACGTTCGCGTCCCAGATGCTGATCATGGCGTCCTCCGTGGGCAGGCTTCCTACAACGTATATTAGGAAAGTCTGTTCCAAACGGACGATCCTACCGAAAATTTTAAGGGCGTCATGATCCCTTCTGTCCCACATCACAACTGGCCTCGTCTCGGCGGGGCCTTTGGTCAGCCGTCGCTATTTTCGGGTCGCCCACGCCATTGCCACCGCGCCGAACTTTGTAAGGATGAAGGTGTGCGCCGACGCCCCTATTTCGAGAATACCTGACCCTCCAAGACCCATCAGCTTCCACCTATCCCCCTTCTTTTGTCCGCCAGCGTACGGGAACTGCAGGCAGAGAACTAGATTAGCTCACCGGATCGCGGGAGGAGGGTCACTGCGCAGCGACCAGGCGAGAGTCTGTTTACACGTTTCGGGCCTTCCTCGATCGCTGAGGGCAGCCAAGCGCCGCGCGCCTGTTCTGCCGGACAGAATTGCCGAATAACGCCTTTCACGAACGGAATCGATGGATGAGCGACAGACGCCATGAGTGGATCAGCAAACGGGCCTATGCGATCTGGGAAGAACAGGGCCGCCCTGACGGCCGGGACGGCGAACATTGGCGCCAGGCAGTCGCCGAGCGGGACGCGCTGGAACGCACGCAGGCCTCCGTCGACGGACGCGAGGTGCTGGTGAAGTTCCGTCCGAAGCCGCAACGGCCGGAACTGCCACGCGACGGCTGGCTCACCCCGCCCGCCAAGGCCGGCTGATCCAACGCCCAGCGGCTTGCCTCACCGGTCTCAGATACATTGATCAGCCGCTTTGTTGGCAGCGGAATGCCTTCCTCTTTGCAATCCGCCCACCTAAGAGTCGGGTCGTGCAGCAATTGCCAGTGAAGTGCTCTCCAAGCATGTCTCCGTGCGGCCCGACACTTTCGATGTTTCTCAGGCGTTGTTTTTCGCCAGTGACGCAATGATGGCATCGAGCCTTCGGGTGGTCTCCTTCGAAGTCTCACGGTGCTCTTCGCGAAGATCCTTGATACTGGATTCCAGGCGATGGACACGGCCGTCGAGATCGGAGTGGCGGACGTACTCGTCGCGGATCCTGTTCAGTCGTCCCGCCCCCTCGCCTCCAGAGTCATCGGCGCCATCAGGAGGCGCCAAACAGTCAGCGGGTCGGCGCGACAGTTACCCTCGGCACGGAAGCAACTGCGGCCGACATCGTGACGGCGGTCAGCAGC